>CAZRKI010000001.1:0-63461 GCA_964600765.1 uncultured Marmoricola sp.
GGGGCTGGGCGGTTTGGATCGCGGCAAACTCCCCGCGGCGCTGGTCAAGAAATACGCGCAACCGTAAGCGCACCCGAACCCGCTGGGCATGTGAGGTGTCGCGCCAACCAGGGAAGGCCGCCTGAGCGGCAGCGACGGCGTGGTCCACCTCCGCGGAGGAAGCAAAGGCCACCTGGGTGCTGACGGCGCCGGTCGCGGGATTGGTCACCTCACCGCTTCGACCAGAGCCTCCAGCGACGGTGGCACCGTTGATCCAGTGTCCGAGTTGTCCGCTAGCCATGGTGACCTCCCTGAAAAACCTCTGCCCGGACCCAACCAGTGGATCCGGGCAAAAAGTCGGGCTGACAGGATTTGAACCTGCGGCCTCTTCGTCCCGAACGAAGCGCGCTACCAAACTGCGCCACAGCCCGCCCTCTCACACTGGTGTGGAGAGCGAGGCGAGTCTACCCGAGGCAGTCAGGGTGAGCAGCACCGCCTCGGGACGACAGCAGAACCGCACTGGTGCGTACGGCGAGGTGCCTGCTCCAGCAGAGACATGCAGCCAGGAGCTCTCCGGATCGCCCGGCAGCGAATCAGCTGGATGACGATGCAGGCCACTGGCCCGGGCAGTGTCCAGATCGCAGTTGGTGACCAGGGCTCCCTTGATCGGTAGGCACAACTGACCACCGTGGGTGTGCCCGGCCATGGTTAGGTCGTAGCCGTCCCGGGCAAACTGATCCAACACCCGCAGGTACGGCGCGTGGGTGACCCCGATCCGCAGGTCTGCGGCTGGGTCGGCTGGACCGGACACCGCCGGTAGGTCGTCGTACTCCAGGTGCGGATCATCCACTCCGGCAAAGGCCAACCTCAGACCATTGACCTCAAGGGAGCCGAAGGCGTTGTTCAGATCGAGCCAACCATGCTCCTTGAATTCCCGGCGTAGTTCCTCAAAGGGCAGCTTCGGGGAGTTGACGTTGCGGGTGCCGTCATCGGGCAGGAGATAACGCGCCGGGTTGCGCAGTCTCGGTGAGAAGTAGTCATTGGATCCGAAGACAAACACTCCGGGTAAGTCGAGTAGGGGCCCAAATCCCTCCAGCAGGGGCCCCACCGAGTCCATGTGGGCCAGATTGTCGCCGGTATTGATCACCAGATCAGGTTGTAACTGTGCCAGCGAGGCCAACCAGGCCCGCTTGCGTCCCTGTCTTGGTACCAGATGCAGGTCGGTGATGTGTAGCACCCTGATTGGCTTCGAACCGGGAGGTAGTACCGCAATGGTGGCGCGCCGGACCACGAAGTTGCGCACCTCCCAGCCGGCTGAGTACGCCAGGGTGGCTGCGCCGCCGAGCAGCCCGGCACCAGCCACCCAACGGGTGGCCCGGAGCAGCGTGGCAGCAGACATGTCCCCAACCCTGCCACAATGGTCCACATGAGTGAGTTGAAGGATCGTCTCCGTGCTGATCTGACCGATGCCATCAAGGCCCGGGACGCGCTGAAGTCATCAACCCTGAGGATGGTGCTGACCGCGATCACCAATGCCGAGGTCTCCGGCAAGGAGTCCCGAGAGCTCAGCGACGAGGACGTACTGACGGTGCTCACCCAGGAGGCCAAGAAGCGGCGTGAAGCGGCCACCGCATTTGACGACGCCGGTCGGGTTGAGGCGGCAGACAAGGAGCGCCTGGAGGCAGCCGTGATAGCGGACTACCTACCCGAACAGCTAACTGCTGAGGAGATCTCCGCCCTGGTCGCCGAAGCGATCGCAGATCTGGGTGTGGCCGGTGAGGGGATGAAGGCCATGGGTCGGGTGATGGGCGTACTCAACCCGAAGGTAAAGGGCCGGGCGGATGGCGGCGTGGTGGCAGCGGAGGTCAAACGGCTGTTGGCCCAGGGCTAGCGGGCTAGCGGCGGCGGTTTCGGTTGCTTTTCTTGCCCTGGTGCTTTCGTTGCCCGGGCTTGTCGGCGGCTTCATCTGGGCTGGGCCGAACCGGTGCCGGTGGAGCGATGTACGGCGGTGGGGTGAACCGCTCATCAGGGATCAGGTCCTGGATGGCTCGCATGGCCGATGCCCACATGGGTCCGGCGACGGTTGAGCCATGTGCAGTGCCGATATAGCTGCCGCCAACCCGTTGTCCGTTCAGGGTCATCGGATATCCGTTGGAGTTGGCTCCAGCGATCATGGCTGCAGTGGCTACTGCTGGGGTGTAGCCGCTGAACCACACCGAGACATTGCCCTGAGTGGTGCCGGTCTTGCCAGCAGATTGCTTGTTCAGGTTCAGGGCCGAGCCGAATCCGCCCGGGGCCATCACACCGCGCAGGATGTCATTTACCCGGTCTGCGGTCTCCTCTGACATCACCTGGCTGCACTGCTTGGGATATCGCTTGAAGACAGTACCGTCCGGATTGGTTATCTGGGTTACCGGTCGGGCCTGACAGGCCAGTCCGCGAGCAGCGAAGGTGGCATAGGCGCTGGCCATTTCCAGTGGGCTCACATCAGCCACACCCAAGGTGAAGGATGGCACCATTTCGTGGCTGGGATCGGTTAGATCGACGCCCATCTCCTGGGCCAATTGGTAGGGCTGGCAGATGCCGGTTCGCTGCTCCAACTGGGCGAAGAAGGTGTTCACCGAGAGTTGGGTGCCCGAGTACATGTTCATCACGCCACTGCTGGTGGAGTTGCGCGGATCCCAGGTGCTGTAGTCACTGTAGGGCTCGTCATTGCAGAGCATAAACTCGTTCATCTGCAGGTGTACCTGGGCCGGTGAGTTGATGGAGATATAGGGCGACATGCCCTGCTCCAGCGCGGCTGCGATCACGAACAACTTGAAGGTGGACCCGGCCTGGAAGCCATTGGAGTCGCCGTACTTGGTGGGAACTGCGTAGTCCAGGAAGGTCTCGCCCTTTGACTTGTCCCGACCCATTGGCTGGGACTGACCGATGCCGAGCACATTTCCGGTACCGGGTTGGACCATCGCCAGGGCCCCGATGGCCTGATCAGTGGGGTCAACCGCGTCCTGAGCAGCATTGGTGGCTGCCTTCTGGAAAGCAGGTGCCATCGTGGTCTGGATGGTCAGGCCGCCCTGGTCAAGCAGACGTTCGCGATCGGCCACGGTGTCTCCCAGAGCTGGGTCCTCAAGAAGGTAGCGGCGCACGTAGTCACAGAAGAAAGGGCCTGATGTTGAGGCCAGGCAGCCATTTCCGGTGGGGGCAACCTTCAGGTTCAGATCGTCATGCTGAAGTTGTTGAGCCTGACTGGTTGGGATCACCTCCAGTTGACCCATCCGGGCGAGCACCACGTTGCGTCTGGCCTTGGCCCGGTCAGGGAACCGGGTGGGGCTGTAACCAGAGGGGTTCTTGACCAGCCCGGCCAACAGCGCGGATTGTTCGGCGTTCAATTCGCTGGCATCGACGCTGAAGTAGTGGCGAGCAGCTGCCTGGACGCCATAGGCACCATCACCGAAATAGGCGATGTTCAAGTAGCGCTCCAGGATCCAGTCCTTGGTGTGCTTCTGTTCAAAAGCGATGGCCTGCTGCAACTCCAGCAGCTTGCGTTGGTAGGTGTCCTCGATCGCGGCCCGACGCTGTGCTGGGGTCTGGGCCTGGGCCAGGGCGGTCATCTTGGCCAACTGCTGGGTGATCGAAGAGCCACCCTGGGTGCCGCCACCGCTGGTCTGGTTATTGACGAAGGCACGCAGGGTGCCCTTCAGGTCAAGTGCGCCATGTTCATAGAAGCGGTAATCCTCGATCGCCACGATCGCCTCGCGCATGATCGGGGAAATGTCACTCAGCTTCACATTGACGCGGTTCTCGTCATAGAAGGTGGCGATCACCTTGCCATTGCGGGCCAGTACCTTGCTGGACTGGGGCAGGGGGATTTCTTCCATCTGCTCCGGGAACTGCGCCATGGTCTGGTCAACGACTTTTGCGCTGTAACCCAGTGAAGCGGCCAGTGGGACGAACAGGCCGGCTACCAGCAAACCCATGACAGTGCTGAGCGCCACCATTACCCCCAAGTGCTTGAGCACATTGGAGTATCCCGAGCGCGCACTGCTCTGGTCAGAGGGGGAAGGCATAGCACAACAGTAGGGGGTTGGGACAAGTTTCCAGAGATGCCACCTGACTGGTCTAGTCCAAAAATACTAGTCATTTATAGTCATTTTGGGGCTAGTCATCGGTCCCAGTTGGCACGTAATGTCTGTTTTACGTCACAAGGCCGTCTGGGGGGACGGTTGGAATGATCGGTGAGGGACCGATCATCCGGGAACGTTGATGGAGGGAAAATGTCCTGGAATGAGATGTGGGCCAATGCGGCTCTGTGCAAAGGCGAGAAAGCTGATGCGCTTTTCGTGCCAGGTGCCGAACAACACAAGGCCAAGGTGGTCTGTGGCGCCTGCCCGGTGCGTACCGAATGCCTTGCCGAAGCGCTGGACAACGAGATCGAGTGGGGCGTGTGGGGCGGCCTGACAGAGCGGGAACGGCGCGCTCTCCTGCGCAAGCGCCCCAATGTGACCTCCTGGCGGGCATTGCTGGAGACCGCCAAGGAGGACCACGAGCGCCAGGTCGCTCGGACAGCCTGAGGTCAGGGCCCCGCCGCATTTGCGAAGCTGACTGCCCTGCTGATCCCCGGCATGTGGAACTGAGTCTGATCGGGTGAGGTCCAGGTGACGCTTCCATCGGGGTGTAGTTGGTAGTGCCAGTCGCCATGGGTTTTCACCCGGTGGTGGTAACGACACAACGGAGCCAGGTTGCTGGGGCTGGTTTGTGCTGGCAACCCGGGGACGTAGGCAATCACGTGGTCCAGGTCGCACCGACGGGAATCCCGGTTGCAGCCGGGAAAGACACACTGGGCGTTGCGTTGCAAAACCTGCTCCCGGAGGCTCTCGGGCGGATCATGCTGGTCAACTGCTGGATCCTGGGACAGGTGCAGGATCGGTCGAATGGTCACCTTGCTCCCCGGCTGGGTCCAGGTCCTGGTGAGTTCCGCGGTTATCGGGCCGAGTTGCTCCTCGATGCCAATGCTCTGGTTCGGCAATAGGTGGATCATCAAAGTGGTAGTGACTTCTGGCGTCCGGGAATGCCCGGCACCTTCGAGCAGATTGAGCACCTGTTCTGGTTGAGCCAACAAGCCAACCGCCCTGGCCCGCCTGACCTGGAGATCACTTGGGTCGCCCTGTTCGGCCAGCGCGTTGGCAACCGCCTTGATGGTGGCTTCAAGGGCATCAGCATCTGGAGTATCCAGCACCATCTCGATGCGGGTGGTGCTGGCGATGGGCTGGGTATTGCGCTGCCCGGGACGATGCGGATAAACCCCCCGGTGCTCTGCCGCTCGAACCTCGGCCTCCCGGTGGGCTACTGGGTCAAAGAATGCCTCGGCCCGGTCCGCCAGTTTCTCGATGCGGCACAGATTGACCCGATCAGGATTTGCAGCCAGTTCATCGTCGATCCAGGCCACGGCATCCAGGGACAGGGTCTGGGTGTGGTCACAGATGCCCCTGACCTTCCAGGCGGGCACTCTGAGGTCCTGGACCAGGCCCCACAGTTTGGGGAGCCGATGCTTGATCTCGAGAGCATCACCCAGGAGCTTGCGGGCGGCGAAGTCCGTCATGGACAGCGATGCAGAAAGTACGGCGATGGCGTACTCGGCCACAGTGGGTGCTCCCGGTCCGGCAAGGGCAAACTCGGCTTCGAAGTCAGCAGGATCAGATGCCGGGTTGGCCTCAGCAAAGTCGGCGGCAAGGCGCAACGAGGCTGCCGCGATCACCTGGCGTTGGTATTCCAGCCCGGCAAGTCCTTGGATAGCCTCGTGGCTGCCGTCCCTGAGTTGGCCAAGCCTCTCCAGATAGCGCTCGCGGGCCAGTTTGCGAGCACTGATTGGTGGATTGAAGTACACCTTTACACCCCGTGTTGCGACTACACCCCAGGTCCCGACCCTTCAATCAGGATAGTCGAACACGTGTTCGATGTCAAGCCTTGCGGAAGGATCACCCAGTCTGGTCGGCCAACAGCTCGCCAATCTCCCGCAACCCGGACAGGTCATGAACGTCGGTGGCCAGGGCTGGCACCCTGGCCCGGGGTACATCTGGATGTGCGGTTGCGAAGCGTTCGATTAGTTCCTGCTCGCGCACCACGCTGCGTACTCGATCCGCATGCAGGCGAAGCAGGCCGGCAGTAAGGTGCTTGTCCGGGTCACTGTCATGCTCGCGCAGCTTCTCATAGGCGGCCAGGGCGGCATTGGCGCTCAGATTCACACCCTGGGTCTGTGGGTCGGTGCTGGTCCGATTGATCACCAGCCCGGCCAGCGGCATCTCCTCCTGGCTGAGCCGATCCACGAAGTATGCCGCCTCCCGAAGGGCGTCCCGCTCTGGGGCGGCGAGCACGACGAAGGCGGTTCCATCTGCCTGCAATAACTCAAAGGTGCGTTGGGCCCGGGCCCGGAAGCCGCCGAAGAGGGTGTCGAATGCGGCCACGAAGGCGGACATGTCCTGGAGCACCTGAGCACCGATGATCGTGGTCAGGGCTCGGGTCACCATCCCGAAACCAGCCGTCATCAATCGGGCAGGCCCCTTTGCCGGCGCCAACAGGAGCCTCATGAACCGGCCATCAAGGAAACTGGACAGCCGCTCGGGAGCGTCCAGGAAGTCCAGGGCGCTGCGTGAGGGAGGTGTGTCGACCACGATCAGATCCCAGCGGCCGGACTTCTGGGCATCCTTGTCGAGTTGACCCAGCTTTTCCATGGCCATGTATTCCTGGGTGCCCGCAAAGGAGCTGGAAACTGCCACATAGAAGGGGTTCTCCAGAATCTGCTTGGCCTTCTCCGGGCTGGCCTGACTCATCACCACCTCATCGAAGGTGCGCTTCATGTCCAGCATCATGGCCTCGAGTTGGCCACCAGCCTCGGGATTGATTCCCGGCACTGGGCGAGGGGAGTTGTCCAGTGCCTCAATCCCCATTGACTGGGCCAACCTGCGCGCCGGATCGATGGTGAGTACGACGACCTTCCGGCCCTGCTCAGCCGCGCGCAATGCCAGAGCAGCGGAGGTGGTGGTCTTGCCGACTCCGCCCGATCCGCAACAAACGATGATCCGGACAGAGCGATCCGCGATCAATTGGTCGACGTTGAGGGGACCGGCGTGGCGGGGCTCCTCCTGCAACGAGCCAACCCGGGCGTTGGTGGTGCGTTTACGGGAGCGACTCATCGAATGCCTCCTTCGCGAAGTATGGCCGCCAGGTCATAGAGGCCCTCATACTCCACCCCTCCCGGGAGCCTGGGCAGTTCGAGGGTCGGTACGTCGAGAGCCGAGACCAGGGCGCGTTGTTCGTCCTCAAGAGCCCGCCGCTCGGCGTGGTCACGTCCCTCCTCCAACAATGCGGTAGTCATGGCTTCGGTGGCCTCAACTCCGGCGCTCCTGAGCGCGGCTGTGACCCGCTTGCGCGGTGCGGTGCCAGCCAGCAGTTGGTCCCGTTCGGCCTGGTTGAGTTCCTGGGGGCGGACCAGGTTGATGAAGACGCCACCGATGGGCAGACCGAATCCCTGCAACTGATGGATCCCGTCGATGGTCTCCTGGACCGGCATTTCCTCAAGCACGGTGGTGAGGTGGATGGCGCACTGTTCTGACCGGATCAGATCCGTGACGGTGTCGGCCTGGGCCTTGATCGGACCAACCTTGGCCAGGCCAGCAAGCTCATTGTTGACATTGAGGAACTGGGCGATCCGACCGGTGGGCGGCGCATCGAGCACGATCGCGTCATACTCGCGGGCATCCTTGTTGCGGCGATTGCGGCGGGCAGCCTCATAGACCTTGCCGGTCAGGAGTACGTCGCGTACACCGGGGGCGATCGTGGTGGCGAACTCGATTACCCCGAACCGATCCAGTGCCTTGCCGGCTCTACCGAGGCGGTAGTACATCGCCAGGTATTCCATTAGTGCCGACTCTGCGTCGATGGCCAGGGCATAGACATCGCCAGCCGGGCCCGTGCCGCGAGCGATCAGCCGCTCCTCATAGGGGAGTGGGGGTACGTCGAAGAGTTGCGCAAACCCCTGGCGTCCCTCGACCTCGCACAGAAGGACATTGCCTCCGTCAGCGGCCAGAGCGATGGCCAGAGCAGCGGCCACGGTGGTTTTACCGGTGCCGCCCTTGCCGGTGACGATATGGAGTTGCACCCCGGGGAACAACTGAGTACCTGATGCGGGCATGGCCTGACTCTACTAATCCGGGCCGGGGCCTGATGTTGGTGCCATCCCGGCATTAGAGTCAGGGACATGACGAAGTGGGAATACCTGACCGCACCGGTGCTGGTGCATTCGACCAAGCAGATCCTCGACAACTTTGGCCAGGACGGCTGGGAGTTGGTCCAGATGGTGCCGGGAATGAACCCGGAAAACCTGGTTGCCTATTTCAAACGGCCGATCCAGTGACCATTTCTGATCGCCTGGCCGAGATGGGCCTGGCACTTCCTGAGGTGGTCCCACCGGTGGCGGCATATCAACCAGCGGTGAAATCGGGAAACCTGGTCTTCACTGCAGGACAGTTGCCCTTCCGCGATGGTGTCAGCCTGGCTGTCGGCAAAGTCGGTGCCGGGGTCACTGAGGAGACTGCAACCGAGTGTGCCCAACAGGCGGCACTCAATGCCCTTGCGGCGATTGCGAATCTGATCGGGGACCTCGATCAGATCAAGCGGATTGTCAAGGTGGTGGTCTTTGTGGCCTCCGCCGCTGAGTTCACCAATCAACCCCTGGTGGCCAACGGTGCCTCCCAGTTCCTGGGTCAGCTCTTTGGGGAGCAGGGCCAGCATGCCCGCTCCGCGGTTGGGGTCAGCGTGTTACCCCTGGACGCTCCGGTCGAAGTCGAATTGATTGTCGAGATCTGATGTTCCGCCACTACCAACTACCCCCCGAATTCGCGGCAGCAGCAGCCGACTTCAATACCGGGGTAAAGCAACCGGCTCAGCCACGGGATGCGGCCACCGTCGTACTCATGCGTGATGGAGGCCAGGGGCCGGAGGTGTATTTGTTGCGCCGTCAGGCGTCAATGGCCTTTGCTGGTGGGGTTTGCGTCTTTCCCGGTGGTGGGGTGGATCCCCGCGACTTTGACCATGAGATCGCCTGGTCCGGGCCTGATCCGGCTGACTGGGCCAGCAGACTGGGCGTGGATGAGGGTCATGCCCGGGCGTTGGTGTGTGCTGCGGTTCGGGAGACCTTCGAGGAGTCCGGGGTCCTGCTGGCTGGTCCATCCGCGGATGAGGTGGTTACCGACACCACCGCAGACGATTGGGAGGCCGACCGGGTTGCCCTTGAATCCCGCGACCTGGCCATGACCGAGTTTCTGGATCGCCGTGGTCTGGTGCTCCGCTCCGACCTGCTCGGGGTCTGGGCTGGGTGGCTGACCCCGAACTTCGAGCCCCGGCGCTATCGGACCTGGTTCTTCGTGGCCGATCTGCCTGAGGGACAACGCACCCGGGACGTTTCCAGCGAGTCCAGCGAGGTGCTCTGGCTACCGGCCCTGCAGGCAGTCGAGCAGGCAGAGGCGCAGCAGATCCTGATGCTGCCGCCCACCTACATGACCTGCTTGGACGTGGCTCAGCACGAGAACACCCACAGCGTGCTCACCGAGGCCCAGACCAGGGTCGTCGACATGTTCACCCCGCAGGTGGAGCAGGTCGACGGTTCCTTCCGGCTCTCGGTGCCGCCGTACTACGAGCAGTTGGCGCAGACCCGGGAGGGCCAGCCTCGTGACTGAGTGGTCCGGGGGTCAGTTCGGTGAGCGGGGCAATTGCGTCCTGGCGCCCAATGCGAACTTCATGACCCTGGATGGCACCAACACCTGGGTACTGCGTGAACCCGGGGCCCGGCGTTCGATCGTGGTGGACCCCGGTCCTCCCGACCCAGACCATCTGGACGCAATCGCGGCGGCTGCGGGTGAAGTCGCCGCAGTGTTGTTGACCCATCACCACCTCGACCATTCCGAGGCAGCCAAGGAATTCGCCGCCGCGATGGGTTGTGGAGTGCGCGCGCTGGACCCGGCCCAACGATTGGGTGATGAAGGGCTCTGCGATGGCGATGTGGTGGAAGTGGATGGCCTGGAGGTGCGGGTGGTGGGCACGCCTGGTCACACCGCGGATTCGCTTTGTTTCGTGCTGCCGGCAGAGGGCGCCGTACTGACCGGGGACACCATTCTGGGGAGGGGCACCACCGTGGTGGCCCATCCGGATGGGCAACTGGGTGCCTACCTGGACTCCCTGGATCGGCTGCATGCGCTTGCAGCTGCCCAGGAGATCCAGCGGGTCTGGCCCGGCCACGGACCGGTGCTGAATGATGCCCTGGCCACCCTGGATTACTACATCAGTCATCGTCAGGAACGTCTGGAACAGGTGCGGGAGGCCCTGCGGCATCCAGAAATGCTCACGGATGCACCTGGTCTGGCCAGGCGGGTGGTGGAGCGGGTGTATGCCGACGTGGATCCGGTGCTGTGGGGGGCGGCGGAGTTGTCGGTCAGAGCGCAGATCGACTACCTGCGGGACACGCCACCCCGCGAATAGGCCGTATCGGAGATCATCCGGTGGAATTCCCCATCATGGCGATCGGTGAGGATCCGGGAACTGGCTGAAACCCAGACCCGGGACCGGTTGGTGAAGCAGTGATTGGGAAAGCGCAACCTCAATTTGTTGTCCCCAAAGATCCAGGTCGCCTTCGGGCTGCAGACCACCTGTCCACCTGCGCCGCTGATTGCGACCGGGTTGCCGGGAGCCTGCGCGTAGTCGGCCATGGTGGACAGGGTGCCACCCCCCGGGGTGGCCACATTGACGGTGTACTGCGCACTTCGCACCGTTGGCGCGGAGGGCACCAGCTTGGCGAAGGTAAGGGTGACGACCACCGCCTTGCGGGCATTGCTCACCCGCACCCCAAGAAGGTCGCCGTCCTTGTTGGTGGGGGTTGCCTGCCAGATGCCCCGACCCACGTCATAGGTCATCGTGTCGCCACGGGCATCAGCGGCGTAGCGAACCCTGGCCTGTCCGGCCGGGATGATGCCAACCAGCAGCAGACCGGTCAGTGCGGCGACCAGGGCAGCGTGGGTGATCCGGAACTTGGGCATAGTGCAACAAGCCTAGGCAGGGTGGTCAAACTCAACGGGCGCGGCGGCGCATCCGTTCGATGTCAATGATCACCACGGAACGCGGTTCCAACCGGATCCAGCCGCGAGAGGCAAAATCCGCCAGAGCCTTGTTGACCGTCTCGCGGGAGGCGCCGACCAGTTGGGCCAACTCCTCCTGGGTCAGGTCGTGGTGGACATGGATGCCATCATCTGCGGTCCGGCCGAAGCGGTCAGCCAGATCAAGCAGGGCCTTGGACACCCGCCCGGGTACGTCGGAGAAGACCAGGTCGGCAACCACTTCATTGGTCTTGCGCAGTCGGCTGGCCAACTGGGTCAGCATCCCCAGGGCCACCTGGGGGCGCCCGTCGAGCCACTTCATCATCACATCGTGGCTCAGGGACAGGAAGGATGATTCGGTAACTGCAGTGACCGTGGCCGATCGAGGACCGGGATCGAACAAGGACAGTTCCCCAAACATCTGCCCGGGGCCAAGAATGGCCAGCAGGTTCTCCCGGCCATCGCTTGAGGTGCGGCCCAACTTCACCTTGCCATCGGTGACCAGATAGAGGCGGTCGCCCGGGTCACCCTCATGGAAAAGCACTTCGCCGCGACTCAAGCGCGTTTCCCCCATTGATGCGCGCAAGGCGCTGGCGGCCTCATCATCCAGCGAACGGAACAGAGGTGCCTGACGGAGTACGTCGTTGTCCATGGCCATGTGATCCCACAGATCCTTCCCGGGTCCGGGCAGACCCAATTGTGCCCACCATTCAGTGGCGCATGTCACAGTCTGGACCATCTGGGCGCACGGTGCCAAATGGCGCGCCCAGTCGACGGGACCTGCTGGGGTCGGGCCGTAGGCTGTGCGGGTGCCAGAAGTTGCTCTCGTCCGCCGTGCGCGCAAGGTGAACCGGATCCTGGGGGAAACCTACCCGGATGCCAGGTGCGAGCTCGATTTCGCGAACCCCTTTGAATTGTTGGTGGTCACAGTGCTCAGCGCGCAGACCACTGATCGTCGGGTGAACGCGGTGCGCCCAGCCCTGTTTGCGGCCTATCCGGACGCCGCCGCGATGGCAGCGGCGCGGCGGGAGGACCTGGAACAGATCGTGGGTCCGCTGGGCTTCTTCCGGGCCAAGACCGATGCTCTGCTGAAACTCTCAGCCGCACTGGTGGCGGACCATGATGGTGAGGTCCCGCCCCGACTGGATGACCTGGTGAAGTTGCCCGGGGTGGGTCGCAAGACCGCCAATGTGGTGCTAGGCAACGCCTTTGATATCCCGGGCATCACCGTCGACACCCATTTTGGTCGGCTGGTTCGTCGTCTCGGGTGGACCGAGTTGACCGATCCGGTCAAGGTCGAGTTCGCGATCGCTGAACTGTTCCCGCGCAAGGACTGGACCATGCTCAGCCATCACGTGGTCTGGCACGGTCGGCGGGTCTGCCACGCCAAGAAGCCGGCCTGTGGAGCCTGCCCGGTGGCCCGCTGGTGCCCGTCGTACGGCGAGGGGCCAACCGATCCAGAACAAGCCGCCGCCCTGGTGCGAACCCAGGGGCCGGCATGAGGAAGCTGGCGATCCTGCTCGCCTGCCTGGCCCTGATCGTCACTGGTTGCGGGGTCACTCCAGAGAAGGAGGATCTTGGCGTCAGGGTTGACACTCCCCAACTGCGATCCCTGAAGAAGCAGGTGGGGATGGAGGATTGCCCGGTCGCCACCTCAGCGAAGGTGACCGGCGAGCAGGTGTTGCCGGACCTGAGGCTGTCCTGTCTGGGAGGGGGGCGGTCGGTGGACCTGCGCCGATTGCGGGGGCCGATGTTGATCAGCCTCTGGGCGCAATGGTGCGTTAACTGTCCCAAGGAGTTGGAGTGGTTCCAGCAGGCCGCTGATGAGTACGCCGGAAAGCTTCAGGTCCTGGGGATCAACTGGCAGGACACCATGCCCGGAGCCGCGCTGAGCCTGGCTGGCGAACGGGGAGCCACCTTCCCTTCGGTGGCCGACCCTGCTGGTGAGTTCCGCAATCGTGGCCTGCCCCGACTGATCATGATTGATGCAGCAGGCAGAATCGTCTATGACCATTCTGGGGAGTTGAGGGGCATGTCAGCGTTGCGCGATCTGATCAGGGAGCATCTGGGGGTTGACCGGTGAGCCTGCCTGAATGGATGCAACCGATAGTCACCGGCGCAGCTGAGATCACCGGTGCGGACCTGACCAGGTTTCTCCCGCCACACGACCACAGTGGCCGCACCGGCGCCGTACTCATGTTGTTTGGTGAAGGGCCTGCCGGACCGGACTTGTTGTTGACCGAGAGGTCTCACACGATGCGTTCCCATCCGGGGCAGATCTCCTTCCCGGGTGGTTCAATTGATGCCGAGGATGCCTCCCCGGCAGCTGCTGCATTGCGGGAGGCCTGGGAGGAAACAGGTCTCGATGCTGGCGGTGTGGACCTGGTCGGCGAGTTGCCGCAACTCTGGTTGCCACCCTCAAATTTCGCGGTGACCCCGGTGCTTGGCTACTGGAGGCAGCGTTCCGAGGTCAGTGTCGTGGATCCCGGTGAGGTGGAACGGGTGCTGCAGGTCCCGCTGGAGGAATTGCTGGATCCAACTCATCGGGTCACGGTGCGGCACCCGATCGGTTACCAGAGCCCTGGCTTTATGGTGGGCCCTGACAAGGACCTGATCCTGTGGGGATTCACTGCAGGCATCATCAACAAACTCTTCGACTTCATCGGCTGGACCAGGGACTGGGACCAGGAAAAAGTTGTCGAACTCCCCGACTACATGCTGAGGCAGGGCTGATGAACATACTCGACTGGTGCCTGATCGCGCTGGCCGTGGCCTATGCCATCTCCGGTTACTGGCAGGGCTTCGTGGCCGGGGCGTTCGCCACCGTCGGGCTGATCCTGGGCGGCATCTTCGGCATCTGGTTGGCACCGATCCTGCTGGGCAAGGCCAATCCTTCGCTCTCGGTGTCGCTGGGGGCGCTCCTGATCGTGCTGGTCACTGCCAGCATTGGCCAGGCCGTGTTGCAACTACTTGGTGCCCGGATCCGGGACCGGATCACCTGGCGGCCAGCCCGGGCTCTGGATGCAGTTGGAGGAGCAGCGTTGAGCGTGGTCGCCGTACTCTTGGTGGCCTGGATGCTGGGGGTGGCGATCAGTGGTTCCAAGATCCCGGGCCTGAGCCCGCAGGTGCGCACCTCAACCGTGTTGGCCAGGGTCAACAGTGTGGTGCCACCGGAGGCGCAGAAACTGCTGCGTGGATTCGATGCGGTGGTGGGCCAGACCTTCTTCCCGCGCTATCTGGAGCCTTTCGCACCCGAGCAGATCGTCAATGTGGGACCGGCCCCGGCCACCATCACCCAGGACCCAGAAGTACGTCGTGCCGAGCGCTCGGTGTACAAGATCCGCAGCAACAACAAGTGCGGAAATGGGGTCGAGGGGACTGGGTTCCTCTATTCGCCGAACCGGATGATGACCAACGCCCATGTGGTGGCTGGGGTCAGGGAGCCGAAGGTGCGGATTGGTTCCCGCTCCGTCGATGCAACCGTGGTGTACTACAACCCGCAATTGGACGTGGCGGTGCTGAAGGTCCCGAAGTTGTCCGGTCCCTACATCGGCTTTGACACCAACGGTAAGGAATTGCAGGTTGGTGCGGTGCTGGGTTACCCCGAGGATGGTCCGTTCAATGCCCAGCCGGCCCGGATCCGGGCCCAGCAGCGGCTGCGGTCACCCGATATCTACGGCAACGGCACCGTCTTTCGTGATGTTTTCTCCCTGCGCAGCGTGATCCGTAATGGCAACAGCGGAGGTCCGCTGGTATCTGAGGACGGCAAGGTGCTCGGGGTGATCTTCGCGGCCTCAGTGACTGATCCCAACACTGGTTACGCCCTGACCGCCAAGCAGGTGGCCGAGTCCGCAGCCAGAGGGATTGCCAACAACTCGCGGGTGTCCACCCAGGGTTGTAGCTGAGGAATGAGTCAGCGGTTGGTCAGGCGTTCCTTGGTGGCCAGGGCCTGATTGATCGCCTTTTGTGGGGCCCGGACCTTCTTTACCCGGGTGAAGCCGATCAGGGCGAGCAGCAGTGCCAACAGGGTGTAGGCCGCCCAGACGATCAGGAAACACCAGGCCAGGTGCAGGCCGGTCATGGAAATGAAGTAGGCCACTGCGACTGAGAAGAGGATCAATCCAAGGACCAACAGGAACCCAGCGGCAGCGAACAGAACCGCACCAGCGCCGCCGTTCCTGAGAGACACCTTGAGTTCGGACTTGGCCAGCTGAATCTCGTATTGGATCAGTTTGGAGATGTCCTGGGTGGCATCGACGACCAGCTTGCCGATCGTGGGTTCGCCGTCCTGCTGCACTGGTGTCTGCTCAGCCATTAACTGCCTCACCTTGGTTGGAGCTCTCAGATGTTGAGCAATGAGCCTACTCGAACCAGGGCGAGGCAGTCAGATGGGATTAGTTGATTTCCTGGCGCCGTAGCCTGGAGTTCAGGATCAGTCCGGATCCTGCGGCCAGGAGGGTGGCTCCCGCAGCGAGATACCAGATCGAGAATCCACCGGTGTCGGGCAGTTTCTTGGCGATCTTCTTGGGCGGTACTGGCTGGCTGTCCGGCACCGGATCAGTGAACGCCGGTGGCTGTACCCCCGAGCTGGTCACGGTGAGTTTGGCCGGGTTGCTGGTGGCCTGCCCATCGAGACTGGTTGCGGTTGCCCGATAGAGGCGTCCGGAGTGGCTCAACGGCGCGTTGGTGATGGTGAGTTTGGTGTTCCCGTCGGACAGGCTGGCCAGGGCATCGGTGGTGATCGGGGCCCAGGTGGCGCCGTTGTCTGTGGAAACCTGCCAGGTCACGGTGGCCGGGGTCGGGTTCGAGGTGGGCGTGGCCGTGAAGGTGGCGTTGCTTCCCTCGGTGATGGTCTGGTCAGCCGGGTCGGTGATTGAGATGCTGGCCAGATATTCATAACCCAGGCTGTAGGTGATCGGGGTTTGGGCAACCCCGCCCAGGGTCCAGGAAACCACCACGTCGACCTTGCCTGCGGGGTGGCGTTCTGGGGTGACCACGGTGAACTTGTTGTTCGCATCGATCGCGGAGATCGAAGTGCCCGCGAGACCATCAAAGGTCACACCGGTGATCGCGACCTCGGGGCCTTGCACCTCAACCGGGAATGCCTGGTTGTTGTTCAGACCATTGCCGAGTTGGCCAGCGCCACCTGATCCCCAGGCGTAGACCTTGCCATTGGTGCCCACTGCCAGGGTGTGTCGCTCCTCGATGGAGAACGCGACCGAGATGTCGGTGAAACCAACTCCGGCTGGAACCTCGCCTGCTTGCACCTGCGCTGGGGTCAAGCTCTGATAGAAGGCATCGGTGCCCAGGAAGTAGTCGGAGTTCTCGCCTCCCCAGGCATAGGCGTGGCCATCATCTCCCAACGCCACTGCGAAGCTGACCGTGGCGTCTACCTTCAGGATCTTCACTCCCGCTGGAATTGCTCCCTGGAGCACCTTTACCGGGGTAGTTTTCCCAGCCTTGGTGCCATCGCCAAGCTGTCCGTTGCCGTTCATGCCCCAGGTGTAGACATTGCCATCATCGCCGACTGCGGCAGCGAAACCGTCACCAGCAGCAACGTGCACGAACCTGACTCCCGCGGGTACGGCGCCCTGGGCGACCTGGACTGGCACCAGCCGAGAGGTCATGGTTCCATCGCCAAGTTGGCCGTATTGATTGGATCCCCAGGAATAGGCCTTCCCGTCATCACCGAGCGCAATCGCAAATCGGTCGCCAACGGAAACCTGGGTGAAGTGCACTCCAGCGGGGGTCTGGACCCGAACCGGGAAAAAGCTGGTGGTGGCCAATCCGTCACCAAGCTGTCCCACTCCGCCTTCACCCCACGCATAGGTGTCTCCATCGGATCCGATGGCAGCAGCATGTCCACCATCTGCCTGTGACACCTGGACGAATCGGGTACCTGCAGGTGCCGCGCCAGTGTGCACCGGCACCGGGGTCAGGCTGAAGTTGTTGAAATCACCGTCATCGGTGTCGTCGTATGCCCATGCGTAGGTCTTGAGGTCGGACCCGTTTGCAAAACCGTAGGCACCCGAGCTGGCCAGGGAAAGGCTTACTCCAGCAGGAGCAGCCACCGGCACCGGGACATTGCTGGAATTGGTGGTGCCATCCCCAAGCGCACCCCCGCCGCTGCCCCAGGTGTAAACCTGACCATTGTTTCCCGACGCAGCTGAAACGCCCCCGCCGGCATTTACAACGTCCCCGCCGGCATTTACCTGGGTGAACCGGAACTCCGGCGCTGGTAGCGTGACCGTGGTGCCACCGGTGGTGGGCCCCGAATCGGGTACTGGATTGGCTACTGCGCCACTGGCCCCAAAGCCAATCAGCAGGCCGGCTGCCGCGATCCCGGCACCGATATTCCGCAACTTCATCAAACGCACGATTTCCTCCTAAATTGCACCTAACTGGCACACTCAGGCTAAATGACTTTGTATGGGGCAAACGATTCTGTGGGAGTCCAGTTAACTACCGGACTAGACCGAATTAGTAGAATGTGTAGTACCGGTTGCGGCGCCTCAGGATCAGTGCTCCCAGCACTCCTGAGGTCAGGGAACCCAGCAACACCGCTGACTTTGCCGCTCCAAGCTCGGCGCCGGCGAAGGAGAGATTGCTGACCAGCAGGGAGACGGTGAAGCCAACTCCGGCCAGGATCGCGACTCCGATCAGATCCCGCCAGGAGACCTCCTCGTTGAGGTCGGCTCGGGTGTATCTGGTCACCAGCCAACTGCCACCCAGGACTCCGATCGGCTTGCCCAGGATCAGACCCAGCGCCACCCCCAGGACGATTGGGTTCTGGAACAGGTCCGCACCGGCCTTGAAGGCCACTCCGGCACTCATGAAGGCGAAGAACGGGACACACAGCCCAGCACTGATCGGCACTACCTGGTGTTCGAGTCGTTCCGCCGGTGACTTCTGCTCCCCGGGATCCGGGAGTACCCGGGTCAACAGGCCAAGGGCCACCCCCGCGATGGTGGCGTGAATCCCGCTCTCGTGCAGCGCCGCCCAGGTGATCACCGCGATCGGCAACTGGAGCAGTACGCCGCGGATCCGGAAATGCTGGAGTAGTGCGTATGCAGCCAGCCCACCCAGGGCAATCAGCAACCCCTCCAGATGGATGGACTCGGTGTAGAAGAGCGCGATGATCACGATCACGATCAGGTCATCGACCACTGCCAGGGTGAGCAGGAAGGCCCGAAGTTGTTGGGGAAGTGCCGAGCCCACCACGCTGAGGATGGCCAGGGCAAAGGCGATGTCGGTGGCTGCTGGGATCGCCCAGCCCTTGAGGTGGCCACTGTTGAGGTTGAAACCCAGAAAGATCAGCGCCGGCATCAGTACGCCGCACGATGCCGCAACCACTGGCACCACGGCATCTGAGAACTTCTGCAGTGAACCCACCAGGAATTCACGCTTCAACTCCAGACCGGCCAGGAAGAAGAACACTGTCAGCGCCCCATCCGCAGCCCACTGTTCCAGGGTGAGTGGCCCCAGGCGGGCATCGCGGAAGGCGACGTACCCGGAGAGGTCGAGGTTTGCCCAGATCAGTGCCACCACCGCAGCCAGCAGCGCGATCGAGCCGCCGACGGTCTCCTTGCGCAGCAGGTCCCCGACGAAGGTGCTCTCACCAGTTTCCAGGCGGGGCAGGAACTTTCCGGGTCGTCTCGTGTTCACCAGGCCGCTTTCTGTCAGGGGTCGTGACATCGTCTGCCGACCAGACTTCCCGGCGCACCGGAGTACACCTTACGCGGTGTCGAGTGGCGCTGGGTTGGCATTGCCTGACACAATGGCCCGAGTTGGAGGGGAGTATTCCTTCGCAGCGATCTCGTCATCACGGCTGGTCTGGTCACAGGCAACCCGGGTTCGCTGGTCAACCCAGATGCTGGGTGGGCGGAAGAGACCTCCGGATGTCATCTCTGCACTCCGGAAGGTTTCTGCATGCACGTCAGCCCGCTCGCCTGGTGGATCACCATCGGCATCACCGTGGTCATTTTCATCATCGACATCTTTGTGATCGGGCGCCGACCTCATGTGCCCTCGCGGCGTGAGGTCACCGTTGCCCTGATCGGATATATCGGCCTGGCGATTGCCTTCGGAGTGGGGATCTACTACCTGTACGGCATCCAGTACAGCGCGGAGTTCTTCGCGGGCTGGCTCACGGAGTACTCCCTGTCGGTGGACAACCTGTTCATCTTCCTGATCATCATGGGCAAGTTCGCCGTACCCAAGCAGTACCAACAGACCGCGCTTTTGGTGGGGATCGTGCTGGCTCTGATCATGCGCGCGATCTTCATCGTCGCTGGTGCGCACGCGATCGAGAACTTCAGTTGGGTCTTCTACCTCTTTGGCATCTTCTTGATCTACACCGCGATCAAACTCTCCCGGGAGAGCAGTGATGATGACGGTGAGGAATACGAGGAGAGCCGCTTCATCAAATGGGTTGAGCACCGCTTCCCAGCCACATCGGAGTGGCATGGCACCTCGATGTTCATCCGGGACAAGGGCAAACTGCTGATCACCCCGATGTTCATCGTGATCCTGGCCCTCGGCACCACCGACCTGTTGTTCGCCCTGGACTCGATCCCGGCGATCTTCGGATTGACCAAGGAGCCCTACCTGGTCTTCACCGCCAACGTCTTCGCGTTAATGGGCCTGCGCCAGTTGTACTTCCTGATCGGCGGACTATTGGAGCGGCTGATCTACCTGTCCTATGGACTGGCCTTCCTGCTCTTCTTCATCGGCGTGAAACTCGTGCTGCATGCCATGCACGAGAACGAACTGCCATTCATCAATGGCGGCGAATCCATCGCCTGGGCTCCCGAGATCCCGATCTGGGTTTCCCTGCTGGTCATCGTGCTCACCCTGGGGGTGACCGCGGGACTCAGCCTGATCGGATCCCGGGAGCAGGAGCAGACGAAGAGCTGAGCGCTAGTCCTCGGTACTGGTTGCGGCCTCGGCCGCAATCAGATCCATTACCGAGGAGTCAGCCAGCGTGGTGACATCACCCACCGTGCGGTTCTCGGCGATGTCACGAAGCAGGCGCCGCATGATCTTGCCGGACCGGGTCTTGGGGAGTTCGGGCACCAGCATGATCTGACGGGGTTTGGCGATCGCGCCGATCTCATGGGCGACGTGTGCCCGTAGCTCCTGGGTCAGGGCTTCGCCGGCGGCGGCATCCGCAGGAGCAGCGGCCTCACGCAGGATCACATAGGCACAAACGGCCTGGCCCGTGGTCTCATCCTTGGCGCCCACCACCGCTGCCTCGGCCACCTTGGGGTGTGAAACCAGGGCCGACTCGATCTCGGTGGTGGAGAGTCGATGGCCGGAAACATTCATCACGTCATCGACTCGACCCAGGATCCAGATGTCTCCATCGTCGTCCTTCTTGGCGCCGTCACCGGCGAAGTACATGCCCTCGAAACGTGACCAGTAGGTGTCGACGTACCTGGCGTCGTCTCCCCAGATGGTGCGCAGCATGGCTGGCCAGGGCTTCCTGACCACCAGGAAGCCGCCGCGACCATCGGGCACCGAGTTGCCGTCGTTGTCGACCACATCGACCTCGATGCCGGGGATGGAGCGCATCGCCGATCCGGGCTTGGCCGCGGTCACCCCGGGAAGTGGACTCATCATCACCGCGCCGGTTTCGGTCTGCCACCAGGTGTCCACGACGGGAACCTGGCCGCCACCGATGGTGTTGCGGTACCAGACGTAGGCCTCGGGGTTGATCGGCTCACCAACCGAGCCGAGCAGGCGGATTGCCGAGAGGTCGTACTTCGCCGGGATGTCATCGCCCCAACGCATGAAGGTGCGGATCGCGGTGGGGGCGGTGTAGAAGAGGGTGACGCCGAACCTCTCGCAGATCTCCCACCAGCGGCCCTTGTGTGGGCTGTCCGGAGTGCCCTCGTAGATCACCGACGTGGCGGCATTGGCCAGGGGGCCGTAGACCATGTAGGAGTGGCCGGTCACCCAGCCCACATCAGCGGTGCACCAATAAACATCGGTCTCCGGCTTGAGATCGAAGATGCCCCAGTGGGTGTAGGCGCAGCCAACGAGGTAGCCGCCGGTGGTGTGCAGGATGCCCTTGGGTTTTCCGGTGGTGCCGGAGGTGTACATCACGTACAGCGGGTGCTCGGCATCAAAGAACTCCGGGTCGTGTTGGGTGGATTGTTTGGCGACGAGTTCGTGCCACCAGACATCGCGCTGGTCGTCCCACGCCACCTCGCTGCCGGTGCGGCGGACGATCAGCACCTTGCGGACGATCCCGGTCTTCTCGCAGGCCTCATCAACCGCAGGCTTGAGTGCGGAGGGAGCGCCGCGACGATAGCCGCCGTCGGCGGTGATGATCACCTCGGCATTGCAGTCCTCGACCCGACTGGCCAGGGCGTCTGCTGAGAAGCCGCCGAAGACCACAGTGTGTGGAGCGCCGATCCGGGCGCAGGCCAACATGGCGACCACGGTCTCAGGGATCATCGGCATGTAGATCGCGACCCGATCGCCGGTCTTCACGCCGAGTTCGAGCAGCGCATTGGCCGCCTGGCAGACCTCGTCCTTGAGTTGGGCGTAGGTAATGTCGCGGGTGTCTTCCGCTGGCTCCCCGACCCAGTGATAGGCCACCCGATCGCCCAGCCCATTGGCCACGTGTCGGTCCAGGCAGTTGTACGCTGCGTTGATCTGCCCGCCAACAAACCACTTCGCGAAGGGCGGGTTGTCCCAGTCAAGCACCCGATTCCATCGGGTCTTCCAGTCCAGGCGCTCTGCCTGCTGCTCCCAGAAGGCGACCGGGTCTGCTGCGGCAGTTGCGTAAACGTCCTCGCGGAGGTTGGCATTTGCGGCGAACTCCGGAGTTGGTGGGAAGCGGCGGACTTCGGTACTGAGATTCTCCAGTGCATCTTCGGTCATGATCCGAACCTACCGCTAAGTGACCTGGGTCACGAGTAGGATGGAGTGCTCAGCGGAAATCAATCAGCACCACGCCGGGATCCTCCGGTGGTGGTGATGCTCCGGGAGCCGACGGGTGGTTTGACTCTGGCGGGGGTACCGATGTGGTCGGTGCCGGAGTTTGCACCGCGGCGCGGTAGATATGGGTGGTGTAGGGCATCTGCAAGCCATCAGGGCCCCTGCCATAGGAGTCATAGAGTTCTCTGACCTGTTTGATCAGCGTCTCTCGCTCGGATTCTGGCAACGTGGCCGCGGCAGAACGTGAGCACACCAGGTCGATCAGCGACTGCGCATTGTGGGTTTGCCAGGACTTGAACTGAGCCTTTTCGAGATCGGTAAAGGTTGGGCACCCGATTACCGGATCCACCAGGTTTTCTCGTGACTCCACTCCGATCAGGTCACTCAATTTCTGGATCCAGGGGACGCGAAGGTCCCGGAAATTCCAGACCAACACCAACCGCCCGCCGGGGCGTAGTACTCGGGTGATCTCAGCAAGGGCGGGAGTTGCCTCAAACCAGTGGAAGCTCTGGGCACAGACAACTGCGTCGACACTGCGTGATGGGATCGGCAACTGTTCGGCTCGGGCCACGGCGGTAGGGGTGTCCAGCTGCTCCCTCAGGATGGCGAGCATTTCGGGCAGCGGGTCGGTCGCCAACACCCGGTGCCCCTGGCCAATCAGGGTCCTGGTCAGTTTGCCGGTGCCGGCACCCAACTCGAGGACATCAAGTGTGTCCTCGCCGAGGGCCCAAGTGACTGCGGCTGCTGGATAGTTCGGTCTTCCGGAGTCGTAGGCAGCGGCAACCGAACGAAATGACAGTGCTGTTGGCTCGGACATCTTGGCTCGACTATAGGACAGTCATTGGCTAGGCCACCCCTATCAATCCGGGGTGTTGATACCTATCCTGCCCTCAGGTTTGGTTGAGCCATTGGAGGCGGGGTTTTGATCTTGCGTTGGTTTGCGGTTGTTGCGGTGTTGGCGATGGCGAGTGTGGGGTGTGCCACCACGCCGGGTGGTCAGGTGGATCCGAGTCCGAGTGCAACTCCGACTCCGGGTGAATCACCCACTCCGAGTGCCACGTCGACTCCGACCAATACGCCCACTCCCACAGTTGTGCCCCAGGCGCCGGAGAACATGGGGCGGGTCGGAGCAACGGGTGAGTGGTCCATGGTGTCGACGGGCTATTGGACCACTTGTGGGATCAAGAAAGACCACAGCCTGTGGTGCTGGGGTTACAACACATACGGCGCCCTCGGTGATGGCACCACGGTGAACAAGAGGGCTCCCTCACGGGTGGGGGTGGATTCTGATTGGGCTACGGTCAGCACCTCCTCTGGTTTCACCTGTGGGATCAAGGTGAACGGCACTCTTTGGTGCTGGGGGATGGATGGTTTGAGTCATGCGGAGTATCTCGGTTATGACTACCAATATCCGCATGAGAATCCCTGGCCGATTGGGTTCGACAGCGACTGGAAGTCGGTTTCGGTTGGACCTGCTTCCGCCATGAGTGCGTGTGCGTTGAAGAACAATGGGTCGTTGTGGTGTTGGGGCCTGAACCTGAAGGGCCAGGTGGGCGATGGCACTCGCGATTTCAGGAGGAACCTGACCCAAATCACTCCGGGTGTGGTGTGGAAGTCAGTCGAAATGGGGGGAGGTCAGGCCTGCGGGATCCGGTCTGACAACTCACTTTGGTGTTGGGGTGGAAACCAGTACGGCGAGTTGGGGACTGGGGATCAGGACCCACGGCTGGTGCCCACCCGGATTGGCACCGATGCGGACTGGAAATCCCTTTCCCTGGCTGAGTCGCGAACTTGTGCGGTAAAGCAGGATTCCTCCGCTTGGTGCTGGGGGGCGGATCCCTACAGCCCCTATGACCCGTTGGCGACCCCGTCCATGCCGATGGTCCTGACACCGACCCGGGTGCATGCCGACAAGACCTTCGAGCAGTACAGCGCTGGTTTCCCACTCGACTGCGGTATCTCCACTGACTCATCCCTGTGGTGTTGGAATCAGTATCAGGGGCCGGTGGTTGGCTCTGCAGAGATCCTGGTTGATCCGGCAACTGGGTGGTCCACTCATTCCGGTCGTTCCGGGCACAACTGCGGTATCGAGCAGTCCGGTTCCCTGTGGTGTTGGGGAGACAACTCCAACGGTGCGCTGGGGCATGACTGATCGGTCGTTGGGTAGTGGGTCTCAACTGCTGGCGGGTTGCCGGATAACGTCGGGGGCATGACCTCACCGGATCCCTTCGAATGGCTGGCCCAACTTGAGGGCATCCCCTCGGCGTACGCCGGCACGCGGGACGGCATCGACGCGATCCTGGTGGATCGGGGGAGGCGTCGGACCACCCCTGAGCAGACCGCTGAGAGTCTGCTGATTGGGGCGCACGCGTCCGCCGTACTTGAGGGTTCGGAATCAACCCTGGAGGAGATGCGGGCCGGACAGGCCGATGAGATCGCCCAGGCTGCCCTGCGGGTCTCAACCGAGGTGTTGGCGCTGGTGCCCGTGGTGAAGAAATCGCCACTGCAGGCCTTTGCCCGACTGCATTCGGTGGCGGCCAAGGGGGTGCTTGAGGACTCGCGTCTGGGGCGGGCGATCACCCCGGAGGCATCGGTGCGGATCCAGGAACTCTCCGCAGCGCTGACCCGGACCAGTGTGCCCGGGTTGCTTCAGGCTGCGATCGCGCACGGAGAGTTGATCGCCGCAGTGCCCTTCGCTTCTCACAACGGCATCGTCGCCCGTGCCGTGGAGCGCCTGCTCATGGTGGCCACCGGAGTCGACCCGGCTTCGGTGATCGCGCCGGAGTTGGGACACAAGTTGTTGCGACCCGGTTATGAGTCCCACCTGCGTGGCCTGCATGAGGGCGGTCAGGCTGGTTTGCACGCGTGGCTGCTCTATGTCAGCGATGCGCAGGCGAAGGCAACCGACGCCAGTCCGGTGCGTTGAGTCACGCTTGAGCCTTGAGGGGGGTAGTAGAGACAAGCGGCACCAGGACGAATCCCGGTGCCGCTTTCAGATCGGCCCGATGACCAAGCGTGCAAAATCCGTCTGCCGCTGCCGGAGGATCCGGTCAGCCAGCGCCCTGTTTGGAAGGGTAGGTCGCCGCGTGAGTTCCGGGCCGTCTCTGCTCTTTAGTTCTAACTCCTTTGTACCCCTTGGGTGAGGGGTTTACAAGGCTTGACTTTCGGTGGCTTGCATGGTTTCCCAAGTGCACTTGGGATTCTGTAGCTGCCAATGGGTTGCAACCCATTGGCAGCTACAGAATCCCGTTGTTGGCTTTGTCAGATCGTCCGCGGAGGCTCTGGTTTGGGCTGGCTCTCGCGTCTTCCCCTCCGTACGACGTGTACCTCGCGACGGGCCGTCGTACGACGAGCACGGTCAATGGGAAATTGTCACGTTCAACGGGTTGCAACCCGTTGAACGTGACAATTTCCCACGGTCCCGTGGGAAACCGAACGCCCTAACCAACCCTCTTCTTGCGGCCCAGCCAGACCGCGCCGGCGACGACGCCGCTGACGGCCAGGGCGGCGAGGGCGGGCTTGGCGGGGACCTTGGGGCGCAGCGCGATGGGTTTGGTGAAGACCATGATTGGCCATTCGCGTTCCTTGGCTACGGCGCGCAGGTCCTTGTCCGGGTTGACCGCGACCGGATGGCCGACAGCCTCAAGCATGGGGACGTCGGTGATGGAATCGCTGTAGGCGAAGCAGGATGAAAGGTCATAACCGCGCTCGCTGGCCAGTTGCTTGATTGCCTTTGCCTTGAAGCCGGCATAGGCGTAGTACTCGATCTCGCCGGTGTACTTGCCCTCAACCTCTTCAAGTCTGGTGGCGATAACGTCGTCGACTCCGAGCATCTCACCAATGGGTTCGACCACTTCGGATCCGCTGGTTGACACGATGATGACATCGCGGCCAGCTGCCTGATGGTCCTCGATGAGTTGGACTGCCTCGTCGTAGACCAGCGGCTTCACCACGTGGTGGAGGGTGTCGGCCACGATCTCGCGAACAGTGGTGACCTCCCAGCCACGCACCAGATCGGACATGAACTGGCGAATCTTCTCCATGTGTTCGTGATCGGCGCCACCAAGGCGGAAGAGCATTTGGGCATAGGCTGATCTCAACATGGCCCGCCTGCTGATCAGGCCGCCTTGTTGGAACTTGGGGCTGAACGCCAGCGTGCTTGATTTGGCGATGATGGTTTTGTCCAGATCAAAAAATGCTGCCGTGCGAGCCGAAGTGGTCGACACCCCTTGAGTGTAGGAACAACCCGCAACAATTGTCGGGAAATCAGGCGCGTCCGCTGCTGCCACGTTGTTGTCCACAGGTGGTTGTTCAGGCTCGATTGTCCACAGGTCCTGGTCCGGAGCGGGCAGTTGCGCCTCCATCCCAGCAGGGTGGCCACATGCCTGCAGAGAATGAAGTGCTCCTGGTGACGATCGATGAGTCCCTGTCCAGTGAGGTACTGCGCCTGGCCGCAGCTGCGGGAGTACAGCCCAGGCTGATCACCTCGGCAGAGGAAGCCCTGGCGAGTTGGGGAAGTGGGGCCGCCATCCTGGTGGGAGCAGATCTGGCTGGTGCCTGCGCGGCCCTGACTCCACCACGTCGGCCCGGCGTGCAGGTGCTCACCCAGGGGGCTGCCAACACCAGCACCTACGCCGCTGCGCTGGCAGTGAGTGCTGAGGGGATGGTGGATCTGTCCCTGACCCCGAACTGGCTATTGGAGATCCTGTCCAATCTTGGCGACACCGCTGGGCCCCCGGGCTTGATTGTGGGGATTCTGGGTGGTTGTGGCGGCGCTGGGGCGTCTGTGTTCGCGACCGCATTGGCTCAGGCCAGTTCCCGGAGTCGGACGACGCTGCTGATTGATGCCGACCAATTGGGCACCGGAATCGAACGCATCCTGGGGCAGGACTCACTGCCTGGGGCCCGATGGGATGCGCTCAGTGGGGCCAGTGGCCGGCTCAGTGGTTGGTCCCTGCGCGATTCCCTGCCCAGTTGGCAGCAGTTGAGCCTGCTCTGCTTTCCCAACGATCAGCCGGTGACCCTCGATCCCGCCTCCGTACGCCGTGTGCTTGAGGCCGCGCGGCGCGGTTTTGACCTGGTGGTGGTTGATCTGCCCCGGCAGTTGGACCCGGTGGGTCTTGAGGTGCTGGCCCGCAGCGACCAACTACTGCTGGTGCTGCCGATGACGTTCGCGGCGCTCGCCGCTGGCACCCGGGTTAGCCGGCGCCTGCCCGACTCCAATCTGGCCCGACAGTTGATCGCCAGGGGATCCGGGCTGGTGGTGCCGGATGAGGCTGCGGCCACCATGGGCTTGCCCCTGTTGGCGGCGATGCCCAACCAACGGGGCCTCGATGAGGACATCTACCTGGGCGCTGGGCCCCTGCGCCGGCATCGGGGGCCACTCAATCGCACCGCTCGGGCCGTGGTTGAGGCGCTGGTTGGTGATCGGTGATGGCGGAGTTGTCCCCCCACCTGCTTGAGGAGGTTCGGGAGCGGCTGGCTCGCGATGCAGCTCCGCTGACCCCGGCCGTGGTGGCAGATGCGCTGCGAGGTCAGGGGGTTCCGGTTGGTGATGCAACCGTGCTGGCCGTCCACGATGCGCTCCGGGTGGACATCGTGGGTGCTGGTCCGCTTGAGGGGTTGCTGCGTACGCCCGGGGTGACTGACGTTCTGGTGAACGGCCCCAACCAGGTGTGGCTGGATCGGGGCAACGGCCTGGAGTTGACCCCGGTCACCTTCCCGGACGATGCTGCCGTACGCCGGCTGGCGATGCGGCTGGCCAGCAGCGGCGGCCGCCGGCTTGATGATGCCTCACCGTATGTCGATCTGCGGCTGACCGATGGCACCAGATTCCATGCCATCCTGGCTCCACTGTCCCGGCCCGGCACCCTGATCTCGTTGCGAGTGCCCTCGGGAAAGGTGTTCACCATCGCCGAACTCGTGACTGCGGGAGCGGTGCCGGAGGAGGCGACGGAGTTGTTGCGCGCCATCGTCGATTGCAATTGCGCATTCCTGATCAGTGGTGGGACCGGCACCGGCAAGACCACGATGCTCAATGCGCTGCTGAGTCTGGTCGATCCCGGTGATCGATTGGTGATCGTCGAGGACGCTTCTGAGTTGCGTCCAGAACACCCGCACCTGGTGGCAATGGAGGCCCGCCCGCCAAATATCGAGGGAGCCGGAGCCATCCCAATGCGGGTTTTGGTCAGGCAGGCCCTGCGGATGCGTCCGGATCGGCTGGTGGTGGGAGAGGTCCGTGGCGAGGAAGTAGTGGACATGTTGGCTGCGATGAATACCGGTCATGAGGGTGGCTGCGGCACCATCCACGCCAACTCTGCAGCCGATGTTCCCGCCCGCCTGGAAGGGCTGGCCCTGGCGGCCGGGCTGAATCGGGACGCCGCACACAGTCAGATGGCAGCGGCCATCGATGTGGTCATCCATCTGGCCCGTGATGAGGCTGGGGTTCGGATGATCAGGGAGATCGGCGTGCTGGAAAGAAGTCGGGATGGGGTGGCTGAGGTGGTGCCAGCGGTCAGGTTCACGGCCGGAGGGGTCGAACTTGGTGCTGCGAGCGAACGGTTACGGAAGCTGGTGGAGCGATGATCGTCCTCGCCGCGCTGCTGGCCGCCCTGGTGGCGGCGCTCGCGTGGCCAGCCAGGGTGGCCAACACCAGCAGGGTTGGGTTGGCCTGGTGGCGTGGTAGGGCCGGACTGTTGCTGGCTCCGGTCATGGCCTTCATCCTGATCAGCAGACTGGACGGACGCCGGTTGGTGTTGGTGATGATCGCATTGTCAGTACTCGTTGCCGTCCTGCATCTCCTGCAACGCAATCGGCAGTCCAGGGCCGCCATGGCCTTCTCTGCTCAGGTATTGGAGGCCTGTGAATCCATGGCTGCAGATCTGGCGGTTGGGCAGCCACAACAGCAGGTGCTGGATCGAGTGGCGCAACGCTGGCCGGCATTTGCTCCGGTCGCCATGGCGGGTCGGGTTGGTGCTGATGTCCCAGAAGCCATGCGGGTGCTGGCCAGGAGTAGGGGTGGCCGGGAGCTCAACCGGGTGGCTGCAACCTGGCAGGTGGCCAGCAATACCGGCGCCGGCCTGGCGCACGCACTCCAAGTTGCCGCAGAGGCAGTTCGTATCCAACGGCGAATCGCCAGATTGATTCAAACCGAGTTGGCAGGGGCCCGGGCGACATCGCGGCTCCTGGCCGTGTTGCCCCTGGGAGTGCTGGCCATGGGTCAGGGGATTGGTGGGGATCCGTTTGCCTTCCTGCTCCAAACACCTACAGGTTTGGGCTGCCTTGGCCTGGGGGTCGGCCTGAGCATTGCCGGACTGTTATGGCTTGATCACATCGCGAGCAGTGTGCTGGGGCAATGAGCATCCTGAGCCAGGTGAGGTTGCGGCCAGTCATAGCGCTCCTGGGATTTCTGGCCGGTTGGGCCTTCATCGGTGGCTCCACGGGGTTGGTGACTGGTCTGGCCGGAGCTGCTGGCTTGTGGTGGTTCGCCAGTCGAATCGAGGATCCTGCCCTGGTACGCCGTCGCGAGCGCCTCGTCGTTGACCTGCCGATTGCGGTTGACCTGCTGGCGTCCTGCCTGGCCGCTGGAGCGAGTGTGCAGAGTGCCCTGCCACAGGTGGCGGCGGCATTGCGTGGACCCGCAGGTGAGGAGTTACTCCTGATCGCCCAGCGACTGCATCTGGGGGTTGCTCCCGAGCAGGTGTGGGGAGACCTCGACGAAATCCCGGCCCTGGCCCCCCTGGGGCGGGCGATGTTGCGTTCTCATGAGTCCGGCGCGCCCGTGCAGATGGCGATGCAACGGTTGGCAGGGGATCTGCGCGATCAGGCTGCCGCTGCTGTGGAGGCGCGAGCCAGGAGCGTTGAGGTCAGGGCGGCCGGCCCCCTGGGTTTGTGTCTACTACCGGCCTTTGTGGTCCTGGGGATCGTGCCCCTGGTGGCCGGGATGTTCACTGCGCTGCACCTCCTGGGGTGACCGGAAAACGTCCACAGGACGTAATTCGGAGCAGGTTATCCACTGATTGTTGGGCGAACCCCAAATATGTCGTCAGTTGCTGAATCCTCAACTCTGCAAGGGAAATCGGCCACTGGCCACAACGAAAGGATGGACGGATATGAGTGCACAACTGCGATCGGTCAGGGATGAGACCGGCGCCTCCACTGCGGAGTACGCCACCGTGACGGGCTGCGGGGTTGGCTTCGCTGCGCTGCTCTACAAGTTCCTGACCAGTGAGGCTGGGCAGGAGTTCTTGAAGATGGTCTTCTCGGCAATCAAGGCGCTGCTGCCCTTCTGATGATTCGGGTGCCGGTCGAGCAGGGGGCGACCGGCACCCGGGAGGGATGGAGATGAGAACCCAACGAGGTGCGGTGACTGCCGAGGCGGCATTGGCAATCCCGGTGCTGACCGGATTTGCCGTGGCCCTGGTGTTCCTGGTCAACGTCGGAATCATCCAGGTGCGCAGTCTGGACGCGGCCCGGGAGGCTGCCCGGATGGTGGCGCGGGGTGATTCCATCGGCCAGGCCCGGGCAACCGCCAAACGAGTTGCGGCTGGCAACGCCACGGTCAGGATCATTAGAAGTGCCAGGTATGTGAAAGTGCAGGTCGCGGTGCCGATCAGAGGACCTGGCGGGCTGCTCAGTGGGCAGTTGGGGGAGCTGAGTGCGCGAGCCGAGGCTGCCATGGAGCCAACTGCTGAAACCGGGATCCGGCCATGAACCGGAGAACCCCGGATGATGTTGGTGCGGCCACGATGCTGGCGGGAGGATTGATGCTTCTGCTCACGCTGACACTGGCTGCGGGGTTGGTCGTAGTCCAGGTGGTGGCGGCCCATCGAGTGGCCCAGAACGCCGCTGACCTGGCTGCCCTGGCTGGTGCCGGACGGGTCCAGGAGGGGCTGGCTGCCTGCCCGGCTGCCAGTCTGGTGGCGGCTCGGAATGGAGCCGTGTTGTCCTCGTGTACAGAACGCTCAGAAGAAGTGCTGGTCGGGGTGCAGGTGCGGGCCCGGTCAATCCTTGGGATCAGGCCGACAATGTCGGCTCGGGCCCGTGCGGGCCCGGTGGGAGCAGCCCCAACAGAGTGAGGGCGGCGGCCTTGTCCAGTGGATTGTTCTGATTGCCGCACTTTGGGGACTGCACGCACGAGGGACAACCGTCGGGGCATTCGCAGGCTGAGATCGCCATCCGGGTCGCAGTCAGCCACTTCTCGGCAGCCCAGTAACCACGCTCAGCAAATCCAGCACCACCGGGGTATCCGTCGTGGACGAAGATGGTCATCAGACCGGTGTCAGGGTGTCGGGCGGTGGAGACGCCGCCGATGTCCCAGCGGCTGCAGGTGGCAAACAGGGGTAGCAGACCGATCGAGGCATGTTCGGCTGCATGGGCGGCACCCGGAAGAATGCTGGAGTCCAGCCCAGCCATCTGCAGCACCTCATCCGGCAGGGTCCACCAGACTGCTGTGGTGACCAGACTCTGTGGCGGTTGGTCCAAAGGGACCTCGGCCAGCACGGAGCCACTGCCGTGGCGCCGTAACAGATAGGAGACCACCTGGCTGGTCACCTCGACCTCGCCCAGGTGCAGGGTTGCCGAGCCCCATTCGCGGGACTGCCTGGTAGTGCGAATCAGGATGTCGCTGATCTCCCGGGAAGTGGTGAAGTAGTCCGGTTCCTCGCGGTGCATGATCGCCACGGAATCATTCAGGTCCAGGTCATCGACCAGGTAGCCACGACCCTGATGTAGGTAGGTGGCCCCTGGGTGAACCATTGACGGCGCTGAGGCTGGATCGATGGTGCCCAGGAGGGACCCGGAGTCGCGTTCAACCAACTGGATCGGCTGGCCACCACTGGACCGGATGTCAGCCAGATCGCTGGCTCTTCGAGAGTCTGTCCAGAACCAACCCCGCGGGCGCTTGCGTAGTAACCGGGCTTCGGTCAGAGCGGTCAGGGTCTCCTCGGTGCCGGGGCCAAAGAGTGGGAAATCTGCTTCAGTCAACGGCACTTCAGCAGCCGCGGCACACAGGTGTGGTCCCAGGATCTGGGGATTGGTGGGATCAAAGACACTTGCCTCCACCGGCGTGCCCAACAGGACCTCGGGGTGATGAACCAGATAGGTGTCCAAGGGGTCCGGCCTGGCCACCAGCAGGGCGAGGGCATCGGCACCGCGTCGCCCCGCTCGCCCGAACTGTTGCCACATCGCCGCCCGAGTGCCGGGGAATCCCGCCAGGACCACCGCGTCCAGGCCAGGTACGTCGATCCCCAACTCAAGCGCGTTGGTGCTGGCCAGACCCAGCAGGTGCCCGCTGCGCAGGTCATCCTCCAACCGGCGTCGCTCCTCGGGCAAGTACCCACCACGATAGGCAGCCACCCGATCCACCAGGTCCGGATCAACCTCATGCAACTGTTCACGGATCTGCTGGGCGGCACTCTCAACTCCTCGACGGGAGCGCACGAAAAGCAGGCTGCTCAGGCCAGAGACAATCAGGTCAGTGACCAGGTCGGCGGACTCGAAGGTGGCCGAACGTCGAGTGGGCGCGCCATTCTCACCGATCTGGTCAGTCAGTGGGGGTTCCCAGAGACCGACGGTGACCCGACCCCGAGGTGAGCCGTCCTCGGTTACTGCCACCACTGGCATCCCGATCAGGCGCTCACCAGCCTCCTCTGGATCCGTAATGGTTGCGGAGGCAAGTACGAATGTGGGGTGCGCGCCGTAGGCCGCCGCAATCCGGCGAAACCGGCGCAGGATCAATGCCACGTGGGCTCCGAAGACCCCGTGGAAGTGGTGGCACTCGTCGATCACGACATAGCGCAGTGACTTGAGGAAGGACGCCCACTGATGGTGTCTGGGGAGCAGCGAGTGATGCAGCATGTCGGGGTTGGTGAGCACGTACTCGCCGAAGTCTCGAGTCCACTCGCGCTCCTGGGGTGTTGAATCCCCGTCATGGGTGGTGACCTGCAAATGGGGTATCCCGAGCCCCCGGATACTGGCGCACTGGTCCTGGGCCAGGGCCTTGGTGGGGGCGATGTACAAAGCGGTGGCGCCGCGTTGCCCCTGAGGGCCCCGGGACTGTTCGATTGCTGCCAGGGCTGGCATCAGGTAGCCCAGGGATTTGCCTGATGCGGTGCCAGTGGCCACGATCACCGACTGTCCTGAATGGGCACTGGAAGCCACCCGGGTCTGGTGGATCCACGGTTGGGAGATGCCCTGCCGCTGCCAGGCCTCCAGCAGGTCGAGTGGCAGCCAGTCCGGCCAGGTGCCCAGCCGCGCGACCCGGGCTGGGAGCGTCTCCACATGTAGCAGTTGTGGTGAGTCCAGGGGCAGCGCGGTCACAGTGTCCCAGCGTAGGTGTGTGACCCCCAGCACATTGGCAGCGGCCACACCTGCGTAAACTCGCAAACCGTTCGACTAGCGGACTCTCCTAAGGAGTGAAATGAGCGGGCAACCCTCGATTGAGCACCTATCTGGCTCAAACCTCATCCTCGTCGGCATAGTGGCAGTGGTGGCATTGGTCGCCCTGGCGCTGGCCTTCATGTTCCGGGCGCAGGTCCTGAACCAGGATGAAGGCACTGACAACATGAAACGGATCGCACAGGCAGTGCAAGAAGGCGCCAATGCCTATCTGACACGCCAATTCCGCACCCTGGCGATCTTCGCAGCGATTGCCTTCGTCGGCTTGTTGGCGTTGCCAGCCGATGACATGGGTGTCCGAATCGGACGTTCCCTCTTCTTCCTGCTCGGGGCCGGATTCTCAGCAGCCGTCGGCTTCCTGGGCATGTCCCTTGCCGTCAAGGCAAATGTGCGTGTTGCTGCTGCGGCCACCAATGAGGGTCGCGACCCGGCGATGAATATCGCTTTCCGCACTGGTGCCACAGTCGGCATGGCCACGGTTGGTCTGGGCCTGCTTGGTGCTGCGGTCGTGGTGTTGATCTTCGGTGGGGAGGCTCCACACGTTCTGGAGGGCTTCGGCTTCGGTGCGGCACTGCTGGCCATGTTCATGCGTGTTGGTGGTGGCATCTTCACCAAGGCTGCTGATGTGGGCGCTGACCTGGTTGGCAAGGTGGAGAACAACATCCCTGAGGACGACCCCCGCAATGCCGCCACGATCGCCGACAATGTCGGTGACAACGTGGGTGACTGCGCTGGCATGGCAGCTGACCTGTTCGAGTCCTACGCCGTGACCCTGGTGGCCGCGCTCATCCTGGGCTCACATGCTCTGGGTGAGAAGGGCCTGGTCTTCCCGCTGATCGTGCCCGCAATTGGCGCGTTGACCGCCGTACTGGGTGTTTACCTGTGCCGTCCCCGGGCAAATGAGAATGGCCTCAAGACGATCAACCGGGCCTTCTACATTTCTGCCGCTGTTGCTGCGGTGGCCTGTGTGGTCGCCTCATTCGTCTTCCTGCCCGACAATTGGGGCAACATGGCGGATGCGCCTGAGTTGAGCCCAGCAGTCGTGGCCGCGATTGCGGTGCTGATTGGCATCGTGCTCGCTGCCATCATCCTGGCCCTGACCGGCTACTACACCGGCACCGATCACCGTCCGGTCAAGGATGTCGGCGCCACCTCACTGACCGGTGCGGCCACCGTGATCCTGAGCGGTCTCTCGGTTGGCTTCGAGTCTGCGGTGTACACCACCCTGGTTATTGGGGCCGCCGTGTTCGGGGCCTTCCTGGTGGCTGGGGGATCGCTGTCCGTGGCCTTGTTTGCAGTTGCCCTGGCCGGTTGCGGTCTGCTCACCACCGTGGGTGTGATCGTCGCAATGGACACCTTCGGTCCGGTCTCCGACAATGCCCAGGGCATCGCGGAGATGTCCGGGGACGTACACGATGAGGGTGCCCAGATCCTGACTGAGTTGGATGCTGTGGGCAACACCACCAAGGCAATCACCAAGGGCATCGCGATTGCGACTGCGGTGTTGGCCGCCAGCGCCCTGTTCGGTTCCTACACCAACGCCATGATCACGGCGGTGACTGAGTCCGGAGAATCGGGTGAATCCCTGGGTCGATTGACCAAGCTGGCCTTCACCTTCGATATCTCCGTGCCCAATGTCCTGGTCGGGATGCTGCTCGGTGTGGCCGTGGTCTTCCTGTTCTCCGGTCTGGCGATCAACGCGGTTGGCCGCGCTGCCGGTGCGGTGGTCTTCGAGGTACGCCGTCAGTTCCGCGAGATCCCCGGGATCATGGAGGGCACTGGCCGACCTGAGTACGGTCGCGTTGTTGACATCGTGACCCGGGACTCGCTGCGCGAACTGGCCACCCCCGGTCTGCTGGCGATTTTGTCCCCGATTGCGGTCGGGTTCGGCCTCGGTGTCGGCCCGTTGGCTGGTTTCCTGGCTGGCGCGATTGGTTCTGGCACCCTGATGGCTGTCTTCCTGGCCAACTCCGGTGGCGCCTGGGACAACGCCAAGAAGTTGGTCGAGGACGGTCACCATGGTGGCAAGGGTTCTGATGCCCATGCCGCCACCGTGATCGGTGACACCGTTGGTGACCCGTTCAAGGACACCGCAGGTCCGGCAATCAACCCATTGATCAAGGTGATGAACCTGGTCTCGCTGTTGATCGTGGCTGCCGTGGTCAAGATGTCGATTGGTGATGGTGCCAATGATCCGATCCGGATTGGTATTGCCCTGGCCGCCTTTGCCGGCATCGTGGTGGCTGTGGTGGTCTCCAAGCGGCGCTCGAACCTGGTCACCAATGACGAGCCGGATCCGGCTCCGATGACCAACTGAGCAAGGGAGTCGCTAACGTGGCGGCATGCGAGAAGCACTAGCCTGCGACCTGCGTGCCGCCCTCCAGGCAGCCGATTTCACCCACGACCGGGTTGCGGCCGCCCTGGGCCCAACCGCGCAGGCCGCGCTGGCTCGTAATGAGACCACGCCCGGCCTGCGCGCGGCATTTGGGGACAGTTCACTGGAGATCCTGATCCGGTTGTGGCTGTTGCAGGTGCCGGTGTCCCGTGAGGATGCCGAACGGGCCCTGCCAGACCTGGTGGATCGACTGGTCAATGCAGGTTTCCTGTTGCAGTCGATCGGTGAGGTGGCTGCCCGGATTGATATCCGTCCCTACGCTGCTGATGACCAGGACCTCTGGGTGGCCAGTGACCTGACCCCGGGACTGGATGGTTCCCCCAACCGGGTGGGACCGGATTTCGTGCTCGGGGTCAGTTCCGCATCGGTGTCGCTGGCCCAGATGACCATTCGCGATCAGGTTGGCTCGGCTCTGGACCTTGGCACCGGCTGTGGCGTGCAATCCCTGCACCTGACCCAGCATGCCGACCTGGTGGTGGCCACCGATGTCAATGAGCGGGCACTGCGGTTGGCCAGATTCAATGCAGATCTCAATGAGGTCGACATTGACGTGCGCAGTGGCAGTTACTTCGAACCGGTGGTTGCTGAGACCTTCGACCTGATCGTGACCAATCCACCCTTCGTGATCTCCCCAGCCACCCACGAGCGACTGGTCTACCGCGACTCCGGGCTTCCCGGCGACCGGGTGGTTGAGCACATCGTGACCAATAGTGTGCGCCACCTGAACCCGGGTGGGGTTGCCCAGGTGTTGGCCAACTGGATGATCTTCAGGGACCGGCCCTGGGAGGAACGCATTGGTGAGTGGATCAACGATGCCGATGCCTTCGTCGTTCAACGTGAAGTGGTGGATCTGCCCACCTACGTGGAGTTGTGGCTCAAGGATGCGGGCCTGCATGGCGCGCCGGAGTATCGGGAACGCTATGAGACCTGGCTGTCCTGGTTCGCCGAGCAGGGAGCGGAGGCCGTGGGCTTCGGGTGGATCAACCTGCGCCGTACCGATCAGGCGCCGCGGTTGCGGATGGAGGACTGGCCCTATGAGGTGGAGCAACCGATCGGAGCCGAGTTGGCTGCGCAACTGGATCGGCTGACCGTGACCGATCCCAACCAGGGCAAGTGGTACACCCGCTCCGATGTCGTGCAGGAGACCCTGGGGCCGGTCGGCGTGGAGGACCCCAGCCAGATCATCATCCGGCAGCAGCGGGGCCTGCGGCGGGCGCGCCAGGTTTCCACTGCCGAGGCTGCCCTGGTTGGTGCCTGTGATGGGGATCTGACCCTCGGGCAGATCCAGGCTGCGCTCGAGCAACTGGGTGTTGGCCAGGTGTCCTCAGAGGTGATCGGGGAGCTGATCGCAGCTGGTTTCCTGGTCCGTGAGCCCGGGGCATAACACTCCAGAAGACCTACCACCTTTTCCATTTCTGGGGGTGAGGGGTTACGTTGTCGCTGGACCAAGGGTTAGCACCCCGACCCATGATCGATAGGAAACACACCTCTGTGGCTACCAAGCTTGTCATCGTTGAGTCACCCGCCAAGGCGCGGACGATCGAGGGATACCTGGGCAAGGGATATGCCGTGGAATCCTCGATTGGTCACATCCGCGACCTGCCCAAGGGGGCTGCTGAGATACCGGCCGCGATCAAGGGAGAACAGTGGGCGAATCTGGCCATTGATGTGAACAATGGCTTCAAGCCGTACTACGTCGTGCCCGGCGCCAAGAAGTCGCACATAGCCAAGCTCAGGAAGCTGCTCAAGGAAGCCGATGAGCTCTACCTGGCCACTGATGAGGACCGTGAGGGTGAGGCAATCGCCTGGCACCTGCTTGATGAACTCAAGCCCAGGGTGCCGGTGCACCGGATGGTCTTCCACGAGATCACTCCCCAGGCGATCAGCCAGGCAGTGGAGAACCCGCGTGAACTCGACATGGATCTGGTCCAGGCCCAGGAGGCCAGGCGAATCGTGGACCGGCTCTACGGCTTCGAGGTGTCGCCGGTGCTGTGGAAGAAGGTCGGTAAGGGCACCTCAGCGGGACGGGTGCAATCGGTGGCCACCCGGATGGTGGTGGATCGCGAGAAGGAGCGGATGGCCTTCCGGGTCGCTTCCTACTGGGACCTGGAGGGCACCTTTGATGCCGGTGAGGCACACGACGCGCGGATGTTCCCGGCCAAACTGCACTCGATTGACGACACCAGGGTTGCCCAGGGCAACAACTTTGGACCGGATGGGGAACTGAAGCCCGGCAGCAACGTCGTACACCTGTCCAAGTCGCGCGCGGAAACCCTCGTGGAGGCGCTGCGCGATACGAACTTCACCGTGCGTAGCGTCGAGTCGAAGCCCTACAAGCGCTCGCCATATGCGCCCTTCCGGACCACCACCATGCAGCAGGAGGCCAGCCGCAAGTTGGGCTTTGGGTCCGCGCGCACCATGTCGGTGGCACAGCGGCTGTATGAAAACGGCTTCATCACCTATATGCGTACCGACTCCATCACCCTGTCGGAAACAGCGATCACTGCGGCCCGGTCCCAGGCCCGGGAGTTGTACGGCGTGGAGTACCTGCCGGATCAGCCACGGGTGTACACCTCGAAGGTAAAGAACGCGCAGGAGGCTCACGAGGCGATCCGGCCCGCAGGGGAAACCTTCCGCACTCCGGCTCAGACCGGTCTGACCGGTGATGAATTCCGGCTCTATGAGTTGATCTGGATGCGCACGATCGCCTCTCAGATGAAGGATGCAACCGGTCAAACGGTGAGCGTCAGGATGGGTGGAACGGCAGCGTCCGGAGAGGATGTGGTCTTCGGGGCCAGCGGTCGCGTGATCACCTTCCACGGCTTCTTGAAGGCCTATGTCGAGGGCTCTGATGACGATGGCGCCACAGATGATCAGGAAACCAGGCTCCCGAATCTTTCCCAGGGTGATGCCGTGTCAGCAGCGGAGCTTCGGGCGGCCGGTCACCAGACCAAGCCGCCGGCCAGGTTCACCGAAGCCACCCTGATCCGGGAATTGGAAGAGCGCGAGATCGGGCGCCCCTCCACCTATGCATCAATCATCGAGATGATCCTCTACCGCGACTATGTCTTCAAGAAGGGCACCGCGCTGGTGCCCACCTGGCTGGCCTTCTCGGTGATCCGACTCCTGGAGAACCACTTCGACCGGATCGTCTCCTATGAATTCACCGCCGGGCTGGAACGCGTGCTCGATGAGATTGCCAGTGGCCAGAAGCAGGCCCAGGACGAGTTGGCGGAGTTCTACTTCGGCAGTGGCAACGTCGAGGGCCTGCACTCCCTGGTAAATGGTCTCGGGGAGATCGATGCCAAGGAGAATGCAACCTTCCCGGTTGGTGCTGCTGACACCGGTATCGCCGTCCGGGTCGGTCGTTATGGCCCCTATGTCGAAGGGCCAGGTGATGATGGGACCCCGGCTGGAAAGCGGGCAAATGTGCCTGATGACCTGCCGCCGGATGAGCTCACTGTCGAGAAGGCCCTGGAACTACTGGCCAAACCAGCAGGTGAGGAACAGGTACTCGGCGAGCATCCGGAGACCGGATTGCAGGTGGTGGCGAGGAATGGCCGCTATGGCCCCTATGTGACTGAGCTGCTCCCCGAGGATGCGCCCAAGAGCGCCAAGCCGCGAACCGGATCATTGTTCAAGGACATGTCCCTGGAGACGATCGATCTGGCCACTGCGGTCAGGTTGCTTTCCCTGCCCCGGGTGGTCGGGGTGGACGCCGAGGGCGTGGAGATCACCGCGCAGAATGGACGTTATGGCCCCTATCTGAAGAAGGGCACTGACTCGCGCACCCTGGAGAGTGAGCAGCAACTTTTCGATATCACCCTTGAGCAGGCGCTGGCCATCTATGCCCAGCCCAAGACCAGGGGGCGGGCGGCCGCGGCGGCACCGTTGAAGGAACTGGGCACTGACCCGGTTTCTGGCCAGCCGGTAGTGGTCAAGGCAGGTCGTTTCGGTGAATACGTAACCGATGGTGAATACAACGCCACCCTGCGCAAGGACGACTCGGTTGAGGAGATCACCCTCGAGCGGGCTGCTGAGCTACTGGCCGAACGCCGTGCGAAGGGCCCGGCCAAGAAGGGCCGCAAGAAGGTTGCCAAGAAGACGACCAAGAAGGCAGCAAAGAAGTCAGCGGCCAAGAAGACCACCAAGAAGACGGCTGCGAAGAAGACCGCCAAGAAGACTGTCGCCAGCAAGGCATAGGGTTCCCCCATGCAGATGGGCAACTATCCCGGGTTCTACTCCGACACCGGCCTGTTCATCTGCTTTGAGGGCGGTGACGGTGCTGGTAAATCCACGCAGTCACAGTTGCTGGGCCGGTGGTTGGAGTCCAGGGGGCGCACGGTGGTACTCACTCGTCAACCAGGCGGTACTCCGGCAGGTCAGCGGATGCGGGAAATTCTGCTGGATCCGGCCACCGGGGACCTGTCTGCCCGGGCGGAAATGCTGCTCTACGCCGCGGACAAGGCCGAGCACGTTGACCATGTGGTGCTGCCTGCACTCCAGCGCGGTGAGGTGGTGATCACTGACCGGTTCGTCGATTCCACCCTGGCCTACCAGGGTGCCGGTCGGGAGTTGCCGCCAGCTGAGATGGAGTACATCGCCAGGTGGGCCACCCATGACCTGCGTCCACATCTGACCGTCCTGCTCGATCAGGAGCCCGGACAGGGACTGGACCGCTTTGCGGAGAAGGACCGGATCGAGGGGGAGTCAGTTCAGTTCCATCAACGGGTCCGTGAGCGCTACCTGTCTCTTGCAGCAGCAGACCCCGATCATTACCTCGTGTTGGATGCTGGGGACACCATCGAGGCAATCCACCACGAGATCAGGGCCCGGGTGGAGGCGCACCTGTGAGCGTTTGGGATCAATTGGTTGGGCAGCGTCCGGTGGTCGAGCAACTCCGGCGTGCTGTGGCCGGGGAGATGACCCACGCCTGGTTGTTCACTGGGCCCCCCGGCTCTGGTCGGTCAAACGCGGCGCTTGCGTTTGCCGCGGCGCTGCAGTGTGAGCAGGCTGGCTGTGGCGAGTGCTCCGATTGTCATCAGGTGGCCATCAATGCCCACCCCGACGTGCGCCTGGTCCGCACCGAGATGTTGACCATTGGTGTGGATGAGGTACGTGAGTTGGTCAGACTCGCGGCCCTTGCTCCAGCAGGTGGTGGTTTCCAGATAATCATCATTGAGGACTCGGATCGCCTCACCGAACAAGCAGCCAATGCCTTGTTGAAGGCAGTCGAGGAACCGAATGCACACACCATCTGGTTGCTGTGCGCACCCACCATTGAGGATGTCCTGCCCACGATCAGATCTCGTACCCGACTGGTCACCCTGGCCACCCCGCTGATCAGCGAGGTGACTGAATTCCTGGTGTCCATGGAGGGCATCCCCAGGACGGTGGCTGCGTATGCAGCCCGGGCCAGTCAGGGCCACATCGGGCGAGCCCGGGCGCTAGCCGTGGATGACGACGTGAAACGGCGTCGGCGTGAAGTGGTGGCAATCCCGATGAAACTGGATTCCCAGGGAGCCGCGATGATCCAGGCCGCGAATCTGGCCAGCGTGGCTGCGGAGGAGGCAGAGGCGCTAACCGGGGAGATCAATGCGAGGGAGAAGGAACAACTCAACCTCAGCTTCGGAGTGATGGAGCGGGGTCGCAAACCCAGGGGATACGAGCCGGCCCTGAAGGAATTGGAGAAGGCCCAGAAGGCCCGGGCCACCAGGCGGCAGCGTGACGTGGTGGATCGCAGCCTGATTGACCTGATCTCGGTCTACCGAGACGTGCTCTCCTTGCAACTGGGGGCCCAGTCCGAACTGGTCAATGAGGACGTCCGCCCCGATCTGATGGAATTGGCAAGGCGCGGCGAACCGGAATTGAGCCTGCGCCGGATCGATGCCATCCTGCGGGCCCGACAACAGGTGATGGAGTTCAATGTGCCCCCGCTGCTGGCACTGGAAGCGATGATGTCCGCCCTGCGTTGAGAAACTTTCAGGTGTCTCCCCCTACGATTTAGGGCATGTCAACCCCGACCGCCCCAAGAGCCGGTACCAGTCCCTGGAAGGCAATCACCATTGGCGTGGTGGTGCTGCTACTGGTCGTGGGCATGTTGGGGACCTTTCTGCTGGTGGTCGTCTCGGATCGCAAGGGGTCGGTCCTGAACAACCAGGCCAGCACCTCCAGTGGCCCGATGCCGGTGGGTGCTGAAGGCCTGCTCCGGTTCTATGAGCAGAAGATCACCTGGCGTAACTGTGGCGGGATGGATTGCGGCAGCATCACCGTGCCACTGGATTATGAGCACCCTGAGGAACGCACGATCAAGTTGGCGATCCTGCGCAACCCAGCGAGTGGTAAGGCGATTGGCGACCTTCTGGTCAATCCGGGTGGACCGGGCGGGTCATCCCTTGAATTTGCCTCCGCTGGCGCATCGCAGTTCGGCAGCCAGATCACTGAGCACTACAACATCATCGGAATGGACCCGCGTGGGGTTGGTGCCTCTGCGCCACTGAAATGCCTGGACACAAAAGGCCTGGACGAAGTGCTGGCTGCAGATCCAGATCCGGATACCCCAGATGAGGTACAGCGCTATGGCGAGTTGACCAAGGGGTTCGGAGATGCCTGTGTGAAGCACGGCAATGGGCTGGCCGAGCACATGTCCACAGTCGAGGTGGCCCGGGACATGGACATCCTGCGGGCTGCTCTGGGGCGCGTGAAACTCGACTTCTTCGGCGCCTCGTACGGCACCTTCCTGGGTGCCACCTATGCGGATCTGTTCCCGGAGTTCGTGGGCCGGATGGTCCTGGACGGTGCCCTTGACCCATCCCTGTCCAATGAGCAACTGTCACTGGACCAGGCCCGCGGTTTCCAGACCGCCCTGGATGCCTATCTGGAATATTGCGTCTCCGAAGGGGATTGCCCGTTGGGGAATTCCTTGGCGGAGGCCTCAGCCAATTTGCGCAAATTTCTGGACTCTCTTGATGCCAAGCCACTCCCAACGGGCACGGATCGGGAACTGACCGAGGGGCTGGCCTCGATGGGGATCTGGTTGCCGCTCTATGCGCGGAGTCTGTGGGACCTGTTGACCCCAGCGCTGGCTGCAGCCATCGAGGACGGTGATGGTGCCCAGTTGCTGGAGTTGTCCGACTACTACACCGGTCGTGGCAAGAACTCCTACAAGGACAACTCCATGAACGCCCTTTATGCAGTCAACTGCCTGGACCACAACGACTACCTAACCGCTGATCAAGTGCCTTCCCGAATCCCAGCCTTTGAAGAGGTGGCGCCAGTATTTGGTCGGTCTTTCGCCTACTCACTTTCAAATTGCGCTGATTGGCCGATCAAGTCAGGGAATCGCACTCATGCCCTGCGCGCCGTGGGGGCGCCACCAATCGTGGTGATCGGTACGACGCGCGACCCGGCCACGCCGTACAAATGGGCAGCGAGCCTGGCCGAGCAACTTGAGTCCGGTGTGCTGATCAAGCGTGATGGGGATGGTCACACGGGCTTCAATGCTGGGAATCAATGCGTGGATGATGCCGTCAACAAATTCCTGGTCAGGGGCGTGGTGCCGCCCGATGGCCTGAGTTGCTGAGCAGGCCCCACAGCCCTTTATACTCATCCGGCGTGCCCGGGGACCCGGATGCGTACGCCGCCTTAGCTCAGTCGGTAGAGCGAATCACTCGTAATGATTAGGTCGTCGGTTCGATTCCGACAGGCGGCTCCACCAGTTGCCACCAGATGTCGGAGGCAATCAACTGGCCGGCGGTGGCAACACGTCAACGCCGAGCGGAGCGCAAAGGTCGATCAACCAGGCCAGGTCAGTGCCGGTTGCAAACAAGCGACCGAAGCCGGGGTCGACCCTGATCGAGGCAGCAGTTCGATCACCGAAGAAGACATAGGCCCTCGCGTTGTTGCACATTCTGGACATCCAGACACACCCGTCGTAACCAGCGTCGTAGGCCGCCTGGGCCCACCGGAGCGTTTCTGGGTAAGAGCTGGCGGGGCTACTGGTCAGTTGTTCGGCGGTGACCCGGAGTTGGCGTAGCCCCAAACCGTGGAAGGCTGCCAACCGGATCTGTTTGGTCACGGTTAGTCGACTCATCACCGTGGGTGCGTACTTGGCGTAGGGGAGTAACCCGCCTGAGAGTGGGAGGTCATGCAGCAGGGTTTCGGCGACCGCAGCATCCTGGGCGCTGGCGGCGTACAGCGAGGGGACCAGCCGGCCGGTCGGATCTGTGACAAAGGCGAACCTGGTGTGACTGCCCAGACCGGGGTTGAACTCGCTGCCCCGAAAGGAATTGTGATGCACCCGGAAGAGCACACTGCCGAAGTTGAGAGTCTCCTCCCCTGGGCGGAAGGGCTGGGGTGGTGCAGGTGTTACCACTGGACCTGCCAGGTGGCCCTGGCGGCCACCAGAACTTCCTCGGGGGCACTGGCCAGCAAGTCAACTGGTCGTTGCCCGTCCAGTTGGGTCGTTGGACTCATCAGCCAGTGCACAATGCTGGTCTCGCTCCAGCCGCTTTCAATCCCCAACCGCCTCAGTTGGGAAATCACCAGGAGGGGTTGACCCTGGGCATCGAATTGGAAGCCGGGGAAATAGGTTGCCTGGCCACGCTGGATCCCAATCACCCGACCTGAGTTGCGGGCGCTGGAGGCCAGGTTTCGGGGTGTTCTCGACCTGGAACCCATCCGGCTTCCGGCCTGGGTGGAGGTGAGCAGGGAGAACTCGGCGTCGATCTGTCGATAGAGGTTCTGTTCCACCGCCACCGCGCGGGCCAGGGCTGGTGGCGTGTATTCGGGAACAGCCGAAATGGCCGCACCGAGCGCAGCAACACTCGCTCGGATCTGTTCATCCGCGCTCAGGAGGCGTTGGGTGGTGGCCATTACAAACCTGCCTTGATCATGCAGTTAGTGCGTCATACATTACTGCATTAACTGCACGGTCTAGAACCAATTACGAGACTCAGAGAGTCGAATTGGTTTTCAGGTGGCTCCTGGGGCAATGATTAGGGGTGGCTCCTTCCCCAAATCGAGCCGGAGAGGAAGATGAAACTCGTGAACATTTCAAAGCCCCGTTTGTTCGGGATTGCCGTTGCTGCAGTCGTTGGCTTCGCAGCCCTGGCCACACCGACCGCACAGGCCGATGAGCCCACTCCCTGTTTCCCGGTCAAGGACAACGTCTCCTTCGCCTATGTTCACAACTCCAGCACCGCCAGCATCACCCTGACTCCATTGAAGGGTCCACGCTGCGATGATGTGACCGTTTCTGCAGCTGCCTGGCAGTTCATCAACTACCCCAACCAGTGGCCTCAGAAGAACACTCATGTGGACACGGTCACCCTGGGCCGCAATGCCACGGAACCGGTGACGGCCAGCGTCCCAGCAGCCTGCCAGAACGACGCCTACTGGGGCGGCGGGCCCAACGTGGGTGCGATCCAGCAGATGGGTGGCTACCCATTCCAGGAGCACTTCGTCAACCACTATCTGACCAACGGCACCGGCGTTAACTTTGACGCCTTCCCAATCCTGGGCGGACTGACTGCATCGCTGGGCCCGTGTGGTCCGATGCCTGGTCCGACGCCGACGCCGACGCCGACGCCCACGCCCACGCCGACGCCGACGCCGACGCCCACGCCGACGCCCACGCCAACGCCCACGCCAACTCTGACACCGACGCCGACTCTGACACCCACGCCGACTCCGACCAGCACTGTGGCTCCGCCGCTGCCAAGTGAGAGCGTTGCCGGACCAGTTGCACCGGCTCCGCAGGTGAAGAAGCACAAGCAGGTCAAGAGACTGCCGCACGCTGGAGCCTGATCCGGCTCAGGCCTCCCAGAGGTTGGTGACTGAATTGATCCAGCGCCGCCCCTGGGAGAGGCCGGCCTGACCTGCTGCTGAGGCGCGGGTCGGGTCGAGCACTTTGCGTCCGATTGCCCGGCGGGAATCCCGATCCGGGGCGACCACCAGGCTGCGCAGCGCTCCACTGCGGATGACCTGGCGACGTGCGCTACGGCGTGGTGGAAAAGGCAGCTCAATGGGAGCCAGCACCAGCAGAGTGGCAAAGCCGGTCATCTGATCCACATTTGTTGGGGTGCGGACGCCGCCGTCAATATACGGCGTTCCCTGGATCCGGACTGGCGGCCAGACAAAGGGAACAGCGCAGGAAGCGGCCACCGCGTCATTGATGTCCACCCCCGAATCCCTGGTGAACACAGTCAGTTTGCCGGTGGCGCCATTGACTGCGGTGATCCTCAGGTCAGCTTCGGGCCAGGCAGTCACGTCCAATCTGCGGCGGATCGCCTGATGCCGTTTGCGACCGGTGTCGGGATGGGCGCGCGCCGCCTGAGCGGCGAGGGCGACCCGCTTGGCGGCAGCCCGCCCGGGTAGGAGCAGGTTGGGCAGCGCACCCAACAACGCGCCCCTGGCCAACCTGCTGGTGACCTCGAAATCAACAAGGTGCTCCAGGCGATGGTGGAGCTCGGATACTGACCTGGTGGTCAACAAGGTGCCGGTAACTGACCCCGCGGAGGTGCCCAGGACTGCGGCGTCCTCCTGCAGCGGCAGGCCAGCTTCAAGCAAGGACAACAGGAAGCCGAGTTCCCAGGCGATCCCGGTGATCCCACCACCGCCCAGCACCAACCCGCGCCGGGTCAGCATGGGGCTGCGGTGAGTTCGTCATGGGCTGCCTGGACCAACTCAGCGATCCGTTCTGGATCAGGAACCAACTCAGCATCAGCTGAGATGCCAATGCAGATCGAGTCGTTATAGCTGTAGATGCAAAGGCACAACGGTTGGTCGCCAGAGGCAGGAGCCCAACCCAGCATCCTGGTCACCGTGACCCCTGCGAATGAGATCTCTGCCCTGGGCCCGGGCACATTGGTGAGTACGCCAGCTCCCTTGTTGGCAAAGAAATTGGTGAGGGCAACTGCGATCTGCTTTGGGGATTCAGCGACCATCCACTGCAATCCGGTGGTCAGCACTGGTACTGCGGAGTGTTTGATCCTCAGCATCCGTTCCTGCAGGGCCGCAAACAACTCATCGGGGTCCTCGATGCCCAAGGGCATCTCCAGGAAGACAAGTGCAAAGTGGTTGCCAAGATCCTTGGGTAGGTCTGCGTCCAGCGGCTGAATCGAAACCGGTACCAGCCACTGAATCCCCGGGACCAGCGCCTGATGTTCTGCCAGGTAGGCACTGAGAGCCCTGGAGACGATGGCCAACATCGCATCATTGACCGTGCCGTTGTGCCTGATGGCCGCTGCCTTCAGTGGCTCAAGTGGGAGATCGCTGGCCCAGGCAACCCGTTTGGCAGGCCCGGGCTTTCCTGACCAACTCGTCGTGGTGGCCTGGGTGGCAGTCAGCAACCGAACCAGTTCGGAGCCGGTGTTGACCAGGGTGTTCTCCTGGCTGGCCACACTCTCCACCAGGTCGATCAGTGACCTTGGTGAAAGCGCATTTGCAAACACCTGGATTGGGAAGGAGATCCCGGCGCGGGCCAGGCCAAGCCCGAAGTCCACGCCATCACTGAAACCCCGGCGAAGGGCAGCGATAGCGGTGCCGGCCAGTCCGCCCCCTTGGGAGTCCTGGCCGCGCCCCACGAGAGTAGGCGTGGCCCCAGCTACTGAATCGCACAGACCGAGGGTTACCTGTACCAGCCGAATCCCGTCGGCAAGGGAATGGTGAAAACTGCTGAACAGGACTGGTCGGGCCACGCCGTCCTCGTCCCTGACCCCGTGGATCACCTGGATGCTCCACAGTGGCTGATCCCTGGGCAGCGGCTCGGAAAACTCTGAACTGATCAGATACCGCAGCTGGGGTTGATCGGCCCCGTCAAGCTGCCGGTGGGTCAGGTGCCGATCCAGTGCGAATTCCGGATCCGGCACCCAGTGCCAGCGACCATTCCTCTCCACCGGGATCTGGGAGAAGACCGGGTAGCGATCGATCAACCGTTCCTGCAGTAACTCGTGGACCAGATCCCAGTCAGGTTCGTGATCCAACCACATCAGGGCCCTGACGATCATCAGGTTGTTGGGCCGGTCCATGTGCAGCCAGAGTTGGTCCTGGGCCGCAATTTCGGTGCTTGAGGAGGGCACGTTCTGCTCCTAGTCGTATCCGGGCAACTGGAATTCGGGATCGGCGGCCTGCATGATCCGGTTTCCGATCTGGGTCAGTTGGCGCAACTGCGCCCGGGTAAGTGGATCGATCACCAACTGACGGACGACTGCCACATGTGCTGGAGCCAGACAATCCACCAGTTCCCGGCCCCTGGGGCGGAGCTGCACCCACGTCGTACGCCGGTCCTGTGCATCAGGGACCCGGGCCACCCACTCCTTCTTCTCCATCCGGGTCACCACCTGGGATAACCTGGACAGGGACCCGTCCACGGTGCCAGCGAGTTTGCTCATGGTCATGGTCTGGTCAGGGCTGTTGGAAAGGACCGTGAGCACGCTGAACTCGAAGTGGGAGATATTGGCGTCCCGGCGCAGTTGTTTGCCCAATGCCTGCGGCAACCTCATCAACATCCCAACCAGCGCAGCCCAGGCCTGACGCTCCTCTTCATCGAGCCAGATGGGTTCATCCTCAGGCGGAGTCACTGGTACATCGTAGGCAGAGTTTTATGGAACTCGCCGGAAATGCCCAGTTCTGAATATGATTTGGTTGTGCGTTCCCTACCGGATCTGGTTGGAGCCGATCTCGGACAGCATCGGGTGGAGTTGTCGGAGTCGGAGATGACCTACTACGCCCTGATGATCGCCGGTGACCTGGCTTCTGGATTCGACGTCCTGTTTGAGGGTGGCCAGCCGACCTGTCCGTCATATGCCTTGAGCCTGGCTGGTTGGGCACTACGCAATGTCTCAGAGCTGGCGGAGGCAGACAACACCAAAACGATGCTTGCGGGAGTAAGTCTGGAACTGTTGCGTCCGCTCCCTGAAACCGGCTGGCTGGAGATGGCGGCCCGGGTTTCGAGATTGTGGGACACCGGCAGGGCAGCACTGCTTGAGGTGGAGGTGACCTGCGAGTGCTTTGTGGTCTGCTACGTGATCTATCTACCTGACCGGGGTGGATTCGGTGGCCCGCCTCCTCCTCCACCAATCAGGGAGCAGTTCCAGCCGGAGTACTCAGTCCAGCTACCCGAGTCCGAGAGCGTGCTCTATCGCAAGGTTCCCCTGAATGGCGATTCGGCCAGTGCCCAAGCGCGACCGGTGCAACCCGGACTGGTGATCATGGCCCGAGCCTTCGTGGCGATGCTCCTGCAACTGGGGCTTTCCCCCTATCTGGTTCGACGAATCGAGGGCAGGTTCACCCATCCCGCTCGGGTCGGTGAACCGCTGCATCTGGAGGGAACCACCAGTGGTGGGTTCGTGGTCAGGGGAGATCACGGCGTGGTGATAGATCACGGACTCGTTACCGCAGTGACCGACCTGGGGCACTGAGGTGACCTGGGTTACATTTCCTGCATGATTCTGGACCGATTCAGGGTGACCGACCAGGTTGCCATTGTGACGGGAGCCGGACGCGGCATTGGCGCAGCCAGTGCGATCGGGCTGGCCGAAGCGGGAGCGGACGTACTCATCTCAGCGCGAACCAGTGCCCAGTTGGATGAGGTAGCCGAACGGATCCGCGCACTTGGCCGCCGGGTGCACGTCGTACCTGCGGATGTGAATGACCTGGATCAAGCAGCCGGGCTGGCCGATGAGGCAGTGGCTCACTTCGGCAGGCTCAACATAGTGGTCAACAACGTTGGTGGCGCCATGCCGAACTCCTTCACCGGGACCAGCGCCAAGGAGATGGAAGGTGCCTTCCACTTCAACGTGAGTACGGCACATGCCCTCACCCGGGCCGCCGTCCCGCACCTGGCTGCTGCGGACGATGCGGCGGTGATCAACATTTCCTCGGTGATGGGGCGGAGCGCAGCCCGGGGTTATCTTGCCTACGGGACCGCCAAGGCCGCGCTGGCGCACTACACCAGGCTGGCCGCCGAGGACCTCAACCCGGGCATCAGGGTCAATGCGATTGCCTGTGGGTCGATCATGACCAGTGCCCTGGAGATCGTCGCCTCAGATGAATCCCTGATGGCCCAGATGACTGAGCAGACCCCACTGCGGACGATTGGCATGGCTGAGGACATCGCCGCCGCTGTGGTCTATCTGGCCAGTCCAGCGGGACAGTTCATCACCGGCAAGGTGCTGGAGATCGACGGCGGGCTACAGGTGCCGAACTATGCAATGCCAATTCCGGATGTGGAGTGATGATGGACAAGTTACGTGTTGTGGTGTGGGCGACCGGAACGGTTGGTCGTCATGCGATCGCTGGGGTGGATGCCCACCCGTTGCTGGAGCTGGTCGGGGTCTGGGTGTCCAACCCGGAGAAGGCCGGACAGGACGCCGGGCAGTTGGCCAATCTCGGGCGCGACCTCGGCGTGCCGGCAACCAATGACAAGGAAGCGATCTGGGCACTGCAACCAGACGCGATCGTGCACACTGCGATGACCGATGACCGGCTCTTTGAATCAATTGCCGACCTGACCGAGATGGTGCAGCGCGGGATCAATGTGGTCTCCAGTGGACCGGTGTTGTTGTGCTTCCCAGAGGGTCTGGGGCTGGACAACCTGATCGAGCAGATCAACCAGGCCGGAGCCACCACCGGTGCCAGTTTGTTCGTCAACGGCATCGACCCCGGCTTCGCCAACGACGTCCTGCCACTGGCGATGACCTCACTCTCCCAGCGGATCGACCTGCTCAAGGTCTCCGAGATAGCCGACTACGCCACCTACGTGCAGCCAGTGGTGATGCAGGACCTGTTTGGCTTCGGGAAACCACTGGATGCCGAGGTGTTGATGTGGCAGCCCGGAATTCTCTCCAGTGCGTGGGGACCGGTGGTGCGGCAGTTGGCCGCCGGGTTGGACGTCGTACTGGATCCGGAGCTGGAGGAGTATGTCGAACGCCGCCCGGCTGGCAAGGACATCTCCACACTCAGCGTGGACATCGCCGAGGGCACGATGGGCGCGGTGTTGTTCCGGGTGATCGGCAAGGTGGGTGGGCGACCACGCGTCGTACTTGAGCATGTGACGCGCACGGCGGTTGATGAGCACCTCGACTGGCCGGTGCCGAACTCGGGCGATGGTTGCTATCGGATCGAGATCGAGGGTGAGCCGATGATGACCGTGGAGTTCACTCATCATGGAGAGCACGGTGATCACAACATCTCCGGCATGATCGTCACCGCCCAGCGGTTGATCAACTCCATCCCAGCGGTGATCGACGCCGAACCCGGGCTCGTCTATGCCAAGGATCTGCCCATGATTACTGGCCGAGGTCTGGTCTCCCCTGAACTCCGTCGAGGCGGCAGTAATTAACACGCTTCAGGACGCAAAACCCGAGTACTCATGCCCCCGCCACCACTGGAACGCGTTAATTAGTGCCGCCTCGGCGGGGTAGCGATGGTTGACTAGTGCAATGAATAACGCATCCGAGGAGAGCCCTGGCGGGCAGGACCGGGCTGGTACCGGCGACTGGACTGAACCCGGTGTCTATGAGGTTGGGTCCGGGGTGCATCGGATGCCGTTGCCGCTACCGATGGATGCCCTGCGCGCGGTGAATGTCTACATCACCGAAACCGATCAGGGTCTGGTGCTGATCGATGGTGGCTGGGCGATCCCGCAGGCCCAGGAGCTATTTGTCAGTGGCCTGCGCAAACTCGGATACACTTCCCGCGACATCACCCGGTTCCTGGTCACCCACGTCCACCGCGACCACTACACCCAGGCCTACGTCGTGGGTCAGGAGACCGGAGCGGAGGTGAGCCTGGGCATTGGTGAGAAGGCCTCCCTGGACATCATGCATTCAGATGAACTGGCCGAGGACCCCAATATTGACCGGTTGGTACGGGCTGGAGCGGTGGAGGTGGCCGAAGCCTGGCGGGCGATGTTCCACGGACAGGTCCGACCGAGCATGGACGACTATGGCTATCCAACCACCTGGTTGGATCAGGACTTCAGCATTGACTTCGGAAGCCGTCAGGTGCTTGCGGTCTCCACCCCGGGCCATACCCAGGGGCACTACGTTTTTGCCGACCAGGAGGCCAACCTCCTCTTCGCAGGAGACCATGTCCTGCCCACGATCACGCCCTCGATTGGCTTTGAGCCCGCCTGGGTGGAACAGCCCCTGAGGGATTTCCTGGAATCGCTGGCCAAGGTGCGGGCGCTACCCGATCTGAAACTGCTGCCAGCCCACGGACCGGTCGCCGATTCCTCCCATGCTCGGGTAGACGAACTCCTGGCCCACCATGAGCACCGACTGCAGCAATGCCTAGAAGCGGTTGATCAGGGCGCCAGTACGGCGTGGGAGGTGGCTGCCCTGATCCCCTGGACCAAGCGGGATCGCACCCGCGATGAACTTGGCCCCTTTGACCAGGTGATGGCTGCCTTCGAGACCCTGGCGCACCTTGATCTGCTGGCCCTGCAGGGACGGATCAGCCTGCAGCAGGACGGACAAACCCGGCTATACCAGTCGAGCCACCCGACGGATAAATAGGACATATCGCATAGCGTTCCGAGCCGCTTCGTCGTCATACACATAGACCGCAAATGATGGAGGCGATGGAGATGCAGACCCTTTCCCGAATTGGCGAGAGCGTCCTGGTTGAGGTCAATGGCCAGGTTCATCAGGGCGTGGTGGTGCGTGAATCCTGGACCGAATCGGTCGGGGAAATGTTGGTCGTCTCGGTTTCCTCCAACTCCTGCCCACAGTTGCGAGTGATGGTGCCGCCGGCAGTACTTTTGGAGCCGCTAGGCTAGGAGCGTCCGACAGGGGAGTGTTGAGGGGATCCAGGTCCCGGTGACACTGAGAGTGCGTGCTGACGCAGACCCTAGAACCTGCACTGGGTCATGCCAGCGAAGGAAGTCGAAGGAGCTCCCTCGTGAAAGCCAGCAACACCCGCCGCCGGATGGCGGCAGCCCTCATCGCCCTGATCCTGATCACCCTCACCGGTTGTGGTGAAACCTCGGAACCAACCACCGGATCTGAATCCATCACCATCGCCACCCACGACTCCTGGACGATGGACCAGAAGGTGCTGGATGCCTTCACCAGGCAGACCGGGATCCGGGTGCAAATCTTGAAGCTCGGTGATTCCGGGGAGATGACCAACAAGCTGATCCTCACCAAGTCGGCCCCGCTCGCCGATGGCGTTTTCGGGTTGAACAACCCGCTCCTGGTCCGGGCACTGGACAACGGATTGCTGCAGGAAGCGGATGTGGAGGTGCCCTCCTCGGCGTACGACGTGGCCCGGGCCATCCGCACCGACCAAGCGGCCCCCATCGACTACTCAGATGTTTGCCTCAACATCGACCGGACCTGGTTCAGCAAGAATGGCATCCCGGAACCCACTGGTCTTGATGATCTGGTCAAAGCCCGTTATCGGGATCTGCTGGTGGTGCCCGGAGCCGATACCTCGGCCCCCGGCCAGGCATTCCTGCTGGCCACCATCGCTGACCGACCGGACGGATGGCAGGACTATTGGGCGGACCTGATCCGTAATGGTGCCAAGGTCGTCTCCGGTTGGACCGAGGCCTATGAAACCGACTTCACTGCTGGAGGTCAGGGAGGCAAACGGCCGATCGTGGTGTCGTACTCATCCTCGCCCCCCTTCACGGTTCCTGAAGGTGGCGCCGAGCCGACCACCAAGGCGCTGCTGGACACCTGCTATCGCGATGTCGAGTACGCCGGAATTCTCCAGGGGACCGAGAAAAACGTGCAGGTGCGGGAGTTCATTCAGTTCATGCTGGGTAGGAGCTTCCAGGAGCAATTGCCCACCCAGATGTACGTCTACCCGATCGACTCATCGGTGCCTTTGCCCACCGAGTGGGCCAAATGGGCTCCGGTGGCGCCGGATCCCTATGTGCTGAGCCGGGCTGAGCTGGGACAGACCAATGATCGGCTGAGCATCTGGCGCGAGATCATCACCAGATAGTTCCTGACGATGCTGCTGCGAAGAATGGCCACCGTGGCCTGGGCTGCGGTGCCGCTGACCCTGCTGGTGGTCTTCTTCGTCTATCCAGTGTTCGGCATGTGGCACCGCGGGTTGTGGCCACAGGGGAGCTTTGCGCCGGGAGAATTCCTGGCCGGCTTCGCCGGTGCCCGGGTACGCCGCGTCATCTGGTTCACTCTTTGGTCCGCGACCGCTGCGACCTCGGTCGCAGTGCTGCTCGGGTTGCCGGTTGCCTATGTGCTGTACCGACTGCGACTCCCCGGCCAGGGTCTGTTGCAGGCTCTCGTCCTGGTCCCATTCGTGATGCCCACCATCGTGGTTGGGATCGCTTTCAGGAGGCTATTGATGGAGGGTGGGCCACTTGGTTGGCTCGGTCTGGATGGCAGCGCGGTGGCGATCGTGGCGGCCATGGCCTTCTTCAATGTCAGTGTGGTGGTGCGCACGGTTGGCACCTTCTGGGCCGGTCTGGACCATCGACGTGGGCAGGCCGCAGCGACTCTTGGAGCGAGTCCGACCCGGATCTTCTTCACCATCACCCTGCCTGCTCTGGCTCCGGGGATCGCCAGTGCGATCGGGGTGGTGTTCTTGTTCTGCGCGACCGCATTTGGCGTCGTACTGGTGTTGGGGGGCCTGCGCTATGCCAACCTGGAGACGGAGATCTACCTGCTCACCACGACCCAACTGGATCTCAGTGGTGCGGCAGCACTCTCGATCCTGCAGTTGGTCTTTCTCCTGGCGCTGCTGGCGCTGACCCACGTCGTACGACGTGACGCGGCCACGCGGGATAGCGTCCCCGTGCAGCAGCGAGCGGGTTGGGGCGATGCCCCGTTGCTGGTGTGGACCGTTGGGGTGCTGGTCTTCCTGATGCTGCCCCTGGGCTCCCTGGTGTTCACCTCGTTGCGACTTGACGGCGCCTGGACGTGGGCCAACTATCGAGGCCTGGCTGGGCATGGGCTTGGCTCAGTCCTTTCGGTTACTCCATTTCAGGCTCTGGTCAATTCGCTTCTCGTCGCGGCCCTGGCCAGTTCAGCAGCGCTGTTGCTCGGGCTGATCGTGGCGGTGCTGGTCACCCGGAAACGCCATACCCAACTTGGCCAGAGGTTGGCCGCTGGGTTCGACGCGGTGTTCATGCTTCCCCTGGGGGTATCGGCGGTGACCGTGGGCTTCGGCTTCCTGATCACTGTCTATGGGCCGCCGTTGTCCCTTGGTTCCTCCCCGTTGCTGGTGCCGATCGCGCAGGCGATGGTGGCCCTGCCCCTGGTGGTGCGCTCCGTGGCGCCAGCACTGGCGGCCATCGATGACCGACAGCGGCAGGCGGCGATGGTGTTGGGGGCGAGCCCATCCCGGGTACTGCTCAGTGTCGATCTGCCAAAGGTATGGCGCCCACTCGTGGCTGCCTTTGGCTTTGCGTTTGCGGTTTCGCTGGGTGAGTTCGGGGCGACCAGTTTCCTGGCCCGGCAGGATGCCCCCACCCTGCCAGTGGTTATCTACCAACTCCTGGGACGGCGGGAACCGGAGAACTTCGGTATTGCCCAGGCTGCAGCAGTCCTCCTGGCCGTGGCCACGGTCGGGGTCATTTTCCTGGTCCAGCGCCTTCGGGTGCGATCGGTAGGGGTGTGGTGATGTCTGGCCTGGTGCTGAGGGAGGTATCGGTTCGCTTTGGCGATCTGCTGGCAGTGGACCACGTCAGCCTGGGGGTGGCGCCGGGTGAGGTGCTCGCCGTACTCGGGCCTTCTGGCTGCGGGAAGTCCTCGCTGCTGCGGGCGATTGCCGGGCTGGAACCGATTGCTTCGGGATCAATCAGTTATGACGATGTCGATCTGGCCAGGGTGCCCGCCCACAAGCGGGGGTTCTCGATGCTCTTTCAGGACGGTCAGTTGTTTGCCCACTTTGATGTGGCCGGCAATATCGCCTATCCATTGCGGTTGCGACACTGGAATAGGTCCAGGATCGCTGCCCGGGTGGCGGAGTTGTTGGAGCTGGTCGACCTGGTTGGCTATGAGGAGAGACGTCCGGGGACCCTCAGTGGTGGGGAACAACAGCGCGTAGCCCTGGCCAGGGCGCTGGCGGCGCATCCACGGATGGTGCTGCTCGATGAACCACTCAGCGCCCTGGACCGGGAACTGCGCGAACGGCTGGCCGTGGACCTGCGCCACATCCTGACCGCCTCCGACACCAGCGCGATGCTGGTGACCCACGACCAGGAGGAGGCATTCGCAGTTGCCGACCACATGGCGGTGATGAGATCTGGTCGGATCATCAGCCAGGGCACCCTGGCTCAGGTTTGGGGGAAACCACCGGATGCCTGGGCGGCCAGGTTTCTGGGATATGCAGCTGTTCTGGACCAGGGGCAGATGGCTGCAGTGGGGGTGCGACACCCGGGCCATCTATTGGCGATCCGACGTTCTGCGCTGACCGTGGATCCTGCGGGCACGGTGGTCGGAGTGGTCGAATCCGTGGCGGCCACGCCGGATGTGGTCCGCTTGCTGGTGGCGATTCCGGGAGCGGGCGTCGTACCTGCAGTTGCCGCGGTTGGAACCCAGCTCCAGATCGGTGGCCGAGTGCGGTTGAGCCTGGATGAGACGAAGATGGCACCGATCAAATGCGAGGATCTGGGGTCTGCCCCCTAAAATCGCCTCTTGTGAAGCGTCGTGCATATGCGGTCATGGTGGCCACGGCTCTGATGATGGGTGTGTTGGCCATCGCCACCTCCCTGGCTTTGGGCTATCCGCTTCGTGATCCTGAGGGATTCCTGGGCCCTGCCTGGGTGCGGTTGCCGATGCTGTTGATCGGCGCCTTCATCGCTGATGTGGTACCCCGGACGCTGTGGCGCAGCCGCTTTCGGGTCAGCAGGTTCAGGGAGGAAGCCAGCAAGCTGCTGAAGGAACACTGGACCAGGGAACGGATCACCCTGGTGGTCGTGGGACTGGTGTCCTTCTACGTCACCTACGTCAGCTATCGGAACCTGAAGAGCTTCCTGCCCTTCGTGCGTACTGGTGGAATTACCGCCAAGGGCGACCGGATGCTGCACCGAATGGATGAATGGTTGATGTTCGGCCATGATCCAGCAGTGCTGCTGCACAATCTGCTTGGTACCGGCGTGACTGCGCACCTGCTCTCCTACATCTACCTGATCTTCCTGCCAATGGTGCCGATCTCGGTGACGGTGTGGCTGGTCTGGTCGCGAAATGTCAGCTTTGGCTACTGGTTCGTGACTTCCCAGTGCATCGTGTGGACGCTGGGCACGGCGAGCTATTACATGATCCCCACCCTGGGGCCGAACTTCGCCTATCCGTGGTTCTATCAGGGCTTGGCTGACACTGGGGTCTCTGCCCTCCAGGACTCTCTCTACTACGGCCGGCAGAACATCCTGCATGATCCCTTTGCCGATGGGGTGAACTCCGTGGCTGGGTTTGCCTCACTACACGTGGGGGTCACCCTGCTGATGGCGCTGGTTGGGCAGTACACCCTTCAGCATCGCTGGATGAAGGTCGTGCTGTGGGTTTATATGGCAGTTACGGTGCTGTCCACGACGTACTTCGGTTGGCACTACATCGCCGATGACCTGGCCGGGATCTTCATCGCAGTGCTGGCCTGGTACCTCGGTGCCATTGCCACTGGCCAGAAGTTCGATCGGCGCCTGCGGCATTCACACCCGACCACTACCACCAGCAGCGTCCCGGTGGAGAACCCGCTCCCGCCCGAGCCCACTCCCGAACCCACTCCCGAACCTAGTGCCGAGGCGGCAGTAATTAACCCGCCGAGGCGGCAGTAATTAACATGCCGAGGCGGCAGTAATTAACATGCCGAGGCGGCACTAAATAACGAAGTAGTCAGGTTTGGGCTAGTCCCACGTTCGCTGGGAAGCGTCCGGATTTGTGGCCTATTGGGCCAGTTGGATGGTGTGAATCAGGTGGATTCTGACCATGGTTCCTGATTCCCGACGTGAACTTCTGCCGCCTCGGCATGTTAATTACTGCCGCCTCGGCGAGACGCGGCGACAAATTACAATGATGTAGTTTGTCAAGAGGACACGCCATAAATTTTGAGAATTTTTGTGAAAACTGTTTCCAATGTGACAAATGAGCCCTACTGTGAACTCCCGTTGCGTGTTTTCGGCGGAGGGAAAAGGTCGTGCGACCAGTACGGACTGGGCTGGTGTTGTCCCTGGCGGCAGCAATTTCAATCTCCACTGGTTCCATCGCAGCGGCGGACAAGACCCCGCCGGTGATCCCGACCCGGGCCCAGGTGGCTGCAGCCAACGACGCCACGGTGGCCAAGCAACGGTCGCTGGCTGACATTCAGCAGGAGTTGGTGCAGGCGAACGCTCAGGTCCTCAGAGCGGCTCATGAGGCCGAGGTGGCCGCAGAGGAGTACAACGGCGCCAAGTGGCGCCTGAGCCAGGCCCAGGAGGAATTGCGGGTTGCTGCAGTCGAACTGGATCAGGCCCGTGCGGACGTGGCCCAGCAGCGTACGGCGATTGCGATCCTGGTGGCTGACAGCTACCAGCGAGGAGCCGATCTGAGCACCGCAACGGTGCTGTTGAGCAAGGGTGGGCTAGAAGGTGTGGTCCAGAAGGCCAGTGTGGCCCGCGCCGCAAATGACTCGATGCAGGTCCGCTTCGATGCCTTCCGTGCTGCCCAGGAGCTCGCTGATGCGGCCAAGCGGAAGGCAGCAGCTGCTGAGGCAGACCAGGAGGCGCTCCTGCGCCAGGCCAGTACGACGCGCACCGTCGCCGCCGCAGCCGCAGACCGGGCGCAGGCGTACGCCGCCGCCCTGACCAGCCAGAAGCAAACCCTGGCCGAGGACCTGGCCCAGGCCCAGAACATTTCGGTTAGCCTTGCCAAGCAGCGTCAGGACGGGCTTGAGCAACAGGCTGCAGCGCAGGCGGCCGCGGCTGAACAGGCGCGTGAGCAACATTCCACTGGGTCGTCGACCCCACAATCGTCGAGCGCAGGACAGTCGAGCCCGGAACCGGATTCCCCGGCGTCCACCCCAGAGATCTCTGCGGATCCGCCGCCCACGGGCTCCGGGGTCAGTGCAGCGATCGCCTATGCGCGTTCAAAGCTCGGGATGCCCTACCGGTGGGGAGCCGCTGGCCCCTCAGCCTTTGACTGCTCTGGCCTGACCATGATGGCCTGGCGCGCAGGTGGCAAGTCCCTGCCGCATTACTCCGCGGCGCAGTATTCGACGTCGACCCCGATCTCCCGGGCTGCGCTCAAGCCTGGCGACCTGGTCTTCTGGGGCTCATCGCCCGGTCGGATCCATCACGTGGCGTTGTACCTGGGCGGTGGTCAGATCCTGCATGCCCCCCGGACCGGACAACCAGTACGGGTGGACAGCATCGACTACTGGATCCCCCCGACGTACTTCGCCCGCCCCTAGAGGTCAGTGCTCCTCGGAGTGCTCGGTCTCCTCAAAGCGCTTGAAGCTGGCCTTGATCTCAGCCTCTGCCTCGGTGCGGCCCACCCAGTTGGCGCCCTCTACGGACTTGCCCGGCTCCAGGTCCTTGTAAACCTCAAAGAAGTGCTGGATCTCCAGGCGGTCGAACTCCGAGACATGCTTGATATCGCGCAGGTGCTCCAACCGGGGGTCATGGGAGGGGACGCACAACACCTTGTCGTCGCCGCCGGCCTCGTCGGTCATCCGGAACATCCCGATGGCCCGGCACTTGATGATGCAACCGGGGAAGGTGGGCTGCTGCAGGATGACCAATGCGTCGAGGGGATCACCATCAAGCCCCAGGGTGTCGTCGATGAACCCGTAGTCGGCGGGGTAGGCGGTTGAGGTGAACAGCATCCGGTCCAGACGGATCTTCCCGGTTTTGTGGTCAACCTCGTACTTGTTGCGCTCACCCTTGGGGATCTCCACCACTACGTCGAATTCCACGACCATTCCTTTCAAGAACTGCTTGCTATTCAGGTGGAACCCCACCTGCAGAGTCATAAGTATCCGGGTTAGTCTCGCGCACAACTGCTCACAAGTCGCATCGGTCCAGGAGAGTGCATGCGTGACAAACGCCACTGGCTGGTAGAAATACTAGTCCTCTGCCTGCTCCTGGGTGCATTCGCTGCCTGGAAGTTGGACCTGATGGACCGGTTCGTGGGCGCTGATGCCCAGGCCGACCCAACCACCGTTTCCCCGCCTGCAGGACTGAGCCTGCCCAGTGCCGCGGCTCCAGTGCAACTGGCCCGGGAAGTCACCCCCCGGGCAGCAGATCCGGCCCTGGTTGCCTCGGCGGTGCAACCGCTACTGGATCGCAGGGTACTGGGGCCGCGGATCGCCGTACTCGTGCAGAACCTCAGTGATGGTGCCACTGTGTTTCAACGTGGCGTCCGGGAGTTCACCCCCGCATCGACGCTGAAGTTGGCTACTGCGACTGCCAGCCTCTCCACTCTTGGGGAAATGACCAGGTTCCGCACCACGGTCAAGTACGACGCCGCAACCGGTGCGCTGACCCTGGTGGGTGGTGGGGACCCATACCTGGCCTCCACCAGAAAGAAGGACCTGCAGGCCTATCCAGCCGGGGGCACCCTGGCGGAGTTGACCGCCCAGGTGGCACAGGTGCTCAAAGACCAGGACCAGAACCAGGTGCCGGCCAATGGCTACACCCTGCACGTGGACGAAAGTCTGTTCACCGGGCCAGCCATCAGCCCAGCCTGGCCGGCCAACTATGTTCCCGACTCGGTCGTCTCGCCGATCTCATCACTCTGGGTCGACCAGGCCAGGTCTGGTTTCCGATTCGCGTCCGATCCAGCCCTCCAGGCTGGTCAGGTCTTCAGGCGCCAGTTGGGTCGGGCGGGTGTGCCCATTCACGGGGCGATCCACAAGGGTCCGGCCACGACCGCCGCACAGGAGATCGCTGGAGTGGACAGCGCTCCCGTCGCTGAGATCGTGGAGGAGATGCTGGCGATGAGTGACAACCAGGCCGCTGAGGTGCTGTCCCGGCAGGTCGGGCTCAAGGCAGCCAATGACCCCAGTTTCACCGGCGGGGCCCAGGCGGTGCAGCAGGCCCTGGGCTCCCTGGGTGTCAATATCGGTGGCAACAACACCTACGACGGCAGCGGACTGTCCCGGGAGAATCGGCTCACCGCTGAGTCGCTGGCCCAAACCATCAGGGTCGCCGCAAGTGCCGAACATCCCACCCTGCGAGCGACCATCACCGGCGTGCCGGTGGCTGGTTTCACCGGTTCCCTGAAGTGGCGCTTTGCCACTGGCCCTGCAGATGCCCTGGGTCGGGTACGGGCCAAGACCGGGACCCTGACCGGCGTACACGGGTTGGCGGGTGTGACAGCAGCGGCAGATGGCACCCAGTTGGTGTTCGTCATGGTCGCTGATCGGGTGGCCCCGGAGAAGGGTGGGTTGGCTCAACAGCAACTGGATCGGATTGCCGGTGCCCTGGGCGCTTGCGGCTGCGGCGTAGGGTCACATCCATGAGTCAGTCCGGAGAATCCCCAGCCCACTCGATGATCGATTGGGACCTGGCCGTCCGGGTGGGCGGCCGGTTGGTGGGCGATGGTCCGGAAGTGTCCAGAGGTGAAGCCCTGGCCGCAGTTGCCGAGCTCCGGGAGGGAGCGGTCCGGTCCTCGCCGCTGGTGCGTGAGTTCACCGGCCTGGTTGCAGCAGAGCGTACGGCGCCGGTGCTGGTGATCGATCGGGTCAGTTGGGTGCAGGCCAACGCCCAGGCGTTCTCCACGATCCTGACCCCGATCGCTGATCGGTTGTTGGCCAAGCGCGCCAACCCAACCGGATTGGGTTGGGGAGCGAAGGTGACCGGTGCCGAGGTCGGCCTGATGCTGGGCTTCCTCGGGTCGAAGGTCCTGGGCCAGTTCGACCCCTTCCACCAGGCGCCCGGAGAGCACGGTCGGTTGCTGCTGGTCGCGCCCAACGTCGTACAGATCGAGCGTCAGTTGGGGGTGGACCCGCATGACTTCAGGCTGTGGGTCTGTTTGCATGAGGAGACCCACCGGGTGCAGTTCACTGCAGTGCCGTGGATGGCAGACCACCTGCGCGGGCTGATGGAGGCGATGGCCGACAGCATCAAGGGCGACCCGGGCCAACTGCTTGGTGAGTTGAGCAGGAAGGTCGCGGATCTGCTCTCCGGTCGCACGGACGGCAGCCTGATCGATTTGATGACCTCGCCAGAACAGCGCGAGATCGTGGATCAGATCACCGGGGTGATGAGTCTGCTCGAGGGCCATGCCGACGTGGTGATGGATGGTGTCGGACCGGAGGTGATCCCGTCGGTGACTGCCATCCGAAATCGTTTCTCCCAGCGCCGGCAGGGGGTGGGCACCCTGGACAAGCTGCTGCGCCGGCTGCTGGGAATTGATCAGAAGATGGCTCAGTACCGCGATGGGGCGGTCTTTGTGCGCGCCGCCATCGACAAGGTTGGGATGGAGGGCTTCAACGCGGTCTGGGAGACCCCGGAGAACCTGCCCTCCAAGGCCGAGATCCTTGACCCACAACTGTGGGTAGCCCGCGTCCACGGCTGATGGGACCTGCACCCGTCGTCGCGGCCGCACGCCTCGTCGTACGCCGGGCGCTCGCCGACCTGCCGGCTGGTGCCACCGTCCTGGTCGCCTGCTCGGGCGGTGCGGACTCCCTGGCCCTGGTAGCGGCCACTGTCTTTGAGGCGCGCACCGCTGCCTGGCGGGTGGTTGGGGTGACCGTTGACCACGGACTGCAGGAGGGTTCGGCTGATCGCGCGGCAATGGTGGTCGCCCAGATGAGTGACCTCGGGGTCGCGGAAACCGCAGCCGCCCGGGTGGTGGTGGATGCGCCCGGATTGGGGCCAGAAGCGGCAGCGCGGCAGGCGCGGTACGACGTACTGAACCAGATGGTGGAGCACTTCGGGGCAGCGGTCTGCCTGCTCGGTCACACCCTGGATGACCAGGCAGAGACGGTGCTTTTGGGGTTGACGAGGGGGGCTGGTAGTCGGTCGCTGGCCGGGATGCGGCGCCAGTTCGACCACTTCCGGCGGCCGTTTCTGGACCTCACCCGTGCCGAGACCGAGGCATTCTGTGAAGTGGAGGGGATCAGTTGGTGGTCGGATCCGCACAACCTCGACCCCGGGTTCACCCGGGTCCGGGTGCGCCAGCGAGTGCTTCCGGTGCTGGAGGAGGAACTCGGGCCAGGGGTGGCGGCCACGCTTGCGCGCACCGCGGATCAGTTGCGTCTGGATACCGATTACCTCGATGAGCGGGCTGAGTTGGCCCTGGAGCAGGTCAGGACTGATGCTGGCCTTGCGGTGGCCGGGTTGGCTGAGCTGGCGCCAGCGATCCGGTCCCGGGTGCTGCGATTGGCTGCCATCGAGGCCGGGGCAATCCCCGCGGAGTTGTTTGCCACCCATGTGCATGAACTGGATCGGCTGGTCACTGACTGGCGCGGTCAACTCGGCGTGGACCTGCCCGGACACGTGACCGCACGCAGGGAGCAGGGAGTATTGGGTTTCTTCTCCCGGCCCAACTTGTAAGGTGGCGGGCATGGATTCTGCTGATGTGGCCGGTGACCTTGTCGACACCCTCTTCACCGAGGAGCAGATCCAGGAAAAGCTCGCTGAACTGGCAGCCCAGATTGAGGCTGATTACGCCGGCAAGGATGTCCTACTGGTGGGAGTCCTGCGG
>CAZRKI010000001.1:63471-163318 GCA_964600765.1 uncultured Marmoricola sp.
GTGATGGTGATGGCCGACCTCTCCCGGGCCCTGGGTCGTCACGTGGAGATGGACTGGATGGCGGTGTCGTCGTACGGGTCTGGCACCAAGTCCTCTGGCGTCGTACGGATCCTGAAGGACCTGGACACCGACATCAACGGGCGCCACGTGTTGATCGTGGACGAGATCATCGACACCGGACTCACCCTGCGCTGGCTCACCTCCAACCTGGCCTCCCGCAACCCGGCATCGGTGGAGATTTGCACGCTGCTGCGCAAGCCCGAGGCGCTGCGCACCACCATCGACGTGAAGTACGTCGGCTGGGACATCCCCAACGAGTTCGTGGTTGGTTACGGCTTGGATTACCAGGAGCGCTATCGCAACCTGCGTGACATCGCCACCCTTTCCCCCAGCGTCTATTCCTGACCCTCCCCACCGAGGCGGCACTAATTAACACGCCGAGGCGGCACTAATTAACAGCGCGAGGCGGCAGTAGTTAACACAGGCTGGTAAGCCGAGGCGGCAGTAATTAACAGCGCGAGGTGGGCAGGGCACAAGGCCGTAACAGGGGTACGTCATCCAATCCGTAGGAACGACCTTCGTGAGACTATTCGCCATTCCAATGACGCAAACCCGCCGCTCCGGATGCGTCCTACTGTCATCTCGGCGTACGACGTTGAGTCAGATCGCGTGTTAATTACTGCCGCCTCGGCCTGTTAATTACTGCCGCCTCGGCGTACGGGTCTGTGTTAACTACTGCCGCCTCGCGCTGTTAACTACTGCCGCCTCGGCGTGGTCTAGCCGGGAGGTGTGACCGGCGTCACCCTTGTCCGGATTACGGCGTTTACCGCTTGTTGGGGAGGTGACGGATATGGGTGGACCATTCCAGGAGAAGACCGTTTGGGTGCTGTCCGGTGGCGGCGCCCAGGGCGCGGTGCAGGTGGGGATGATGCGGGCGCTGTTGGCTGCTGGGCATGCCCCCGATGCGATCGTGGCCACTTCTGTGGGGTCGCTCAATGGCTCCTTCTTCGCCGTTGACCCCACCCTGGAGCGCCTTGATGAGCTTGCCGAGAAGTGGCGCTCGGTTTCGGTGACCTCGATGTTTGGCACCAAGCGAGAAGTGGTCACCAACGTGGCCAGGCGTCGTCCCTATCTGTTCGGCAATGACCGGTTGCTCCAGGTGATCACCGATTGGTTGCCCGCGACCCGCCTTGAGGATCTGAAGGTGCCAATGCGGGTGGCCACCACCCACCTGCAGACCGGGAGGGCAGTGCACCACGACACCGGAGAGGTACGACGCGTGCTCGCCGCAGCCTGTGCCGCACCCGCCCTGCTGCCACCGGTTCCGCTGCCTCATCGGGAGACCGGCATGGAGGAGATGCACGTCGATGGTGGCCTGGCCGAGAACCTGCCACTCTCCGGTGTGGTCAACATGCCCGGACTGGATGGGGAGGTGGTCAATGTCTTTACTCTGGATGCCACCCATGCGCCCAGACAGCGGGAACTGCGCAACCCGGTCGATGCCCTGGTCGCAGCGCTGGCGGCCACCCTGGCCGGTCAGACCGAGTACCCGCTGCTGGATCCGAAGTATCGGATCACCCGGGTGAAAATGGGTGGTGTGGTGGGCATGCTCAACTTCACTCGCACCCAGGAATTGATCCATCGCGGGGCCCGGGCAGTGGAGGAGTCGCTGGGCGCAAGTTACGTGCTTTCCGCCTGAGGGGCGTCCGACCTGGGGGCATCTCCTGCGGACCTTTGCCCAACCTGCCAATATTGGGCGGTGAAGAAATTTTTCCGGAGTCCATGGCTGTGGATCGTCGTGGCTGTCGTGGGCGTGCTGATCGCCCTGCAGTACTTGGTGCCAAATGCTGGTTATCAGGAGGTCAAGACCTCCACGATGATTGGTTACATCAAGAAGGGTGAGGTCAAGAACATCACCTTTATTGATGGTGGTGACCAACAGATGCGAGCTGAGCTGCGCGACGGGAAAAAGGTGCTGGCGACCTGGGTTGAGGGCCAGCAGGTCGGATTGGTCGACGAAGTTCAGAAGCAGGTCGACGCCGACAAGATCGATAACTTCAATGTCAAGAACCCAAAGCCCAGCCTGCTCGGCACCATCCTGACCACGTTGTTGCCCTTTGTGCTGATCGTGTTGTTGTTCCTGTTCCTGATGAACCAGGTCCAGGGCGGCGGCGGTCGGGTGATGCAGTTCGCCAAGTCGAAGGCCAAGCTGATCAGCAAGGACATGCCCCAGACCACCTTTGCTGACGTCGCTGGTTGTGAGGAGGCAATCGAGGAACTCCAGGAGATCAAGGAGTTCCTGCAGGAGCCAGCCAAATTCCAGGCGGTCGGTGCCAAGATTCCCAAGGGCGTGCTCTTGTACGGCCAGCCGGGCACCGGCAAGACCCTGCTGGCCCGGGCAGTTGCTGGTGAGGCCGGGGTTCCGTTCTACTCAATCTCCGGTTCTGACTTCGTGGAGATGTTCGTCGGCGTGGGTGCCTCCCGGGTCCGCGATCTGTTCGAGCAGGCCAAGAGCAATGCCCCCGCGATCGTCTTCATCGATGAGATCGACGCGGTCGGGCGGCATCGCGGCGCCGGAATGGGCGGTGGCCACGATGAGCGCGAGCAAACCCTCAACCAGTTGCTGGTTGAGATGGATGGCTTTGACGTCCACGGTGGGGTGATCCTGATCGCGGCGACGAACCGACCTGACGTCCTGGACCCGGCGCTGCTGCGTCCGGGTCGCTTCGACCGCCAGATCCAGGTCGATGCACCCGACCTGACTGGCCGGGAGGCGATCCTCAAAGTGCATGCCCGGGGCAAGCCCATGGCGCCCGATGTGGACCTCAAGGCAGTGGCTCGTCGTACGCCGGGCTTCAGCGGCGCCGACCTGGCCAATGTGCTCAACGAGGCAGCCCTGCTCACCGCCCGGTTGAATAAGTCGATCATTGACAACGCCTCGGTGGATGAGGCCATCGACCGGGTGATAGCCGGGCCCCAGAAGCGCACTCGGCTGATGAGCGAGAAGGAAAAGCTGATGACCGCCTATCACGAGGGCGGACACGCCCTGGTGGCAGCAGCGATGCCGGGCAACGATCCGGTGCACAAGGTGACCATCCTGCCGCGTGGTCGAGCCCTTGGTTACACCATGGTGCTGCCCGATGAGGACAAGTACAGCCAGACCCGCAGTGAGATGTTGGACCGGTTGGCCTACATGTTGGGCGGGATGGCCGCTGAGGCACTGATCTTCCACGATGTGACCAGCGGTGCTGGCAATGACATCGAGAAGGCCACCGGCCTGGCCAGGGCGATGGTGACCCAGTACGGCATGACCGAACGCCTGGGTGCGATCAAGCTGGGCGATGACAATGCCGAGCCCTTCCTGGGGCGCGATATGGGGCACACCCGTAATTACTCCGAGGAAACCGCTGCGGCAGTGGATGAGGAGGTCAAGAAACTCCTCTCCGGTGCCCATCAGGAGGCCTACGACGTGCTTGAGGAGAATCGCGACGTCCTTGATGCCCTGGTGCTGCAACTGATGGAGAAGGAAACCCTGGACAAGGCTGAGATCGCGGCGCTGTTCGAACCGCTGCGGCGCCGTCCGGCGCGTCCGGCCTGGACCGGTTCGCCGGATCGCAGCCCGTCAGCCATCCCGCCAGTGGAGATCCCAGAGCGGATCCGGGTGGGCGCAACGGAGAGCTCCGGTGGGGAAGAGCCCAGTGTCTGATCAGTTCGCTGACGATTCCGGGCCCATCGGTCCGGTTGCCTACGACGGGCCGTCCTCGGTGCGGGAATTCGACCATGACCGGGCGGCTGCTGCGGTGCGGGAGTTGTTGGCGGCAATCGGTGAGGACCCGGATCGGGAGGGACTGCGGGATACCCCCGATCGGGTCGCCCGCGCCTACGCCGAGATCACAGCCGGGCTCCACCAGAGCCCAGAGGATGTGCTGACCACCACCTTCGACATTGGCCACAACGAGATGGTCCTGGTTCGCGACATCGAACTGTGGTCCCTTTGTGAGCACCATCTGGTGCCCTTCACCGGAGTGGCCCATGTGGGTTACATCCCGGCGGAGAACGGCAAGATCACCGGACTTTCCAAACTGGCCCGGCTGGTGGATGTCTACGCCAAGCGACCACAGGTCCAGGAGCGGTTGACCACCCAGGTGGCCGATGCCCTGATGGGAATCCTGGAGGCCCGCGGGGTGATCGTGGTGATCGAGGCAGAACACCTGTGCATGACGATGCGGGGGGTCCGCAAGGCCGGCGCCCGAACCGTTACCTCCGCCGTACGTGGGCTGATGCACAGTGCCGCGACCCGATCTGAAGCCATGTCCCTGATCAACGCGGCCAGATGAACCCCACCCTGCCCCTGTTGATGGGGGTGGTCAATGTGACCCCGGATTCCTTCTCGGATGGGGGCCGGTTCGTGGCCAGTGATGCGGCGGTACGCCATGGACTGGAGTTGCAGACCCAGGGTGCCGATCTGGTCGATGTGGGTGGGGAGTCGACTCGTCCGGGAGCCACCCGTCCTTTGCTTGAGGAGGAGCTCAACCGGGTGATCCCGGTTATCACCCAACTGGCACAGGCTGGCGTGGCAGTCTCGGTGGACACGATGCGCCATGAAGTGGCCAGGGCCGCTCTGGAGGCAGGTGCTGCCCTGATCAATGATGTTTCCGGCGGTCTGGCTGATCCGGAGATCCTGGCGGTGGTGGCTGAGCATCAGGTGCCCTATGTGGCCATGCACTGGCGGGCACATTCACGGACCATGCAGGACCGGGCGCACTATGACGACGTGGTCGCTGAAGTACGCCGTGAGCTTGAGCAGCGTGCTCAGGCAGCCCTGGCGGCTGGAATCCCGGAAGCGAAGCTGATCCTGGACCCGGGCCTCGGCTTTGCCAAGACCGCTGAGCACAACTGGGAGTTGTTGGAGAACCTGGACCAAATCAAGTCCCTGGGCTTCCCGCTCCTGGTGGGGGCCAGCCGGAAATCATTCCTCGGCTCGCTGCTGGCTGATGACTCGGGAACCCCGCGTCCGGTGGCGGAACGGGAGTCAGCCACCCTGGCGCTGACCACGATCCTGGCCCAGCTCGGTGTGTGGGGAATCCGGGTGCATGAGGTGCGGGCCAGCCGGGATGCCCTGGCGGTAGTGGAGCGATTGGGCCGATGCCGGGCCTGAACCCCATTTTCTCCACCGGTATCGTCTGAATGGATGAATACTGCTGACCTGTTGGAAATTCGCGGGATCGAGGTCCACGCGCATCATGGTGTGTTCGCTCACGAGCGTTCGGATGGTCAACTGTTCGTGATCGACCTGGGCCTGCGAGTGGACACCCGGGATGCGGCTGGTCATGATGATCTCAATCGAACTGTTGATTACGGGGGGTTGGTGGAGGACGTGGTCTCAGCAGTGGCCAGCAACCCAGTCGACCTGATCGAAACCCTGGCCCAACGGGTGGCCGAGGTCTGTTTGAGCCGCGACCTGGTGAACGAAGTATCAGTAACTGTGCACAAGCCGAATGCCCCGATCCGCGCGACCTTTGCAGATGTCGCCCTGACCATTAACCGGAGCCGACGTGACTGAGACCCCCAATCCACATGCGATAAACGCGGACACCCTCACCGGTGAGATGCAACCGATCCGTCGCGCCGTACTGGCAATTGGCTCCAACCTGGGTGAGCGCTTTGCGAACCTGCAGGGAGCGGTCAACTCACTGGCTGACACTCCGGATGTTTGGATCACGGAGGTCTCTGCGATCTATGAGACCGCACCGGTTGAGTCCCCAGAGGACGCCAAGGACTATTTCAATGCGGTGGTGCTGATCGACACCACGCTGTCATCGCGCACCCTGCTGGAACGTTGCCTGGCGATTGAGACCGCCTTTGGGCGCGAGCGTGACCCAAAGGTACGCAATGCGCCGCGTACCCTGGATGTTGACCTGATTGTGGTGGGCGAACGCCGGATCAATGATCCGGACTTCGTCCTACCCCATCCCCGAGCCGGGGAGCGGGCATTTGTCCTGCAACCATGGTTCGACCTGGAGCCTGATGCGGAGATCCCGGGTGTCGGTGCGATCAGAGACCTGCTCGAACAAAGCGATCGCAGTGGAGTGCAGAAGTTGTCCGGTTTGGAGCTTGAGACTCCGGGATCCTGATCAAGTGGTGGAATCTGATCCAAAGGAGCCACCCAGCCCACCCACCCCTGGCACGATCTCCCTCACCAGTCCTGCCATTCTGGCCGGGTACGCCGTGGTTGGGCTGGTCGCTGGTTGGTCGGTACGTCCGCTCTCGCTCAGGCTGGGTTGGGTGGAACCACGGGTGTCCTGGTTGGTGATCGGCCTGGTCTCCTTCCTGGCCCTGATCGTGGCTGCATCGGCGTGGGTGACCAATCGGTCGCTACATCGCGATCCGCTCTCGGTGAGTGCGACCCAAGCAGTCAATCGGCTGGTGATGGGCAAGACCTGCGCTCGGGTGGGAGCGGTTTTCGTGGGTGCCTTCCTGGGGTATGCGATCGCGCAATTGGGGATCTCCGATCCGGCGGCCGTGGGTCGGTTGCTGCGTTCTCTGCTGGCGGCCTCCGGGAGCGGGGTGCTGATGGCGGCGGCACTTCTGTTGGAGCGTGCGTGTCGAGTGCGATCGGGGAGCGACTAGGCCATAGGCTCCTGACCATGGCAGCTGCAACTCCTCAACGTCGTAGACAACGAAGTGTCCGCGTTACTGTCGCGGTGCTGCTTCTGGCGGTCGCCACGGCCGTGGTCATCATTGCCCTACCCACCCAATCCGCATTCTGGCTGAGTCTGGCCAGCGTGGGCGCGATCATCTTCTCCTGGGCAGCCCTGCGGATCATGTGGACCGAAGTCCTGCAGACCCGTCGTGAGCAAGCCCGGGACCGAGCCGCCACGGCCAATGCCTACAAGTCGCTTTACGCAGAGCGGGCCGCTGACCATGCTGAGTTCACCTCGGTGATGACTGAGCGATTGGCCCAGTCAAACCAGACCCAACGGGAGTTGGAACAGCAGGTCGTCATCCATCAGCGAGCCGCTGCTGAATCGGTCGCCAAACTGGCGGGCACCAATGCGGAGTTGAGTCAGGCCCGCGAGCGTGTTGCCGAGCTTGAACAGTCGCTGGCCGCGGTCCGGGCCGAGGAAGCAGAAGCCCTGTCCGAGTGGATCGCGGAGGGTGAGCCGTCGGTCGAGGCGTTGGCGGAATGGGAGGCCTCCCAGGCAGCCCGGCACCGGGCGAGCGCCGGGACCGAGACCGCCTGAGAAGAGCCCGGCTAGCTCGCTGGATTGCTCAGACTTTCCTGTACGTCGGCCCGCAACATGGCGTGCACTCCTGCAGGACTCAGCACACCCAGGAACCTGGGACCATCGGTGACGCCAACCAGATTGCGGTCGGTGCCCATCATCAGGCCCAGTACCTGCTCAAGGGTGGCGTGGCGATCTACAGTGGCACCCAGTTGTGCCGCCGATAACGAGCCGATTGGTTCCAAGCGCTCCACATTGATCGATGTGACCGCCAATCTGCGCAGGCTGGCCGCGCTGCCAATGAAATCGGCCACATAGTCATCAGCCGGGGCAGCCAGGAGTCGGGCGGGGGTGTCATATTGCGCCAACCGCCCATCGGCGGTGAAGACTGCGATCCGGTCGCCCATCCGAATTGCCTCATCAAGGTCATGGGTAACCATCACCACGGTCTTGTGCAGGCTCTGTTGCAAATCCATGAAGGTGTCCTGCAACCGGGCCCGGATGAGCGGATCAACGGCTCCGAAGGGCTCGTCCATCAACAGCACCGGTGGGTCAGCAGCCAGGGCCCGGGCCACGCCCACCCGTTGCTGTTGGCCACCGGAGAGCTGATGCGGGTAACGCTCGGCGTACACCTCCGGGTCCAGGCCCACCTGGGCCAGCAGCGTTCTGGCACGAGCGGTCGCCTGCTCCTTTGGGGTCCCGAGCAGGCGGGGCACCGTGAGTACATTTGCCAGCACTCGTTGGTGGGGCAGTAGGCCAACGTTCTGGATCACATAACCGATGCCCCGGCGTAGAACCACCGGATCTGCATGGGTGACATCCCGCCCGGCCAGGTGGATCTGGCCAGATGTGGGATCCACCAGCCGATTGATCATCTTCAGGGTGGTGGACTTGCCGCAACCAGAGGGGCCGACCAGGCAGACCAACTCACCGCGGAGTACCGAAAGGTGCAAACCGTCCACTGCGATGGTGCCATCTGGATAAGTCTTCGACACGTCGCGCAGTTCGATCAATGGATCCGCGCTAGGTTCAACCCGTGATCGCACAGTTGGCCTCCGCTCCGATGGTGGACAACTGCCTGACCCGCAACGAGTGGATCTGCGGTGAGTACGTTCGTACCCGGTTGCCCGAACTAGGCCAGGCGCTGGTGCAGCATGTCAGCATTGTTATCGCCTCGGTCACCCTTGGACTCATCATTGCCTTCCCATTGGCCTGGTGGTCCAGACGCTACCCGAGAATCGATGCGTTCCTGTTGGGCACGAGTACGGCGATTTACTCGATTCCATCGCTGGCGCTGTTCTCACTTCTGGTGCCCCTGATCGGACTCAATGTCTACTCCGTGATTGTCGGGCTGGGGTTGTACTCCCTGACCGTTCTGGTCAGAGCGATCGGGGATGGTCTGGGATCGGTGTCCCCAGCCGTACTGGAATCTGCGCTGGGGGTGGGATATTCCCCAGCAGCCCTGCTGTTCCGGGTCCAACTGCCGCTGGCCCTGCCCACGATCATGGCTGGGTTGCGAGTGGCTGTGGTGTCTGCAGTCGCTCTGACCACGGTGGGCGCGATCCTGGACGCCGGTGGTCTCGGGGGGATGCTCCTTGATGGCCAGCGCACCAATTTCAAGGCGCAGGTGCTGGTTACCAGCGTGCTCTGCGTCGTACTCGCGGTGGTCCTCGACCTGCTCCTGGTGCTGATTCAACGCCTGCTCACTCCCTGGCGTCGGAGGATTGTCTGATGGACGTGTGGGGTTGGTTTGCCGACAGCGCTTCCTGGCAGGGGGACGACGGTATCTGGCATCGGCTGGTCGAGCATTCATTGCTGACCCTGACGGCACTCCTGCTGGCTGCCGTCGTGGGGCTGCCGCTGGCACTGTGGTTGGGGCACACCGGACGCGGCGGCTTGGTGTTGGTGAACCTGACCAATGTGGGTCGGGCCATTCCGGTGATTGCCCTGTTGTCGTTGTTGTCGCTGGGATTCGTGGGCAGCGCCACCCTTGGCCCCTATGGTCGAGCGGGATTGGCCACCCTGCTCACCCTCACGGCCTTCGCGCTACCACCGATCGTGACCATCACCACCGAGGCGGTGCGTGGGGTGGATGCCCAACTGGTGGAGGCGGCGCGGGGGATGGGGATGTCGGGCTGGCAACTGCTGACCCGGGTGGAGATCCCAACTGCCCTGCCGCTGATCATTTCCGGGCTCCGGTTGGCGCTGGTCCAGGTTTGGGCAACCGCCACCATTGCTGCCCTGGTAGCAGGTCCCGGGATGGGTCGCATCATCGTCCATGGTTACGACAGCGACAACGGAGCCGAGGTGATCGGCGCCTCGATCATCGTCGCCGCGCTGGCCCTGGTGCTTGAGGGTGGCATGACCTTGCTGCAACGGGCGGTCACCAGGCCCGGTTGAACTCAGCTCAGGGTGCGCTGGTTGTAGGCCCGCAGTGCCATTGGTGCCACGATCACTGAGATCAGGATCGACCAGCCGATGGAAACCAGCACCGGGTGCTGAAGCGGCCAGGCATCCGGCGGCGGAAAGCTGCCGGTATTGCCCCACAGGTCACGCATCGCCTGGACCAGTGCGGAGATTGGATTCCACTCCGCAATGGTGCGGATGAAGGCCGGCATCCCCTCAACCGGCGCGAAGGTGTTGGCCAGGAAGGTGATCGGGAACATCGTGGAGAACATCACCCCGTTGACGGCTTCTGGGGAGTTCATCTTCGAACCCACCAGAATGCCCACCCAGATCATGGCGAAACCGAACAGGACCAACAACAAATAGGCCAGGACTGCTTTCCCGGCTCCCTCATGAATGCGCCACCCAACCACCAGACCGGTCAGGGACATCACCACGATGCCGATGCTGGAGTGCATGACAGAGGAGATAGCCCGGGCGATCAGTACCGAGGGCCTACTGATGGGCAGGGAGCGAAAGCGATCGATGACCCCCTTCTCCAGGTCGTTGTTCAACCCGATGGCGACCACGAAGGAGGAAAACGCCATCGTCTGGGCCATGATGCCGGGCAGCAGCCATTCCCGATAGCTTCCGCCGGGGATCTGGATCGAACCACCGAAGACATAGGCGAAGAGCAGCACGAACATCACCGGTTGGATGGTGACGTCGGTCAGTGCCTCTGGCTGGCGCTTGATGTGGATCAGATTGCGCCGGACCAGCGATCGGATCTGGCGTCCGATACCAGCCTGCGCGGTGGCGACCTCGTTGGTACTCATTGGCTGACTCCCTGGCCCTGCTCGGAGGTTTCTGGTGTGGTTTCGGCCCGATGCCCGGTCAGATGCAGGAATACGTCATCCAGGCTGGGGCGCTTGAGGCCGAGGTCATCGACCTCGATCTGGTGCTCGGCGAGCATGCTGGCCAGTTTGTTGATGGCACTGAGATCAGCCGGAGCACTGAATTGGCGGGAGTCCTCGTCAAGGTGGAGTTCGGCGACCAGGCCCGAGAGCAATTCCTGAGCCCTGGGGATGTCCTCATGTCGCGACAAAGTGACCACCATCCGGGCGGCACCGGACTGATCCTTGAGTTGCAGTGGGGTGCCCTCGGCGATGATCCGACCCCTGTCGATGACGATCACATTGTCAGCCAGTTGGTCTGCCTCCTCAAGGTACTGAGTGGTGAGTAGCAGGGTGGTGCCTTCCCTGACCAGATCGCGGAGTACCTCCCACAGTTCGAGTCGGGAGCGAGGATCCAGACCGGTGGTGGGTTCGTCGAGGAAGAGCACCGGTGGAGCAGCGACCAGGCTGGCCGCCAGATCGAGTCGCCGGCGCATACCACCGGAGTACTGCTTGACCATCTTGTCGCCAGCATCGGTCAGTGAGAAGCGTTCGAGTAGTTCCTCGCCCAGACGGGTGACCCGGGTCCGGTCGATGCCGTAGAGATCAGCGATCAGTCGGAGGTTCTCCCGGCCGGTGAGCAGTTCATCCACAGTGGCGGACTGGGCGGTGAGGCCCATGCTGCGGCGAACTGCTGCGGGTTCCTCATGGATGTCGTGGCCACTGATTCGCGCAGTGCCGGAGGTGACCGGGGTCAGGGTCGTCATCATCCGGACGGTGGTGGTCTTGCCAGCACCATTGGGGCCGAGTAGTCCGAGGACACTGCCGGTGGGAACCGTGAAGGAAACGTGATCCACAGCCGTCATGTCGTCGAACTTCTTGACCAGATCGATGGCCTCGATGGCCGGTTGGGTCGTCTCAGAAGTCACAAAAGGCCAGCCTAACCAAACTGCTAAACCGCTGACAAGCCGATAGGGTCAGCCCATGAATGTCTCGATTCTGATCAAACGAACCCTGGCGTTGGTGATGATCGCCGGGTTGTTTTCCGCCCTGGCTGGTTGTGGTCAGGATGAATTCGCGAAGAATGACACCCGGAGCAAGGCGCCACTTGGCAAGGTGACGATCGCTGGCCAACAATTCACCGAGGCGACCATCATGACCTCGCTGTATGAGCAGGTGCTCCAACACGCGGGCTACTCGGTGTCAGTGAAGAATTTCGCCACTCGTGATGTCTATCTGCCTGCGCTGCAGCAGGGGGAGGTCCAGGTGTCGGCTGACTACCTGGCCTCGATGACCGAGGCGCTCAATCGCAAGGACAACGGTCCGCAGGCTGCTGCGGTGTCCAGTCCGGACGCCGAGGCCACCCTGGCCAAATTGGCCGAACTGGCGGCTCCTCGCGGCCTCCAACCCCTCGAACCCGCTGAGGCCAAGAACGTTAACTCCTATGCCGTGACCAAGAAGTTCGCCCAGACCCATCGATTGAAGACCCTCAGTGACCTGGGTGCGATGGGGCAACCGGTCATCCTGGCGGCCAACAGCGACTGCAGTGAGCGGCAGGACTGTGCGCTCGGTCTGGAGTCGGTTTATGGCATCAGGATCAGCCGGATTGAGCCCCTTGGCTTTGATAGTGCCGAGACCAAGCGAGCGCTCACCAGCAACGAGGTCCAGCTGGGCCAGGTTGCCTCCACCGACGGTGGCCTGGCCAGCATGGGGATCGTGATCCTTGAGGACGACAAGTCCTGGCAGAACGCCGAGAACCTGGTACCAGTGGTGAACTCGGCCTGGATCAAGGACAACCCCAAGGCGGTCAAGGTGCTCAACGAGTTGTCAGCCGCACTGACCACTGAGGATCTGGCCACGATGAACCAACAGGTGGATGCGCAACGGCTCAAGCCTGCTGATGTGGCCAGGGATTTCCTGACCGAACATGACCTGATCTGAATCTCAGTCGGATTCCAGCAATCCCAGTAGGTAGGCGCCGTACCCGCTCTTGACCAGTGGTTCGGCGCGGGTGGCCAACTCGGCATCGGTCAGGAAGCCCATCCGCCAGGCCACCTCCTCGGGGGAGCCGATCTTCAGTCCCTCGCGGTTCTCGATGGTGGCGACGTAGTTGCCAGCCTCCAGAAGAGTGGTGAAAGTGCCGGTGTCCAGCCAGGCAGTTCCCCGGGGAAGCACCTCAACCTGAAGTCGACCCTGTTCCAGGTAGATCCGGTTTACGTCGGTGATCTCAAGTTCGCCACGGGGGGATGGCTTGAGTTCCCTGGCGATCTCGATCACGTCGTTGGAGTAGAAGTACAACCCGGGTACTGCGTAGTGGCTCCGGGGTTGTTCGGGCTTCTCCTCCAGGGAGATGGCTTTCCCATTGGCATCAAATTCCACCACACCGTACGCCGTGGGGTCAGCGACCCGATAACCAAACACCGCGCCCCCGTCGATGTCGTTGAAGCGCTGCAACTGGGTGCCCAGACCGGTGCCATGGAAGATGTTGTCGCCCAGCACCAGGGCTGCTGAATCGTCACCGATGTGGTCAGCCCCGAGGATGAATGCCTGGGCCAGGCCATCAGGTGAGGGCTGTTGGACATAGCTGATGTTGACCCCGAACTGGGATCCATCTCCAAGTAGCCGCTCGAAGCCGGGCGCATCATGGGGGGTGGTGATCACCAGGATGTCCCTGATCCCGGCCAGGATCAGGGTGGACAATGGGTAGTAGATCATCGGCTTGTCATAGACCGGCAATAGTTGCTTGCTGGTGCCCAGGGTGATCGGGTGCAGGCGTGACCCGGTGCCTCCTGCCAAAATGATTCCGCGCATGCCCATAAGGTAGTCGTTATGGTTTCGTCTTTTCTCGTCACCGGTGGCGCTGGTTTCATCGGATCCAATTTCGTGCGCCATTTGGTTGCCAATACCGATGCGAGGGTGACAGTTCTCGATCTGCTCACCTATGCCGGGGATCGGCGTACTCTCGAGGGCCTGCCCAGTGATCGGGTCGAGCTGATCCAGGGTGACATCGCCGATGCTGAACTGGTCGATCGGTTGTGTGCTGACCTGGCCCGACAGGACGGAGTGCTGGTGCACTACGCCGCCGAATCCCACAATGACAACTCATTGAACGACCCCTCGCCCTTCATCCACACAAACCTGGTCGGCACCTACACCCTGTTGGAGGGAGTACGCCGCCACGGCGTGCGGATGCATCACATCTCCACCGACGAGGTCTACGGCGACCTGGAACTGGATGACCCGGAGCGGTTCACCGAGACCACGCCGTACAACCCGAGTAGTCCCTATTCCTCCACCAAGGCCGGTTCGGATCTGCTGGTGCGGGCCTGGGTGCGCTCCTTCGGCATCCACGCCACCCTGAGCAACTGCTCCAACAACTACGGTCCCTACCAGCACGTGGAGAAGTTCATCCCCCGACAGATCACCAACCTGATCGACGGTATCCGGCCCCGCCTCTATGGGCAGGGGCTCAATGTGCGCGACTGGATCCATGCTGAGGATCACAGCTCTGCGGTGCTCACCATCGTGGAGAAGGGCGTCGCCGGGGAGACCTATCTGATCGGTGCTGATGGGGAGAAGAACAATCTTGAGGTGGTGCAGACGATCCTGCGCTTGATGGGTCGCGAACCCGATGACTTCGATCACGTAACCGATCGGGCCGGTCACGATCTGCGCTATGCGATCGACTCAACCCGCTTGCGCACCGAGTTGGGCTGGCAGCCCACGATGACCGACTTCGAGGCCGGTCTGGCCGCGACCATCGACTGGTACCGGGACCATGAGGACTGGTGGCGGCCACAAAAGGCGGCCACCGAGGCGAAGTACGCCCAGGCCGGTCAGTGAGGACGAGACAATGAGTGAACTGCGGATTGAGGAAACCCCGATCCCCGGGCTGCTGGTGCTTCATCTTCCGGTACACGGGGACAATCGCGGGTGGTTCAAGGAGAACTGGCAGCGCGAGAAGATGATCGCGCTGGGGCTGCCGGACTTCGCGCCGATCCAGAACAACATGTCCTTCAACAACGCCCGGGGTGCCACCAGAGGGATCCATGCCGAACCCTGGGACAAGTTGGTGTCAGTGGCCACCGGGAAGATCTTCGGCGCCTGGGTCGACCTGCGCGAGGGACGCTCCTTTGGCAAGGTGTTCAGCATCGAAATGGGCCCCGAAACCGCGGTCTTCGTGCCCCGCGGGGTCGGCAACTCCTACCAGACCCTGGTCGACGCCACGGCGTACTCCTATCTGGTCAACGAGCACTGGTCAGCCGCGGCCCGGGAGTCCTACACCTTCCTGAACCTGGCCGATGAGACGGTGGCGATCCCGTGGCCGATCCCCCTTGAGCAGGCCGAACTCTCCGACCTGGACAAGGCCCACCCGAGGTTGTCCGAGGTGCAGCCATTTGGCCCGCGCAAGTCGCTGGTGATTGGCTGCAAGGGTCAGGTGGGTCAGGAACTGATGAAGCTGCTGCCCGATGCCGATGGGGTGGATCTGCCCGAGTTTGACCTGGCCAACCCGGATCTGGCCACGATGCTGCCCTGGAAGTCCTATGGCGCGATCTACAACGCGGCCGCCTTCACTGCGGTCGATGAGGCCGAGACCGACACCGGTCGGATCAATGCCTGGGCAGCAAATGTCACTGGCGTGGCCAACCTGGTCAGAATCGCCCATGAGCACAATCTTCCGGTGGTGCACTACTCCACCGATTACGTCTTCGATGGCACCACCAAGGTGCACACCGAAGCAGAGCAATTCGCCCCACTGGGCGTTTACGGCCAGACCAAGGCGGCTGGTGATGCAGTGGTCAGCACCCTGCCCCGGCACTACATCATCCGAACCAGTTGGGTGGTCGGTGGTGGCAACAACTTCGTGAAGACCATGGCATCCCTGGCTGATCGGGGTGTCTGCCCATCGGTGATCAACGACCAGGTGGGTCGGTTGACCTTTGCCGATGACCTGGCGAGGGCAGCGGTTCACCTGGTGCGGGTGAGCGCGGAGGCGGGAACCTACAACCTGTCCTGTGACGGTGACTCCTGGAGTTGGGCCGATATTGCCAAGGAGATCTTCCTGGATCGCGGTCGTACTGATTCCGATGTGACGGCGGTGTCCACTGAGGAGTATTTCTCCTTCCTCACCGCTGAGGGGCAGAAGGTGTCACCCCGACCGGCACAAAGCACCCTGGACCTGTCCCGGATCAAAGCGACCGGTTTCGTGCCAAGGGACATGGTGGTTGCCCTTGATGCTTACCTGGGGACGATCCCAAGGCCGTGAAGCGGCTACTGCGGCGTCGTGACCACGATGCGGAACAGCAGTTGATCGAGTCGGCGCTGTTCGACTCGGAGTGGTACGCCGCCCAGACCGGTATCCGTGAGCGGGCCGTGGCCGCGCGGGATTACCTACGGGGTGGCGCATCCCCCAACCCGCTGTTTGATGGGCGAACCTTCAAGATGTTGCACCCACACAAGGCCGGGGACGGCGACCCATTTCTGGCCTACCTGACCGGGCGGCACTACTCCGCGCAGGTGCATCCGATGTTCGAGACGGCGCGCTATCTCTCCGCCCATCCGGAGGCGTTGGATCATCCCGATGGTCCGATTGGCCATTACCTGACCAATCCCGATCCGGTGGCCTGTGACTTCGATCCGGGTCCAGAGGGGCTGGGGACCTGGTGGCTGAACGCACTGCAGCAGGAGGCGGAGTACGACGCCCCGCCTGATGCTGACGTGCTGGTGCAGATTGCCGATCAACCGGACTGGCGCGAACTGTGGTGGACCCTGCGCTCGCTGCGTTGGCAACGGGCCAATGATCCGGAATGCGTGATCACGGTGGTGCTGGATCCAACCGACCGCTTCGCCCACGCGGTCACCCGGGCCGCAGCGGCCATTGATGATCGGGTGCTGCTCCTGGCCCAACCAGTTGGGGCTGGGATCAGGGTGTCACTGAAGGCGGGAGTCGTGGTCAACGTCGGTTGGCTGCAACCGCTGCTTGATCGACTATCCGAGCCGGATATCCGAGCGGTGTCACCACTGGTGCTGGACGAGCGTGGAGTGATCCGGAGTGCTGGGCTCTGGGCGGATCAGCAACTGCTGCAGGGATTCGCCCCCCAGGATGCCGACGGCATCGACCAGGTCGCCGTACCTGGTCTGCCGGATGTCTGTCTGGCCACCACGGGTGTGGGAGACCACCTGGGCATCGCTGCCGCGGCCACCGTACTGGCACACCGGACCCGGGTCCCGATGGGCATCGGGGACCTGGCTGAGGGCGACTCGCACTGGGTGGCCCTGAAAGCCTGCGCCTTCACCGATGCCGAACTCCCGATCAGTCGGATCCACGAACAGCCGCCGCAGTTGCGTTGGGCGATCAAGCACAGTGCCCCACCGGGGCCGCGGGGATGGCGTTGGGGGGACAGTCACTTCGCGGATCTGCTCGCCCAGCAACTGCGACTGCTCGGTCAGCAGGTGGTGATCGACGCCCGGCCAGCCTTTTCCCGGGAAACCGCCATCCATGACGATGTCAACCTGGTGCTGCGCGGAGAGCAGGTGTTTCGACCAATCCCGGACCGGATCAACCTCGCCTGGGTGATGTATGACGCTGACACCGTCACCGGCGAGGAGCTGGCCGACTTCGACCGGGTCTATGTCGCCAGCGAACCCACTGCGGAACGCTGGCGCTCCACCTGGGGAGCTGACGTGGTGACTCTGCTCCAGGCAACCGAACCCGAGCGTTTCCACCCCGGCCTGGCTCCCCCAGACAGCGGCGCGCAGGTGCTCTTCGTCGGCAACTCCCGCCAGACCAGACGGCCGCTCGTGTTGGCTGCCGTCGAGGCTGGACTACCACTTACCGTCTATGGCCAGGACTGGGAGCCATACCTGCCGGCGTCAATGATCGCTGGCCAATTCCTGCCCAACGACCAGGTGGGGGCCGCCTACCGGGCGGCGCACGTCGTACTTTGTGACCACCGTGAGGACATGCGGCAGTGGGGCTTCCTGGCCAATCGGCTCTTTGACGCAGTGGCTGCTGGAGCCCGGGTGATCAGCGACGACGTGCCCGGGATCAGGGAGGTATTTGGCGACGCCGTACAGGTGGCCCGAAACGGTGCGGAGTTGCAGCGGATTGTTGGCGATCTGAGTGTCTTTGGTGATGACTCGGTACGCCGGGCCCGGGCAGAGCGGGTGGCCCGGGAGCATTCTTTTGCCGCCCGGGCGCAAACCATGCTGGACGACGTCCTTGAGCTGAGGCAGCGACATGGGGCTCTTTGATCGGGATCGGACGCCACGGCTCTCGGTGGTGATGCCGGTGTACGACGTCGCCGCCTGGCTGCCTGAGTGCCTGGCCAGCATCGAGACCCAGGACTTCCGGGACTGGGAACTCATCGTGGTCGATGACGGGTCCCCGGATGATTCGGTGGCGATCATCGAAAAATGGCAGCGTCGTCGCCAGGTGCGCGGGCGCGTGCGGATCATCCAACAGGCGAACGCCGGCCTGGGAGCAGCTCGCAATCGAGGCCTGATGGAGGTCTCGGGTGAATACGTGGCCTTCCTGGACAGTGACGATGTGCTGCCAGTGGGGTCCTGGTCGCGGATGGTCTCGGCGGCTGAATCCCACCGTGCCGATGTAGTGATCGGTCGGGCCGATCGTTGGGATGGGACCAGGCAGTGGACCACTCCGCTGATGCAGCGCAACCACGCTGAGCAGCTGACTGGAACCACCATTTCGCAGCACCCGCTCCTGCTCGCCGATGTGTTTGCCTGGAACAAGGTCTACCGGCGTGAGATCTGGAATGACCTGCGCTTCCCCGAGCGGATTCGCTACGAGGACCAACCGGCAATCACCCGGACGTTGCTGGCCGCGCGGGCGATCGTCGTACTGGAGGAGTGTGTGTATCTGTGGCGCTCGCGCCCGGATTCGATCACCACCCGCCCCAAGGACCTGGCCGACCTGACCGACCGGATGGCCACCAAGGCCGACTCGCTGGCCGTGGTGCAGGCAACGGGGGATGCGAACCTGGAGCAGGTGTTCCTGCGCGAGGTGCTCCCGATCGACATGTGGGAGTACTTCCGCGGGGCCGTGTCGGCAGGGGATTCCTACTGGCAGCAGCTGGTGGAGACCACCCGCCGGATCTGGTCCGTCGTACCGTTCGAGGAGACCGCCGTCCCCATCCAGCAGCGGCTGATGGGCTGGCTCGTCGTACAGGACCGTCGTACGGACCTGGAAACCCTGATCTCCCTGATCGACACCAAGGGCCTCCCCAACCTCCTCTCCGGAGGCCACCTCAACCACCCCTGGCGCACCGACCCCTCCCTCCCCCCAGGTTTGCGGTGAGCGGCAATCGGTTTCCCAAGTGCACTTGGGAAACTCGAGGTGCCAATGGTCTGCAGACCGTTGTTGGTTCCAGTTTCCCAAGTGCACTTGGGAAACCTGTGACCCCATGTGACATACCCCACCGTGCGAGGGGGTTCCGGGGGAAGGAATCTGGTGTTTAGGCTTTTGGTTGTCAATCATTGAGTAGTCCGGTACCCATCGTGGACTGGAACGAAAGGCGAATGAGTCATGGCCCGTATTGGGGTTGTCGGCGCTGGGCGCGTGGGCGCTGTGATCGCTGCTGGTTTTCGTGCCGCTGGGCACGAAGTCGTTGCTGCCTCCGGTGATTCGGAGGCCACCCGTGAACGAATCGCATCGCTATTGCCTGGCGTACCGATTTGCAAACCTACCGATGTGGCCCGTGCGGCTGATCTGCTCCTGCTGACTGTCCCCGATGACATGTTGGAGAATGTGGTCCTTTCGCTGGTTGGCTCCGGGGTGATCCGGGAGGGCCAGTACGTCGTGCACACTTCCGGCCGGCACGGCCTGGCGGTACTACGCGCAGCCCAGGAAGTGGGCGCCCACACGATCGCGATGCATCCTGCAATGACCTTCACCGGCACCGCACTTGACCTGCCCCGGCTCAGGGGTTGTGTCTTCGGAGTGACTGCCGAGGGCGCGGCCCGGGTCGAGGTGCAGAGCCTGGTCGATGACCTGGGCGGCATCGCGATGTTTGTCGCCGAGGACAAGCGCACCCTCTACCACGCTGCACTTGCGCATGGGGCCAATCACCTGGTCACCCTGGTCAACCAGGCAATGGACCTGTTGGTCGAAGCCGGGGCCGAGTCACCAGCAGCGGTACTGCGCCCGCTCCTGGAAGCCGCCTTGGACAACGCGCTCACCAAGGGCAGTGAGGCCTTGACCGGCCCGATCGTGCGCGGGGATGTGCGCACCGTCCAGGCCCACCTGGACGACCTGGCAGCTTCAACACCCGCGACCATCCCGTCGTACGTCGCGATGGCCAAGGCAACCGCCAACAAGGCGATGCTGGATGGACGTCTGCTCGGCATCCGTGGCGCCCGGCTGATCAGCATGCTGGACGCCGCCCTTGATCGCTATGAGGGTCGGGTGGCGACTGTGGAGTTGAACGATCGGTGACCGGTTCTCCTGTCCTCGCGAGCACTCGCGAGGAGCTTCGAGGTGCGCTGGGTGGGTTCGAACGCACCGCCTTTGTGCCCACGATGGGGGCTCTTCATGCAGGCCATGCCTCCTTGTTGACCCGTGCCCGTGAGGAGATCGGGCCTGAAGGTGCGGTAGTTGCCTCAATCTTCGTGAATCCCCTGCAGTTCGGGGCCGGTGAGGACCTGGATCGTTACCCACGCACCCTCCAGGCTGACCTGGAGATCTGCGCCGAGCAGGGTGCTGACGTGGTGTTCGCCCCGAGCGTCGCGCAGGTGTACCCGGGTGGCGATCCTGAGGTCACCATCAGTCCCGGTCCCAAGGCCGAACTGCTGGAGGGGCGCACCCGTCCCGGCCATTTCGCCGGGATGTTGACCGTGGTGGCCAAACTTTTCGGCCTGGTGCAACCTGACCTGGCCGTGTTCGGTGAGAAGGACTATCAACAACTCGTCCTGATCCGCCAGATGGTTGCCGATCTATGCCTGCCCGTTCAGGTGGTCGGGGCGCCAACGCATCGCGAGGATGATGGCCTGGCGATGAGCAGTCGCAACCGCTACCTGGATACCGAATCAAGGCGATCGGCCACCGTGCTCTCGCGCGCCCTGTACGCCGGGCAGGCTGCGGGTGCTGCCGGGGCCGCAGCGGTGCTCGATGCGGCCCACGAGGAGTTGCGACGTACGCCGGGCATCGAACTGGACTACCTCGAGCTAACTGCTCCCGATCTGGGGTCGGTGCCCAGCAGCGGACCGGCCCGACTGCTGGTGGCCGCCCAGGTGGGACCGGCTCGATTGATCGACAACCTGGCCCTGACCCTGGGGTCGCCAACCGAAAAGGGGCACTGATGCTGCGAACCATGATGAAGAGCAAGATCCACCGGGCCACCGTGACCCAGGCGGATCTGCACTATGTCGGATCGGTGACCATTGACGAGGATCTGCTCGATGCGGCCGATCTGTTGTCGGGTGAGTTGGTGCACATCGTGGATGTCACCAATGGAGCCCGGTTGGAGACCTACACGATCGCTGGTGAGCGTGGATCCGGAGTGATCGGGATCAATGGTGCCGCTGCGCATCTGGTTCATCCCGGGGATGTGGTGATCCTGATTGCCTACGGCCAGATGACCACTGAGGAGGCCCGTAAATATGAGCCGAGCGTGGTCTTCGTCGATGCCGACAATCGGATCACCCAACTGGGGACTGACCCGGCCCAGGCGCCCGAGGGCTCTGAGTTGATCCGGGGCGACCTGCACTCGTTTGCGCCCTCAGATCTGGTGAGTCGTTGATGGATGCGGTCCTGTGCGCGGATGTGGGCAACACCTACACCGTGCTCGGTCTGCTCCATGAGGGCGAGGTGCTTGACCACTGGCGGGTGGCCACGGATGAGCGGCGTACCGCAGACGAGTGGGCTGTCCTGATCAATGGTCTGGTTGCCAGGAGTACGTCGGGTGTGCAGGTGGGTGGGATCTCGATCTGCGCCACTGTGCCTGCCGTATTGCACGAGTGGCGGGAGATGACTGACCGACACTTCCCAGATGTGCCACATGTGGTTGTTGAACCCGGGGTGCGGACGGGGGTGCCGGTGCAGATGGACAACCCGCGGGAGGTTGGCACTGACCGAATCGTGAATGCGTTGGCCGCTGCTGCCATCTATGCGGGACCCACGATCGTGGTGGATTTCGGCACCGCGACCACTTTCGACGTGGTGAGTGAGGATGGCGCCTATGTCGGCGGCAGTATTGCCCCCGGCATCGACATCTCCCTGGAGGCGTTGGGAAAGAGGGGAGCCCAGTTGCGGAAGGTGGAGATCGTGCGGCCACGAAGCGTGATTGCCAAGAACACCGTGGAGGCGTTGCAGTCCGGCCTGGTGTTCGGCTTTGCCGCCCAGGTGGACGGGATTGTGAACCGGATGCTGGCCGAACTTCAGTTGGCCCCGGGGCAGGCGAATGTGGTGGCCACGGGCTCCCTGGCGCCGTACGTGATTGATGAGTGCACCACGATCACCGACCGTCGGCCCTGGCTCACCCTGGAAGGCCTGGAGCTGGTATTCACCCGAAATCTCGGCTGATCGGGATCATTTCGGCCACTGGTTTGGTTGCACCCAACATGCAGATCGAGATCTGGAGCGATGTGGTGTGCCCGTGGTGCTATATCGGCAAGCGGCGCCTGGAGAAGGCGCTGGGTGCGCTGAGCGATTCCGGTGCGATCCGTGCTGACGAGGTGGAGATTCGCTACCGCTCCTTCCAACTCGACCCTGCCGCACCAACCACGCCGACACACACCGTGGCTGAATGGCTGGGGATGAAGTACGGCGGTGGACCCGAGGCCGGCCGTCAGATGATCGAACAGGTCGATGCAGTGGCTGCTGAGGAGGGGCTGATCCTCCGCCAGTCGGAGTCCCAGCGGGTCAACACGATGGACGCCCACAGGTTGCTGCACCTGGCCGTCGATCAAGGGGGGGCCCAAACTGCAGGGAGCCCTGAAGGAGGCGCTGTTGGCGGCGTACTTCACCAGGAGCCAGAATGTGGCCGATCTCGAAACGCTCACGGTGATTGCCACTGCTGCCGGGCTTGACCCGGAGCGGGTGTCGCAGGTGCTGAACAGCCAGGAGTACGCCGACGAGGTTGCCGCGGACATCAGCCAGGCAGCGGCATTCGGCGCCAACGGGGTGCCGTTCTTCGTGATGGATCGCAAGTATGGCGTGTCCGGTGCCCAGTCGCCGGAGGTGTTCACCCAGGTGCTGGAGCGGGCCTGGGCCGAAGCGCATCCGGTTGTCGAGTTGGTTGGTGGTGCCGAGGTCTGCGGACCGGATGGATGCACCCCCACCTGAGCAGGCGCCTGCCTGCCGCCGACTAACCTGACCCACATGAGTTCGGAAGAGACCGGCGTAGTCGATGACCTGCCAGAGCAGATGCAGGTACGACGCGACAAGCGCCAACGACTCCTCGAGTCTGCTGCTGCCCCCTATCCAATTGGGGTGGACCGTACCCACACGATCAGGGAGATCCGCGAGAGGTTCGACCCCCAGGAACTCCCAGCAGACACCCGGACCGGTGAGTCGGTGGCAATCGCTGGTCGGGTGATGTTCCTGCGCAATACCGGCAAGCTCTGCTTTGTCACTCTGCGTGAAGGGGATGGCACCGACATCCAGGCAATGCTCTCCCTGGCTGAAATCGGCGAGGAGCGTCTGGCCGAGTTCAAGGCACTCGTCGATCTGGGCGACATCCTGGCCGTGCGTGGTGAGGTGATCACTTCCCGACGCGGTGAGTTGAGCGTCCAGGCCACGCACTGGGAGATGGCCGCCAAGACCCTGCGGCCGCTACCCAATGAGCACAAACCGCTCAGTGATGAGGCCAGGATCCGGCTGCGTTATGTGGACATGATGCAGCGAGCCGAACCCCGTGACCTGGTGCGCACCAAGGCCCGGGTGCTCAAGAGCCTGCGCCAGACGCTGGACAACTGGGACTTCGTCGAGGTGGAGACCCCGATCCTGCAGTTGACCAATGGTGGGGCAGCAGCCCGGCCATTCCAGACCCATTTGAATGCGCTTGACCAGGACATGTTGTTGCGGATTGCTCTGGAGCTCGACCTCAAGCGCGCCATGATCGGTGGGGTTGATCGGGTCTATGAAATCGGGCGGACTTTCCGCAATGAAGGCCTTGATTCAACGCATGCGGCTGAGTTCTCCATGCTCGAGGCATATCAGGCATATGGTGATCAGTTCACCATGATGGAACTCACCAGGCAATTGATTCTGGATGCTGCCCGAGCAGTTGGTGAGACCACGGTGATTGGCCGCAATGGAGCTGAGATTGATCTGGAGGCAGAATGGCGTCAGGCCCCCATTCTGGATCTGGTTTCTGAGGCGCTGGGTGAGGAAATCACCATTGATACCCCAGAATCCGTGCTCCGTGCCCACGCGGACAAACGCGAGGTTGAGTTGCAGCCAAAATGGGGTGCTGCTGAAATCGTGGTGGAGCTCTATGAGCAGTTGTGTGAGCACAACCTGATCAATCCCACCTTCGTGATGGACTTTCCAGCCGAGGTGAAACCGCTGGCCAAGGGGCACCGCACGAAGCCTGGCATCAACGAGGCCTGGGATCTCATCATTGATGGTGTCGAACTTGTGGCTGCCTATTCTGAGTTGAATGACCCGGTGATTCAGCGGGAACGTCTCACCGCACAATCACTATTGGCTGCCCAGGGTGATCCAGAGGCAATGGAATTGGATGAGGTATTCCTCAAGGCCATGGAATATGGAATGCCACCTGCAGGCGGCATGGGGATGGGTGTGGACCGGTTGATCATGCTGTTGACCGGATCAAGTATTCGCGAAACCATCCTGTTTCCACTTTTGCGTCCGGAATAATGTTCGCTACTGTGCAATAGATAAATCCATTTCCTATTCCGGGAGAATTAATGGCACAGCGTATTCATGTTGTTCTGATCGACGATATTGATGGATCTGAGGCGACCGAGACGGTCAACTTCGGATTGGATGGCAAGGAATATGCCATCGACCTTAATGAAAAGAATGCCCAGAAATTGCGCTCCGCTCTGGCGCCATTTGTGGAAAAGGCTTCCGCTCGCAAGCGACGTACGGCGGGTGGCGCACCCAAGTCCGGTCCCAGCCCCTCGGTTATCCGCGAATGGGCCCAGAAGATGGGGCATGAGGTCCCGGCCCGGGGTCGGATCCCGCAAAATGTGCGGGAAGCCTACGACGCTGCTCACTGAGACCATTTGGTTTCATATACCCCCTGGGGTATATTGGTGTTGACGTCACCAGGCGTCCAGATTCCATACCCCGGAGGTGTGCCCAAATGTGTGTCCCAGTTCGTTGCTCCACGTGTCGCAAGGTCACCTGGTCCGGATGCGGAATGCATGTCGAAGAGGTCATGTCCCAGGTGCCCCGTGAGGATTGGTGCACCTGCCCACGCTGAACTACCTGCAGTCCCATGGGGGCTCGCGGCTTAGGGTGGGCAGGTGATCTTCACCGTCAGCACAGTCAAGGACTCCCTGGCCAATGTGGCCGCCTTCTGTCAACGCAATCTGGGGTCGGGGGCTGACCACCTGTTCATCTTCCTGGATGGGCCAGACGCTGAGGTGGAGGCCTATCTGGCCGCACATCCACAGGTCACGATGGTGGTGACCGACTCGGCATACTGGACCCCGTCAAGGCCGCAGAGTCTGAATGTGCGCCAGGTGACCAATGCCAATCTGGCCATGCATGCCCTGGCTGCGCTGCCCGGTGAACACTGGCTGTTCCATATCGATGCCGATGAGGTCGTCCAGATCGATCGAGAGCAGTTCGACCAACTTCAGGCCGGGATCCGGGTGGCCCGACTCGCGCCATTGGAGGCGATCAGTCAGTTCACCTGGCCCGGCGAGGTAACCCATTTCAAGCGAATGCTGGCCCGACCCCAGATCAATGAGTTGGTCAGCGCGGGGATCATCGATCAGCCAGAACCGGATGAGCCGGCGAATGCCACCTATTTCCGGGGCCATGTGCAGGGCAAGGTTGGGGTGCGACCGAACCTGGACATCAGGATGCAGTTGCACCGGGCCGTGTTCACCACCCAATCCGGTGATGATGAGGTGATCAAGCCCTTTGATGCGCCCTGGTTGAACCAGCTCCATTACGAATCACATTCGGGTGAGGAGTTTGTCCGCAAATGGATGGCCCATCTTGGGGCTGGCGAGGTGCGCTTCCGGGCCCGGCGCAACCGGTTGAGTGATCGGATTCGGGCGGTGATGGCAGATCCGGGACTGGATGAAGCTGGCCGTCGGGAACAGTTGCGCGAGCTCTACCACGAGCAGATCGAGGATGATTTCAACTCGCTCCTGCAGCGCGACCTGCTGGTGGAACCGATGCCCCGGACTCACCAGCCTGCTTCCCTGCCCAGTGCCGAAAGTGAGTTGCTGGCGGGCGTCCTCGCCCTGTTGGTGGCGTCTGACAAGCGCTATGCCAACCCTCAGGAGAGCCAGCTCTGGCCCCAGGATGGTTTTGCTGAGCTGGTGGACAGTGCGCCAAATGACGAGGTACGCCGTGGGTTGCAGCGCGCGATTGAGGCTGCGGAGGATTCCCAATCCGCCCGCGGCCTGGTGCGTCGTACGGCAGTGAACCGAAGGGCAGGCCTGCTTTCCCGATTACGCCGGAAATGAATCGTTCGCTGAGAGCGAATCCAAGAACGCTGCGGAACACGTAGGCTGTCTGATTAGTTATCTATACGTGCGGAAAACCGCACCCATGTTCCATCAAGGAGCCCAATCAAGAAGGGGGCGCCCATGTTCGAGCGGTTCACCGATCGAGCTCGCCGTGTCGTCGTGCTGGCCCAGGAAGAGGCCCGCATGCTGTCGCACAACTACATTGGAACCGAGCACATCCTGCTCGGTCTGATCCATGAGGGCGACGGCATTGCCGCGAAGGCACTGGAGAGCCTCGGCGTCTCCCTGGAGGCAGTGCGGGCCCAGGTCGAGGAGGACATCGGCCCCGGGCAACAGGCTCCGAGTGGTCATATCCCCTTCACACCCCGGGCCAAGACGGTCCTGGAGTTGTCGCTGCGGGAGGCTCTCCAACTCGGTCACAACTACATCGGCACCGAACACATTCTGCTGGGCCTGATCCGTGAGGGTGAGGGTGTGGCCAGCCAGGTGCTGCACAAGCTCGGAGCCGACCTCAATCGGGTGCGCCAGCAGGTGATCCAACTGGTCAGTGGCTACCAGGGCGGAAAGGAGCCCCAGGCGGCCACCACCGCGCCGGAGGCAGCGCCATCCAGCAGTTTGGTGCTGGACCAGTTCGGGCGCAACCTCACCCAGGCGGCCAAGGAGTCCAAGCTGGACCCGGTGATCGGTCGCGAGACCGAGATCGAACGGGTCATGCAGATCCTGTCGCGTCGTACCAAGAACAACCCGGTGCTCATTGGTGAGCCCGGTGTTGGCAAGACCACCATCGTCGAGGGCCTGGCCCAGGACATCGTGCGTGGCGACGTGCCCGAAACCCTCAAGGACAAGCAGATCTACACCCTGGACCTGGGTGCCCTGGTTGCCGGTTCCCGCTACCGCGGTGATTTCGAGGAGCGCCTGAAGAAGGTGCTCAAGGAGATCCACACCCGCGGGGACATCGTGTTGTTCATCGATGAGATCCACACCCTGGTCGGTGCTGGAGCTGCTGAGGGTGCCATCGATGCTGCCTCGATCCTCAAGCCGATGCTGGCCCGAGGTGAACTGCAGACCATCGGTGCCACCACCCTGGATGAGTACCGCAAACACCTGGAGAAGGACGCCGCTCTGGAGCGCCGCTTCCAGCCCATCCAGGTCGCCGAGCCGTCCATCGCAGACACCATTGAGATGCTCAAGGGGCTGCGGGACCGCTACGAAGCGCACCACCGGGTCACCATCACCGATGAGGCCCTGGTGGCCGCAGCCACCCAGGCGGATCGCTATATCTCGGATCGTTTCCTGCCGGACAAGGCCATCGACCTGATCGATGAGGCTGGAGCCCGGTTGCGGATCCGCCGGATGACAGCGCCACCGGATTTGCGCGAGTTCGACGACAAGATCGCCGATGTACGCCGCCGCAAGGAGTCCGCAATCGATGGTCAGGACTTTGAGGCGGCCGCCTCCCTGCGCGATGAGGAGAAGCAACTGATCGCCGCCAAGGGCGAGCGGGAGAAGCAGTGGCGCGCTGGCGACATGGATGTCGTGGCCGAGGTTGATGAGGAGATGATCGCCGAGGTGCTCGCGGTTGCCACCGGCATCCCGATCGTGAAGCTATCTGAGGAGGAGTCCACCCGGCTGCTCAAGATGGAGGACGAGCTGCACAAGCGCGTCATCGGTCAGGAAGAGGCCGTCAAGGCGCTCTCGCGGGCCATCCGGCGTACTCGTGCCGGTTTGAAGGATCCGAAGCGGCCCGGTGGCTCCTTCATCTTCGCTGGCCCCTCTGGTGTCGGCAAGACCTGGTTGTCCAAGACTCTGGCCGAGTTCTTGTTCGGTGATGAGGATGCCCTGATCCAGCTCGACATGAGCGAGTTCAGCGAGAAGCACACGGTCTCGCGACTGTTCGGGTCACCGCCCGGATACGTCGGCTACGACGAGGGTGGCCAGCTCACTGAGAAGGTGCGCCGCAAGCCGTTCTCCGTCGTACTCTTCGACGAGGTGGAGAAGGCCCATCCGGACATCTTCAACAGCCTGTTGCAGATCCTGGAGGAAGGTCGCCTGACCGACAGTCAGGGTCGCGTGGTCGATTTCAAGAACACCGTGATCATCATGACCACCAACCTGGGCACCCGGGATATCTCCAAGGGAGTGGCTCTGGGCTTCAACCAGGCCGGTGACACGACTGGTAACTACGAGCGGATGAAGAACAAGGTCTCCGAAGAGCTCAAGCAGCACTTCCGTCCTGAGTTCCTCAACCGGGTTGATGAGATCATCGTCTTCCCGCCGCTGACCCAGGAACAGATCATTGCCATGGTCGACAACATGATCAAGTCGGTTGATGACCGACTGGCTGACCGGGACATGTCCATCGAGCTGACCCAGGCGGCAAAGGATCTGTTGGCCAAGCGTGGCTTCGATCCGGTGCTTGGCGCGCGTCCATTGCGTCGTACCGTGCAGCGGGAGATCGAGGACATGCTCGCCGAGAAGATGCTCTATGGCGAGGTTGGTCCTGGTCAGATCGTGCTGATCGACATCGAGGGCGAGGGCGCCAGCGCGGTCTTCACCTTCAAGGGCACCCCGAAGTCGGAGCTACCCGATGCCCCGATCTTCGAACCGGTGGGTGGTCATGAGGATGTCGCAACGGACTCGGCCGAGCCCTCCGACGGAGAAACCTCGTCCAGCTGATTGCAGGCTGGATAGTCCCCGCTCCCACTGCCGACTCGGCGGGGGAGCGGGGATTTGCCGTTGAAATTGTCTAACGTCATCCCATGAGCTCTCAGCGCCGACCCCAACGCTCGAGTGCCCGAGGACGGGGCCGAGCGCCCTCGCGAGAACGTCCATCCCAGGGAGTCTTCTGGATCAGACGATTCCTGGTCGTGGGAACGGCTCTTGCGCTTTCAGTGGCCGTAATCCGGTTCTTCGCTGCCAATGGGCCAGCAGACCAACCAGATCAGGCCACTACCGTCTCCTCTCATGCCCAGAGCTCAGCTGAGTCACCCGCAGGGGTCTTCGGTCCGCAGCCCGTGTCGCTACCCTCAAGTGCGGCTGGTGCCGAATCGTCGGCAGCTGCTGAGGTCCCGCCCAGTGGCCCCTGTCTGGATAGCGCCATCACCACCACCCCTGAGGTCACCGAAGCTGTTGCTGGTGGTCCGATCACCATCAACCTGCAACTGACTGGCACGGTGCCGGCCTGTTCGTTCAAGACCGGCCCCAAGACGCTGGCAATCAAGATCACCTCTGGTCGGGATTCAATCTGGTCCAGCATGGATTGCCCACGAGCCATCCCCGAACGCGAGGTGGTGGTCAGAGCCGGGACTCCAACCGTGGTACCAGTGCGTTGGTCCGGGAGACGATCTGACCCCGAATGCAGCAAACAGGGCGCTTGGGCACTGCCCGGTTTCTACCACGTTCAGGCAGCCACCCTGGGCTCTGATCCAAGTGACCTGCAGTTTGAGGTGACTGCGCCCGGACCCAAAGTCATCGTCAAGACCGTGAAGCCAAAGCCGAATCCCATGCCGGATGGGCAGCCGCCACGAGTACTGCCTGAGCCCCTTGACTGACCCCGGATTGGATCAGACGTAGCGCTCCAGGATGCTTGATTCGGCCAACCGGGACAATCCGTCACGGATATTGCGGGCCCGTTGCTCACCAACGCCCTCGACGTTTTGCAAGTCCTCGACACTGGCCGACATCAGTTTCTGCAAGGTATCGAAGTGTTCGATCAGCCGGTCAATGAGGGTTGCCGGCAACCGGGGTACCTTGGCCAGAAGCCGGTAACCACGGGGTGCCACCGCCACATCAAGGTGTTCCGCGCTTCCCAGGCCAAGAGCGGCGGCGACCTGCGCCATGTCGACAAGTTGGGTGGCATCCAGATGCTCCAGATTGGCCAACACGGTCTCGGTGGTGTGCTTCTTGCCCCGACCTCCCGAGGGTAGGTAGTCGCGGACCACCAGTTGGCGTTCGTCCAACAAACCAGTGACGAGCTCTTCCAATTGCAAGGAGAGCAGTCGTCCATCGGTGCCGAGCTCGATCACGTAGTCATTGATCTCGCGGGTGATCCGGTTGACCATTTCCAACCGTTGGGCTACCACCGCTACATCGCGGACCGTCACCAGGTCCTCGATCTCCAGGGCCGACAAGGTGGTGGACACCTCATCCAGACGCATCTTGTAGCGCTCCAGGGTGGCCAGGGCCTGGTTGGCGCGAGCCAGGATCTGCCCGGAGTCCTCAAGTACATAACGGCTGTCATCGATATAAACCGCGATGATGTTCATCGAGTGGGAAACCGAGATAACGGGGTGGCCGGTTTGTTTCGCCACCCGATCGGCGGTGCGGTGCCTGGTGCCGGTTTCGTCACTGGGGATGGTGTGATCAGGCATCAGGTGAACATTGGCCCGGTGGATTCGCTTCAGATCTGAGGTCACCACGATCGCGCCATCCATCTTGGCCAGTTCGCGCAGCGCGGTGGCTGTGAAGGGAACGTCCAGCAGGAAACCGCCGGTTGAGATCTGGTCAACCAGCTTGTCCTGACCAAGGACGATCAATGCGCCGGTGCGTCCCCGGAGGATCCGTTCCAGCCCGTCACGGAGCACCTGGCCAGGAGCGATCAGGGCCAGGGTATGCCGGAGCTTGTCGACTCCGGCAGGTGGATCAGCAGCCATGGGACCAAATCCTAGGGCACACAGTTGGTGGTGAGGCGATCCTGGCGGGAACTGCCGTCCAGGCTCACCAACTGCAAACACCTTTGGATGTTGTCCACGTCAGTGACCCGAAGGCCCTCAACCACTCGGCTGACTCCAGCGGTCTGGTTGCTCTCAGCGGGTGCAATAGCGGCTCGGAAACCAAGTCGGCTGGCCTCAGCGAGTCGCGAGTCCGCGTCGCGCACGCGGCGTACGTCGCCAGAAAGGCCCAACTCGCCCAGAGCCACCACATCACGCCCCATGGGCTGGGTGTTGGCAGCAGAAACGATGGCCAGGGCAATTGCCAGATCATTGCTGGGGTCAGTGAGTCGGGCCCCACCGACACTGGACACGAAGACATCCCGCTGTCCGAATCGCTGGTTTGCGTGTTGCTCGAGGATGGCCAGGATCATCGCCACCCGGGCAGAGTCCACCCCTGAGGTCGTACGCCGTGGCCGCTCACCCACAGCAGGGGTGACCAGGGCCTGCACCTCGGCGAGGATCGGGCGCCGACCGTCCAGGTGAACCGACACGCAGGTGCCCGGAGTCGGGCCTTCCCGGCGATCCAGGAACAGCCCACCTGGGTCAGTGATTGCCACAATGCCGCTCGCGGACAGATCGAAACAACCCACGTCATCAACTGGTCCGAAGCGATTCTTGATCGCCCGGACCATCCGAAGACGGGAATTGCGCTCACCCTCGAAATGCAGAACCACATCGACCAGGTGCTCCAGCACTCGCGGCCCGGCGATGGTGCCGTCCTTGGTGACATGACCGACGAGCACCAGGGTGATATCGCGGAGTTTGGCCATCTTGATCAGTGCTGAGGAAACCTCCTTCACCTGCGTGACGCCACCGGGTACTCCATCGACATCAGCGGCACTGATGGTCTGTACGGAGTCGATCACCAGCACTTCTGGTCGTACTTCCTCCACATGAGTGAGCACAGCGCTCAGGTCGGTCTCGGCTGCGAGGTAAAGCTCTGCGTGGATGCCATTGGTGCGATCGGCTCGCATCCGGACCTGGGCTGCTGACTCCTCTCCGGTCAGGTAAAGGACCCGCCGATTGGTCCTGGCGGTCTGGGCTGCGACTTCCAGGAGCAGGGTCGATTTGCCCACCCCCGGTTCGCCCGCAAGAAGGATGGCGGCTCCGGGAACGAGACCGCCACCGAGCACCCGATCCAGCTCGGCCACGCCGCTTGGGCGAGCCAGGGCATCCTCGACCGGAACCTCACCAATCGGGCGCGCAGGCCCAGAAACCGGCCCGGCTTGTACCCGGGTTGTGGGTGCGGATTTGTCGATGATGGTGCCCCAGGCCTGGCACTCACCACACCGGCCCACCCACTTGACCGTCACCCATCCGCACTCACTGCAGACGTGCCCCGGTGCTGCTGCCCGACCACGGGTGCTCTTTGCTGCCATACCCCCAAAGTAGGCGCCCGCACCGACAATCTGATCCATCCACGCCGAACATATGTGCGAATCCAGCGCCTCGGCGTGTTAGTTACTGCCGCCTCGGCGTTTCTTCGGAGTCGTCGACTCCGAAGAAGGGGAGGACCCGGCGGCAGTTGATTGGTCTTGCGGTGGCTGGGGTGAGCAGGTTGTCGATCCGGGCGAAAACATTTGGGTCGGCGGCCAGTGAGATGTGATCGGCGTAGTCATTGGGACAGATGTCCTGCACCAGCAGATTGCGCACCCTGCGGCCACGTTGTTTGGGCAGCACGCTGATTTCCCGTGGATAGGCAATCTCGTCATAGCGGGTGGTGATGGTGGTGTACGACGGACCCCGCACGGCCACTCCGCCACGGTTCAGATCAACGAAGACGGTGCGGGGGTCCGGTGCCCCGGAGGATTGACTGAGCAAGCCCATCTGAAAACTGGTGAAGGCCAGGCTCAGGTCACTGATCAGGCGCACCCAGGCATCACGCTGGGGTGGGTAGACCGGACCGGCCAGTGACACCGCATTTGCGGTACGCCGCGCCCCACCACGGAATTTCAGGTAGTAGGCGATCACGGTGCCACCCTGGCTGTGGCCGACCAGGTCGACCTTCCGGGCTCCGGTACGGCGCCGTACCCGCTCCACGAAGGTGGCAAGTTGGTCAGCACCCCTGGGAATACCGGTCATGCCGCCAACCCGGAAGGGCAGGTCCGGCAGGTCCAGTTCGCTGTAGGTGAGTCCGAAGACGCAGTAGCCGGCATTGCGAAATGCGGGGCTGAAGGATCCCCAACTACTTGACTGGGACACGAAGGTGCCGTGCACCAGCACCACCGGGCGTGGATGGCTCCTGGTTGGTCGACACTTCCAATCGTTCATCCCCGGTGGATTCGGCCTGGACCCATAGGTCATCAGGTCCAACATGAAGTGCCAGGAGGGTTGGACCCGATCCTCTGGGTCGACACGTCCACTGGGCTCAGCCAGGGCAGGCGCCGGGGCCACCAGGCCGACCAGAAGTGCCAGGCACAGAGCCCAGCGACCCGGAAGCGGGATCAGTCCACCACTCCGGTGATGAACCGGACCTCACGACATTGGACCGGCCCGTCGGGGTTGCCGCTGAAGGTGTTGTCCATGATCTGGAAGACATTTGGATCAGCAGAGATGGCCAGGTGGTCGGCGTAGTCATTGGCACACACGGTTTGGATCTGAAGGTTGCGAACATTGGTGCCGGGCTTGGTGGGCATGATGCCAATCTCGTGTGGGAAGGCGATCTCGTCGTACTTGGTGACGATGTTCAGGTACTTGGGCCCGGGCACCGCCACACCGTTGCGGTTCAGCTCCTTGAGGAACTTGCTGCCGGTGACCTGCTGGAAGAAGGTGGTGTAACTGGGGAGTGCTGCAGAAACCAGCCACATACCCAGATCGCCAATCAGGATCGGCCAGACGCCGTCGAAGACTCCCTTGTAGGGGGAGGCCAGGGCGACTGCATTTTCCACTGATTTGGCGCCGCCTCGATTCTTCAGATAGTGCGCGATCACCAGGCCACCCTGGCTGTGACCGACCAGGTCAACCTTGGCGGCGCCAGTCCGCTTGCGCACCTTCTTGACGAAGCGACGCAACTCCTTTGAACTGCCCCGGATGTCCTTCAAACCGCCGAAGCGGACTGGGAAATCTCCCACTCCCTTGAACTCGCCATAGGTGAGTGCGAAAACGCAATAACCCGCCCTCTTGAAGGCCAGGCTGTAGGAACCCCAGTTGGTTGACTGGGCGCCCAGGGTGCCGTGCACCAGTACGACGGGCCGCGGGTGCTGAGCGGTTGGCTTGCAGGACCAGTCGTTCATGCCGGGGACATTGGTGCGGGTGCCGTAGGCAACCGAGTCAAGCAGGAAGTGCCAACTTGGTTGGGGGTACTCCTCCGCATGGCTGGGGGCAAGGAAACCGACTCCTAGTGCCAGGCTAAGGGCAGCAATGATCGCGCGCACTCCAAATCGCATGACCGCAGTATGTCGCAGGTCACATCATGAGACCAGACTCAGATTTTACTGGTCCATGCCACCTCTTGAGGATCAGAATTGTTTGATCCAGATGTTGATCGCATAGTCCACGCAGGTGCCCAGATGATGCTCCCGGATCCAGGTCGCGGTCGATCGATCGAACTCGATGCCAACCACAGCCTCGAAGTCCGCTCTGTTGGCGAACTGCCAGGAGATCAGCAATGGGTGTCTCTCCCACCCATGGACCGACCAGAAGCGCTCGACGGATACCGGGTCGATCTGGGGGTATCCCCTGCGGAACCAGGCACCAAATGTGGATCTGGTCGGGTCGTTGTCAATCACAGCGGCGACACCACCTCTGGCCATCACCCGATCAAGCTCGGCCAGACCCGGCTCGCACCCGGGGCCGAAGAAGTAAGCCCATCTGGCCTGCATCATCCCGACACTGTTGGATGCCACTGGGAGGGCCGTGGCGGATCCGTGACGCAACTCGACATTGGTCAGGTGGCGGACCCGTCTTGCGGCAATGGCCAACAGGTCCAGATTTGGTTCTACGCCGATCACGCTCTGGGCCTGGGTGGCGAAGATCGGCAGATGGAAACCAGTGCCGGCACCAATATCGAGTACGACGCGATCCCGCCAGGGCGCATGCTTGCTGAGGTGAGCCAGGATCAGTCCATCGGGGTCGACCGCGCGGTTCTCGATCTCATAGATCGCTGGGTTTTCCCAGATGTTGGGACTTCTGATTGCCCCCCTGGCCAACTTGCCGGTCATGGCCGGGGCAGTCGTTGGCTCAGATCCGAACCAGGCCGTTTGGGGTCAGGAACTGCGCCGCCGTGATGCCAGGAGTGCCGTTGGGAGCAACCCACTCAACCTTCACTTCCTCCAGCGGCGATTCCACGCTCTCACCCAGCCACTCCGAAACCCGGGCCGGGTCACCGCCGATCTCCAGGGCTTCCAGGGAGATCCGGCCGCTGCCCCCGTGACTGGGATGCATGGAGTCATCGGAGATGAACTCCACGAAGAAGGGCAACTGGGGATCTGCCTGCAGGCCCTTGACGCCCAGTTGCTTCCACAACAGTTCGGTGCCGTCTGGCAGTTTGCGGTTGCCGTTGACCGCGTCGCGGCCCAACCGCTGCTCGTGCGGTGAGATGTCATCTACGGCCACAACCCAACCCATCCAGCCACCACCGAGTTCCGAACGCGCCCTGACCGCCTGGCCAAATGGGGCCTTATCGGAGGCCGGGTGATCCAGCACCTCGACAACTTCGAGGTAGGTGTGGTTGGTCAGTGGCAGGATCCGGTTGCGGGTACCAAAGCGCGGGTGGATACCGCCGAGAGTGATCTCCTCACCAAGGAGTTCGCCCAACCGGACGGCGGTGGCATCAAGCCCATCGGGTCCGGCGGCAAAGACGATGTGATCCAGTCGCATATGAAGATTGTGACCCCAACTGGATTGGGTTCGGACACCGGGGTCGAAAGGTGTGAATTGTCAGCTGGTATCTAGGGCTGATCCGGTCTTGTGGCGGGGTGGATGGCCAGCAGCGAACGAGACCTGATGTGGTCATCGCAGGCCGCGACCAAGACGTCGTACGCCGGCTGTCCCATCAGGGCGATCAACTCGGCAGCATTTGACAGGTACACCGGCTCAGTGCCGACATGGGCCTCGGTGTTTCCAGAGCAGTACCAGTCGAGGTCATGGCCCCCGGGTCCCCATCCACGACGGTCGTATTCACCAATGCTGACTTCCAGGTATGAGGTTTCATCTGGTCGCTCGACATTGCGGAAGGTCCGCCGGATGGGCAGTTGCCAGCAAACATCAGGTTTGGTCTCCACGAAATGCACATCGTTGTCGATGGCCAACTTGTGCAGCGCGCAGCCTGCTCCACCGGCGAATCCGGGGCGATTCAGGAAGATGCAGGCACCCTGGTGCACCCGGGTCTTCTTATCCCCGTCCTCATCCTTTTCCACCCAGCCGGTACGAGTCAGCACCCCGCGTCGGTTGAGTGCCTCTGAACGGAATTGCCACTGCTCGTCACTGAGGCGGTCCACCCAGGCGGAAACCTTGTTCAGGTCGTCCTGGTCAGAGAAATGGGCACCCAGGGTGCAGCACCCATCATCTGGTCTACCGGCATAGATGCCCTGGCAACCGGTGCCGAAGATGCAGGTCCAGTAGGAGGTCAGCCAGGTAAGGTCGCAGCGAAAAATCTGGTCGGGATCGTCGGGATCGGGGAACTCAATCCAGGCGCGGGGAAAGTCCAGGGGCACCTCAGGCATGGGGAAACCCTCTCACGCTTTGCAATACCCTTGTCCCCATGCGCGTGGGAGTGCTCGACATCGGGTCCAATACTGGGCATCTGTTGGTGGTTGACGCCCACCTGGGTGCCGCACCGATGCCAGCCTCCTCATCCAAGGAGCCCCTCCGCCTGGCCGAACACCTGGTGGATGGAGCGGTGAGTGATCGCGGCGTACAGGCGTTGACCAACTACATCCGCGGTGCCGTGGAGTTGGCCGAGGACCTGGGTTGTGAACGGATCTTCTCCTTTGCCACCTCAGCAGTTCGGGATGCCACCAATTCCCAGGAGGTGCTGGCCCGGGTCACCCGGGAAACATCGTGCGAGTTATTGGTGCTGTCCGGTGCCGATGAGGCCCGGTTGACCTTTCTGGCCGCCCGGCGCTGGTATGGCTGGTCGGCCGGCCGACTGTCGGTCTTCGACATCGGTGGCGGCTCCCTTGAGATCGCCGGCGGGGTAGAGGAGTTGCCGGACGTGGCCTGGTCCTTGCCCCTGGGAGCCGGCCGGTTGACCAGGGAGCGCATGGGCGGTGGCCGACCCAGCCAGGATGAGTTGCGGTCGCTGCGCAAGGAGATCCGTGCGGAAATCGCCCGCGATGCTGGCTCCCTGCTCCGAGCCGGAACTCCGGATCGAACCGTGGCCACCTCCAAGACCTTCCGATCACTGAGCCGGATTTGTGGTGCCGCCCCATCCAGTGATGGTCCATTCGTGAAACGGGTCCTCCGGGTCCAGGAGCTGCGTCCCTGGATCGCCAGGCTCAACGACATGGAACTTGATGAGATTGCGGCACTGCCCGGGGTCTCGGCCAATCGAGCGCACCAGATGTTGGCGGGGGCTCTGATCGCAGAAGCAGTCATGGACATCTTTGAGGTGTCTGAGTTGGAGATCTGCCCATGGGCACTTCGGGAGGGTGTCATTCTTGACAAGTTGGATCGGATCGATCCCAGCACTCCAGAGACCATTACCTAGAAGCCGGCCAGATGACTGCAGTGATAGCCCTGTCCACCTCATCGGTGTATCCAGAGACCACCAGTCACGGGTTTGAGTATGCCTCCCGGCTGGGGTTTGACGCAGTCGAGGTGATGGTCGGGATCGATGGGGCGAGTCAGGATTTCGACAAGGTTCGGGCCCTGCGTGATTATCACGAGATCCCGGTGTGCGCCGTACATGCGCCCTGTCTGTTGATCACCCAACGAGTCTGGGGTACTGATCCCTGGGGAAAGTTGGAGATGAGCGCTGAGATGGCCCATGAACTGGAGGCGCCGGTAGTGGTGGTACATCCTCCATTTCGATGGCAGAAGGATTACGCAGCCCAGTTCGTGGAGGGGATCGCTCGGCTCGAGGCTGAAACCGGGATCTGCTTCGCCGTGGAGAACATGTATCCCTGGCGGGCGACTTCCAAACGTGAGATGGAGGTCTACCTGCCCGGCTGGGATGTCTCCTTGTTCGGCTTCCGAAACCTGACCCTGGACGTGTCCCACGCGGCCACGTCCCGAACCGATCCGATCGCATTGGCAAAGCGGATGGGCCCACGATTGCGTCACCTGCACATGACCGATGGCACGGGTTCAGCAAAGGATGAGCATCTGATCCCTGGTCGTGGAGAACAGCCGTGTGTGGAGTTGCTCCAGTTCCTGGCGGAGGATGGTTTCTCCGGCTCGATCGTCCTGGAGATCAATACCCGAAAGGCTGGCACCAAGGAAGCCCGGGAAGCTGATCTGATCGAGTCCCTGGAGTTCTGCAGGGAATATTTCGCGAGTTCAGCAGCCCGCTGAAACCGGTCACGGCGTAGCGTGGACTCAGCCCCACGAACGGAGGAAGCATGCTGCGCAGGGTCCTGCTTCTCCTTGCCGGATCAGCCCGGGTCAAGGAACTGATCACCCGGATGCCAGTGAGCAGTGGCATTGTCAATCGTTATGTGCCCGGTGAGAGCGTCGTAGCAGCTGTCGACTCCAGCGCTGAACTCATCTCCAGCGGTTGTGTGGTCACCATTGATTATCTTGGGGAGGACACCCTGGACCAGGCCCAGGCTGAGGCCACTGTGACTGCCTATTCGGAACTGTTGCAGGAGTTGTCCCAGCAGGGACTTGCCAACCGGGCTGAGGTGAGTGTCAAGCTTTCTGCGATTGGACAGGCACTTCCTGAGGTGGGTCAACAGTTGTGCCTGGAAAATGCCCGCCGGATCTGTTTGCTGGCCCGGCGTGTGGGTGCCCGGGTCACCATTGACATGGAGGACCACACCACTACTGATCGCACCCTGGCCGTGGTACACGAATTGCGCAAGGACTTCCCGGATACAGGTGCAGTGTTGCAGGCCTATCTGCGGCGTACTGAGAGTGACTGTCGAGCCCTGGCCCATGAGGGGTCACGGATCCGATTGTGCAAGGGCGCCTACAACGAGCCGGAGTCGGTTGCCTTCCAGGATCGGTTGGAGATCGACAGGTCATTCGTGAGGTGCCTGCAGATCCTGTTCTCCGGAGCCGGCTATCCGATGGTTGCTTCGCATGACCCGCGAATGATCGCGATTGCTGAGTCCCTGGCTGCCCGCAACAATCGAGCACCGGGCACCTATGAGTACCAGATGCTTTATGGCATTCGGCCGGAGGAGCAGTTGCGACTGGCCCGCTCGGGGGAGACGATGCGGATTTACTTGCCATTCGGGCAAGAATGGTATGGATATTTGATGCGCAGGCTTGCCGAACGCCCCAGCAACATGGCGTTCTTCCTGCGCTCACTCATTTCGGCTAAGTGAGGCAAGTTGTGAAGGTTGCGATCATCGGTGTTGGAGTCATGGGGGAGACCCTGCTGGCCGGGTTGCTGCGCAGCGGTGCGGATCCCAGTCACCTCGTGGTGATCGAGAAGCGCCCTGAACGGGCCGCCGAGCTCGCCACCAAGTACGACGTTACGGTTGCTGAGGACCTGGCTGCGGCGGCAGGAGTCGACGCTGTTGCTCTGGTCGTGAAGCCCCAGGACATGTCAGAGGTGCTGGTTGAGTTGGCTCCGCACCTGCACCCCGGCCAGGTGCTGGTCAGTCTGGCTGCCGGAATCACCACGGGATACGTGGAGCGGCACATCCCTGATGGTGTGGCAGTGGTTCGGGTAATGCCCAATACCCCAGCCTTGGTTGACGAGGGAATGGCCGCGATTTCGGCGGGAACCCACTGCGATGACGAACACCTCCAGATCGCCGAAGGTCTCCTGGCTGCCACCGGACGGGTGATCCGGGTGCCGGAGAAACAGCAGGATGCGGTCACCGCGATTTCTGGTTCCGGGCCGGCCTACCTGTTCTTTGTGGTCGAGGCGATGATTGAGGCTGGCGTGCATCTGGGACTGCCCCGTACCACTGCCACCGAACTGGTCGTGCAGACCGTGGTCGGATCTGCAAAGTTGCTGCGGGAGACAGGTGAGCACCCCACAGTGCTACGGGAGCGGGTCACCTCGCCTGGTGGCACGACCGCAGCGGCAGTGCGTGAGTTGGAGGACCACAAGGTGCGGGCGGCGTTCATCACGGCCATGGAGGCAGCCCGGGATCGGTCGATCTCGCTGGCGGCAGAAGAGTGAATCCGCACACCAACTGCCGGGCCTGCCTGGTCTATGAGGACTCCTTTGCCGACTATGACTTCGGGCAGAGTCACCCGATGGACCCGATCCGGGTCTCGCTGACGGTTTCCCTGGCCAGACAGTTGGAAGCCCTGCCCGAGTTGGTGCGGGCACCAAGTGCCTCAGTGGAGCAGTTGTTGACCATCCACGATCCGGAGTTCGTCGACGCCGTGATCAGGATGAGTGCCAACCCCGGGAAGTTGGATCTTCGCCACGGGCTGGGCACTGAGGACAACCCCACTTTCCCAGCCATGCATGATGCTTCCCGGCACGTCGTCGGCGCCAGTCTTGAGGGAGCCCGATTGGTCTGGGAGGGAGCGGTTGAGCATGCTGCGAATATTGCCGGTGGATTGCACCATGCCATGCCGGACCGGGCCAGTGGGTTCTGCGTGTACAACGACATTGCAGTGGCGATCCAGTGGCTGTTGGATCAAGGGGCCCAGCGGGTGGCCTATGTCGATGTTGATGTGCACCACGGGGACGGCGTGGAGCACATCTTCTACAACGATCCCCGGGTACTCACGATTTCGCTGCACGAGACCGGCCAGATGCTTTTCCCCGGAACTGGATTCCCCAAACAGAACGGTGGCCCGGACGCGCCCGGGTCCGCGGTCAATGTGGCTCTTCCACCGGGCACTGGCGATGCTGGTTGGCTACGTGCCTTCCACGCAGTGGTTCCGGAGCTTCTCCAGAGCTTTCAGCCCGAGATCCTCATCACCCAGCATGGTTGTGACTCCCACCGTGAGGATCCGCTTGCGGATCTGACCCTCACCATCGACGGTCAGCGAGCCAGTTACCTGGCGCTGCACGAGTTGGCCCATCAGGTTGCCGGCGGGAAGTGGTTGGCCCTTGGCGGCGGTGGCTATGCAATCGCAGACGTCGTACCAAGGGCCTGGACGCATTTGCTGTCCATCGTGCGTGGGCAGCCACTGGACTCCGGGATTGCGACGCCTGCGCAGTGGCAGGCAGAAGTAGCCGAAATGTTCGCCGGGCGGGTTCCGCCCAGCAGGATGGGGGATGGCCGCGAACCCCGTTATCGGGACTGGTCGGAGGGCTATGACCCGGACACCTGGTTGGACCGGGCGATCCAACAGACCCGGCAGACTCTTTTCCCGCTCAATGGACTGGATATCTGGGAGCTTCCCTGAGTCATATCGACTATTTCGCCTAGTCACAAATGACTATTTGCAAGCCGACACGCCGAAAGATGGATATTCACTTCTGCAATTTGTGGCACATGAGTCACATCAGGCCCTATTGTCCTCTCAGCATGAGGCACGGAGTCTGCGGTGGGGAAGCCGTAGGACGTGCGTTAACAGGGAGCAGGGTGCGCCGATGGCTGCTAAGAATCCAGGGGAGTTGTCCGAGGTCAGATTCCTGACCGTTGCTGAAGTCGCGCAGATGATGCGGGTCTCGAAAATGACTGTCTATCGACTTGTGCACAGCGGTGAATTGCCCGCAGTTCGGGTGGGTCGCTCATTCCGGGTGAGCGAGGAGGACGTACACGAGTATCTCCGGACCAGCTTCTACCAGACCGGGTGACCCCGGCGAGTCGGTCTTCTGAAGGCCTGAGTGCTGGATGGTTCATCCGGTGGGCGATTTCTCCTGCCAGATGACTGCCCGTTAGGCTGTGTCATTGTCTGGAGGCAATCCTGTCTCCACCATTGACTCAAGAAGGTTCCACGTGGGTTCTGTCGTAAAGAAGCGCCGCAAGCGCATGGCCAAGAAGAAGCACCGCAAGTTGCTCAAGAAGACGCGGGTTCAGCGTCGCAAGTTGGGCAAGTAAGCCCGCGCTGACAATTCAGGCCATCTGGGCACTATCCACATAGGCAGGTAGTCGGGTCTCATGGGCAAAGTAGTTCTAGTCACGGGAGTGGCCGGAGATCTGGGGCGTCGCTTTGCCCTGGAGCTCGCCGAATCACCAGAGGTGGATCGGGTGATTGGCGTCGATCTGAGCCCCCCCAGGGGTGACCACAGCGCCATTCACTTCATCCGGATCGACATTCGCAACCCGGTGATCGCAAAGGTGATCGCTCGAGAGCGGGTTGACACTGTCGTACACACCACGGTGGTCTCCAGTGACGCCGGTCGGGTCGGCCGGGCGGCGCTTAAGGAACTCAATGTCATTGGCAGCATGCAATTGTTGGCTGCCTGCCAGCAATCACCGCATCTGCGGCGACTGGTGATGAAGTCCAGTGGCGTCTTCTACGGTTCCTCACCACGCGACCCAGCCATGTTCACTGAGGACATGACCGCCAAGACCCGGATCGGGTCGGGATATGCCAAGGACATCGTTGAGGTTGAGTCCTACCTGCGTGGTTTCGCCCGTAGGCGCCCGGATGTTGAGGTGACCACCCTGCGTTTTGCCAATGCGGTCGGCCCGAATATCAACTCAGCGCTTACCAATTACTTCCGGTTGCCGGTGATCCCCACTGTGCTCGGGTTCAATCCGCGGTTGCAGTTCATCCATGAGGACGACCTGATCAATGCCCTGCACCTGGCCACTCTGGGTGAGGCAGTGGGCACCTTCAATATCTGTGGTGATGGAGTGCTGCGGCTGGCCCAGGCGATTCACCGGGTGGGTCGCCCCATGGTGCCGCTCCCGCCGATTGCCTTCTCCCCATTCACCCGCATGATCAAGGGCACCAAGGTGGCTGATCTCAGCCACGAAATGGTTTCCTTCCTCAGCTACGGACGTGGGATGGATACCACCCGGATGCGGGAGGAGTTCGGCTTCCAGCCAACTCACACCACTGAGTCTGCTTTCGCTGATTTCGTGGCCTCGCTGCGGCCCGGAGTGCTCAATCATGAGCGGATCCATCGGGTTGAGGGTGATGTCGCCCGGGTACTGCGGGTCTCGCCGCTGTCAACCGGAACCGGCGCTGAACCGGTTGCGGAGATGACTGATGGAGGTGTCGAGCATGGGTGAGGCCGATGTGATCCCTCTGGGCACTCATGGCAAACCCGGCCGGGGTCGGGGTACGGACAAGCCCTCCTCATCAAGCCGTGACGCCCTGTTGTCCAGGACCACGCGGCAGCAGGCTGGTGGTTCCCCAAAGGATGAATCAAGGGGTTCCAGGGCACCTGATGTGGCCACACTGATCGAGAAACAGCGTGAGGAGGCCAAGAAGATGGCTGCGTTGGCTCCAGTAGGAATCCCGGTTGGTGAACTAATCTCCTCGTTTGTTTCTGCTGCCAAGGAGGTCTTCGGCGCGGATTGGGAGCGTCGTACGGCTGAACTATTGGCATTCGTACGCCGCCGGCTCACTGGCGACTATGCGGTGGATGAGTTCGGATTCGACGCGGAACTGACCGAGAACCTGCTTTTGACCGCCGTTCGGCCGATTGCCCAGAAGTACTTCCGGGTCGAGCTGCTGGGCACTGAGAACATCCCCCGGGATGGCGGCGCGCTGATCGTCTCAAACCACTCCGGCACGGTGCCGGTGGATGGTTTGATCACCATGGTCAGCATGCATGATGCGACTGGACGGTTCATGCGTGCTCTGGGTGCCGATCTGGTCTTCAAACTGCCCGTGGTCAGTGACGTGGCCCGATCCATGGGTGCGACCCTGGCCTGTGCTGAGGATGCGGAGCGGATGCTCAGCTCGGGTGAATTGGTGGGAGTTTGGCCAGAGGGCTTCAAGGGGATCGGCAAGCCCTTCAGCGAACGCTACAAGTTGCAGCGATTTGGTCGCGGTGGCTTCGTTTCGACGGCGATCCGTGCCGGCGTGCCGATCATTCCGGTGTCCGTGGTGGGCGCTGAGGAGATCTACCCGATTGTCGGCAATGTGCCCTCCCTGGCCCGGCTGCTCGGAGTGCCCTACCTGCCAATCACCCCCACTTTCCCACTCCTGGGCCCGCTGGGCCTGATCCCGCTGCCCTCGAAGTGGCTGATTGAGTTCGGGGAGCCGATCCGTACCGATGAGTTCGATCCGGAACTGGCCGACGACCCGATGCTCTTGTTCAATCTGACCGACCAGGTCCGCGAGGCCATTCAGCAAAACCTGTACACCCTCCTGCGCAAGCGCAAGTCGGTTTTCGGCTGAGCGTTTGATCAGTCTGGTGGACTGACCGTGCGCCCATCATTGGTGGGCGCAGGTGTGCAACTGGAGCAGATCGAATGGGCCTGGCTGGCGATTTCCACCAGATACGCAGTGGTTTCAGTGATCTTTTCCCGGACTGAATCGTTTGCCTCGTCGGAGGCGAGTTGCTGCAAGGCCACCAGGGAATTGTCGACAAATGCCCTGATCGTGAGGATGGCATCCCGGCTGTCGGTGTCGTGGTGAGTGCGCAGCAGGTTGGTGGTGCCAGAAGCGGCAAGCCTGGTGAAGGCGTCCAGGGTGGCCAGCACGGTTGAAGTGTGGGCCGAAACCTGCTTGAGCAGTCCCTGAACCTCCTGGATCCGAATTTCAGCCAGGTTCAATTCGGTACGACCCCGAGCTGAATCGTTCTGGTTGACCTCAACCTGAATGTCTTCCATCCCGGTTCTGACCGGGTACAAGGCTGATCCCGGCACTGCTGATCGGGCTGCATTGGCCACTCCAGCGGTGGTCAGGGTGAGAAGTAATGCGGCGGTGAGAGCAGCCACCGCGAACCGGGGGGCGCTGTGTCGGGAAGGAGTTGTTGGCAGATCCGGGGTTGGGGAGAGTGGCCTGGCGTCCGCTTGGGTCAGCAATTGTTCCCGCAGGCGACCGGCAAACCCGGGATCGCGTGGCTCCTCCAACCGTTGGAGAGAGTTGGCCAAATCGGCCAGTCGGTTCATCTCCGGGTCCGATGTGGCCTGGCCCTCCAGAGCCGCCTGGAAGCGCTCTGCTTCCAAAAGATCGTCGTCTTGTGGCGACGACCATCCGGCTGAGTCACTGCTGGGCATCTGACCTTCGAATCCGCTAGGGCCCCCGACCTTCTGGGGGTTCTGGGATATTCAACGACAGGGGTCTACAGTGGGTTATGCCGATGGCCCGGTGCCGGATCAGGGACGCAGATCCACCGGCAGTCGCTTGGCGAGGTTGCGTACGCCGCGCAACTGGAGCTGCTTGACCGCACCAGGGGTGCGACCGAGTGCCTCAGCGGTCTCCGCGATGGAAAGCCCCTGCAGGAAGCGCATCACGATGCATTCACGCTGTTCGGTGGGCAGTTCCTGAAGTGCGGTCAACATGACCTCGTTGCTGATCAGGGTGAGGACATCGTTCTCCGGGCTGGGCAGGGTGGTGTCAAAGGTGCCCAGGTCATCCGAGGGAGCCTCGAGCCGGGTCCGGCTGGCCTTGAAGTGATCGGTGGACAGGTTCCGGGCGATGGTCATCAGCCAGGCGCCGAAATCCTTGCCCTGCCAGCGGAAGGTGGACATGCTGCGCAGCGCCCTGAAGAAGGTATCCGCCGTCAGGTCCTCGGCCAGATGCGCCGAACCCACCCGGTAGTACAGGAACCGATAGACCGCAGGCTGGTAGTGATCGTAGAGCTGACCGAAAGCCTCGCTGTCTCCCTCGCGAGCTCGCTCAACCAGGCTGATCAGTCGGATCCGCTCATTCTCGTCCTCATGGGATGAGGTGGCGTACTGGCTGTCAGTTGCGACTTCCCCGGCGACTGCATCGGTGTTTGATGCACTGTCATCGAGATTGGTGGTGATGGTCTCCCACATCGACTCGTAATCGAGTCGCTCAGCTACCTTTGACATTTTCTCCCCTAAATGTCTGTTGTGAACAATCCAGATTCTCATCTGAACTGCTGGTCAACTCTGGCCGTTGACCTGCAATCAGGTTAGGGGGGATCTACGTCACAGCCAACGAAAGCGTGCATTTCGGACTAGAACAGTTCTATCTGACTCGTTTCCGAACCATACCGGCCGCTGTGATTGCACCTGCTGCGGCACCGCCCGCGGCTGCGGCGAAAAGTCCGAATCGTGCGGCTTTGCGACCTGTTCGGTAGTCGCGAATTTCCCAATTCTGAGCGCGGGCATGCTCTCTGAGCCGAGCATCGGGGTTGATCGCCACCGGGTGTCCAACGGCTCCCAGCATGGGTAGGTCATTGGCTGAATCGGAGTACGCGTAGCACTTGGATAGGTCTAGTCCATGGGTGGCCGCCAACTCCCGGACGGCAACCTCCTTGGCTGGCCCGTGCAGCATGTCACCCACCAGATTCCCGGTGTAAACACCATTCACGTGCTCAGCAACCGTCCCCAGGGCTCCAGTCAAGCCCAGTCTGCGGGCGATGATTGCCGCGATCTCGATCGGGGCTGCTGTCACCAACCACACCCGCTGCCCTCGGTCAAGGTGCAATTGAGCCAGCGCCCGGGTGCCGGGCCAGATTCGATGTGCCATCGCCTCATCGAAGATCTGTTCTCCCAGTTCCTCGAGTTCGGCCACCGTGTGCCCCTTGATGAATGACAGTGCCGCAGCCCGGGATTCGGCCACGTGTTCTGGATTCTCCACTCCAGCAACCCGAAAATAGGCCTGCTTCCAGGCGGCACCCAGGATGTCCTTGGTGGTGAAGAAATCCCGTCGCCAGAGCCCTCTGGCCAGATGGAAGATCGAGGCCCCCTGCATGACCGTATTGTCCACATCGAAGAATGCGGCGGTGGTGGGGTCAGGTTCAATCTCCATGGCGACCTCAAGAGCCGCAGAAGCGGCTGCTGCTTCGCCAGCAAGCTGGGAGCGCCGCTTCAGGTTTCGGGGATTCCCCTGTGCGGCCTGACTGTTTCCGGCTGGAGATGTCACATAGGCCACCCTAGTCCGCAGCGTGTGTGAAACACTCGTGCTGTGCTCACAAATATCGCAGAACTGGTGCGTGAGGCAGCCAGGGAACGCCCTGATGCGGTGGCTTTGCGTGAGGCAACGGATGGGCGGCGGATCACCTGGGCCCAACTTGATGAACTCGTGGATCGAGCCGCGACTGGCTACCTGGGACTGGGCCTGATCGCGGGCTATCGCGTCCTGCTCTCATCGGGCAACTCCATCGAGTTCATTGCTGCCTATCTGGGAGCCCTTCGGGTTGGCCTGGTGGCGGTGCCAGTAAACCCTCACAGTACCCCCAGGGAATTGCAGACCATGGTGGTTGATGCCCGACCGCGCGTCGTACTGGCGGACACTGCCGCAATCGAAACAGTCAGACAGGTGGTCACCTCACTGGCCTCCGAACCGGCTGTTGATGCAGAAAAGCCATTGACCCCGAGAGTCGTTGCCCTTGACGGCGAGGTACTTGATGGTGAGTTGGGCTGGGCTGAGTTCACAGCCAGGCTCACCACCCCGGCTGCTCCACCAGCAGATGCTGAGGCGCTGGCAGCGCTGCTTTACACCAGTGGCACCTCAGGCAATCCGCGCGGAGCAATGCTGACCCATCGGGCTCTCCTGGCCAATATCGAACAGGTTGGTAGCACTGAGGGCGCGATGGTGCGTCCTGATGACGTGGTGTTCGGGTTGCTTCCGTTGTTCCACATCTACGGACTCAATGGCGTTCTGGGTCAGGTAATCAACCAAAAGGCAGAACTGGTGCTGGCCAATGGGTTCGACCCGATTGGCACTCTGGAGATGATTCAGCGGGAGCAAATCACGGTCCTGCCGATTGTCCCCGTGGCCATTGCGCATTGGATGTCCACGGATGTGGCTGTGGTGGATCTGGCGGCGAAGCTCTCGAGCGTTCGATTGGTGTTGTCCGGTTCAGCTCCATTGTCGCCCGATCTGGGTAGGGATTTCACCGAGCGAACCGGCCACGCCGTACATCAGGGCTATGGCCTGACTGAGGCAGCACCGGTGGTGACTCTGACTCTGTCCAGTGGTTCTCTCCAGCCCGGATCCGTGGGGGCTGCGGTTCCGGGTGTGGAACTCAGACTGGTGGACGAGTCTGGATCGGCACCTGAGTCCGGTGATGCTGGCGAGATCCTGATCAAGGGGGACAATTTGTTCTCCGGATACTGGCCAGATGGGTTGGATGGTCCCGACGCAGAGGGCTGGTGGGCCACCGGTGACATGGGCTACCTGGATTCTGCTGGTGAGCTCTTCCTGGTGGATCGGGTCAAGGAACTGGTGATCGTTTCTGGTTTCAATGTCTATCCGATCGAGATCGAGGAGTTACTTGAGGAACTTCCCGAAGTGGAGAGCGCCGCGGTGATTGGGGTGGAGGATCCGGTTACCGGCGAAGCAGTGGTCGCCTATCTGAAACCGGCTGCGGGCTACTCCCCGCAGGAGGTCAAGCAGGCAGCGATGTTGCGAGCGCAAACGAATCTGGCTCGCTTCAAGCAGCCCTCCCAGTGGCATGTGGTGGCTGATCTCCCCTTCACGGTGACCGGCAAGGTGCGCAAGGGGCTGCTCCGGGCAACCGAGCGCCGCCGGGCTCTGGGCTTGTTGGATCACTGAGATGACCGGGACAGCATCAGAGCCCCGGATCCGGCTCTACTCAAAGCCTGGTTGCCATCTGTGTGATGAGGCTCGCTTGATAGTCGAGCGGGTGTGTGCGGACCTGCAGGTCTCGTACGTGGAGATTGACATCAGCACTGACCCGCAGTTGCAACACCGATTCGGCGAACAGATCCCGGTGACATTCGTTGACGGCACTCAGCATGATTACTGGCGCGTGGACGAGACCCGTCTGCGCCGAGCCCTTTCCTGAACCAACCCGCATTCGGCTGGCGCAGAACAGCGCGATCCCGAAACCCAAAATTGTACCAATAGATGGTCAGCGGTTGGCACCGGATACTAGCCACTGTTTGGTCTCAGTTTGTTCGCACGTTCACAAACTCCTACAGTGAGCCAGTCAGCCCACTCGGAAAGCGTTTTTGTACTCGTGAGCAACTCTCGAATCCCAGAGGCAACGGTTAGCCGCCTGCCGGTCTACTTGAGGGCGCTCCGGGCGATGCTTGATGAGGGCGTGGCCACCTGCTCCAGCCTGGAACTGGCGGAAGCAGCGGGTGTCAACAGCGCCAAGTTGCGCAAGGATCTCTCCTATCTGGGTTCCTACGGCACCCGGGGTGTTGGCTATGAGGTGGAGTACCTCAGCTATCAGATCGCTCGTGAGATCGGCCTGACCCAGGACTGGCATATCGTCATCGTCGGGATCGGCAACCTGGGACATGCCCTGGCCAGCTATGGCGGCTTCTCCTCAAGGGGATTCCGCACGGTCGCGTTGCTGGATGCTGATGAGGCCCGTCAGGGCGAGGAAGTGGCCGGCCTGGTGATCCAGCGCTTCTCCGACCTGGAAATGATTGTGGCCGAGCACCGGGTCGACATCGGAGTGATCGCCACCCCAGCACTCTCCGCGCAGAGTGTGTGTGACCGGATGGTGCAGGCCGGGATCGGTTCGATTCTGAACTTCGCTCCGACCATCCTGAGCGTTCCTGAGGGTGTTGACGTACGTCGGGTCGACCTGGCTTCCGAACTGCAGATCCTGGCATACCACGAACAGCGCAAGTCCTCCTCGGGCACCGGGATTGAGGAGAGTGCATGAGCGTCCTGGTCGTGGGAATCTCCCACAAATCTGCCCCCATGCAACTGCTTGAACAGGTTGCCAGGGACGCCGCTGGGGTGTCGAAGCTGATTGCCGCAGCCCAGGATCTGGAGCACGTCCGTGAGGCAACTGTGTTGTCCACCTGCAACCGGATCGAGATCTATGCCGATGTGGAGCGCTTCCACGGCACCGTTGAGTCCCTCTCATCGTTGTTGTGTGAACCGATTGGGCCAGTGGTCGGTGAGGTTGCTACTCATCTGTATGTGCACTATGACGATGGTGCGGTCGCCCATCTGTTCAATGTGACCAGTGGGCTCGACTCCATGGTCGTGGGGGAGAGTCAAATCCTGGGACAGGCCCGAGAGGCGCTGAGAGTTGGGCAGGAGGCTGGTTCAATTGGCCACTCCCTGAATGCGCTCTTCCAGCAGGCCCTGAGGATCGGAAAGCGCTCCCATGCCGAGACTGATATCGATCGGGCGGGTCCTTCCGTGGTCAGTGCCGGCCTGGAACGGGCCAGCGAAGTGCTCGGCGTACTTGATGGGCGTCGGGTACTGATCGTTGGCGCAGGTTCGATGGCTGCCATCGCAGCCAGCACCCTGGCCCCCAGTAGCGAGGTCCGGATCGCCAACCGAACCCTGGCCACCGCCCAGAGACTTGCCGAAACTCATCAACTGACCGTGGTGGACCTCGATGAGGTGCCCTCCCTGCTGGGTCAGGTCGACCTGGTGGTGTCCTGCACCGGATCAGTGGGCCTCATGATCACTGCAGAACAGGTTGCCGATGCTCGGACGCCTGGAGCGCCGCCACTGGCGATCGTTGACCTGGCGTTGCCCCATGATGTGGACCCAGCCGTGGCGGAATTGGCAGAGGTCGAGTTGATCTCATTGGCCACTTTGGCAGAGCAGTTGCACGATCACGAGTCGACCACTTCGATCAATGGGGTAAGGGAGATCGTGGCTGAGGAACTCGGCGCCTTCCTGGCTGCTCGCCGTACCGCCACGGTCACACCGATGCTGGTAGCCCTGCGCGGCATGGCCACAGACGTGGTCGAGACGGAGACCGAGCGGTTGCTCAGCAGGATGCCTGCCCTGACAGAAGAGCAGCGCGCCGAGGTGGCAAATGCCATGCGCCGGATCGCCGAGAAGTTGCTGCACCAACCCACGGTCCGGGTCAAGGAATTGGCTGCCGAATCCGGTGAGGTCACCTACGCCGAGGCCCTGGCCAGGCTATTCGCGCTTGACCCCGAGAACATCGATGCCGTCACCAGGGGTGAGGTGCGATGACTGCGATGATTCGGGTGGGAACCCGCGCCTCAGCTCTGGCCACCACACAGTCCCAGACCGTGGCCACGGCAATCACCGGGCTGACCGGACGGCCAACAGAGTTGGTCGGCATCACCACCCACGGGGATACCGCGACTGGCTCACTGGCGAGCATGGGTGGCACCGGGGTATTTGTCAGTGCGCTGCGCGATGCCCTGCTGGACGGGCGCATTGACGTGGCCGTCCACTCCCTCAAGGACATCCCCACTACACCAGTCGAGGGGATCGATCTGGTGGCCACTCCACTGCGTGAGGATCCCCGCGATGCGCTGGTCGCCCGCGATGGACTGACCCTGGGAGAACTGCCGGTTGGCTCCCGGGTCGGCACCGGCTCACCACGCCGGGTGGCCCAACTACAAGCCCTGGGGCTCGGATTGGAGTTGGTGGAGATCCGCGGCAATGTGGACACCAGGATTGGCAAGGTGCGCAGCGGCGAGCTTGATGCCGTCGTACTGGCCCGGGCCGGCCTGAATCGACTCGGCCGGACCACGGAGATCACCGAGGTGATCGACCCCCTGCAGATCCTGCCGGCTCCCGGGCAGGGTTCCCTTGCGGTGGAATGCCGTAGCGATGACCCGATCCGCGCGGACCTGGCTGGGTTGGATGATGCCAATACCCGGGCCTGCGTCGAGGCCGAACGGGTGGTCCTGGCTGAGCTTGAGGCAGGTTGTGCCGCTCCCGTGGGCGCCCTGGCCGAAGTCGTTGAGGGCGAGGACGGGACAGAACTCTGGATTCGGGCGGTGGCGCTGTCGCCCGATGGAACCAGGTCCGTACGCCGATCAGCATCCGGTTCGCTGGATGACGCGATCGGGGTTGGACGAAAACTGGCAGCAGAGATGCTGGCAGAAGGCGCCACTGAATTAATTTCGGATCAGATGCAGGAAAGCAACACACAAAATGGCTGATAAGAAGACCGCGACCTCCGCTACCCAGTCCACCCCGGGTGGCCGTCCTGTTCGGTGGGTCAGTTTCGTGGGCACTGGCCCGGGCGACCCGGAACTGTTGACGCTGCGAGCCCTTGAGATGCTCAGGGAGGCAGACGTCGTGGTTACTGAACACGAGTCGCATGAGAGCCTGGTGCGCACGGTTCGTGGGAGTGGTGAGCCGAGCATCGATGAGGAGACCGGAGTGGTCACCGAGGTCGATGGTGCCCCGATCTTCTTTGATGGCGGCTTTGGTGATGATGAACAGCCCTTGACTGCGGCGGCGCGCTCCAAGGTCGTGGTCAAGGCGGCCAAGGCAGGAAACCGGGTCGTTCGGTTGATGGTGGGGGATCCATTCACCTTCGGAACCGGCCCCGAGGAAGCTGCTGCCTGCGCCAAGGCCGGAATCGGCTTCGACATCGTGCCGGGTATCTCCTCGGTGACCAGTGTTGCCTCCTATGCCGGGATCCCAATCTCGGATCGCAAGCACCGCGACCTGGCCGTGGTGTCAGCGGCTGATGCCCGCGTTGACTGGGCGTCGTACAACGACTGCGCGACGCTGGTGCTGCTATCGGCTGTGGGATGCATCGACACCGTGGCCGCAGCACTGATCGAAGCCGGACGAAAGCCGGACACCCCCGTCTCGATGACCCGAAATGGCACCTCCACTGAGCAACACACCGTGGTGGCCACCCTCGCGACCATCGCCAAGGAGGCCAAGGCGGCACAGATGACCCCACCGGCCATCGTGGTGGTCGGCAATGTGGTGAGCCAGCGGGAGAACCTGTCCTGGTTCGAAACCAAGCCGCTGTTCGGTTGGCGGGTGCTGGTGCCCCGAACCAAGGAACAGGCGCCGGCCCTGTCCGCGCGGTTGCGCAGCTTTGGCGCCGTACCCGAGGAAGTGCCCACGATCTCGGTGGAACCGCCGCGTAATCCGCAGCAGATGGACAAGGCCATCCGAGGGCTGGTTGAGGGTCGCTACGAATGGATCGCCTTCACCTCATTCAACGCGGTACGCGCCGTACGGGAGAAGCTTGAGGAATACGGGCTGGACGCCCGGGCCTTCTCGGGGCTGAAGATCGCTGCGGTGGGAGAGAAGACCGCCCAGCATCTGGCCGAATGGGGACTCAAAGCAGACCTGGTGCCGACCGGTGAGCAGTCAGCGGCGGGCCTCCTGGAGGACTGGCCGGCCTATGACGACGGGCTCGACCCGATCAACCGGGTGTTCCTGCCCCGTGCCGACATCGCCACCGAGAACCTGGTTGCCGGATTGATTGACCTGGGCTGGGAAGTTGATGACGTGACGGCCTATCGCACCGTGCGGGCTGCCCCGCCGCCGGCTCCGACCCGGGAGGCGATCAAGACCGGCAAGTTCGATGCGGTGTTGTTCACCTCATCCTCGACTGTGCGCAATCTGGTTGGCATCGCCGGCAAGCCGCATGCCTCCACGATCATCGCGGCGATCGGCCCGGCAACCGCCAAGACCGCCGAGGAGCACGGCTTGCGGGTGGACGTCCTGGCTCCGGATCCCTCGATCGAGGACCTGGTCAGCGCGCTGGCCGACTTCGGCGCCGTACGACGAGCAGACCTGATCAGCCAGGGGCTGCCGGTAACCAAGCCATCGCAACGTCGTGGTGGTGGCCGGCGGCGGGCCTCCTCGAAATAATGGCCTTCCCGCAGACCCGGATGCGCCGGTTGCGTCGTACTCCGGCGTTGCGGGGGTTGGTGGAGCAGACCCACCTGCAGGCGGCGCAACTGGTGTTGCCTGTGTTCGTGCGGGAGGGGATCGCCGAGCCGCTTCCAGTCACGAGCATGCCGGGCGTGGTCCAGCACACTCGCGACACCCTGCGTGAGGTGGTTACCCAGGCCGCACAAGTTGGATTGGGCGGGGTGATGTTGTTCGGCATCCCGACACAGAAGGACGCCTGTGGATCAGGCGGTGTGGATCCTGCCGGGATCCTCAACGTGGCGATCGCAGATGTGGTCAGCGAAGTGGGCGATGCCCTACCGGTGATGGCGGACCTGTGCCTGGATGAGTTCACCGACCATGGTCACTGCGGCGTGCTGGACAACCAGGGCCGGGTCGACAATGACGCCACCCTGGAGATCTACGCCCAGATGGCGCTGGCCCAGGCGCAGGCCGGGGTCGACCTGGTCGGCCCCAGCGGCATGATGGATGGTCAGGTCTCGGCAGTTCGGGCTGCACTCGATGGCGGTGGCCACCAGGACGTTGGCATTCTGGCTTATTCGGCGAAGTACGCCTCTGCGTTCTATGGGCCGTTCCGGGAAGCCGTGGATTCCTGGCTGGACGGCGATCGTCGTACCTATCAGCAGGCGCCGGGCAACGCCCGCGAGGGTGTCCGGGAGGCACAACTCGACGTCGCCGAAGGGGCTGACATCGTGATGATCAAGCCAGCCCTGGCCTACCTGGATGTGATCGCTGCGGTGCGGGCAGCGGTTGAGGTGCCAGTCGCGGCGTACAACATCTCAGGTGAATACTCAATGGTGGAAGCTGCTGCAGCCAACGGCTGGATCGATCGTGAGGCCGCCATCCTGGAAACCCTGACCGCGATCAGACGAGCCGGGGCCGATGTGATCCTCAGCTACTGGGCCCTGGAAGCCGCCACTTCCCTCCTCCCCTCCTAATCGTCGAGGCGGCAGTAATTAACACCCCGAGGCGGCAGTAGTTAACACGCCGAGGAGGGGGTTGGGCGCATGGAGAATTGATGCTGATCTTTCTGCGAACCCTGGATCAGTAGGAAACCGAGGTGGATTCTGGATACTGCATCCGAAAGCTTTTAAGTCCTGTTCTAGTTCTCGAACAGAATCGACTCAAAGCGCGGTTACCAACAGAATCTGCGTGTTAACTAGTGCCGCCTCGGCAAGGCACTGTTTCCATCTGGGCTGTTAATTAGTGCCGCCTCGGCGTGTTAATTAGTGCCGCCTCGGCGTGTTAATTAGTGCCGCCTCGGCGTATCAGGGTGCGCCCTGGTAGCCCTTGTTGCCCATGCAGATCCACCAGTTGTCATCGGCTGGCCCGGATGGTACCTGATCCCAGCAGTCCTGTACGTCGGCCAGGAACTGCCACCAGTCTGCCCAGGGGTCCTTGGTCGGGGACGGGCTGCTCGGTTCAGTGGGCTCGGGTGTGGGCTCGATGGTCGGTTCTTCGGTGGGTTCCTCGGTCGGCTCTGGGGTTGGTTCGTAGGTTGGCTCAGGGGTGGGCTCAATCGTGGGCTCAGGAGTGGGCTCCACGCTGGGCTCGGGCCCCTGGGTTTCGGTTGGTGGGTCGGTCGGTAGCCCTGGGTCTGGATCGGTACCGGTATCACCCGAACCATCCCCGGGACCGTCACTATCGCCCGGTCCCTCACTGTCGCCTGGACCATCACCGTCGCCGGGCCCGTTACTGGGGCCGTCGCCGGCTCCATCATCTCCAGAGCCCTGGTCACCAGGGTCGCCGTTGTCGCCACCAGGAGCCTCGGAGGGGGCCTCGGTTGGCTCCTCGGTGACCGGAGCACTTGCCTCGGGTTCGCTTGGCTCAGGAGCGCTGGTCGGCTCCCCGCCAGGTCCGTCGCCGGGGCCATCAGCGGGCCCGGACTCAGGCTCACTCGGTTGGCTCGGAGTTGGTGGTTCAGGTGAAGGGCTGGGAGTCGGCGGCGTCGGAGTAGGTTGCTCCGGCTGCTGTGGTTGCGGATTGGCCTGCTCTGGTTGGGGAGCCTGGGATGGCTCCGGAGTCGGTGGTGGGTTCGAGGTGTCCGGTGGAGTCGGACGCAGGTTCTGCTCCGGAGGATTATTCGGAGTCTGGTCCTGCGGGGTCTGATCCGGGCGGGATTCAGGTGAGTCGTTGGGGCTGGTCTGACGCTGTTTCTCAGCTCGGGGACGGGTGCCCTGGTTCTCCTCGAACTCCTCGCGAGGTGGCTTGCTTTCCTGATTCGGGGTGTAGGTCTTGCCGCCCCAGTTGCTGGTTGGCATCGCCGAGAAGTCGCCGGTCTGATAGGCCTCCATGATGCGCAGGACCAGATTCACATAGTTCTGCTCAGGGTGGTAGCGGAAGACGGCTGCTTGCTTGCCGGACCTGGTGCCGAGATTGTCATCCCCAGAGCAAAGATGTACGGCGGCACCAAGGGCGGCGTCGTTGATGTTCTGGGGATCCCGCTTGCCGTCGCCATCACCGTCTGCGCGAACCAACAGCCAGGTGCTGGGAACGATCTGCATCCCACCCACACCGCGGTCGTACACGGCGTCCTGATCGAGTCGTCCGCCATCGGAATCCTCAACCAACTGGCTGCCGTCGGCCCCATTGAGCATGGGTCCGAAGACGCCGGGGCGGGATTCACCATGGTCATTGAGCCGGTTGTTGTCGTGCTGGCCGTGATCAGACTCAGCCCGACCGATGGCGGCCAGCAGCGCCCACGGAAGATTGCAACGATTGTCAGCCTGTGAGACCACCTGTGCTGCCCGTTGATAGGCAGCCAGTGCCGGGGCGGGAATGCCACTGTTGGTGGCATCGGCGATGACCTGATCCGCTCGGTCCTCTGGTACGGCGATCCCCAGGGTGCCTGCGACCGGAATGCTGGCCGGGGCCGTAATGGCCTCCGCAGGGACACTGGTTCCGTCCGGAAGAGGGGAACGAGTACTGTCCTTGGCCACGGCGCCACTGCTCGCGAGGACCAGTTGCGCGGTCCACAGCCCGGACACCAGGACAACCGGTACCGCGGTTGCCAGCTTGGTGTGCCGCGAGAGCGGCTTGGCGGCCATGCAATCTCCCCATATCCCAGTTCGTGCAATCCGACATCGTGGCAAACGAAAAGCACGGACAAATGTTCCGTGCTGGCGCCGGAGTTCAGGTAAACCTGTTCCAAATCGTAGTTGTGGCCACCGAAAAGCCAATATTTACGGGAGATCTGGTGTCGGCCCGATCCAGACCGGACCAGACCAGTGCAGAGCGGAACCACGGTTGGGGGACAATGGGCTGGTGCATTCCCACCAAGCATCCATGGACTGGTTTGAGCGTGCCCAAAAAGTGACGCCTGGGGGCGTGAACTCACCGGTGCGGGCATTCAATGCGGTTGGTGGCACCCCGAGGTTCATCCGGGAGGCCAGGGGAGCCTGGCTGACCGACGTTGATGGCAACCAGTACGTCGACCTGGTCTGCTCATGGGGTCCGATGTTGCTCGGACATGCCCACCCAGAAGTGATTGCTGCTGTTAGTGAGGCGGTGACCCGGGGGACTTCCTATGGCACCCCCACCGAGCCAGAAGTGGCGCTGGCCGAGGAAATCGTGGCCCGTACACCGGTTGAACAGGTTCGGTTGGTCTCCTCTGGCACTGAAGCGACGATGTCCGCAGTACGCCTGGCCCGTGGTTTCACGGGACGTGACCTGGTGATCAAGTTCGCTGGTTGCTACCACGGTCATCTGGACGCCCTCCTGGCCGCGGCTGGCTCAGGTCTGGCAACCCACCAGGGGCACCAATCCGTGCCGGGTACTCCTGGCGTTCCCCAGGGAGCTACTGACGCGACCATCGTGTTGCCCTACAACGACCCCGCTGCAGTGGAACAGGCCTTCGCACGGTTTGGGGACCGTATTGCCTGCCTGATCACCGAGGCCTCACCGGGGAATATGGGGGTGGTTCCCCCACGCCCGGGCTTCAACCGCTTCCTCAGTGAGATCTGTGCGCGATACGGCGCCTTGTACATCTCCGATGAGGTGATGACCGGTTTTCGGGTTGGCCGTCAGGGCCAGTGGGGACTTGATGGAGCGCAGGAGGGTTGGGTTCCAGACCTGATCACTTTCGGCAAGGTGATGGGCGGCGGTTTCCCGGCGGCCGCGTTTGGCGGTCGAGCTGAGGTGATGCAGGCACTCTCACCAGCGGGACCCGTCTACCAGGCCGGCACCCTCTCCGGAAACCCAATTGCCACCACTGCTGGGTTGAGGACCCTGCAACTTGCCGATGCTGAGGTCTACCAGCGAGTGGACCATGCTGCCGAGGTGATCAGTGCCGCGACCACTGAAGCGCTGACCAGTGCTGGGGTGCCGCACCGGTTGCAGCGCAACGGCAATATGTTCAGCGTCTTCTTCACCGAGGATGAAGTGGTTGACTATGCAGGCGCCACCAACCAGGACACTGATGCCTTTGCGGTCTTCTTCCATTCCATGCTGGACTCCGGCTGCTATCTGCCGCCGAGCGCCTTTGAGGCCTGGTTTGTCTCAGCAGCGCATGATGAGAAGGCGATTTCGCAGATCCTCACCGCCCTGCCCGTGGCCGCGGCTGCAGTAGCTGCCCGGGCCGATCACTGACCAAGGAGTACGACGAGTGCGCACGAAGGTACATCTGCTGCGACATGGCGAGGTGCACAACCCGGAGGGGATTCTCTACGGGCGCTCTGCTGGGTTCTTCCTGTCCCAACGGGGTCGGGCCATGGCCCAGCGAATTGCCGAGTCCATTGGTGATCAGGACATCACCCATATCGTTTCCTCACCACTGGAGCGGGCCCAGGAGACAGCGGCGCCACTGGCGCAGGTCCGCGGCGTGGAGGTGCAACTCGATGAGCGGCTGATCGAGTCAGAGAATGCCTTTGCCGGAAAGAAATTCACCATCAAGAACAGTCTGGTGCTCAACCCGGGCGTCTGGCCCAGGCTGATCAATCCGTTCCGCCCGTCCTGGGGTGAGCCCTACAAGGACATTGCCGCCAGGATGTGGCCGGCCGTGCTCGAGGCCCGCGATGCAGCGGCTGGGCATGTGGCCGTGGTGGTGTCCCACCAATTGCCGATCTGGGTGACCCGCCTGCATGCAGAGGGCAAGCGGTTCGCCCACGATCCCCGTAATCGCCAGTGCACCCTGTGCAGTCTGACCACCCTCACCTTCCTGGATGACCAGCTGGCCACCATCAGCTATTCCGAGCCGGCTGCGGACCTGATCCCCGAGGCGGATAGGCACGCCGCATTTTCCTCCGGTGGAGCCGATGAGGATCCCCAACTGACAGATTCGGGGGAAAGCAACCCCGAATGAGGTCCACACCCACTTCCCTCAACTTCTGGTCTGCCCTGATCTCTGGTCTGCTGGCGCTGACCCTTACCGGTTGCGGTAGTCCGGACAACAAGAACACCGGTGACAAGGGCTATATCGTCGGAAATGGTGTAATCACCCGGTTGGCTACCGACCAACGAGTGGCACCCGGGCCGGTGAAGGGCACCACCCTGGAGGGCGAGTCGGTGAGTCTGGACTCCTTCAAGGGGCAGGTGGTCGTACTCAATGTCTGGGGGTCGTGGTGCCCACCCTGTCGTAAGGAAGCGCCTTTACTGACTGAAGCGGCCCGGGAGTTGGCCAAGGAGGACGTGGTCTTCCTGGGCATCAATACGCGTGATTCATCGACCGATCAGGGCTTGGCCTTCCAGAAGAAGTACGACGTTCCCTACCCATCCATCTATGACCCGAGCGGGCAGAACCTGCTCTCCTTCCGGCGTACCCTGAACCCGAATTCGATCCCTTCCACCTTGATCATTGATGCGGAGGGCAGGGTTGCGGCCAGCATCCTTGGGGAGATCCCGAGCAAGGCCACCCTGACCGAACTCGTCCGGGAGGTGAAGGGCGCATGATCCCTCTGGGGATCGGGAACTGGTTCGGTGACACCGCTCTCTCGGGTTCACTGGTATTGGCGATTCCGGTGGCGCTGATCGCCGGTCTGGTGTCCTTCTTCTCGCCCTGCGTGGTGCCCCTGCTGCCTGGATACCTCTCCTATGCCACGGGTCTGAGCGGAGCGGACATAGCTGCCGGGGAGAAAGCCCAGCGCAGCCGATTGCTGCTGGGCTCGGTCCTGTTCGTCCTTGGGTTCAGTGTGGTGTTCGTTTCCTTCGGTGCCCTCTTTGGCGCAGTTGGGGACTGGCTCTTTGAATACCAACGCACCATCTCGGTGGTGATGGGCGTGGTGATCATCGTGCTCGGGTTGTCCTTCATGGGGCTGGTGCCCGGTCTCAACCGGGATCTGCGAGTGCACCGGGTGCCAGCCGTGGGAGTGGCCGCGGCGCCCCTGCTTGGTGCTCTCTTCGGTCTGGGTTGGACCCCCTGCATGGGGCCCACCCTCTCCGCGATCAACAGCCTGGCCCTGCAGGAGGGCAGTGCCCTGCGAGGGGCGATCCTGGGGCTGGTCTACTGCTTTGGTTTGGGACTGCCTTTCATCCTCGCCGCACTGGCCTACCGTCGGATGCTCGGCGCGATCGGCTTTGTGCGACGCCATCAGATCTGGGTGATGCGAATCGGGGGCGGGATGCTGATCCTGGTGGGTGTGCTACTGGTGACCGGTTGGTGGGATGTGTTGGTCTTCCACCTGCGCAGCGCGATATTCCCCGGCTTCACGGTGGGGGTCTGATGAGTCCGGAACCGAACCCCGAAACCGAGTCGAAGAGCCTGCCAACGGCCCTGTCGCCCGGTGAGCTCGCCAGATGGTTCTGGCGCCAGATTACCTCCATGAAGACGGCCCTGATCCTGCTCTTCCTGCTGGCCCTTGGCTCCATCCCGGGGTCGGTGATCCCACAGGCCCAGGTCGATTCCCAGCGGACCCTGCAGTGGCAGGACCAACACCCCAGGCTGACCCCGATCTATGAGAAGTTGGGCCTGTTCAATGTGTACGGGTCGGTCTGGTTCGCGGCGATCTACATCTTGTTGATGATCTCCCTGGTGGGCTGCATCCTGCCGAGGCTGGGTGTCTACCTACGGGCCTTGCGCTCCCGGCCACCGCGGGCGCCAAGGAATTTGTTGCGGATGCCCCAGAGTCGGGAGTTCCAAACCGAGTTGGGTCTTGGTGAGATCGCCGACCAGTTGCGCAAGCGGCGCTATCGGGTTGACGTTCATGATGATTCGGTTGCTGCCGAGCGGGGTTATCTGCGAGAGGCCGGCAACCTGCTGTTCCACCTCTCCATCCTGATCGTGCTGGTGGGTTTTGCCATCGGTTCGCTGTGGGGATACCGCGGCGGGGTGATCGTGGTGACCGGTGAGGGCTTCGCCAATACCCTCAGCCAGTACGACGATTTCCAGGGCGGGCGGATGTTCGCCCCCAATTCCCTGGAACCGATCTCTTTCACCGTGGATGACTTTGCAGTCGAGTTCATCACCCGTGGTCGCCAGGCCGGAACGGCTGAGAAGTTCCGGGCTCGACTGACCTACCGCACCTCTCCGCAGGAGGCTGCCCGGGAGCGAACCATCTCAGTCAACCATCCACTGAATATCAATGGCACAAATGTTTTCCTGATCGGCCACGGTTATGCACCGAATATCACCGTGCGCAATGCTGACGGGTCCATTGCCTTCTCCGGGCCGGTGGTTTTCCTGCCCGAGGATCCAACATTCCGTTCCTTTGGGGTGGTCAAGGTGCCGGATGCATCCAATCCGGCCGGCACCCAGATCGGCCTGGAGGGCGAGTTGTACCCAACCTATGGATTCAGCCAGGAAACCGGCCCATTCTCCGCCTACCCCGATGCCAAGGCGCCGCTGATCTCGATGGTCCTTTGGGCCGGGGATCTGGGTCTGGACTCTGGTCGGCCGCAGTCGGTCTATGCCCTGGACAAGACCCACCTGGAGAAGGTGATGAAGAGTGAGAAGGCCCAGTTCCGGCTGGATCTTCCGCTGGGAGCCACCAGGGAATTGCCTGATGGTCTGGGCACGGTCACCTTCGAGTCGGTGGATCGTTTCGTGAAATTGCAGGTCAGCAAGACCCCTGAGCAGTGGGTCTCCCTGGTGGGCATGATCCTGGCCCTGTTGGGTTTGTTGGCTTCGTTGTTCATCCGGCCCAGACGCATCTGGGTACGTCTGCGCCAGACCGAGACAGGTAATCTTGCCCATATCGCCGGGTTGGATCGTTCATCCGGTGGCAACCTCAGCGCGGAGCTGGATGACCTGGTCGCTGCGCTGTCCCAGCAACAAGGAGACCGGGCGTGACCCACGCACAATTCGAGGCGCTCAGCGATCAGGCGATCGCTGGCGCTGGTGTTGTTTACTTCCTGGCCGCACTGGCCACCCTGGCTGCTTGGGCAGCGGGTCGCAAAGTGGTGCGAACCCAGGAACGCAGCGCCGTACTCTCCGGGGCTGGTGCCCCGGCCTCAGAAACCAAAAGCGCCGAGGTGGTTGGCGATTCTGACCAGATGGACCTGTGGTCCCGGATCGGCCTGTCGCTGACCATCCTGGCTGCCGGAGTGCATCTGGTGGCGTTGGTGGCCAGGGGGCTGGCTGCTGATCCGGTGCGGGTTCCCTGGGGAAATATGTATGAATTCACCATCACTGGCACCTGGGTGGTGGTGATGGGCTACCTGCTGCTCTACAAGCGTTACTCGCTGGGTTGGTTGGCGCCGGTGGTTGCCTGGTTCGCGGTGATCATGTTGATGGTCTCGGTGCTGGTGCTGTACCAGCCGGTGACCCCGCTGCGGGATGCGCTGCAGTCCTACTGGCTGGTGATCCATGTGATCGCCGCCATCATCGCCACCGGTGCCTTCACGCTGGGTGGGATGGCCTCAATGCTCTACCTGGTCAAGGCCAGATGGGAGGACAGGCAGGCTGCCAAAGGGCCGGACAAGGTGATCCGGGGCGGCTACCTGGAGCGGTTGCCCTCCCTGAAATCCCTTGATCAGTTGGCCTATCGCACTCATGCCTTTGGTTTCCCGATCTGGACCTTTGCGGCGTTGATCGCCGGGCCGATCTGGGCACACGCTGCCTGGGGTCGCTACTGGAACTGGGACCCAAAGGAGGTCTGGGCCTTCATCACCTGGGTGGTGTACGCCGCGTACCTGCATGCTCGCGCCACCGCCGGATGGAAGGGCAAGGCGGCCGCGATCGTGGCTCTGATCGGGCTGGCCACCCTGTGGTTCAACTTCGTGGGGATCAACTTCTTCTTCGGCAGCGGCAGCATGCACTCCTACGCCTGACCCGGATCTGCCACAATTGCGGTGATGGCCACCGTCCGTGATCCCTGGCTGGACAACACGAAGCTGATCCTGGTCACCCTCGTGGTTACTGGTCATGCCTGGACCCTGTTGCCCGGGACCCTGCTCACTTCCTGGCCCTATGACTTCCTCTACACCTGGCACATCCCGGCGTTCGTGGTGGTCACCGGCTACCTGTCCCGGTCCTTTCGCTGGACCCGGACACGGATGTGGGCCCTGGTGCGCACGGTGGCAGTTCCCTACGTGCTCTTTGAGTTGGCGCTGGCCTGGTTTCGGGTGAGCATTGGTGGGGAGAATCTGGAGCGACTGGTACTCAACCCGCACTGGCCGATGTGGTATCTCGCCGCGATGTTCATGTGGCGTCTGATCACCCCGATCCTGCTCTACCCGCCTGCCTGGCTGGCCCTGGTCGGTTCGGTACTGATCAGCCTGACTGCTGGTGCCTGGGCCGGGGACACCCTGGATATCTCCCGCACCCTGGGACTGTTGCCCTTCTTCGTGATCGGGTTGCGCACCGATGCCAAGCAGTTGGATTGGTTGCGCCGGCCCAACTCATGGTGGATCGGACTGGCTGGCTTCTCGGTGATCGGTTGGTTCACCTGGGAATTGGACCGCTGGTTCCCCACGGAGTGGCTGTACTACCGACGCACCTACGCAATGCTTGATGCCGACCTGCTCCAGGGCAGCCTGATCAGGCTGGTCCTGCTTGCCCTCGGGGTGATGGGCACAGTGGCTGTTCTCAGCCTGATCCCAAGGGGAACCACCTGGTTCACCCCACTGGGGAAGGCAACCCTTGAGGTCTACCTGTTCCATCCGTTCGTGGTGCTGGCGGCGTCGTACGCCGGTTATGAAGCCTGGGCGGCAGGCCACCTTGGGTGGGCGATGGTGCTCACCCCAATCGCCGCAGTCAGTCTGGCGCTGTTCCTGGCTTCACCCCCGGTGGCCAGCGTGCTCAACCGGGCAGTGGATCCGTTTGGCGCCCTGGAGCGGAGAAAACAGCGCTGAGAGTCGGCTGGCTCAACCCAGGATGCGCTTCTTGGCGCTGCGCAAGCCCAACAACGGCAACCCACCGATAGCGGCGAAGGGGAGTGCCGTACGCGGCTCATAACCAACCCGCCACAGTCCTCCGTGTGCTGCCTGATCGCTGAACAGGTCCTCTGGGTGGTTGCGAACCGGGGACGCGGCGCACAGATCATGCACCAGCAGGGCAGCCATCAGGGAGCGGGCCGTGTCCGGTTCGAAGATCTCCACACCGAAGGCTCCTGCCCCTGCATAGGCGGCGGCCAGGACCTGGTTCTTGGTAACCGAGTGGGTCCAGGTTGCAGGTGCGACGTTGAAGGACACCCGGTGTCCCTCTGACTCAGCCAGTACGCCGCGCCAACGCTGCAATCGCTTGGCCACGGCGTAGTTGGGTCCCTGTTGGGGCACCAGGATGTCAGCCAATCCGCGGCCGTCGGCAGCCACCCGGGCGTAGGAGGGCTCAAAGAACATTCCGCGAGTGGCCAGGTTGACCGGCTTCTGCAGGTGTCGGACCCAACCCCGGTCCGTCCAGGCCTGCTTGCCCACCGAAACCACCTCGGCTGGGACCAGGTAGGCATCAGTGGGTGTGGCCAGCCACGACAGCGCAGTATCCGGCCGGGCTGCCAGCATCTGCTGGATCACCAGATCGGCTGCAGCCGTTACCTGTACGTGCGCGGCACTATCGGCATAGGCATACATCCCGATCACCAGGTCACTACCCGCACCGGCGTCGCTGAGCCAGCCCAGGGCATCGCCGGCATGGCTGCGCAGATCGATGCCCAGAGTACCGTCGGCGTCCACTGCTGCACTCACGCTGCCGGCGCTGCGCTGTACCCGGGTTCGGATCCGATCCCAAACCTGGGTTCGGGGTAGGTCAATGGCCAGTACGTCGACTCCCCAGCGCAGGAGCGGCTCAAGGGGGCCCATCTCCGAGCCGGCGCCGATCATGGCTACCTGCTTGCCGGGAAGGGAGAGCCATTCAGGATTACGGATCACCTGGGCGATCGCAGCAGCGAAGCTGGGCTCCACGATCTGGCGTTCCACCCAGTCCCCCAGCTGATCCACCAATTGGCTGCCACTGAGTTGTTTGCCCTTGTACGGCACCCGCAACTCGGTCTCGGGGGCAGCGTTACCGGAGATCTTTTCCGTGGCCAGGACCCGGTTCGCAGTTAGCTCGGACTGGCTCAGACGGACCTCGTTCATGGGATCTGGATGCTCTGGATCGCTGGCCAGGACCAGGGTCGACTGCATTGCCTCAAGACCCGCCCGGGCCATCTCCACCGCGGCCTCGCTGGAGGTCGCCGCTGCAATCGTGGCCCTCCCGAACAGGTCCACATAATCCTTGCGCCAGTCCTTGGCCTCCCGGATCTCAGCGGCGAGTTCGGGGTCCACCTGATCGCTGGCGCTGGCCAGGATGCTCTTCAGGACCGGCGTGGAGGGGCGCTGATCACCAACTGCTGGAAAGGTGAGTGAGATCTCGGATTGGGGCATGGATCCACGGTAATGGTTACTGGTGCGTAGCCAGATTCGGTGACCAATTCACCCTGGGCTGCCCCACGGCGTACGCCTGGACCTTTGGGGATGAGAGCCCGGGTTGCCAAATCCCCACCACCCTGCCGGCGTAGTAGTTGGTCGTAACCCCCCTCGTGGCGGCAACTGCCAATGGGAAACTGGAGCTGCCAATGGGTTGCAACCCGTTGTCGGTTCGAGTTTCCCAAGTGCACTTGGGAATCCGGAGTCCAAGTGCCAGGCACCATCAGCCACCCGGCTAGGCTTGAGCAACGTGAAGGAAGTTCTGATCTATTCAGTGGCCAGACTGGGCCTGTTCCTGGCCTGTTATGCCCTGATGGCTGGCGTCTGGTTCATTTTCAACGGCACCGAGGGCATCCTGTTCGTCCCCGCAGTAGCGGCACTGATCCTGTCGATGTTGCTGTCCTTCCGGGTGCTGCGCAAGCAGCGCGACGTACTTGCCGCCCGGGTTCAGGCCCGTGCCGAGCGCGCTTCCACGAAGTTCAATGAGCTGAAGTCCAAAGAGGATGTTGACTGAGACTCAGCCCAGGTGCCAGTGACTCAGGGAGCAACCAATCAGGATGCCCAGGCCGTAGAGCAATTCGATCGTCCCGGTCTGCTTCAGCACCGGGATCAGGCCTGGTCCGCCAGCGCCGGACAGCACCGTGCGGGCGGTAACCGCCATCGGGATCGCGACCAGAGCCAGCGTGAGCAGCACCAGTTCACTGGTGACCAGTGCGACTCCGACCAGTGCCACCACCGCCAGTCCGAGCAGCAGGACGAAGAAATATCTGGTCCGCTGATCACCCAGTACGACGGCCAGGGTGCGCTTGCCGGCCTGGATATCGGTGGGGATGTCGCGCAGATTGTTGGCCACCAGGATGGCGCAGGCCAGGGCGCCGATGCCGATGGCGGCGTACAGCGAGGCCAGGGAGAAGGAACTGGTCTGCACGAAGGTGGTCCCCATGACCGCAACCAGGCCGAAGAAGATGAACACCATCACCTCGCCCAGGCCGAGGTAGCCATAGGGTCTGGAGCCGCCGGTGTAGTACCAGGCGGCCAGGATGCACACCGCTCCCACCGCGACCAGCCACCAGGCGGTGGTGGCTGCCAGGATCAGGCCCACCACCGCAGCGAGGCCGAGCGCAGCAAAGGCCGCTGTCTTTACCGAACGGGGGGTGGCCAACCCAGAACCCACCAGGCGCAGTGGGCCAACCCGGTCGGCGTCGGTGCCGCGGATCCCGTCGGAGTAGTCGTTGGCGTAGTTGACCCCGATCTGCAGGAGCAGGGACACCAGCAGAGCGAGTCCGGCCTTCCACCAGATGACGGCGTCCTCAAACAGGGCGATGCCGGTGCCCGCGAGGACGGGAGCCACCGCCGCGGGAAGGGTGCGGGGCCGAGCCCCTTCGATCCATTGCGCCACGGTTGCCACGCGCTGATTGTGGCAGGGGCCGCTGAGTGGGCCGCTTGTGGGTAGCGTTGGTCCGGTGAGCAATCTGCGACCGGTCACCGGCAGTGCCGCTGAGATCCATGCGCTGCTGACCGAGTGGAACCAGGCCTCCAACCCACCGCCGCTGTACGTCGAGACCTCCGGCTCCACCGGCATCCCCAAGAGGGTGGCCCTGAGCCGCGAGGCGATGCGCGCGGCCGTGGCCGCCACTCACGACCGGCTCGGTGGCCCCGGGCAGTGGGTGCTCAATCTGCCCCCGACCAATGTGGCCGGCCTGATGGTGCTCTTCCGCTCGGTGGTCAGCGGGATCCCCCCGGCTGACCGGATTGGGGCAGCCGGGGGTCGGGCGTACCTCTCCCTGGTGCCCACTCAACTGCACCGGATGCTGGAGGATTCGGCCGCGGTGCGAGCCCTGCGGGGCTTTGCCACGGTGTTGATCGGCGGTGCCGCCTTCCCGGCCGAGCTCCGGGAGCGGGCCCAGGCAGCCGGCATCCCGGTGATTGCCACCTATGGGATGAGTGAGACCTGCGGTGGCTGCGTGTACGACGCCGAGCCGCTGTCCGGTGTGGAGGTGCGGATCGAATCCGGGGAGATCCTGCTGCGGGGGCCGATGCTCTTCGATGGTTATGTCGGTGAAACCGAGCGCACCGACCAGGTGCTGGTCGATGGTTGGTTCCACACCGGCGACCTGGGCGATTTCGAGGCCGGGCGCCTGCGTGTTTCCGGTCGCCTCGATGACCTGATCAACACCGGTGGGGTGAAGGTCCCGGCGACCGCCGTGGCGGCCAGGTTGCGGGAGCATCCAGAGATCGTGGATGCGGTCGTGGTCGGCGTGCCGGACCCGGAGTGGGGGCAGCGAGTGGTGGCCGGTGTCGTTGGCCCGGTGACGCTGGCTCAGGTCCGTGACTGGGTCAGCGAGCAGCACCCGCGGGCCTGGGCGCCGCACCAGCTCGTCGTACTGGAGGAGTTGCCGCTGCTGCCCAACGGCAAGGTGGACCGGGTTGGCCTGCAAGAACGTGCGCGTCGGGAGTGGCCATGATCGTCTACTCGATCCCGATGCGGACCCGGTTCCGGGGCCTGGACCACCGCGAGGGCCTGCTGTTGGAGGGGCCAGCGGGTTGGGGTGAGTTCAGTCCCTTCCCGGAGTACGACGCCGCGACCAGCCGCCCCTGGTTGGACTGTGCGCTTGAGGCAACCGAGCAGGGTTGGCCGGAGCCGATCCGGGATCGAGTGCCGGTCAACGTGACCGTGCCGGCCTGTTCCCCGGAGAAAGCGGTGGAGATCGTCGCCAACCGCAACGGAGCCGACACCGTCAAGGTCAAGGTCGCCGAGCCGGGACAGAGCCTGGCCCAGGACCAGGCCCGCCTGGAAGCGGTTCGAGGAGAGTTGGGCAGTGGACGGATCCGGATCGACGCCAATGGTGCCTGGTCGGTCGAGGAGGCCCTGTCGGTGATCCCCGTGCTGGACCGGGCTGCAGGTGGCCTGGAGTACGTCGAACAGCCCTGCGCGGAGGTGGGTGATCTGGCCCGGGTACGACGCGGGGTGGCGGTCCCGATCGCTGCTGATGAGTCGATCCGTCGGGCCGAGGACCCCTACCTGGTGCGGGATCTGGCGGCCGCTGACATTGCCGTACTCAAGGTGCAACCGCTGGGTGGGGTGCGCCGGTGTCTGGAGATCGCCGCTGAGATTGGGCTTCCGGTGGTGGTGTCCAGCGCCGTGGAATCCAGCATCGGGATCGCTGCTGGGGTGGCCCTGGCGGCATCCCTCCCGGACTTGCCCTATGCCTGCGGCCTGGCCACCATGCAACTGCTTGAGGGGGACGTGACCATAGAGACCCTGTTGCAGGTGGATGGGGCGATCGAGGTACGTCGCCCCGTTGTTGATCCGGAGCTGGTCCAGAGATGGGCGCACCCCGAACCCGGGGAATGGTTGGCCCGACTCGCCAGCGTGCAGGCAATCAGGGAGGATCGACTCCCGTGAACCCTGCCACCACCCTGGCCAACTGGCTGGTCACCGAACTGATCCAACGCGGGGTCACCCAGGCAGTGCTGTGCCCGGGATCGCGCAATGCGCCGCTCTCCTTTGCGCTGGAACGCTCCCCGATCACGGTGCACACCCGGATCGATGAACGCACCGCCGGCTTTCTGGCGCTCGGGATCGCGAAGACCTCCCGACGACCGGTGGTGGTGGTCACGACCAGTGGCACTGCGGCTGCCAACCTGCACCCCGCCGTACTGGAAGCCGCCCACGCGGGGGTGCGGCTCGTCGTACTCAGTGCGGACCGGCCGATGGCCTTACGCGGGACCGGTGCCAACCAGACCACCGATCAGCGGCAGCTGTATGGGACGGCGGCTGGTTTCGCTGATCTGGATCGAGTGGATCCGCAGGCCCTGGCAGCAGCCTGGGAGAGCCCTGGGCCGGTGCAGTTGAATGTGTGTTTCGCCGAGCCGTTGCTTCCCGATGAGCAGGTCACCCACCCCGCAATCAGCGCCCGGACTCCAGCTGAGGCGGAGGAGGAGTCGGTCGCGTTGGATCCCGGGAAACGAACCGTGGTGGTGGCCGGCGACGATGCAGGCCCGGCTGCCCGACGCCTGGCCCAGGCAGCCAACTGGCCACTGCTGGCCGAGCCCTCTAGTGGTGCGCGCACCGGACCAGCCCTCCGCACCTACAGATTGTTGCTGGATCGCCTGGGGGCTGAGGTCGAGCGGGCGGTGGTGTTTGGTCACCCCACCTTGTCCCGGCCGGTGCAACAACTGCTTGCCCGAACTGATGTCGAGGTGGTCTCGATCCGGACCCGGGGACGCTGGCCGAAACGGCCCTTCCCGATCCGGGCGGAGTACGACGCGGTCAGCGCGATCGCGGACGACCCGGCGTGGTTGCACCGCTGGCAGCAGGCCGATGCTGACCTATCCGCGCGGATCGACCAGACCATCAGCGGGTGGGGGTTCACGCCGTACGACGTGGCCCGGGAGGTGCTGGCGGCGCTACCCCCCGGTGGATTGCTGATGGTTGGGGCCAGCAACCCGATCCGCGACCTGGACCTGATGGGAACCCCCACGCCGGTGGGGGAGCGAAGGATGGTGATCGCCAATCGGGGGCTGGCCGGGATCGACGGCACCGTGTCCACGGCAATCGGAGCAGCGCTGGGACGACCGGGGTCGACCCGCGCGATCGCCTACCTCGGCGATGTCACCTTCCTGCATGACCTCAACGGGCTGCTGCTGGGGCCGACCGAGCAACGCCCGGACCTGACCATCGTGGTGGCCAACGACGACGGCGGCTCCATCTTCGCCACCCTGGAACAGGGTGCCCCGGAGTACGCCCACGAACATGAGCGGCTGTTCGCCACCCCGCATGGAGCCGACCTGGCCCACCTGTGTGCCGGCCTGGGCGTCGTACATCAGCAGGTGCGCAGCACCGCTGAACTCCGTGCCGCCCTAGCGCCCGACGCCAGCCCAACTGAAAGCCCAAACCCCACGCCCAGTCCCGATTCCTCAGGCATCCGAGTTGTCGAGGCGGCAATAGACCGCAATCAGAGAAGGGCCTGGGACCGCACCCTCAAAGCCCTCATCACCTCCTGACCTCCCCCTCCAGCATGCCGAGGCGGCAGTAACTAACACGCCGAGGCGGCAGTAGTTAACCCGGCTTGCTGCTGCTTACGTCATGCGAACCGTGAGATCTCCCCGTAACGTCATACGAATTGAGGCCCAGAACCCACAATTCGTATGACGTCCCAGGGGTGCAGCACGAAACGTATGACGCAACCAATGTGACCTACCGCCTACTCGGCCTGTTAACTACTGCCGCCTCGGCGGGGGGCCCTTGATCACCAGCGCGATCGCCGTGATCGGCAACAGCAATAGGGCGGCCACGGTGATCCAGATGCCGATATCCCAAGCGGTCTGATTGCCAAGGCCGTCGCCAATGCCAACCCGGATGATCAGGCCGATCTGCAACACGATCAGGGTCACCCAAAGCGACGGGTGATAGGGCAGCGGTCGCCGAATCACTGCGGGGAGGATCACTGGTGCATGTGCGATCACCATTGACATCGCAAAGCCCAGGAACACCGTGTGTACGGCAGCGTCGTAGGAGGAGATACTCCCGGGTGTGCCCCCAATCAACCAGATCAATGAACCACAGGCCAGCCAGAAGTACCCAAGTAGCAGTGCGGCAGCTGAGAATCGCGGCAATCCGGTCAGTCGGATGGTCTTGCGGGCGACGTCGCCATTTGCTGACCAGAGCGTCAGGATTAAGACGGCGGCACCGAAGAGTCGGGCGCCGGTCTCTCCAAGGAGCAAGGTACTCAGGGCTCCAGCCATCACGACCACGCTCAACCAGAGCAGGGTCCGTTCGCTACCGGGAGGCCGATGCAGGCGGGCCAATTCAACTCTCTCGGCAGTGATGGTGAACAGGATGAAGGTCACCAACCAGGGGAGCAGCGCGGGGATGTCGAGGCGGAACCAAAGCGCTGCGCCGGCCAGGGCCGCAACAGCACCCAGCATCTCCACCGCAGTAGCCTCATCGCGCTGCCTGGCGAACAGTTGGGAGTAGACCACGACCAGAGCCAGGCATCCGTTTGCCAACAACAATGCGCCCAGCCACTGGGGAGCGCCCACCATCAGCGCGATTCCGCCCAGGCCCAGGCATCCAGGTGCCAGCAACCCCCATGGCTGGCGCAGGGCGACGGCTCTTTCCAGGGCGATCAGGGTACCCAGGAAGCCAAGCACCATCAGCATCCCGTGTCGGGCAGTCAGATCCGTCCGGTCAACCGGTGTGGGCAGGCCAGCGAGCAGCAGTCCTGCGTCAAGCCCGGCCAGTAGCGCAAATCCACCAGGGAGCAGGAAGATCGTGGGCGGGATCCGGAGTCGTTGGCGTTGGGTACTGGCCACGGCATCAGCTGATTTCGGTGCCACCGCAACTGGCCTCCATCCGTCTCTGGTATTTCACATACACCTTGGATAAAATAGCAACCACTGATTGGTCGTGGAAGGAGCCCCTGTGACCTATGTGATTGCCCAACCATGTGTTGATGTCAAGGATCGCGCATGTGTGGACGAGTGTCCTGTTGATTGCATCTATGAAGGTGCCCGCGCGTTGTATATCCACCCCGATGAGTGTGTCGACTGCGGCGCGTGCGAGCCGGTTTGCCCTGTGGAGGCGATCTACTACGAGGACGACCTGCCTGGCCAGTGGGATGGATTCCTGGGTGACAACGCCGCCTTCTTCGAGGAAACCCTGCCAGGTCAATCCGCGCCTCTGGGTTCCCCGGGTGGCGCAGCCAAGTTGGGGCCGTTGGATACTGATGCTCCACTCGTGGCCGCTCAACCTCCCGGTGAGGGTGGCTGACCCGGAGTCAATTCGTCGCCAGAGTGTATTCGGTAGGGAGGGAAGCCATGGCTCAAGCCGCCAGGTCATCAGGCCTTGGACGTACGACGACCGAGCTCAGCGGCGCGCGTGGCCGGGTACTGGCTGCGATTCGAGCAGCAGGTGAACCGGTTTCCATCGAGGGCCTGGCTGTGCAACTCAGTCTGCACGCCAACACTGTCCGATTCCACACCAGCGCGCTGGAGGAAGCCGGACTGATTGAACAGAGTCGGCACTCGTCTGGCGGCAAGGGGCGTCCGAAGGCGGTCTTCCTGCCCACCCGGGCCGGGTCCCGAAGTGGTGCCCGCAACTATCAACTCCTGGCTGCGGTGCTGGTAGACCACCTGGCTAAGTTGTCCTCTGAACCCCTGGACATGGCCCGGGCTGCTGGTCGTTCCTGGGGTCAATCCCTGGCTGCTGGATCTCGGGGAGAGGTCAAGGCCCCCACCGCACCTGGTGAGGTCATTGACCTGTTGGGAGAAATGGGTTTCGAGCCTCAACCCGTACTAACTGGCCGGTCAGCTCAGATCGAGTTGCACAACTGTCCCTTCCGCGAGTTGGTCGATGAGCATCAGCAGTTGGTCTGCGCCATTCATCAAGGACTCCTCGACGGCATGTTGGATCCCGATGGTTCAGGGACGGCTGATCAAAGCGACAGCCCACTGACACTGCAGCCATTTGCCGGGCCGGGCATTTGCTCGGTTCACCTGGGCAAGCAGGCAACATGAACTCCGGAGTCCAGGTACGTCGCATCTACGACGCGGCCCTGCCCACCGATGGATATCGAGTGCTGGTTGATCGGCTCTGGCCGCGGGGCCTGGCCAAGGAAAGGGCTCACTATGACGAGTGGTGCCGGGAGGTCGCCCCATCTGCTGAACTGCGCAAGTGGTACGCCCATGACCCGGAAAAGCTGTCTGAGTTCCGGGAGCGATACCTGGCTGAACTGTCTGACGGCGAGCATGTCGAGGCTCTCGACTCGCTTCGGGAAAAGGTGGCATCAGGGCTGACCCTGTTGACCGCAACCAAGGACCTGGCGTTGAGCCAGGCCCAGGTGTTGGCGGATTACCTGAACCAGAGCACCACAAGCACTCAGGGCTAGAGTGGGCTGATGCGACTGACCAAGTTCGGCCATGCCTGCATCCGGGTGGAATCAGGTGATGCGGTGATCGTGATTGATCCCGGGGTGTTCACCGAGCCGGAGGCTGTCGCGGATGCCACTGACATCCTGATCACTCATGAACATCCTGATCACTGGAGTTCCGATCACCTGCTGGCCTGTGATGCCAGGATCTTCACTATCCAGGCAGTGGCCGATCAGATTGCCCAGAGCGCCTCAGAGGCCCTGGATCGACTCCAGGTGGTTTCCCCCGGAGACCGGATCCACGCCGGTGTTCCGGTGCAGGTGATCGGGGAGAAGCACGCCATCATTTATCACCAACTGCCGCATTTTGACAACAGCGGTTTCCTGTTGGACCTGGATGGACGAAAGTTGTTCCATCCAGGCGATGCGCTCACGGTCCCAGATCAACCCATAGACCTGCTCTGTCTGCCGGTGAGCGCACCCTGGTTGAAGATTTCCGAGTGCATTGACTACGCCCGGGCAGTTGCCGCACCAAGATCAGTGGCCATTCACGACATGATCTATTCACAGCCGGCCCTGGATATCGCAGCCGGTCACCTGAGTCGCTTCCTGGAGCCTGACGGGTTGCACTACGAGCGCATCGAACAGGGCCAGGACTTCACCATCTAGCTGCCCAGCGCGTCGCGCACTGGCACGAACTTTGCCTGGGACTCAGCCAGTTCAGCCTCCGGGTCGGAATTAGCCACGATCCCGCAACCCGCAAAGAGCCGGGCCCGGTTTCCGGAGAGCTGTGCTGAGCGAAGCGCAATCCCGAACTCGCCGTCCCCATTGGCATCTATCCAGCCCACTGGTCCGGCGTACCGGCCACGATCCATCCCCTCGATCTGGTCGATCAGGTCAATGGCCAGTTTGGTTGGGGTCCCACCAACTGCCGCTGATGGGTGCAGGGCATTGGCCAGTTCCAGCACGTTGGCGCCCAGGGAATCAACCACGCCGGCAACATCAGTGGCCAGGTGCATCACATTAGGCAGGTGCAGCACGAACGGAACCTCGGGCACATTCATCGAGGTGCAGTGCGGTTGCAAGGCCTCGGCCACTGAGCGTACGGCGTACTCGTGTTCCTCCAGGTCCTTGGATGATCGGGCCAGTTGTCCGGCCAGGGCCAGGTCCCGTTCGTCATCGCCGGTACGTCGAATGGTGCCGGCAAGCACCCGGGAGGTGACCAGACCTCGCTCCCTGCGGACCAATAGCTCAGGGGTAGCCCCCACGAGCCCATCCACGTGGAAGGTCCAACACATGTCGTACGCCGCCGCCAGGCGCCTCAGGGGCCAGCGAACGTCGATGTCGTCATTGGCGCTGGCGATCAGATCCCGGGCCATCACCACCTTCTCCAGTTCCCCGGCATTGATCCGGATCACCGCCTCCCACACGGCGCCCTCCCAGTCGGCCGCGCTGCGGGAGCCATCTGCGAAGGCGATGCCGGTTGGTGCCGTGGGCTCAGGTAGTTGATGTAGTTCGGGGAATGGTTCTTCGTCATCACCAATGACGGTCAGCCAGGTCTGCTCACCACGGCGCCCCACCACCACTTTGGGAACCACCATGATCGAATCGCCGGGTTGATCGGCAAAGGCGAAACTGGCCAGACTGACCAACCCGGTCCCGGGAAGGGCAAGGGGGTCATCGACGCGAGCGGACTCGCACACCTCTCGCCACCAGGTACTGGCATCGCTGAACCGATTCACCCCTGAAGTGTGTTTGGTGGCCGCAACCCCCCAGGTGATGATCCCCTCTCCGTTGCGCAACCAGGTCATTGGATGATCGGTCGGCAGCAGGCCGACCAGGGGTCCAGGGTCGGTTATCTCGCGGGTGCGGGCCACGAATGCCACAGTCGTGAGCCTACGCTGGTTGAGGGTCGGTCGGATCGGTCAAGTCGCTACTTGGACCAGTAGATGACGACTTTGTCTCCGGTGCGCACCTGGTCGAAGATGCCCCTGAGCGCGCCGTAGTCACGCACATTCACACAACCGTGGGAAGCGCCGGAATAACCCTTGCGGGCAAAGTCGCTGGAGTAATGCACCGCCTGACCCCCGGAGAAGAACATCGCAAAAGGCATGGCCGTGTGATAGATCGAGGAAACGTGATTGCGGGACTTCAGGAAAACCCGGAACTGGCCTTCCCTGGTGGGTGCGTAGCGGGAACCGAAGCGCACATCAACCGTCTTCAGGACCTGCCCGTTGATCATCCAGCGCAGTGATCGGGAGCGCTTGTCGATGCACAGCACCCGTCCGCTGAGGCAACGGCGGTCAGCGGCCGGGGCCATTGCATCAGTGATTTCCCTGAGCTTTTGGTACGTCACCTGGTCGGTGCTACCGGTGACCGGTAGGCCCTGGTTGGTCTGGAAATTGCTGATCGCCTGCTGGGTGGCCAGGTTGTAGAAACCGGTCACCCTACCGGCGTACAGGTCGCGCATCCTCAACCGGGACTGGATGTCCTTGACCATGGGGCCCTGTCGTCCCGGTTCGATCGGCCAGACCACCTGTTGTTTCTTGGCCTGCTTGTTTCGGCCCGGCTTTCTTGTCTTCTGCTTATGTTGCTTGGCCTTGCGTGGCTTTTTCTTGGCGATGACGTGCTGGCTGGTTGGCTGGGCGGGCGTTGCCTGGGCAGCGCTTGGGACGAAGGCAATCAGGCCCAGCATCAGGGCGCCGAATGTCATCAGGCAAAGCCGGCGGATCAAGGTGGTCACCCCAAGATTGTCCCTGAATTGCAGGGAAGATCAAGGTGATCTCAGTCGCTTTGAGCGTTGGGGTCCGGTTTGGTGGCATGGTGCAGGGTGACGATGCCGCCGGAAAGGTTTTTCCAACGGACCCTGGTCCAACCGGCAGTCTGCATCCGACTGGCCAGCCCTGCCTGGTCGGGCCACGCACGGATTGATTCAGCCAGATAAACGTAGGCGTCTGGTGCTGATGAGACCGCCCTGGCCACTGGGGGCAGGGCCCGCATCAGGTATTCGACGTACAACTTGCGGAATGGGGCCCAGGTGGGATGGGAGAACTCGCAGACCACGATTCGGCCACCAGGCCTGGTAACTCTCAGCAGTTCTTTCAGCCCCGCATCCGGATCGACGATGTTGCGCAGCCCAAAGGAGATGGTCACGGCATCGAAGGTGTCAGCGGCAAAGGGAAGCCGGGTGCCATCACCGGCCACGAAGGGCAACTGGGGACGTACTGACTTGCCCTGACGCAACATCCCGACCGAGAAGTCACAAGGAATCACCTTTGCTCCCAGACTCCGGAAGGGTAGGGAGGAGGTGCCCGTTCCGGCCGCCAGGTCCAGGATGGTCTCACCGGGACTGGCGCCCACTGCGCCAACCACCTGATGTCGCCAGCGTCGGTCCTGACCAAGTGAGAGGACATCGTTGGTCAGGTCATAGCGCTTGGCCACTGAGTCGAACATGGCCTGTACTTCGTGGGGACGCTTGTCAAGGTCGGCGCGGGTCACGAGGGGTAACTCTACGAAACCGCAACCGGCTTGCCCATTCCTGATCTCTGTCATGGACCGGTGCCAGTTTCAGAGGTCTTTGCGGGTGCCGTTCAACTACTTGGATTCGGCCATTAATTAAGGCATGGAGTTGTTGGCTAAATGGTCCGGATATTTTGGCGGCACCATGGGGCGGGGCTGGGTTAGCCAAGGCTGCTCACGCGCTCTATGCTGAGCAAGGTTCGGAGATCGTGAACACATTCACTTGATGACGAATTTGCGCGCTCTGCGAATAGTTCAAGGAGGATCATGTCGCTTTATACGCCGGTACTGGCGCTGGTAATTCTGGCTGGATTGTTCGCAGTTGGGTCGGTTGCCATGAGTGCCCTGGTTGGGCCGGGTAGATACAACCGGGCCCGCGTGGATTCCTATGAATGCGGCATCGAGCCCACCCCTCATGCAATTGGTGGCGGCCGGTTCCCAATCCGCTACTACATCGTGGCGATGATGTTCATCCTCTTTGACATCGAAACCATCTTCTTGATCCCGTTGGCGGTCTCCTTTGACCAGATGAAGCTCTTCGGTCTGATCGAGATGGTGCTGTTCATCGTCCCCGTGTTCGTCGCCTATGTGTATGTCTGGCGGCGGGGCGGCCTGGACTGGGACTGATCGGAGCGCAGATTAATGGGACTTGAGGAAAAGCTGCCAGCAGGCGTCCTGCTCACCACTGTGGAGGGGGTGGCTGGCTACATGCGCAAGGCATCATTTTGGCCAGCAACCTTCGGTTTGGCTTGTTGCGCCATTGAGATGATGACCACCGGAGCGCCCCGCTACGACCTGGGCCGATTCGGAATGGAAGTGTTCCGGGCCAGCCCGCGTCAGGCAGATCTGATGATCGTGGCTGGTCGGGTCAGCCAGAAGATGGCCCCGGTCCTGCGACAGATCTATGACCAGATGGCTGAGCCGAAGTGGGTGCTGGCCATGGGCGTCTGCGCCAGTTCGGGGGGCATGTTCAACAACTATGCAATCGTCCAGGGAGTCGACCACATCGTGCCGGTCGACATGTACCTGCCCGGTTGTCCACCCCGACCGGAGATGTTGATCGATGCGATCCTCAAACTCCATGACCAGGTGCAGCACACCAAGATGGGGGCACATCGCCTGGCGGAGATCGAGGCCTCAGAGGAAGCAGCGCTCAATGCCCTGCCCACCAGCGCGATGAAGGGCTTGATGAGGTGAGTGATCAAGTGGAGGAGCCAACCTCAGGCGAGAGTGGCCTTGAGCAGGTCTCAACAGGTCGTTCAGCCGACCCGGAGGTGATCGGCGTACGCCGGGGCATGTTCGGTGTCCAGGATGCCGGAGACACCTCTGGATACGGAGGCTTGATCAAGCCAACGATCATGCCGGCCGCCTCCGATGGGCCCTACGGCGGTTGGCTGGATGAGGTGGCGAGTGCGTTGCGCACGGCCACCGAGCAGTCCGGGTTCACCGATGCGATCGAGAAGGTCGTTGTGCACCGCGGAGAGATCACCTTCTTTATCCGTCGCGAACACCTACTCGGGGTCGCTCATTTGCTGCGCGATGAGCCCGATTTGCGTTTCGAGTTCTGTGCCGGGGTCAATGGAGTTCATTACCCACAGGACGCGGGTCGGGAACTGCATGCTGTCTACCACCTGCTTTCCATGACCCACAATCGGCGGATCCGTCTTGAGGTCACCTGTCCCGATGAGGACCCCCACCTGCCCAGCGTGGTTGCCGTCTATCCCACCAATGACTGGCATGAGCGCGAAACCTACGACTTCTTCGGGATCATCTTCGATGGCCACCCGGCGCTGACCCGGATCCAGATGCCTGATGACTGGCCCGGCCACCCCCAGCGCAAGGACTACCCATTGGGTGGCATCGACGTGGAGTACAAGGGCGGCAGCGTGCCTGCGCCGGACAAGCGGAGGTCCTACAACTGATGACCACCTCACCACAGGATCAGACCGACGCCTACGCGCCGGGTACCAACACCACTGAGGGCCGGGTATTCAATGTTTCCGGTCAGGACTGGGACGAGGTTGTTGCCGGGGTCGCTGAGGACCATGACGACAAGATCGTGGTCAACATGGGTCCCCAGCATCCATCAACCCATGGGGTTCTGCGTCTGATCCTCGAGCTCGAGGGCGAAACCGTCAGGGAAGCCCGGGCCGGGATTGGTTACCTGCACACCGGGATCGAGAAGAACATGGAGTTCCGCTCCTGGGTTCAGGGAGTGACCTTCTGCACCCGGATGGACTACCTAACCCCGTTCCACAACGAGATGACCTATTGCCTGGGTGTGGAACGTCTCCTGGACATCGAGGATCAGATCACCGAGAAGGCCCAGGTAATGAGGGTCCTGCTCATGGAACTGAACCGGATCTCCTCCCACCTGGTGGCCATTGCCACTGGCGGCATGGAGATCGGCGCCCTGACCGTGATGACCATTGGCTTCCGTGAACGTGAACTGACCCTGGACATCTTCGAGGAGATCACCGGGCTGCGGATGAACCACGCCTTCATCCGTCCCGGTGGGGTAGCCCAGGACATGCCAGCCGGGTCGTTGGAGAAACTGCGTGACTACGTGAAGTTGATGCGCAAGCGCCTTCCCGAGTACGCCGATCTGTGCAATGAGAATCCAATCGTCAAGGCCCGCCTGTGTGATGTTGGCGTCCTGGACCTGGCCGGTTGTATGGCCCTCGGTCTGACCGGGCCGGTACTTCGTTCCACCGGATATCCGTGGGACCTGCGCAAGGCCCAGCCCTACTCGGGTTATGAGGACTATGACTTCGATGTGGTCACCTGGGACACCCCTGATGCCTATGGCCGCTTCCGGATCCGTCTGGAGGAGATGTGGCAGTCCCTGCGCATCGTGGAGCAGTGCGTGGACCGCTTGGCGGATCTGGAGGGTGCGCCTGTAATGGTGGCCGACAAGAAGATCGCCTGGCCCAGCCAGTTGGCGGTTGGCGCCGATGGCATGGGTAACTCCCTGGAGCACATCAAGCACATCATGGGTGAATCCATGGAGGCCCTGATCCACCATTTCAAACTGGTCACCGAGGGCTTCCGGGTGCCGCCGGGACAGGCCTATGTGCCCATCGAGTCCCCTCGCGGTGAACTCGGCGCCCATGTGGTCTCCGATGGTGGGACCCGCCCATTCCGGGTGCACTTCCGGGACCCATCCTTTGCCAACCTGCAGGCCACCTCGGTGATGAGTGAAGGCGGCGCGGTGGCTGATGTGATTGTTGCAGTGGCATCCCTTGATCCGGTTATGGGAGGCGTTGACCGTTGATTGATGACCAGACCCGATCCGAGCTTCGGGAGATTGCTGATCGCTATCCACACAAGCGATCAGGTCTGCTCCCAATGCTGCACCTGGTGCAGAGCGCGGAAGGACAGATCACAACCGAGGGTATTGAGACCTGCGCGGAGATCCTGGGGATCACCCCCGCCGAGGTCAATGCCGTGGCCACCTTCTACACGATGTACAAGCGCCGCCCTGTAGGTGATTACCACGTTGGAGTGTGCACCAATACGCTTTGTGCCGTGATGGGTGGAGACGCCATTTTCGAGTCTCTCAGCGAACACCTCGATGTCGGCAACGATGAGACCACCGATGACGGCCGCATCACCCTCGAACGCGTTGAGTGCAACGCTGCCTGTGACTACGCGCCGGTGATGATGGTCAACTGGGAGTTCATGGACAACCAGACCCCTGAGTCGGCCAAGCAGCTGGTTGATGACCTGCGCTCAGGCAACGAGGTCCACTCCACGCGCGGACCCAGGATCTGCACCTGGCGTGAGGCCGAGCGGGTACTGGCTGGATTCAACGATGGCCTGGCCGATGAGGGCCCGACCGCGGGCCCGGCGTCCCTGGCCGGCCTGAAGATTGCCCGGGAGCGCAACTGGACGGCTCCTGAGGTGGGCGCGGCACTACCTGCGGGTAGTGACGAGACCGAGTCGGAAGGGGATCGCAAGTGAGCGGCCAGATCGACACCCTGACCCCGGTCCTGAGCAACAATTGGGACCAGGAGCGTGCCTGGACCCTTCCGGCGTACACCGAGCAGGGTGGCTACCAGGCCCTGGACAAGGCCCTGGGGATGCAACCCGATGAGGTGATCGCAGAGGTAAAGGAAGCAAACCTTCGCGGACGTGGCGGAGCCGGCTTCCCAACCGGAATGAAATGGGGCTTCATCCCCCAGGACAATCCAAATCCGAAATACCTGGTGGTCAATGCCGACGAGTCAGAACCGGGTACCTGCAAGGACATCCCGCTGATGATGGCCAGCCCACACACCCTGGTCGAGGGCATCATCATCGCTTCCTACGCGATCCGGGCCAACCATGCTTTCATCTATGTCCGTGGTGAGGTGCTCCATGTGATCCGGCGGCTCCAGGCTGCGGTCAAGGAGGCCTACGACGCTGGACACCTCGGCAAGAATATTCACGGATCCGGCTATGACCTGGACCTGATTGTGCATGCCGGTGCCGGTGCTTATATCTGCGGTGAGGAAACCGCACTGCTGGATTCGCTGGAGGGCAAACGCGGCCAACCCAGGTTGCGGCCTCCCTTCCCAGCCGTGGCTGGTCTGTATGCCAGCCCCACCGTGATCAACAACGTGGAATCGATTGCCTCGGTGCCCAGCATCATCGGCAATGGATCGCGTTGGTTCTCCTCCATGGGCACGGACAAGTCCAAGGGCTTTGGCATCTTCTCCCTTTCTGGGCATGTGAACCAGCCCGGACAGTACGAAGCCCCGTTGGGGATCACCCTGCGGGAACTGATTGATCTGGCCGGTGGCATGCGAGCCGGCCACAAGTTGAAGTTCTGGACGCCTGGTGGGTCATCGACGCCCCTGTTCACCGAGGAGCACCTGGACATTCCCCTGGGCTTTGAGGAAGTGGCGGCCGCGGGTTCGATGCTGGGCACCCGAGCCCTGCAGATCTTCGATGAGACCACCTGCGTCGTACGCGCCGTACTGCGTTGGACCGAGTTCTACAAGCACGAGTCGTGCGGCAAGTGCACGCCGTGTCGCGAAGGCACCTGGTGGATGGCCAAACGGCTGGCCCGGCTTGAGGCAGGTGACGGCGATGAATCCGATCTGGACCTGCTGATCGACATCTGCGACAACATCTTCGGGCGGGCATTCTGTGCCCTGGGTGACGGCGCCACCAGTCCGGTGGTCTCCTCGATCCAGTACTTCCGTGATGAATACCTGGCCCACTTCGAACAGGGTGGTTGCCCGTTCGATCCAGCCAAATCAGCAGTGTTCGCAGCCAGCACCACCAAGACGGGAGGAAAGGCGTGACCTCCACTCCTGAGAAGTCAACCCAGACCGCGCCGGAGAAATCAGACGAGGTGAGCCTCACCATCGATGGGGTCGAGGTTTCAGTCCCCAAGGGCACCCTGGTCATCCGCGCAGCGGAGCAGGCCGGAATCCACATTCCGCGCTTCTGTGATCATCCGCTGCTGGCACCAGTGGGTGCCTGTCGCCAGTGCCTGGTCGATGTACCTGATGCCGGAAACGGTCGTGGTTTCCCCAAGCCGCAGGCGTCCTGCACCCTCCCGGTGGAACAGGGCATGGTGGTACACACCCAGGAGACCTCTCCGGTTGCTGATAAGGCTCAGCACGGAGTGATGGAGTTCCTACTGATCAACCATCCACTCGACTGTCCGGTCTGTGACAAGGGTGGCGAGTGCCCATTGCAGAACCAGGCGATGAGCAATGGTCGTGAGGAAACCCGCTATACCGACCCCAAGCGGACCTTTGCCAAGCCGGTGAACCTTTCCGCGATGGTGTTGATCGACCGGGAGCGCTGCATCTCCTGCCAGCGCTGCACCCGATTCGTTGCGGAGATCCCCGGCGATCCCTTCATCGTTTTTGTGGAGCGTGGCCCGGCGCAGTTCGTCGATATCGCCGAGGGGCATGAGTTCTCCTCGTACTTCGCGGGCAACACCATCCAGATCTGCCCGGTGGGTGCGCTGACCTCATCTGATTACCGCTTCCGTTCGCGGCCCTTCGATCTGGTCTCGACACCGGCGGTTGGTGAGTTTGATGCCTGTGGCGCCGCAATCCGGGTGGACCACCGGCGCGGTCGGGTGATGCGTCGCCTTTCGGGCAACGATCCAGAAGTTAATGAGGAGTGGATCAGCGACAAGGATCGATTCGCTTTCAACTACACCCGCGAGGATGATCGGCTCACCCATCCCATGGTCCGCGACGAGGAGAGCGGACAACTGCGAGCAGCCAGTTGGCCAGAGGCCTTTGCTGTGGCCGCCCGCGGTTTGGCTGCGGCGAAGTCGGTAGGTGTCCTACCCGGTGGGCGGTTGACCCGCGAGGATGCCTACGCCTACGCCAAGTTCGCCCGGGTTGCCCTGGGAACCAACGACATCGACTTCAGGGCTCGCCCGGTTTCTGCGGAGGAAGCGGAATTCCTCGCGGCTCACGTCGTACTCCAGGATCAGGTGGCCTATTCCGATCTGGAGGCCGCCTCCTCAGTGCTGCTGGTCGGGCTCGAGGCGGAGGACGAGGCCGCCACGATCTTCCTGCGGTTACGAAAGGCCAATCGGGCCCGGAACCTGCCGGTCTTCTCAGTGGGCCCCTTCACCACCCCGGGTGTTCGCAAGATGGGCGGCACCCTGGTACCAGCCACACCAGGCACCGAGGGGCACGTCCTTGGCAACCTGCCAGCGCAGGTGAAGTTGGATGCGGACTCAGTGATCCTGGTCGGTGAACGACTTGCCCGAGTGCCCGGCGCGCTATCAACGGCTGTTGCCCTGGCGGAGCGAACCGGAGCCAGATTGGCCTGGGTGCCCCGACGTGCTGGTGATCGAGGAGCGGTCGAGAGCGGTGCCCTGCCAAACCTGTACCCCGGCGGTCGGCCAGTGGCCGACCCCGCTGCCAGGGTGGACCTGGCTGCAGCCTGGGGGGTGAGCAGTCTCCCGGATAGTCCCGGACGCGATACCGAGACGATCCTGACCGACGCTGCTGCCGGCAGGCTGAAGGCGCTGGTGATTGGTGGCGTTGAGCTTGCCGACCTGCCGGATCCGGCGGTGGCGTTGAAGGCGATCAACAAGGCGGCTTTCGTGGTCTCACTTGAGCTGCGTGAATCTGAGATCACCCAGAACGCTGACGTGGTGCTGCCGGTGGCCCCGGTCAGTGACAAGGCAGGCAGCTTCATCAACTGGGAGGGACGGGTGCGTTCCTTCGGCAAGGTCTTCGACCTGCCCGCTTCCCTGCCAGATGTTCGGGTTTTGGCCGGCATTTCAGAAGAGATGGGCACTCCCATCGGGATCAGGACCACTGAGCAGGCAGCTGCGGAGCTTGCCGAGGTCGGTCCCTGGGATGGACAACGAGCGCAGGCACCGACGGTTGCTGGCGCGGCCCCCAACCCGCTGCGCAAGGGATCCCTGGTCCTGGCTTCCTGGAAACCCCTGATCGATTCCGGACGCATGCAGGATGGATCGGCCGTCATGCGTGAATGCGTGCGACCGGCCAGGCTTCTGGTCGACCAGGACACCTTCGCCAAGTTGGGGGTGGCTGAGGGTGACGAGGTGACCCTGACCGGTCCCAACGGATCCATTGGGCTCCCCATCGCGGTTGCTGACCTGGCGCCCGGCACGGTGTTCGCGCCGGCAACCAGTCCCGGTCTCGACGTACGCCGCCAGGTGGGCCCAGAAGGCAGCGAGGTCACGGTGACCGGTGCCGCCATTGGAGATCTGATCGATGGAGGTGCCCAGTGAGTGCAAGCCTGCTGCAGGCCACAACCGAACCCCTGAGCCAATTTGGTCAGGACCCGGTGTGGGTGGTCATTCTCAAGGCCGTTTTGATCTTTGTGCTGTTGGTGTTACTGACGCTGTTCAATATCTGGTTTGAACGACGCGTGGTGGGCCGCATGCAGCACCGCATTGGTCCCAATGTGAATGGTCCCTTTGGCCTGCTCCAGAGCCTGGCGGACGGGGTGAAGTTGGCTCTGAAGGAGGACCTGATCCCCAAGGCCGCTGACAAGGTGGTCTTCTTGTTGGCCCCGGTCCTGGTGGTGGTGCCGGCATTCGTTACCTGGGCAGTGGTGCCGTTTGGACCTGAGGTAAGGATCCCATTCACCGACATCACCACGCCACTTCAGCTGACCGATATGCCGGTGGCGGTCATCTTCGTGCTGGCCATCGCCTCAATCGGGATCTACGGAATCGTGTTGGGCGGTTGGTCCAGTGGCTCGACCTACTCCCTGCTTGGCGGACTGCGCTCCAGCGCCCAGATGATCTCCTATGAAGTGGCCATGGGTCTCTCCTTCGTGGTGGTCTTCCTGTACGCCGGATCGATGTCCACCTCGGAGATCGTCGAGGCCCAGAGCCAGGTCTGGTTCGTCTTCCCGCTGCTTCCGTCCTTCATCATCTATGTGATCGCCATGGTTGGTGAGACCAACCGGGCCCCCTTCGACCTCCCTGAGGCTGAAGGTGAACTGGTTGGCGGGTTCCACACGGAGTACTCGTCGCTGAAGTTCGCACTTTTCTTCCTGGCCGAATACGTCAACATGGCCACCGTGAGCGCAATCGCCACCACCTTGTTCCTGGGCGGATGGCGGGCGCCGTTCGGAATCGCACAGATCTGGCCCGGAGCCAATGAGGGCTATTGGCCAGTGATCTGGTTCCTGGGCAAGGTGCTGGCCTTCATCTTCATGTTCGTCTGGTTGCGGGGCACCCTGCCCAGACTGCGCTATGACCAGTTCATGCACTTCGGTTGGAAGGTGCTGATCCCGATCTCCATCGTGTGGTTGTTGGCCCTGGCCACCTACCGCGCCATCGAGAACACCAGTGGGATCAACAAGTCGGTCGTATACGTGATCATGGCCATCCTGGTTCTGCTCATCGTGGGCCTGCTGTTCCTGGACTCCAAGGGCAAACCCGAGGCCGAGGAAGCTGTTGCCGAAGAGGAGTTCGATGCCTTCGCCGGGGGCTATCCGGTTCCCCCGATGCCCAGTTTCGCCACTACGGGTCGAGCTGGTCGTGATCCGGCAACAACGGCAACCGACAACCAGAATGCTGGTCAATCCGCTGGCACCACACAAGGTGAGGAGCACTGATGCCCACCCTGAAAGAGTCCTTCTGGGATCCGATTGCTGGGTTCGGAGTCACCTTCCGAACCATGTTCCGCAAGCCGGTCACCGAGCAATACCCATTCGTCAAGGAACCAACCGCGCCCCGGTTCCATGGGCGCCACCAGCTGAACCGCTGGCCTGATGGTCTGGAGAAGTGCATCGGTTGCGAGTTGTGCGCCTGGGCCTGTCCAGCAGATGCGATCTATGTCGAGGGTGCCTCCAATACCGAGGATGAGCGGTTCAGCCCGGGGGAGCGCTACGGTCGGGTCTACCAGATCAACTACCTGCGCTGCATCCTGTGTGGTCTGTGTGTCGAGGCCTGCCCCACCAGGGCGCTGACCATGACCAACGAATATGAGTTGGCTGACAGCACTCGGGCCGATCTGATCTATGAGAAGTCAGACCTGTTGGCTCCGCTGTTGCCCGGCATGGAGCAGCCTCCGCATCCAATGCGCCTGGGTGAAACCGATGGGGATTACTACCGAAATGCCCCCAACACCGCAGCAGCGGCCGCAACGGAGTCAGGGGAGGAGAAGAAGTGACTGCCTATTGGATCCTGGCCCCGATCATGGTGATCGCTGCACTGGGATTGTTGTTCGTCCGCAAGGCCGTGCACTGCGCACTATTGCTGGCCGTGGTGATGATCTCGCTGGCGGTGCTCTACGCCGTACAGGATGCCCCCTTCCTGTTCGCGGTCCAGATCATCGTCTACACCGGCGCCATCCTGATGCTCTTCTTGTTCGTGGTGATGTTGATTGGCGTGGATGCCAGTGATTCTGTGGTCGAAACCATCCCAGGCCAGCGCTTGGGAGCGGCTATCGCCGGGATCGCTTTCGGGCTGTTGTTGGTGATTGGCGTGCTCCAGGCCGGCATTGGCACCGCCGTGGGTCTGGACAAGGCCAACAAGGGTGGCAATGTGCAGGCCATCGCCCATGTGCTCTTCTCCGAATATGTGTACGCCTTTGAGGTCACCTCAGCACTGCTGATCACCGCAGCCCTTGGTGCCATGGTCCTGGCCCACCGGGAACGTCTGTTCCCCAAGGCAAATCAGGCAGATCAGGCTCGCCAACGGATCCGTGAATACGCCGAGACCGGACGACATCCGGGCAACCTGCCGGCTCCGGGTACCTTCGCCCGCCACAACTCGGTGGAGACACCTGCATTGCTCCCTGATGGCTCGGTTGCGACTGCTTCGGTTTCCCGAGTGCTGTTGGCCCGTGGCGATGTCCGCAATGCCGCGGATGCAGCCGCTGAGATCGACAGTCTCATCGAGGGCATGGAGCCAGAGGAAGATTCCGCCCATGGGATCGAGTCCGGGAAGGAGCAGCCATGATTGCCACCCCTTTCATTGCCCTTTCGGCAATCCTGTTCACGATTGGAGCGATCGGTGTCCTGGTGCGACGCAATGCCATCGTGATCTTCATGTGCGTGGAGTTGATGCTCAATGCCACCAACCTGGCACTCGTCACTTTTGCCCGTACCAATGGCAACCTTGAGGGCCAGGTAGCTGCCTTCTTCGTGATGGTGGTCGCTGCGGCTGAAGTAGTGGTGGGACTGGCCATCATCATGACCATATTCCGGACCCGACGCTCGGCCTCCGTCGACGATGTGAGCCTGCTGAAGTACTAGGGAGCCAAGGACGACAATGTTGAATTCGCTATTGGCAGCAACCAGCCAGACTCCGGTGATCACCCCTGGTGCCGCCGGGGACATGACCATCCCACTCATCCTGGTCCTTGCCCTGCCTGCTCTCGGCGCGGCCATCCTGTTGTTGGGTGGACGTCGCACCAATGCCTATGGGCATCTGGTCGGTACCGCGATGTCACTGGGCGCCTTTGGGTGCGCTCTGGTGCTATTCGTGAATCTGCTCGGCCAACCCGCTGATGCCCGGTCGATCCAGGTGGATCTGTGGACCTGGTTCAGTGCTGGCAAATGGCAGGTGGAACTCGGCCTGCTCTATGACCAACTCTCCGCACTCTTCCTGCTCCTGATCACCGGCGTGGGTTCGCTGATCCACATCTATTCGATCGGTTACATGGAGCACGACGATCGTCGGCGTCGCTTCTTTGCCTACCTGAACCTCTTCGTGGCAGCCATGTTGATGCTGGTCCTGGCCAGCGACTTCGTCGGATTGTTCCTGGGCTGGGAGGGTGTCGGTTTGGCGTCCTACTTGTTGATCGGCTTCTGGCAGCACAAGCCAAGTGCAGCAGCGGCTCAGAAGAAGGCCTTCGTGATCAACCGGGTCGGTGACATTGGCCTCTCCCTTGGGATCAGCCTGATTCTGGCCACATTTGGCACCACCTCATTCGCAGCAGTTTCGGAGTTGGCCCATGAGGCGGACACCAAGGTGCTGACCGCTATCGGGCTGTTGCTGTTGCTGGCCGCCTGTGGCAAATCAGCCCAGTTCCCCCTGCAGACCTGGTTGCTGGATGCCATGGAGGGCCCCACGCCGGTGTCAGCGCTGATTCACGCGGCAACCATGGTCACCGCTGGGGTCTACCTGATCACCCGCTCCAACTTCATCTTCGACCTGGCCCCGGATGCCCGTTCTGCGGTGGTTGCGGTGGGCACCATCACCTTGTTGATGGGCGCCTTCATCGGTTGCGCCAAGGATGACATCAAGAAGGTGCTGGCTGGTTCGACCATGAGCCAGATCGGTTACATGATCATGGCCAGTGGACTGGGCGTGGTCGGATACGCCTTCGCTATCTTCCACCTGCTGACCCACGGATTCTTCAAGGCAAATATGTTCCTTGGCGCCGGCTCAGTGATGCACGGCACCAACGACGACGTGGACATGCGGCACTACGGAGCCCTGCAAAAGGCGATGCCGATCACCTTCCTTACCTTTGCCATGGGGTATCTGGCAATCATCGGGTTCCCCGGTTTCTCGGGCTTCTGGTCCAAGGACAAGATCATTGAAGCCGCCCTGGGGCAGAACCTGCTGGTTGGGATCTGCGCCATCCTGGGTGCTGCTGTGACTGGCTTCTACATGACTCGCCTGATGCTGATGACCTTCTTCACCAAGGCGCGCTGGGAGAAGGATGTGCACCCACACGAATCACCAAAGGTGATGACTTTCCCCCTGGTCGTACTGGCTGCGCTATCCCTGCTCGGTGGGCTGATGCTGGTCAATGACTGGATCGTGAAGTTCCTGGCCCCGGTGGTGGGTGAGGCCCACGAGCATCATCCTCCGATCCCGGCCTTCGCGGTCTCGGTGATTGCGGTTCTCGTGGTTGCTGCCGGGGTTGGCCTGGCCTGGGTGCTGGTTGGCAAACGAGAAGTACCCCGGGTGGCTCCGCAAGAGGTTTCGCCGCTGGTGACCCTGGCTCGCAATGAGTTCTACGCCGATGCCTTCAATGACGAAGTAATCACCCGGCCCGGCCTGAAACTGATCGACGGCCTCACCGCATTTGACGACGGTGTTGTCGACGGTGCGGTCGAGGGCGGCTCGGCTGCGGTCAGCGGCCTGGCTGATGTATCCCGCAGGCTGCAGAACGGCTTTGTACGTTCTTATGCCCTATCCCTTGTTGGAGGTGCAGTCATCGTGCTGCTGGCCCTTTTGGCGGTGAACCTCGGATGAGTTTTCCCTGGCTCACGATCCTGTTGTTGGTGCCCCTGCTGGGGGGCATCCTGGTGGCCTTCCTGCCTTCTCGTGATGACGACAGCGCACCCACCGCCAAACGAGCCGCACTGGTGATCTCCTTGGTCACCCTGGCTTTGGCCGTGGTGATCGCGGTGCGCTTCCAGGTGGACGGGGGCTATCAGTTCACCGAGGACAAGGTCTGGATCCGACTCTTTGGTGCCCACTACGCGCTCGGCGTTGACGGATTGGGTCTCAGCCTGGTCCTACTGACGGCGATTCTGACGCCGGTGGTCCTGCTGGCTGGCTGGAACGACGGCCTGGGTGGCCGGTTCAGCGAGAAGGCGTTCTTTGCCTGGCTGCTGGTCCTGGAAGGGCTCTCACTGGGCGTCTTCATGGCCACCGACGTGTTCTTGTTCTACATCTTCTTCGAGGCCACCCTGATCCCGGTCTACTTCCTGGTGTCAGGCTTCGGAGGGGCTGATCGGGTTCGGGCAGCGCTGAAATTCCTGATCTATTCCCTTGCCGGTGGCCTGATCATGCTGGCCGGTGTGGTGGCGCTCTATTGGCAATCGATCAAGTTGACTGGCACGCCCAGCTACCTGCTCAGTGACCTGGCTGAGTTGGACTTCGGCACCTCGGTGGGGCGTTGGATGTTCCTGGCCTTCTTCATTGCCTTTGCGATCAAGGCTCCAATGTTCCCAGTGCACACCTGGCTGCCCGACACCACCGAGAATGCCACCCCCGGTACCTCAGTGATGTTGGTCAGCGTGCTGGACAAGATCGGAACGTTTGGGATGATCCGGTTCTGTCTGGAGTTGTTCCCTGAAGCCTCTCGTTGGGCCACTCCAGCGGTCGTTGTGCTGGCGATCTTCTCGATTCTGTACGGCGCCCTGATGGCGATCGGCTCGAAGAACATCATGCGCCTGATCGCCTACACCTCGGTGTCCCACTTCGGCTTCATCGTCCTGGGCATCTTCGTGATGAACAGCCAGGGCCTCTCGGGAGCCAATCTGTACATGTTCAACCATGGACTCTCCACAGGTGCGCTGTTCCTTGTCGCTGGCTACCTGATCTCGCGTCGGGGCTCAGCCCTGATCGCCAGTTTCGGTGGTGTGGAGAAGGTGGCCCCGATTCTGGCTGGCCTCTTCCTGGTGGCCGGTTTGTCCTCACTGTCGCTGCCCGGGTTGGCGCCTTTCGTCTCTGAAATGCTGGTCATTGCCGGTGCATTCATCTGGTCGCCCTGGGCGGCAGCCCTTGCGATCCCGGCGATTGTGTTGGCGGCCATCTACATCCTGTGGATGTATCAGCGAGTGATGACCGGGGAGCCCGGGGAAGGTGTGATTGGACTCCCGGATCTGAATCTTCGGGAGATCCTTGCAGTTGCCCCGATCTTCCTGCTGATCCTGGCGCTGGGCTTCTATCCCAAGCCTCTGCAGAACGTACTGAACCCTTCTGTTGACCACACCATGAGTGAGGTTCACCTACAGGATCCGGCACCATCGGTGACGGGGGAGGTCAACCAGTGAATATCATCCCCACTCCGCAGATCGACTACTTCCAGGTCGCTCCGATGCTGATCGTCCTGGGCGCAGCAGTGATTGGCGTACTCGCAGAGGCCATCCTGCCCAGAAGGTCGCGCTATCTCGGCCAGATCCTGATCTCGGCCATTGGCCTGATCGCGGCATTGGTGTCCACCCTGATGGTGCTCAACCGACTGGCTCCTGGGTCACTCACTCCCAAGCGGGGCCAGGTGGTGGCCATGGGTGCCCTGGCCATCGATGGCCCGGCTTTGTTCACCTGGGCGGTAGTCCTGGTGTTGGGCCTGTTGGGCGTGATGTTGTTTGCCGAGCGTCACCTTGAGGGCGGCGTGATGGCCTTCGCTGGCCAAGCAGCCGCCCTTCCCGGCACCGAGGCCGAACGCCAGGCATCAAACCGTGGCATGGAGCACACCGAGATCTTCCCGCTGCTCTTGTTCGCAGTGGGCGGCATGATGATGTTCGCTTCTGCCACCGATATGTTGGCGCTGTTCGTGGCTCTGGAAGTGCTGTCCCTGCCCTTGTACCTGTTGACCGGGTTGGCCCGCCGCCGTAGGTTGCTGAGCCAGGAAGCCGCGTTGAAGTACTTCCTACTGGGTGCCTTCTCCTCCGCCATCTTCGTCTACGGCATTGCTTTGGTTTATGGCTTCTCCGGAACGATGTCGTATGCCGGAATCGCACAGGCCATCTCGGGCAGCTCGAATTCAATGATTCTGCTGTACGGCGGTCTCGGGTTGATGGCAGTCGGCATGCTGTTCAAGGTTGGTGCGGTTCCCTTCCACAACTGGACTCCTGATGTTTACCAGGGTGCCCCCACGGCGGTAACAGCTTTCATGGCCGCAGCCACCAAGGTCGCTGCCTTCGCAGCCCTGCTCCGGTTGTTCTACGTGGCCTTCGGATCGGTTCACACGAACTGGGCACCGATGATCTGGGTGGTCGCCATCCTGACCATGGCGGTCGGCTCGGTGATCGCGTTGGCCCAAACCGATGTGAAGCGGCTGTTGGCCTACTCGTCGGTGGCACATGCAGGCTTCATCCTGGTGGGTCTGTTGGGGATCCGGGCGCTCGCTGACGTCGGCACCCAGGACGCCAGTGGCGTACCCGCGGTGCTCTTCTATCTGACTGCCTACGGGTTCATGACCCTTGCCGCATTCACGATCGTCACTCTGGTGCGGGACGGCAATGGTGAGGCCACGTCAATGGCAGCCTGGGCCGGGTTGGGCAAGAAATCGCCACTGGTGGCTGGCGCCTTCGCCTTCCTGCTGCTGGCCATGGCTGGTCTACCGCTGACCAGCGGGTTCACTGGGAAATGGGTGGTATTCGCGGCAGCGATGTCAGCAGGTGCCTGGCCGATCGTGGTCGTGGCGGTGTTGCTCTCTGTGATCGCTCTGGTGTTCTACATCCGGATAATCGTGGTGATGTTCTTCGCGGACAGTGACCAGGATGGGGTTACGGTGTCCATTCCCTCTCCGTTCACCTCAATTGTGATCTCCATCGGCACGCTGGTCACGTTGGTCCTGGGGCTGATCCCGGGGCCATTGCTGGACCTGTTGGCCCGGGTGGGAGTATTCATCAGGTGAGTTCCCTGGCCCTACCAGTAACCGACCCTGAACTGGAGGCACGGCTGCGCCGCCGAATGGCGGCGGTGGAGGAGGCCCTGGGCGGCCACGTCCGCAGCGAGGCGCCCTTCGTGACCGAGGCCGCCCGACATCTGCTTCAGGCCGGAGGCAAGCGGTTCCGGCCGCTCCTGGTGCTATTGGCTGCAGAGGCTGGCCAGAATCCGGATGCAGATGACCTGGTCACCGCTGCCTGTGTGGTCGAACTTACTCACCTGGCTTCTCTCTATCACGATGACGTGATGGATGAGGCTGAGTTGCGCAGGGGTGCAGAGTCGGCAAATGCCAGGTGGGACAACCACGTGGCCATCCTGACCGGCGACTTCCTCTTCTCCAAGTCATCTGAACTGACTGCCGACCTGGGTCCCGTTGGGGTGCGGATTCAGGCCCAGACCTTCACCAGACTGGTGGAGGGCCAGATCCTGGAGACTCTTGGACCCAGCGGATCTGATGACCCCCTGGAACACTACCTGCGGGTGGTGGCCGGAAAGACCGGCTCGTTGATTGCGACCTCTGCACAGTACGGCGCCATCTATTCCGGTGCTGGTTCCGACATCGAGGCCGCCCTGACCGAGTACGGCGAAAAGGTGGGCGTAGCCTTCCAACTCTCCGATGACATCCTTGACATCGCGAGTGAGTCAGTCGAATCCGGGAAGACACCTGGCACTGACCTTCGTGAAGGCGTGCCCACACTGCCGGTGTTACTTGCCAAGCAGTCCACCGATCCTGCAGATGGGCGCTTGCTGGAATTGCTGGCCAGTGATCTCAACGATGATCACCAGCATGCAGAAGCCCTGTCACTGCTCCGGACGCACCCAGCCATGACCCAGGCGCATCAGTATGTGGTGAACCTGGCAGCGGAGGCAAAGGCTTTGCTGAAGGTGCTTCCCGAGGGCCCGGTACGGGCAGCCCTGGAAGCCTTCGCAGATGTGGTGGCCACCCGGAACGCCTGAGTCGAGGGTGCTTTACGACGAATCGTCGTACGTAAAGTGGACTAGCCCAATTCGCCCAAATAAATCGGGCATAAAGTGACTAATGGGTAGACCTCTCGTTGGTGATGCATACCAGCACCGGTGAAATATCACCAGAAATTTCATCCGGGACGCCTTTTGCGGGACAGTTACATCCTGCCAAGGGCGAACTCCTATGAGTTGGGAGGCTCATAAATGACCGCAGTACTACCAGACCGAGACCCCGCCGTGTTCGAGCGTCTGCTTCGTTCCTCAGCCAAACAGTCCTATGACCCCGATGTCGATATCGATTGGGACGCCCCACTGGTTGAGGGCAAATGGGGAATGATGCCCGAGCGGATGTCGCTGTACGGCACCGAGTTGTGGGACTCCCTGACCCTGGAACAACAGATGACCCTGTCCAATCACGAGGCCGGGTCAATGGTCAGCGTCGGCGTTTGGTTCGAATTGATGTTGATGCAGGTCATCCTGCGCGACCTCTACGACGATGACATTCAAAGCGCGCACATGCACTATGCGCTCACCGAAGTGGCTGATGAGTGCCGCCACTCCACGATGTTTGGCAAGACCACCACGAAGTTGGGGGTACCGGCCTATGGTCCCGCCCCCAAGATCCACGCAGCCGGGCGGTTGTACGCCAAGCACGTCAAGGGCCCTGCTGCCTTCGCAGGCATCCTCGTGGTCGAGGAGATCATCGATATGTGGCAGCGCGAAATGCTCACCGATGAGCGCGTACAGCCCCTGATTCGTCAGGTTTCCCGGATCCACGTGCTCGAGGAAGCCCGGCACATGACCTTCGCCCGCGAAGAGGTTCGCGATGGCATGCCCGGTCTTTCCCGTCGTGAACTGGCGATGCAGCGCAAGATGGTTGCTCATGTGGTTTCACTGGTCACCAAGGCCCTGATCAACAACAAGGCCTACGCCTCCGTGGGAATCGATCCCAAGGTTGGCCTGGCCACTGCTCGCAGCAATCCCAACTACCAGGCCACCCTGCAGGGTTGGGGTCGGAAGTCAGTTGAGTTCATGCGTGAAGTGGGCCTGATGAGCAAGCGCAGCGAGAAGACCTGGCGCGATGCGCTGCTGATTCCCTGAATCTCTCCCCGGCTGCCGAGGCGGCTGTAGGTCCCGGATTTGGCGGTGCTCCTCCTTTCCAATAAGGCATCACCGGATCCACACGGCGTAGGGCCTACCGCTGCCTCGGCCTTTGCTTTGCCTAGATCGCGCTGGTTTGCGCGGTCAACAGCAGTTGTTGGCGACGGTAGCGGATGGCCTCGGTGGTGAAGATGATCAGCGCCAACCAAACCAGGCAGAACCCAACCCATCGCATTGTGGACATATGTTCCTCAAAGACCCAGACCCCGATGATGAACTGGATGACTGGACCCAGGTACTGCAATAGCCCCAGGCTGGTCAGGCTGATTCGGGTGGCGGCAGCGCCGAAAAGCAGCAAAGGTACGGCGGTGACGATGCCCGTGGACAGCAGGAGCATGGTGTGGCCAGTACCAAGATGGAAAAAGTGCTGGTCGGCTTTCGGGTCGATCCAGAACAAATACGCCACCGCCAGAGGGGTGATGGTCATCGTCTCGAAGGTGAGGCTGGAGATGGCACCGGCATCTGCCTTCTTCTTGGCCAAACCATAGGTGGCGAAGGAGAAGGCCAGGGTCAGCGCGATCCAGGGTGGCTGCCCATAGTCGATGCTCAGTCCCAGCACCGCAGCGGACGCAATCGCCATGGCTACCCACTGCCCGGTCCGTAATCGCTCCCCCAGGATGAAAACCCCCATCAAGACTGTCACCAGGGGATTGATGAAGTATCCCAGAGAGGTCTCCACGACCCGGTCGGTGGTGACGCCGTAGATATAGGTGCCCCAATTGATGGTGACCATGACCGAGGCCAGCACCAGGAACCAGCGGGTGCGGGGATTCTCCACGATCTTGCGCAGAGTCTGCCCCGGACGCACCACCACCAGGATGATCATCATGGTCACCGCCGACCAGATGACCCGATGGGCCAGGATCTCGATCGGGCTGCTGGGCGACAACAGTGGGAAATAGAGTGGGAAAATCCCCCAGAGCAGGTAGGCGCCGGTACCGAAGAGAAGACCGGTCCGACTGCCACGGGTAGGGCCGGTTGACTGGCTGCTCACGGCCACAGACTAGTGGCCAGAATCTGGGCTGGCTGCTAAACCACGGTCCAGGTGTCGACTCCGGTGACCAGGGTAGCCAATTTCTCCGCCGGGTCTCCATGGTCCTTCGCAGCGTCGGCAACCTGGGCTCGGACCTGGTCGTCGTAGGTTGGTCGATCGACATTCCTGAAGATACCGATTGGGGACTGATGCAGCACCCCGGCGTCGGTGAGTCGGGAGATGGCGAAGGCCAGGGTGGGGTCGGGATTGTGAGCATCGAAGACCACGATCTGATCCTCTGCGACCTCGGCCGTGTTGGCCACTTCGACTCCACCGGTTGCTGAATGGATCACGCACTTGCTGCCGTCGACCCCAAAAAGCACCTTCTCGCCCTGGTTCAGCGGGATGATCGCATCCGCCTTGGTGTCGCTGTCCTTGAGTGACTCAAAGGCACCGTCATTGAAGATCGGGCAGTTCTGGTAGATCTCCACCAGGGCAGTACCACGGTGAGCTGCTGCGGCGGAGAGTACTGAGGTCAGGTGCTTGCGATCGGAGTCAATGGTGCGGGCCACGAAGGTGCCCTCGGAGCCAAGAGCCAGGGAGACTGGGTTGAAGGGGTAGTCGATTGAGCCCATGGGGGTCGACTTGGTGATCTTGCCAGCCTCTGATGTCGGCGAGTACTGCCCCTTGGTCAAGCCGTAGATCCGGTTGTTGAACAACAGGATCTTCAGGTTGATGTTGCGCCGCATGGCATGGATCAGGTGGTTGCCACCAATCGAGAGCGAGTCGCCGTCACCGGTGACCACCCAAACAGAAAGGTCCTCGCGGGCTGTTGCCAGTCCAGTGGCGATTGCGGGAGCACGACCATGAATGGAGTGCATTCCGTAGGTGTCCAGGTAGTAGGGGAACCGTGAGGAACAGCCGATTCCGGAGATGAAGACGATATTTTCCCGGCGCAGGCCCAGATCAGGCAGGAATGACTGGACTGCCTTGAGGACGGCGTAGTCGCCACAACCGGGGCACCAACGCACCTCCTGATCAGAGGAGAAGTCCTTGGCAGTCTGCTTCTCATCGGCCAGTGGGACGCCCTTGACGCCGGGCAGGCTGGAGGGCATGGGCAGATCGACGCTCATCGGGCAAGCTCCGTGTTGGTCTCGGATTCAGAATCAGTGGACAGGATCAGGTTGGTGATGGCTTCGGCCAACTCGGCTGCCTTCAACGGCAACCCGTTGACCTGGTTGTAACCGACCACGTCGACCAAATATTTGGCGCGAAGGAGCATGGACAACTGGCCGAGGTTCATCTCGGGGACCAGCACCTTGTCGTAGCCCTTGAGGATTTCGCCGAGGTCATTGGGGAACGGGTTCAGATGCCGCAGGTGCACCTGGGCCACGTCGTACCCAGCCTTGCGGACGCGACGGCAGGCGGCGCCGATCGGACCATAGGTGGATCCCCAGCCGAGGACCAGAACCCTGGCCTGTCCCTGGCCCGGTTCTCCGGATGGATCATCCACCTGCAGCGGAGGTAATGACTCTGCGATTCGGTCCACCTTGGCCTGACGGGTGCGGACCATCAGATCGTGGTTGCGTGGGTCATAGGAGATGTTGCCGTGTCCATCACCCTTTTCCAGGCCACCAATACGGTGCTCCAGGCCAGCGGTGCCGGGTACGGCCCAGGGGCGAGCGAGGGTTTCCTCATCGCGCTTGTAGGGCCAGAAGGTCTCGCTGCCGTCGTCATTGGTGTGGTTTGGTTCGGTGGCGAAGTTGGCCTCAATTCTGGGCAACTCGTCGATCTCGGGGATCCGCCAGGGCTCAGAACCATTGGCCAGATAGCCATCAGAGAGCAGCATCACCGGGGTGCGATAGGTGACGGCGATCCGGGTCGCCTCAAGCGCTGCATCAAAACAGTCGCCCGGGGACTGAGGCGCCACGATCGGGACCGGTGCCTCGCCATTGCGGCCGAACATGGCCTGGAGCAGGTCTGCCTGCTCGGTCTTGGTCGGGAGTCCGGTTGAGGGGCCGCCACGCTGAACATCGATGATCACCAACGGCAACTCGGTCATCACAGCCAGGCCGATGGCCTCTGACTTCAATGCCACCCCAGGGCCAGAGGTGGTGGTCACGCCGAGTGCCCCACCGAAGGAAGCGCCGATGGCCGAGGCCACTCCGGCGATCTCGTCCTCGGCCTGGAAGGAGGTGACTCCAAAGCCCTTGTGTTTGCTCAGTTCGTGCAGGATGTCAGAAGCCGGAGTGATCGGGTAGGTGCCCAGGAAGACCGGCAGGTTGGACTGGACGCCACTGGCCACCAGTCCGTAGGCCAGGGCCAGGTTGCCACTGATATTCCGGTAGGTTCCCGGTGCCATCCGGGCGGGCTTGATCTCGTACTGGACCGCGAAGACCTCGGTGGTCTCCCCGAAGTTCCAGCCAGCCTTGAAGGCGGTGACGTTGGCGTCACGAATGTCAGGTACCTTGGCGAAGCGCTTTTCCAGGAACGCGATCGTGGTTTCGGTTGGACGTCCGTACATCCAGGAGAGCAGGCCAAGGGCAAACATGTTCTTGGCGCGGGCGGCATCCTTGCGCGACAGGCCGAATTCCTTGACCGCCTCGATCGTCATGCCGGTCAGATCCAGGACATTGAGGGTGTAGTCGGTTAGCGAGTCATCCTCAAGCGGATTGCCGTCGTACCCGGCCTTTTGCAGGTTGCGGGTGGTGAAGTCGTTGCTGTCCACGATGATCGTGGTGCCCTTCTTCATGTCATGAAGGTTGGCCTTCAGGGCCGCTGGGTTCATTGCGACGAGCACGTCGGGGGCATCGCCGGCCGTGAGGATGTCGTGATCGGCAAAGTGGACCTGGAAGGAGGAGACGCCGGGAAGGGTGCCCTGGGGGGCCCGGATCTCTGCTGGAAAGTTGGGGAAAGTCGACAAGTCGTTGCCGAACGCGGCCGATTGCTGAGTGAACCGATCACCGGTCAATTGCATGCCGTCGCCGGAGTCCCCAGCGAATCGAATGATTACCCGATCTAGTTGCTTGACCTCTTTGGCCACGTGGAATCCCTATTCTTGTCCGCCGCTGGTTCACATACCGAAGGTACGAAATGACATCCTACGCCCTGCTTGTGACCTTCACTACGAGATGGCCGCTCAGTGGGAACGCTGGTCTAGCCAGACAACGAATCAAGCCCTCCCTGGTTACCTGGCCCCACCCCACATCGCCGAGGCGGCAGTAATTCACACCCTGGGGTGACAGCAAGTCGCACCTGAGCCAGGTAAACCGGGTGAACTACTGCCGCCTCAACCAGTACGCGGGGGTTGCTGCGGTTCAGGCGCCGGTGTGGGGGAGGCTGCGTGGAACCCGTACCACGGGGGGTTTGGCCGGAGCCGGAACCGTCACCACCGGTGGAGCCACGGCGATGACCGGGTGGTTGGTCTCGCAGGGATTCGGTTCATCGGGCCCGGGGCTCTCTGCGGCGAGGCGATACTCCAGCGGGGCACAGTTCGAGTCATAGGCAAAGACCAGGTTGCGGATCAGCTTTCCGTTGGCGTTGTCATTGACCCGAACCTGAAAGGAAATGCTGGCACTCTCACCGAACTCCAGATCCGAGACGTCCCAGATCAGCCTGGGTGGAAAGTCATCGGTTGCAGGCTCTAACGAGGTTCCTGCTGGCCAGGAGCCAACCAGGCTTGCGTTGTTGAGCACCTCGCCCAGGTCATCGCGTACGTGGGTGCCTTCCTCGGGAATGTTTCCGCGCGTGAACTTGATGGTGTAGGTGATCACCTGTCCGGGTGTCACCGAGGATCCGGTGACTGGGTCGGAGGTCTTCTCGACCTTGTCCAACACCGGGATCTGGGCCGAGTTCGCGCTTGGTGTCAACCCGATGGCCACCAAAGTGGTGATGGAGAGTACGGCGAGAATAGGCGCCACCCTGCGCCGCCGTCGTACGAATGTGGGTGTTGCTTGTTGGCCGTTTCGGGACCTTTTTGTCGCCCTCATGATGTCCTCTTTCGCAGTTGCTCAACTTGGCGGAAAAGAGGTGAGTGCTGCCGAGTCAGGCACGCATCCCCGTTGCCTTGAGTCTGCTCCGACCAATTTGCTGAGAGCAATAGCGAGGAGGGATGAATTTTGAAATGAATTGTGCGACAAAAACTCTAAAATCATGACAAAAGATGGGTCATCGTGTCTGAAGCCAATGGTCTGTCATTGCAGGCGGGAGATGCGCAGATAGCCGAATGGTCGGGGCGACCTACTGTCGCCC
>CAZRKI010000001.1:163328-168986 GCA_964600765.1 uncultured Marmoricola sp.
GGCTGTGGGGGTCGAACCCCATGGTGGGTTGTGGGGGGGGGGGAGTGCCGCCTAGCCCCGATGGGGCGGGGCCCCCCCCCGCCCCCCCCACCATTCGGTTGGGGGTGGGTCAGGCTCCGGTGTGGGGGAGACTACGCGGAACCCGTACCACGGGGGGTTTGGCCGGTGCTGGAACCGTCACCACCGGTGGAGCCACGGCGATGACTGGGTGGGTGGTGTCACAACCCACCTCTGTTCCCGGACCAGGAGATTCCTGCTCTGCCACTCGTCCGTCATCCCCATAGAGACAGTTCGTTGCCACGGAAGCAATCATATTTCGAATAACGGCTCCATTGGCGTTGTCATTTACCCGCACCTGGAAGGAGATCGAGGCGGATTCACCCGGTTCCAGGCCGGTGGGGATCTCCCAGGACAGGATCGGGGGCTGGTTCCCTGATTGCAAAAACTTCGTGCCCTCTGGCCAGTTCCCAACCAGGGTGGCATTGTTCAGGACCTCACCAAGGTCGTCATCCAAAGGCCAGTTTTCGCGGGGCATATTTCCCCTGGTCGCCTTGATCGTGTAGGTAATCACCTGGCCGGGAGTAACCGATGAGCCACTGGGTGGATTGGCGGTCTTCTCCACGGTGTCGGGCACCGGGATCTGAGCCGAGTTGGCAAGGGGTGTCACCCCAAGCATCACCAAACTCGCGATGGATACCGCGGCAAGGAGACGTGCCATTACGCCCCGATTCACTGATGTGTTTGATCCAATCAAGCCATGGCCTGGACCTGAGCTGTGCTTCGCCCGCATTTCGTGTGCCTCTTTCTCAGAAGGTGTACTGCCGAAAAGAGGTGTGCACCTCCCCGAGCGCTGGCACGCATCCCCGTACTTCTTCTGAGTCTGCACCTGATATTTCTGGGGGAGCCATAGCGAGCGAGGGTGAAATTTGGAATGAATTTCGTAACAAAGAGTCCTAAATCATTCCGAAAAGCAGCCGCTCAGATCACCGATAGTTGGTGAACTGCACTGCGAAGTCGTAATCCTGGGCCTTCACCAGGGCGATCACGGCCTGGAGGTCATCGCGCTTCTTGGAGGAGACCCGCAATTCGTCGCCCTGCACCTGAACCTTCACTCCCTTGGGGCCCTCGTCCCGGATCAGTTTGCCCACCTTCTTGGCGTCCTCGCTGCTGATGCCCTCCTTGAGATTGACCGTGATCCGGGACTCCTTTCCGGACTGGCGGGGCTCGGAGGCATCCAGGATCTTCAGCGACTGCTGCCGCTTTACCAGTTTGTCGCGGAAGACATCCAGTACGGCGCTGGCCCGATCATCGGCGTTGGCCGAGATCTCAATCGCCTGCTCGCCAGACCACTTGATCTCCGCTCCAGTGCCCTTGAAGTCAAAACGCTGGGCAATCTCACGAGCCGCCTGCCCAAGTGCATTGTCAACCTCCTGACGGTCGATCTTGCTGACGATGTCGAAGGACGAATCGGCCATGAGTGCTGCCTCCAGAGTGCTGATTTCTAATGTGGACCTTGCCTGCGCTAACATCGGTGCGCTACTCGGCCCAGCCTAACGGGCCAGTCGCGTTGGCAGGTTGCCCGAGCGGCCAAAGGGAGCTGACTGTAAATCAGCCGTCACTGACTTCGCAGGTTCGAATCCTGCACCTGCCACGCAACGAACGCCTCGCACCACGCGGTGTGGGGCGTTTTGCGTCAGGAGGTGTACGACGTGCAGGTCACCGCAGGCCCGGACGGCCGGTTACGGTGCCCCTGGGCCAACCAGAACCAAACCCTGCGCAGCTACCACGACACCGAGTGGGGCATCCCGGTCGCCGGGGAGCAGGCGTACTTCGAGCGGCTCAGCCTGGAGGGATTCCAGTCCGGACTGTCCTGGCTGACCATCCTGAACAAGCGGGAGCGTTTCCGCGAGGTCTTTCGTGACTTCAAGGTGGACTCGGTGGCGGCGCTCAGTGATGTTGATCTGGAGCAGATCCTGACCGACCCGGGGATCATCCGGAACCGGGCCAAGATCCACGCCACCAGGCACAATGCCCGGGTGGTGCAGAAGCTGCGTGAACAGGGCGGACTGCAGTCCATGATCGAGTCCTTCCGCCCGGGATCTGACCCGGCGCCGATCAGTTCGGAGGATGCTCCCACGACCTCGACCGAGTCGACTGCGCTGAGCAGGACGCTGCGTGGCTCCGGAATGAAGTTCGTGGGCCCGACCACGGCGTACGCGCTGATGGAGGCCCTTGGTCTGGTCAACGGGCACCTGCTGGGCTGCTACCGACGTGGGGGTGATGACTGATGTTGCTCGGGTTGATCGCCATCCTGACCTGCCAGTTGGTGGGTGAGGTGATCGTGCGGGTCCTGGATCTGCCCATCCCCGGGCCGGTTCTGGGGATGGTGCTGATGCTGATCGTCCTGAGGGTACGCCGCGCCAGTCCCGAACGCGGACCAGTGGCAACCGCGGCAGCGCCACTGCTCAAACATCTGCAGTTGCTGTTCGTACCCGCTGGGGTGGGGATCGTCGTACTGCTTGAGGAGCTACGGGCCGACTGGTTGCCGATCAGTGTGGCGCTTTGGGGTTCCTGGTTGCTGGGTCTGGTGGTCACCGGGTGGGTGGTCACTTTGTTGATCCGGTTGCTCGAGCGGGGGGAGCAGTGATGCACTGGTCGGAGACCGCAACCTGGCTGCGTACCTCGCCCTTGCTGGGGATCACCCTGACCCTGGTTGCCTATGGCCTGGGGCGGTGGCTGCACCGTCGGACCGGCTCAAACCTGGCCCAACCGGTGCTGGTGGCCATCGTGCTGATCGTGCTGACACTGTGGATGAGCGGGCTGGATTACTCCGAGTACTTGCATGGTGGTCGCTATATCGGCTTCTGGTTGGGGCCGGCCACGGTCGCCCTGGCCATCCCGCTGCATCGGGAATGGGAACACGTGAAACGGCATGTGGTTCCGGTGCTTGCCGGGGTAGTGGTCGGAGCCATCGTCAGTGTGGTCAGCGTGGTGCTGTTGGCCCAGTGGCTGGGAGCGAGTGAGTTGATCCAGCGGTCGTTGGCACCCAAGGCTGCGACCACCCCGGTATCCATTGCCCTGGCCGAGACCCTGCACGCCCAACCCTCCCTGACTGCCGTGGTGACCATCATCGCCGGAATCACCGGTGCCGTGCTGGCGCCAGCGGTTCTGTCCCTGGCACGGGTGCGCGGCGAGATCGCCCGCGGCCTGGCGATCGGCGCCGCTTCCCATGGATTGGGTACGGCGCGGGCGCTGCAGGAGAGCAGTAGGGAGGGTGCCTTCGCGGCGCTCTCAATGGGCCTCTCAGCGCTGGCCACCAGTTTGTTGGTGCCCTTGCTGGTGCCTCTGCTGTTGCGGTGACATGCTCGCCTCATGACTGAGATGGAGAAGTTGGAAACACTGCCGGAGGACTGGCAGACAGCGCTGGCTATCGTGGCGCACCCAGATGACATGGAGTACGGCGCTGGTTCGGCCGTGGCCCGTTGGACCGCTCAGGGCAAGACCGTGATCTATTGCATGGTGACCTCGGGGGAGGCCGGCATCGATGGGCTGCCGCCCGATCAGTGCGGCCCGATCCGGGAGGCCGAGCAACTGGCCGCTTGCCGCGCGGTCGGGGTTGAGCAATGTGATTTCCTGCGACTTCCCGACGGAATCCTGGAGTACGGCGTGCCGCTGCGCCGCGCCCTGGCTGAAGTGGTCCGGCGGCATCAGCCAGACGTCGTACTGACGATCAACTTCCATGAGACCTTCGGTGGTCAGAACCTCAACCAGGCCGACCATATTGCGGTGGGGCGCGCCGTACTGGACGCCGTACGGGACGCGGGAAATCGATGGATCTTCCCCGAACAGATCGAGGCCGGCCTGGAGCCATGGGGAGGAGTCGGCGCCGTATGGGTGGCCAATTCGCCACTGGCCGCACACGGCGTGGACACCACCGACAGTTTCGAGGCTGGGGTGCGCTCGCTGGAAGCCCATCAGGCCTACATTCAGGGCCTGGGTTGGGAGGGCTGGGATCCCGAGGAGTTCCTGGAAGGGATCGCCCGTCCAGCGGGGGCGCGGATGGGGGTCAGGTACGCCGTGGCGTTCGAGGTGTTCCCGATGGGCTGGGGTGAGTGACGCCTCCCTAGACCGCTGGGTCGTCGGGGAAGTGCGGTGTGGGAGTGCTGGCTAAGGTGAACCCCATGGCAGTTCCCAAGCGCCCAGATGCCCCTGTCCAAAAGCATGTTCATGCCTTCACTGACGATGCGCTGGGTGACCACGACGCGGTCGGGTTGGTTGAGGAGATCAGGCAGGGGCGGGTTTCCCGGGCGGAATTGGTGGATGCCGCCATCGAGCGAGTGAAACGTGTCGACCCCATCCTGGCGGCGGTTGCGGCCGACCGGTTCGAGGAGGCTCGCAAGGAGAGCATCGAGCCAGCGAGTGGATACTTTGCGGGAATCCCCAGCTTCGTGAAGGACAACAGCGATGTCGCCGGGCTGCCCACACAGCAGGGTTCCAAGGCATTCGTGGGAGCTCCCAAGCAGGCCGATGGCGACTTCGCCGCTTCCTTTCGGCGAGTCGGGATGACAGTGCTGGGCAAGACCCGGCTCTCGGAGTACGGATTCTCTGCCAGCGCTGAGTTTGTGGATGAGGAAAACGTTCACAATGCCTGGAGCACCGCACACTCCAGTGGTGCCTCATCTGCTGGGTCCTCGGTATTGGTGGCAGCCGGTGCGGTGCCGATAGCGCACGCCAACGATGGCGGTGGTTCGATCCGGATCCCGGCGGCCTGCAATGGCCTGGTTGGCTTCAAGCCCAGTCGCGGACGTACGCCGCAGGACAAGATGCTGCGCGAGATGCCGGTACAGATCGTCTCCGATGGTGTGGTCACCAGGTCGGTGCGTGACACTGCGGCGTACCTGCGGGAGATCGAACGTCACTACCGGCCACATCGGTTGGCCCCGATCGGCGATGTGACCGGGCCCAGCAAGCGACGCCTGCGGATCGGGCTGTTGACCGACTCAATCGAGCGCGACAGCGACCAGGAGATCCGGGACGCCGTACGTGATGCTGGGCACCTGCTGGAGTCGATGGGGCACACGGTCGAGGAAGTCGTTCCCTTCGTGCCCGGCACCTTCCAGGAGGACTTTCTGACCTATTGGGCGCTGATGGCTTTTGCCATCGAAACCAATGGCAAGCGCTCGATGGGCAAACCCTTCGACAAGACTCTGGACAGTAACCTGACCCGAGGGCTGGCCAAAAAGGCTCAGAAGAGCATCCACAAGCTCCCATTGGTGATTGCCCGACTCAAGGCCTCAAGGCTGGGTAGCGCGCAGTTCTTCCGCCAGTACGACGCAGTGATCTCCCCGACCCTGGCTCACGTCACCCCGGAGCTGGGTTGGCTGGATCCGGCGCAGGATTACGAAACCGTGATCGAGAAGCTGATGGACTGGGTGGCCTTCACACCGCTGGCCAACGCGACTGGGGATCCCGCGGTTTCGCTGCCACTGGCCACCGACAAACGTGGGCTGCCGATCGGGTTGATGCTCAGCGGCGGCCGCGGCTCCGAACGCACCCTCCTGGAGCTGTCCTACGAGCTCGAGGAAGCCCGGCCGTTCCGGAGGATCCAGGACCAGGGTTAGGTTCGTGCGTTCGGTTTCCCAAGTGCACTTGGGAAAC
>CAZRKI010000002.1:0-90418 GCA_964600765.1 uncultured Marmoricola sp.
CCTGGCCATCGGCCGGGCTTTTTGTTTTTGTTGCGCCAGTAGGTCTTGGTTGGGTTCTTTACCGCGCTGGGCGGAAGGATGTTGGCGCTACCTGGATACGGCGACAAGCTGGAGGGTCTTAACCCCGACCTGCGGATGATGAGACACGAGGTGGGTACTCCAGAACGGCCAAGAACACCTTCACAGGAATTGTTCAGCGTGAGGTTTGAAAACTGCTCAGGCCGTTTGGTCTTACCCCTGGGGGTGTTGGCGAGCGGTGATCGGTTGTTGGCAGTTCGACTCAATGCAGTGAGAGAGTCCCGCTGATGGTGTAGTTGTCGTTCTCCTCATAGTCATAATGCCCAGTGGTCTGGCTCAGGGAGCCCTGGTGGTAATCATGGATGGAGCTGTTTGTGAAATCCAGATTGGCACCGTTCTGTTGTGCTGCCAGGCCATCGATACCGTCAGCTAGTTTTGCCTCGAAGTTGTTCTGCGCATAGGCGTCCAAGTAGGGATCAGAGCCCTCATGGATTATCGGGTTCGGGTGGTCTGCCGTGCTGATGTCACAAATGTGGGAATCGGCTGGACGGACAGCCATATAGTCCGGTCTGGTGAATATTCTCGTCTTGAGTACCGGAGAGCCACTCGCCGTTGGGTCATAGCCGGTTAGCTGCACATAACCCTTATGCAGACCCACGCCATTGATATCGGTGACAAATGGGCCATAGTTTGAACCGTCGGGGCTGCCATTCCACTCGAAATGGCGATAATAGAGACCGCCTTCCGGGTTGTCAGCACATGCATAAGGGTCACCATCTGATCCGCCCGGGGGCACAAACCATAATTTGTTGTCCGAGGTGTAGGACCAGGTACTGGTCCCATCATCCACCCAAGCGCCAGCCAGATGTCGCAACGACAGATTCATGGTCAGGGTCGTGATGCGCTGGTGTTGCCCTGGCGGGCCGAGCTCCATATCGTTTTGCCAGATCTTTTGAAGAAGGTGGAAGGTCACGGTCCCGGTCAGCCTTGTCCCAGTGGCCGGAGGCGTGGGTGGTTTGGCGGTGTCATCGTCAATTATGTTGACCACGACTGTGTGGGGCTTCACCTTGGCGGCTCCGCTGTTCAACTCGACGGTGAAACTCTCCGGACTCTCGACAATTTGATCGTCGATGAGCGGAATGTTGATGCTTGCTGTGGCCTGATGCTTCTTGATGCTCACGTGCCCAGCTGCTGGGATGAAGTCCTGGCCCGCGACAGCGGTACCTGAAACGGTTTGATAGTTGACTCTGAGGCGCTTATGCGTCTTGTGCTTGAGATGCAGTGTGATGGTGGCGGTCTGGGCGCTCTCCGAGACGGGCGTCGATGCCGCCTTGACGACACGTGCGGGGGCGGCCGCGGCGGGCTGGAGTGCAGCTTGACCCAGAACAGCCATGCCGATCAACACGGTCGCCAAGATCGGAATCCTGGTCATGCTTTCGATGCTTCACCTGGTTCTGGGCTTTGTATACCGCTTGAACCTGAGAAGTTCATTAATTCCCGGTTGGATGAGGAGCTCCTGACGGCGCTCACCTTGAACTGCGGATGAGTGCTGGAGCCAGCCAGCGCTCAAGGAAGGTGCGCACCTCTGCGATGGGGCGTGGGGGAGTGGTGGGGTTCTGAAGCATCGAGATCAGCAGTCGCAGGATCATTTCGGCCAGGCCGGGGAGGTCATCCTCAGTAACCCCACCATCGCTCCAGGTGACCGGAAAGCGGCGCAGCACCTGGGCGCCGTACTCAAGGGTGATCGGTGAGGTGGCCGCGCGACCGAAGGTGTCGGCGTCACCGAACTCCAGGAGCAGATTCAACCGGGGATCACGAGGGACGAATTCCAGGCAAAACAGGAATCCGTTCACCACTGCCTCGGCTGGGTTCGGGGAGCCCACCAGGTGGGCCACCAAGCGATCCACGAAATCCGCGGCTCCCTGTCTGGCCACCTCGCTGAGGATCTCGCTGATGCTGCCCATGTGTCGATACACGGTCTGTCTGGTGACCCCGAGTTCCTGGGCCACATCAGACAGTGTGGTCTTGGCGACACCGTGACGATCGATGCAGGCGGCAGCCGCGTCGATGATCCGCTGCCGAGCAGCGGCGTCCGACTCCGGTGGGTTGCCACCCCACCCATGATTTCCCATGTTCCTAGGCTGTCACAGTTTGTGGTGCTGGCTGTTCAGCGCGCACCCGGGTTGCCTGCCAGGCTGCCACCACGAACCATCCAGAGGCCAGGATGCAGGCCAGCGCATACCAGCCATTGCCGATGGGGGAACCAGAGACCGTGAGCCCATCGGTCGCCTTGAAAAATGCCGGGAGGGCAGCCAGCCAAAGGATGATGTGTACCCCCAGGTACAGGCCGGGGTAGACCCGAACGAAGGCGGGGGAGGTCACTCCACCCGGAGTTCCCTGCCAGGTACGTCGCGTGGCCTCGGCCAACAGGGCCAACCCAACCACCCACAGGATGGCCAGCAGGATGATCACCAGGGTGCGCTGGAAGCTGTGATCACCGCCTGCGGTGGGACCAACCCGGGTGGGTGCGGCACCGACCACCATCAGGATCGGGGTCAGAATGCCTGCAGCGATCGTGCGCCAGGTGACCTGAAGTCCACTCAGTGCCGGGCGCTTCGGTGTCGGGCCCACGAACCGGACGACGAGCCAGACCAGGATCGCGAAGGAGACCGAGGCAAACACCCACATGCTGTTCATCGGGACCGAGGCCAGCATGGGCTGGTTGATCTCGTTATCCGGATTCCACGCCCACCAACGCAATTGCGGACCCAACTGGTCGAAGGTCTCATAGAAGACCTGACTGGCGAACATGACCGCAATCGCCCCCACAGCTGGCCCGCGGCGCTCGAAGATCCCCAACGCCCGGACCACCTCATAGGTCAACTGGGTGATCACCGTGTAGAACGCCACAATGTAGAGCGGAAGTCGGTCATACATGAACTGCACGGTGAACACGTTGTGGGAGAAGATAAAGCCCACGTACTTCTCCAGGTTGAACCATTCGGGGAAGTACAGCGGGGGTTCCACCACCGCCAGGTACACCAGCGAGGCAAACCAGAGTGAGATGTTGATCGGGTCGCCATCGCGTCGCCATCTGCGCCAGGCATGCACCAGGGCGAAGATGGCGCCACCGACGATCAGCAACTCCAACACTGGCAGAGTCCAGTTCTCCAGCCCAAAGGGATTCCTGAAGGAGACGATTGGGTTGGCATCTCGGCAGTCAAAGCCCAGGAACTCAGCGACCTTCGCAGCTTCTGAGGAGCAGGTGTAATCCATGCGGATATCTCCGGTTTCGGGTCAGGCTGACAGCTTGGAAGCGACCGTGGTCTCGGTCGGATTCGCAGGGTCGGAATAGTCCGTGCCGGGTGGTTCCTGGGTCTGATCGAATCCGTGAGGTACAACGGTGCGCCCCAATGCCATCCGTACCTGGTGGCGCAGCACCTTGTAGATGAACTTCCGGTCGGTGGCCATCTCTTTCAGGGACTTGTCCAGGTTGAACACCGCGGTGAAGGTCTGCTCGACGTACTCATCCTCACGAGACGCGGCGGTGATGGCGTTGAACACCGGCCAGGAGAACTTCGCAGCCAACTTACGGCGCCAGGGTGCAACTGTCTCGGTGCCAGTGGCGAAGTCATAGGCCTGGTCCCGAGCCATGGCCAGTTGCCAAGGCACGTCCAGGGATGCCTTCTGGCGGGTCAGGAACTCCTTGAAGAAGGATCGATCCAGGGCCCGACTGGTCTCCAGCATTTCGGAGAGCACCAGAGCGGAGCGAGCGGCGGAGCTCATCCCCTGGGCATAGAACGGGTTGAAGCCACAGATCGAGTCGCCAATCGGCACCAGGCCCAGCACTGGGTTTTCCTGGAGGTCATAACGCCGCCACTTGTTGCCGGTGGAACGGGTGGTGTGCACCTCAGAAATTGGGGTGCTCTGGTGCATCGCATCTGCGAACAGAGGAGCGCGGACCCGTTCCGCGGAGGCCTCGAAGGCCTCGGGCTTGCGCGGCATGTCCAGTCCCCAGGAACCCATGCAGACGATTGCCCGATTGCCCTCGATCGGGAAGAAGTTGGACAGGTACTCATGCTCATCGGGATGAGCTCCCGAATCCTGGGTGGGCGTGACCACCAGATGCTTCCACCACCAGGTGTCCGGCTTCTCGGCACCTTCGGGAAGCTCATACCAGCGCGAGGTGTAGGTGACCTTGGCATCCAGAGTGCTCTCCTCGGTGACCGGCCAACCGGCAGCGGTCAACCAGTCCGATACGGAGGAACCGCGGCCCAGGGCATCGATCACCAGGTCCGCTTCAGTGGTTTGGACATGACCATCGGCATCGCGCCACTCGACACCGGTGACCCGGCCACCCGCGGTGCCGCCGGCGGTACTGGTCAATCCGGTGACACTCGCGCCCTCGATCACCCTGACATTGGGCAGTTCCCGAACCTTGTCACGCATCACGCGTTCGATCAGGATGCGGGAGCTGTAAACCATGGTCATGGTGCTGGCCTTGCGAGGAGCCCAGCCGTCCTGCTCGCAGTAGGCAGCATCCATGGATGGCATCAACAACATGCCGCCTGCCTCGACCAGGGACTCCTCGAAGCCGGGGAAGATCTTGCCGATCGCAACTCGACCGGAGTTCAGCACGAAATGAGGGTGCTTGCTCTGGGGCACTCCGCGCCGATGCTCTGCATCAGCCGGCAGGAGATCACGCTCAAGAACGATGACCTCGTCGAAGTGCGGGGCCACGACTCCAGCGGAACACAAACCCGCGATGCTGCCGCCCATGATTACTGCAGTCCTACCGTGCATTGATCCTCCATTCACACAAGATGCGGTTGAATGTACGATTGAATTCCGTTGGTTGTCAATGGGTGATCCCTGATTCTCTGTTCCCCAGTTCCAGGTTTTTCCTGCTGACTCCTGATTGAGTGTGAATACTCCATCCCACGTAGGAGCCAACCAGGAGGTAATTCGGTGATTGAGTGGTCAGAGTCGGATCAGGCAGTTCGGGAAGCAGTACGAGCCTGGATCGAGAAAGAACTGCGTCCCCACCTGGATGACCTGGAAACCGGCCAGTTGGCGCCCTACGACATCATTCGCAAGTTGTTTGCGGACTTTGGACTTGACGCCATGGCAACCGATGCCCTGGAGAAGTTGTTGGCTGCCGAGCGGAGCAAGTCATCCAGTGCGCCCAGCGAGAAGAAGGAGTCGGGCGGCGTCGGACCTGCTGGTGCTGAATCGATGTCCGCAGTACTGATCAGCGAGTTGGCCGGCGTCAGCCTTGGCACAGTAGCTTCGCTTGGCGTGTCCCTGGGTTTGGGCGTGGGCACGATTGCTGGAAAGGGAACCCTTGCCCAGAAGGAGCGCTGGCTTCCGAAACTGGTCACCTTTGAGCAGGTTGCGGCCTGGGCAATCACGGAGCCGGATTCGGGATCGGATGCTTTCGGCGGAATGCGCACGTCGGTGCGTCGTGATGGTGCGGACTACATCCTCAACGGGCAGAAGACCTTCATCACCAATGGTCCCGATGCTGATGTGATCGTTGTCTACGCCAAGCTCGATGAGGGTGATGACACCCCGATTCGGGACCGCAAGGTGCTCACCTTTGTACTGGACAAGGGAATGCCGGGGCTGACCCAGTCAAAGGCATTCCGAAAGATGGGGATGATGTCCTCCCCAACCGGTGAGCTGTTCTTCGAGGATGTGCGCCTCAGCCCGGACCGCCTGCTCGGTGAGGATGAGGACCACAAACAAGGGGATGGTCGAGCCAGCGCCCGTTCCAATTTTGTGGCCGAACGGGTTGGGGTGGCGATTCTGTCCCTGGGGATCATCAACGAGTGCCTGCGGATCTGCGTGGACTACGCCAAGCAGCGCAAGCTCTGGGGACAGCCCATCGCTGATTTTCAGTTGATCCAACTAAAGCTGGCCAAGATGGAAGTCGCCCGGTTGAACGTACAGAACATGGTCTTCTCGACTCTGGAGCATGCCCGAACCGGGCGCACGGCAACCCTGGCTGAGGCTTCTGCGATCAAGTGGTACTCATCTGAGGCGGCCACCGATGTGGCCATGGATGCGGTGCAATTGCTCGGCGGAAATGGCTATATGGCCGAATACCGGGTTGAGCAACTGGCTCGGGATGCCAAGTCGCTGATGATTTATGCCGGATCCAATGAGATCCAGATCACCCATGTGGTCCGGGGGCTGCTACAGGACTAGGGGATCAGCATGGTGCAGGCCCCTGGTTCGGCGAACTGATGAAGTTCGCACTCACCCTTGTCTGAGCCCAAGTGTTCCAGCGCCCCCCTGGCGATGCCCAGGTGGACAGTGCACACGACCTCGGGGTTTCGGGTGGCGGCTCCCAGAAGTGGACATCGGTGGAACCTGGTAACCCCGGGTTGGTCTGGATCCTGGACTGGGTCGAATCCCATGTCGGAGAAAAGGCCCTGCACCAACTCGCGGTTCGATCCCGCTGCGTTCCCGAGTGCGGCCGCCATTGAATCGCCCCAGAGTTCGCCAGCGTTGATGGCATCGCGTTCAGGTTCTGCACTACTGGCTGAGATGGTGTCGGCCAGCGCGATGGCGAGATTGACGTGCGGGTTCTCAGCGGGATCCTGCACCAATTCGTAGAGCCAAAGGGGACGTCCCCGACCATCAGGTTCAGCTGCGTAACGTCGGATCAGACCCAGCCGGATCATTCCGACCAGATGTTCTCTGATGGTGTTGCCGTGCAGGCCGGTTTGTCGCTCGATTGCGTGCTGTGGAACCGCCTCAGGTTGGTCTCTCAAAAGGTCCAGGATTGCGCGCCGCGAACGCGAAATCGCGCGGCTGGGTGAGGCCTTTGCCACATCCTGGCGTGTCCCGGGATCGGGATTATTTTTCACGGAGTTCAGTGTAGTAAACCAGTGAGTAGGTTTTAGTGGGACATCAGCGATCCGAAAGGAACCAGGCAGATGAATTCGCAGACACAATCAAAGGCACCCCAACAGGCGACCAGTCCGGGTAATCCATGGGTGATGCTGATCCTGGCCACCATCGGCTTCGCAGTGAATTTCTGGGCCTGGGCGTTGATCAGCCCACTGGGCCCGCTGTTCCGGGTCCAGGGTCGATTGGGAGAACTGACCGAGGGTGACGTTGCACTCATGGTCGCCGTCCCAGTTGTGGTTGGTTCCCTGGGTCGGATCATTGTCGGTGCGCTTACCGACCGCTATGGCGGCCGGATAATGTTCCCGCTGATCTCGTTGATCACCATCGTGCCGGTGCTCTTCCTGGCTTTCTTCGCGCTCGACTCCTACACCCTGATCCTGATCGGTGGATTTTTCCTGGGCATTGCTGGTACTGCATTCGCAGTCGGTGTGCCGTTCGTCAACTCCTGGTTCCCGCCCGCCAAGCGCGGTCTGGCCATTGGCATCTTCGGTGCTGGCATGGGTGGTACGGCGATCAGCGCCCTCACCACGGTGAACCTGTTCACCAATCAGGGTGAGAAATCGCCCTTCCTGATCACCTCAGCAGTGCTGGCGATCTACGCCGTTGTTTCCTGGCTGGTGCTGCGCGATGCGCCCGGACGGGTGGTGCCCACCAACAGCCTTGGGGCCCGGATCAAGTCCGCCGCGACCCAGCCCGTCACCTGGCAGGCCGCCATTCTCTATGCGGTTTCCTTTGGCGGCTATGTGGCCTTCTCGGTGTACCTGCCGGCTTTCCTGCGCAACTCCTATGACCTGACTCCAGCGGATGCGGCGAACCGGATGGCTGGATTCGTACTGGTTGCCGTCATCTTCCGCCCCATTGGTGGCTGGCTCTCCGACAAGGTGGGCGCCGTCCCCGTACTGGTCACCACCTACAACATCGTGGCGGTGATGGCGGTCGGTGCGATTGCAGAACCACCGGTCGATACCTTCGGGGCCATGGTGTTCCTGACCATGGCCGCAGCCCTGGGTGCCGGTAGCGGTGCCACCTTCGCCCTGATCGCGCAGGTTGCCGATCCGGCAAAGGTCGGTGGCATCACCGGTCTGGTGGGCGCAGCAGGTGGATTCGGCGGATTCGTGCCACCACTGCTGATGGGATATATCTACGGTCTCACCAATTCCTACAATTGGGGCCTAGGCTTACTGGCAGCGACGGCATCACTGACCTTGATCCTCACGGTCACCGTGGTCCGTCGGACAGTCGAGGAAGCCAGGAGCGCCCAATGACCGAGACGACCAGCCGGCCGGGGATGGACTCCCCGTTGACCGAAGCCCTGATCGGGGCCCGCAAGTTCTTCACCAAGGCAAATGTCAGTGAGGACAATAGAGCTCTGTTCAAGGAGGGCGGGCGCGAGGGCGATGTCTTCTATCGCGACCGCTGGGCCCACGACAAGGTGGTGCGCTCCACTCATGGGGTCAACTGCACCGGATCCTGTTCCTGGAAGGTATATGTCAAGGACGGGATCATCACCTGGGAGGCCCAGCAGACCGACTACCCAAGTGCTGGGGCAGACCGACCTGAATACGAACCACGTGGCTGCCCTCGTGGTGCTGCCTTCTCCTGGTACACCTACAGCCCGACCCGGGTGCGTTATCCCTACATCCGAGGAGCCCTGCTCGACCTCTACCGCAAGGCGAAGGCAGAGGTCGGTGATCCGGTGGTTGCCTGGTCGCGGATCGTGCAGGATCCAGGTCAGACCAAGGTATATAAGTCAGTCCGTGGCAAGGGCGGGTTGGTCCGGGCCACTTGGGACGAGGTGGCCGAGATCATCGCGGCCGCCCACGTCTACACCGTCAAGCGTTGGGGGCCGGACCGAATCGCTGGGTTCTCACCAATCCCGGCGATGTCACCGGTGTCCTATGCATCTGGTGCCCGATTCCTGGAGATGATCGGGGCGCCGATGCTCTCCTTCTATGACTGGTATGCCGATCTGCCCAATGCCTCGCCACAAGTGTTCGGTGACCAGACCGACGTACCTGAATCCGGTGATTGGTGGGATGCGGGCTACCTGATCATGTGGGGTTCCAATGTGCCCACCACTCGCACCCCGGATGCCCACTGGATGACCGAAGCCAGGTACCGCGGACAAAAGGTCGTTGCGGTGGCGCCTGATTACGCCGAGAACGTCAAGTTCGCTGATGAATGGGTGACTGCAGCTCCTGGCACCGATGGTGCCCTGGCGATGGCCATGGGGCATGTAATTCTCAAGGAGTACTTCGTCGACCAACAAGTACCCTTCTTTGAGGACTACAACAAGCGCTACACCGATCTGCCCTACCTGATCACGCTTGAACCAGATGGCGATGGTGGTTACCGGCCGGGCAAGAACCTGGTTGCGGGCGATATTGCCGGACATCCGGAACAGGCATCGGAAAATGCCATGTGGAAGCCCGCGGTGCTGGATGCCAGAACAGGTGCGATTGTCATTCCAAAGGGTTCGATTGGACACCGATTTGGTGATGCCGGGGTAGGGCAGTGGAACCTTGAGCTTGGGGACCTCGATCCGCAACTAAGCGTCCATGGTGAGGGCAGCGAAGCCGTCGAAGTGTTGCTGCCACGCTTTGACAGCCCCAATGGGACCGTGGAATTACAACGTCGTGGCGTCCCGGTCCACCGGGTTGGGGACCGCTTGGTCACCACGGTGTTGGACCTGATGCTGGCCCAGTACGGCGTGAAGCGCGCCGGTTTGCCAGGGGAGTGGCCAGAGGACTATGAGGACCCCTCCTCGCCGGCCACTCCTGCCTGGCAGGAGGAACACACCGGAGTGCCCGCAGCCCAGGTGACCAGGCTGGCCAGGGAGTGGGCCCAGAATGCAATCGATACCCAGGGTCGCGGCATGATCCTGATGGGGGCTGGCACAAACCACTGGTTCCATTCCGACCAGATCTACCGGGCGATGTTGGTGCTCACCACGATCACCGGGTGTCAGGGTCGTAATGGCGGCGGCTGGGCGCATTACGTGGGACAGGAAAAGGTGCGCCCCATCATGGGCTTCCAGCACATGGCCTTCGCCCTGGACTGGCAACGGCCACCACGTCACATGAACCAGACGGCGTACTGGTATGTGAACTCATCGCAGTACCGGTATGACACCTTCTCAGCCGATGACCTGGACGCTGGTACCGGTATCTTCAGGGACCGCTCGGTGATGGATCTGTTGGCGCAATCTGTTCGTTTGGGCTGGACTCCCAGTTATCCCACCTTCAACAAGAGCAGCCTTGCCCTGACAGACGAGGCTGCCGCTGCGGGGATGGATCCTGCGGCGTACATCGCTGAGCAGTTGAAACAGGGCGACCTGCAGTTCGCGGTGGAGGACCCTGAGCATGAGGACAACTACCCCAGGATTCTCAGCCTGTGGCGCTCCAATCTGTTCGGTTCCTCGGCCAAGGGGAACGAGTACTTCCTGCGGCACCTGTTGGGCACCGACAGCGCTGCCACCGCTCAGGAGGCACCGGTCGACCAACGCCCCCGGGACGTGGTCTGGGCAGAGCAGGCAGGCGAGGGAAAACTCGACCTGTTGATGACTATCGATTTCCGGATGACCAGTTCCACGATCATGTCTGACATCGTGCTTCCGGCTGCCACCTGGTATGAGAAGCACGACCTGAGCACCACCGATATGCATCCGTTCGTGCACTCCTTCAATCCGGCAATCGCCCCGCCCTGGCAGACGAAGACCGATTGGGAGGCCTGGAAGACGATCGCGCGCCGGTTCTCTGAATTGGCCGTGGATCACCTGGGCACCCGTAAGGATGTGGTCGCCAAGCCGCTGTGGCATGACACTCCTGAAGCCATGGCAACCGTGCACGGCGTGGTGCAGGACTGGAAGACCGGAGAGGTGGAGCCGATCCCGGGCAAGACCCTCCCGGTGCTGGCGGTGGTGGAGCGGGACTTCACTGCGATCTACGACAAGATGGTCACCATCGGACCCCTGATGGAAAAGGTGGGCATGCTCACCAAGGGCGTCGCCTATGACGTAAAGCGGGAGATCGAGATCCTGCGGCAACGTAATGGGGTTGCTCATGGCGGTGCCGGTGATGGACAGCCAAAGGTGGAAACCGACGTCCAGATGGCTGATGCCATCCTGCATCTGGCGGGTGTTTCAAATGGTCACCTGGCCACCCAGGGCTTCCAGTTCCTGGAGAAGCGCACCGGGATGAAGTTGGCTGACCTGGCCGCTGAGCATGAGGGTAAACAAATCACCTTCGCCGACACCCAGGTGGCTCCGGTTCCGGTGATCACCTCTCCTGAGTGGTCTGGCTCAGAGTCAGGTGGGCGGCGCTACAGTCCGTTCACGATCAATATCGAGCGGCTCAAGCCCTTCCACACCCTGACTGGTCGACAGCAGTTCTACCTCGACCATGACTGGATGCTCGGGATGGGCGAGGGGTTGCCCGTCTACCGACCTCCGTTGAACATGACTCATCTGTTCGGTGAGAAGCCAATCGGGGAGCAATCCGAGATGGGGGTCTCGGTGCGTTACCTGACCCCACACAACAAATGGTCAATCCACTCGGAGTATCAGGACAACCTGTTCATGTTGTCCCTTTCCCGTGGAGGTCAGTCGATCTGGATCTCTGATCGGGACGCAGCCAAGATCGGGATCAAGGACAATGACTGGATTGAGGCGGTCAATCGCAATGGCGTGGTTGCGGCTCGGGCGATCGTCAGCCACCGGATGCCGGAGGGCACGGTGTACATGCATCACGCCCAGGACCGGTTGATCGATGTGCCGCTGACCGAACGGGACCGTAAGCGGGGTGGCATTCACAACAGCCTCACCAGGACCCTGCTCAAGCCAAGTCACTTGATCGGTGGCTATGCCCAGTTGGCCTATTTCTTCAACTACATCGGCCCCACGGGCAATAACCGTGATGAAGTGACGATGATCCGCAAGCGGACAGCGAAGGTGGAGTACTGACATGAAGGTCATGGCGCAGATGGCGATGGTGATGAACCTCGACAAGTGCATTGGATGTCATACCTGCTCGGTCACCTGCAAGCAGGCCTGGACCAACCGGACCGGCACCGAGTATGTCTGGTTCAACAACGTGGAGACCCGCCCCGGGCTGGGCTATCCGCGTACCTATGAGGACCAGGAAAAGTGGCAGGGCGGCTGGGTCCGCAAGTCCAATGGCAAGCTCGCCCTGAGGGCGGGCGGGCGGGTCAAGAAGTTGTTGAGCATCTTCTCCAATCCCAAACTGCCGCTGCTGCAGGATTACTACGAGCCCTGGACCTATGACTACGAGACGCTGACCAATTCGCCACAGACAGACACCTTCCCAGTCGCCAGGCCCAAGTCGTTGATCTCAGGCAAGGACATGGAAGTCCAGTGGTCTGCCAACTGGGATGACGATCTGGGTGGCAGCAAGGAACACGCGGTCCGCGATCAGATGCTCAAGGGCATCGAGGACAAGGTCAAGATGGAGTTTGAAGAGACCTTCATGTTCTATCTGCCGCGGATCTGCGAGCACTGCCTGAACCCATCCTGCGCTGCCTCATGCCCTAGCGGGGCCATCTACAAGCGTGCTGAGGACGGCATTGTTCTGGTCGACCAGGACCGGTGTCGGGGTTGGCGCATGTGTGTTTCGGGCTGCCCCTACAAGAAGGTCTACTTCAACCACAAGACCGGCAAGGCCGAGAAGTGCACCTTCTGCTATCCCCGGATCGAGGTGGGCATCCCGACTGTGTGTGCGGAAACCTGCGTGGGTCGGTTGCGCTACATCGGATTGGTTCTCTACGACGCGGACAGGGTTCTTGAAGCAGCCGCGGTGGAGAATGAGCATGATCTCTATGAAGCCCAGAGGTCGGTCTTCCTGGATCCCAATGACCCCCAGGTGGCCGCTGCCGCTGAACGCGATGGCATTCCCGGTGATTGGATCGAGGCGGCTCGCAAGTCACCTGTTTGGGCACTGATCAGCAAGTATCAGGTAGCCCTTCCGCTGCATCCGGAATATCGCACCATGCCGATGGTCTGGTACATCCCACCATTGTCCCCGGTCGTCGATGTGATCAGGGAAACCGGTCACGATGCCGAGGACCAGGCCAACCTGTTCGCGGCAATCGAGGCGCTACGGATTCCAGTGGAGTACCTTGCCAACCTGTTCACCGCTGGAGACGTGGGGCCGGTCAACGACGTACTCCGGAAGCTGGCTGCGATGCGCTCCTACATGCGAGATATCAACCTGGGCAATGATCCCAATGAGGAGATCGCTCAATCCGTGGGCATGGACGGCGAGACCATGTACGAGATGTTCCGGCTCCTGGCCATCGCCAAGTACGAGGATCGCTATGTGATCCCCCCTGCCCATGCCGAACAGGCTCATTCCCTGGAGGAATTGGCAACCGAGTGTGCTGTTGCAGATTACGGCGGCGGGAACCCGGCCATTTTTGGTGAGGGCAGTGGATTCCCAACACCGGTGGCAATCGAGAACTTCCAGATGCTCCAGGAACGCCAGACCGCAGACGAACTGGTTGGCGGGGGCAGCAAGAAGGGACGGGTCAACCTGTTGAACTGGGACGGGAAGGGTAGCCCCGAGGGCTTGTTCCCGAACAAGTCGGATGAGCAATCAGGTGATGAGTGATGTTTCGGCTCAGTAAGCGTTATCCGAGACCGGCTGACGCTCAGCCCACCTGGGCAGCCTGTGCCAGATTGCTGGATTACCCCGATCAGCAACTGCTGGACTCCCTTGATCAAATCCAGTCGCTGGTGCCTGATGATCAGGACCTGGTTGGCCTGATCGAGCACCTGCGGGCCAATGAGCTTCAGGCATTGCAAGAGGAGTATGTAGCCACCTTTGACCACACGCGGCGCTGTGCTCTCTACCTCACCTATTTCGCCTATGGCGATACTCGTCGCCGTGGGGTTGCTCTGGTGCAGTTCAAGCAGGCCTTCCGCAGGGCAGGGGTTGAGTTCGATGAGGACAGCGATGAGTTGCCCGATCACCTCTGCGTGGTACTGCAACTTGGCGCTGCTCACGATCCCGATGCTGCCTGGCGACTATTGCTCGACCACCGGGCCGGAATAGAGATGCTGCGCCAGGCCCTGGCCGCTGAGGAATCCCCGTGGCTGGGTGCCCTATTGGCCCTTTGTGCCACGCTGCCGCCGCTGGTGGGGGACGAGGCTGAGGCGGTTCGGAGGCTGATCGAAGAGGGCCCACCGGATGAAACCGTGGGCCTGGATCCGTACACCATGCCAGGTTCCGCACCACCTGAATTCATTGGGATGCCAACACTGTCAGGAGTCGCACGATGACCACATTCCTCTGGGGGATCCTTCCCTACCTGTGTCTGCTGATTTTCGTGATCGGGCATTTCTGGCGCTATCGGTATGACAAGTTCGGATGGACTACCAGGTCCTCACAGCTTTACGAGGACCGGTTGCTCAGGTTGGGTTCACCGATGTTCCATTTCGGCATGCTGGGTGTGGTCGGTGGGCACGTGATCGGCTTGCTGATCCCCAAGTCCTGGACCGATTTCGTGGGGATCAGCAATGACCTTTACCACGTGGTAGCGGTTGTCGGCGGGTTGCTGGCTGGGGTGATGGCTCTGGGCGGACTGATGATTCTGGTCTACCGGCGGCGCACGGTGGGGCCAGTCTTCTCGGCCACCACAAGAATGGACAAGGTGATGTACGCCTTTCTGGCTGGAACCATCCTGCTGGGGATGTGGAATACCGTGCTGGGTTCCCTGCCATTGTTCGGAGCCGGGGAGCATGCCCATGACTACCGGGACACGGTCTCGGTCTGGTACCGCTCCTTCCTCTCCTTCACTCCACAGCCAGAACTCATGGCCGAGGCGCCCCTTGGATTCCAACTCCATGCGTTGCTTGCCTTCGGCCTGTTTGCGTTGTGGCCCTTTACCCGATTGGTGCATGTCTTCAGTGCGCCACTTGGCTACCTCACTCGTCCCTACATCGTCTACCGCAGTCGTGACCATCACATGGGCAGTCGGAACCCGGCCCGGGGCTGGGATCGGGTCAGCTGATCGAAGGATCAGTTGAGCTGGGGCCAGGTCAGGAAGCCGGCAGGGTGAACATGAACGTGTTCCCGATCGGTACTCCATCTGAATCCCGGTTGGGGGCCACCCAGATCTTGCCACCATGGCGTTCCACAATGCGCTTGCAGGTGGCCAGGCCCATTCCGGTGCCAGCTGCCTGTAGACCGGCACCGGCGCCTCTTGAGTAGGGCTCGAAGATACGTTCCCACTCCGAGGTGGGTAGTGGGTTCCCGTGGTCGCGAACCTCGACTCGCACCAGGCCGGTTTCGGTTGCGGGGTAGGTGGCCACGAGGATCCTGGCCTGTTGGCCCGATGGTGCGTATTTGACCGCATTGGACACCAGGTTGACCACGACCTGACGGATCAGTACCGGATCCCCCAATGGCTTCAGGGGCAGATTCTCCTCGATGAAGGAGCCGGGGTAAGTGCTTTGTAGTTCCTCAACAATGGGACCCAGGTCTATTGGTTCCAGTTGCAACTCACCGTCACGGGCAACGGCGTGGGTGAGCCAATTCTCGATCTCATTGTTCATCCGTCGCGCTGATGACTGGCTTCGGGCCAGGAGCATCTGGATCTCTTCCAGGTCGTCTGAATCCTGGGCCATCTCCAGCAGTCCGTACAGCGCAGTCAATGGGCTGCGCAGGTCATGCGCTGCGATGTCGGCGAAGTGGGTCAGTTCCTGGAGTCGATGGACGCGCTCAGTGATGTCCTGGAGTAGCACCACGACCTTGGTGCCTGCCTCAAAATGCAGGGGGCGGGTGCGCACCGAAAGGATGCGCTCGCCACTTGGGGTGTCAACCGCTGCCCGGAAGTCCGGGGCATTGCCAGCCAGGATTGCCTGCCAATAGCGCTCTGGATCAACTGGGTAGTCAGGTTCACTTTCGGGGCTCAGATAGGTAACCAATTCGTCAGCTGGCCGGGCCAGGGCATCCTCTGGTAGCAATCGGTTTGCCACCGGATTGGCGCGTTCAATATGCCCTCGGGCGTCCACCAGCAACAGACCATCGCTGATGCCGTCAAAGACGCTGGTCAACAATGCGCTGGTTTCATTCGCCTCGCGCTCCCGCTTGGCCAATTCACGCACCATGGCAGCTCGGCGTTCCCGTTCGCTGACCAGGCCCATGGTGGTGATGGCATATGCAGGTAGCAGGATGTCGATGAAGATTGGTCCCAGAAGCCAGTCAGTCCGAACCAGGTTGAAGTTGGGTAGTCGGGCCAGTGATCCGACCAGGGTCAGGGTCAGCAACGCGTGTCCGGCGACCGCCCATTTGCGCATCACCATTGCTGCCCAAACGGCCGGGATCAGCACTGCCCACCCGGCCTGTTGGTCGGGGTTGCGCATCGCGAACAGGAAGAAGATCGTGGCCAGGGCGGCAATCAGCAGCATTTTCGAGAGCTGCTGATGGGACCGGTCCCGCTTGGAGTGCAGGATCGGGTAGAGCGTCAGAACTGTGATGCAAACACCTGGTGCCCCCCGGATCCACCAGTAGAAGATCTCAACGGCCCCTCCGACAGGAGCCACGAAGAGCAACTGGAAGGGCAGTGACACCGCTGACCCGATCAGGGTGAAGCCCAGCACCTGGAGCATCTCAGTTGTCCTGGTGAAATCCAGGGTGCCGATCACCGCGGCGATCAAAGCCACGATCAGATACCCAGCAATCGAGGCTCCGATGTACTGCATCACCGCAACTCTGGGGGATTCGCCCATCATGATCGCCGGCACATTGATCGCCAGGAAGCTCAGCGCGATGGTGATGGCGAGCTTGCGCTGGAATTCAACGCCGCGCAGGTTCCAGATCGCCACGAACCAGACCATCATGACCGGGGCCAGGGATTTGATTCCGGCCAGAGTGGGATCGGCGAATCTGACGCCAGCTGAGACCAGGGCTGCCACAGGGATTACGGCCCACCAGATGGCACTGGAGTGTTTGGGTGGATCCCGGAAGGCAGGATGCAAAAAATGCCCAATACGCCGTGCTCGCGGCATATCGGGCAACGCTGGTCCTGCGGACACGTTGGCCACCCCTAAAGACTACGTGGCCGGGGTGGAGAATGTAGCCCTTTGGTCAGGTGATCGTCAGCCCGCCATCCACGGGCAGGGTCTGTCCGGTGATGTATCCGGCGGCTGGTGAAGCCAGGAACACCGCAGTGGCCGCCAACTCCGCCGGATCACCGGTGCGACCGAGTGGAATTCTCTGGATCTGGGAATCCAGATATCCAGGTTTGTACTCATCGGTCATCTCGGTGGCGAAAAATCCCGGAGCCAGGGCGTTTACTCGAATGCCCCTGCGTGCACCCCACTGCTGGGCCAGGTCCCGGGTCATCCCAATCAGACCGGCCTTGGAGGCGGCATACGCCGCCTGTGGCAATCCAGCTGTGGTCAGAGCAAGCACCGAGGAGATGTTGATGATCGAACTTCCCGGTTCCATTACCCGTCCACAGGCCTGGGCCATCCAGTAGCACCCCAGCAAGTTGATGTCGATCACCTGTTTGAACTGCTCGGGGGTCTCCTTCGTGGCCGGAACGGCCGTCCCGATGCCAGCGTTGTTGATCAGGATGTCGACCCGACCGAAGGCTGAAAGTGCTTGGTCAACCAGCTTTTGGCACGCATCTGGATCGACCACGTCTGTGGCCACCGGTACCGCGCGGCGCCCATTCGCCGCGACCAGATCTGCAGTTTCCTGGAGTCGGTCCACCCGCCGGGCCCCCATGGCCACGTCCGCGCCTGCCCGGCTGAAGGCATCGGCAAAGGCCACCCCGAGGCCAGAGGAGGCTCCAGTGATCACCACTACCTGGTCAGTCAGGGAAAACATCTCGGGAAGGTTCATGATCAGATCCTCAGTTCATGGTTTCGGAATCGGCTGCGTGTTGCCTGGCCTGCCAGGCGGTGGACACCATTTCGTCCAGGGAGTGTCGCATCTGCCAATCCAGGTCACGGGAGGCACGCTCGCCAGTTGCCACGATCCGATCAGGGTCACCAGGCCGCCGGGGGCCGATTTCAGGGGTGAAGGCAATTCCGGTGACCCGGGCCATTGCATCCATGATCTCGCGTACTGAGGAGCCGTTACCACTACCGAGGTTGTAGATCGGAGCCAAATCAGCGCCTGCCTGGAGTTGTCGGGCAGCAGCGACATGCGCGCTGGCCAGGTCCTGGACATGGACATAGTCCCTTACACAGGTGCCATCCGGGGTCTGGTAGTCATCACCATTGATCCTTGGGGTGCGTCCGGCCAGCAGCGCCTCGAAAACCAACGGGAACAGGTTGTGCGGGCTGGTGTCGAAAAGGTCGCGGAAACCGCTGCCCACGACATTGAAATAGCGCAATGAGGTGTGTTTGAGGCCATTGGCCCGGCCTGCATCCGCCATCAACCACTCACCGATCAACTTGCTCTCCCCATATGGTGACTCCGGGTTCGTGGGGGTCTCCTCGGTGACCAGGTCCACGTCTGGGGTCCCGAAGGTGGCGGCGCTGGATGAGAAGACCATCAGGTCCACCTGTGCCTGCTCCATGGCACTGAGCAGGCTGATGGTTCCGGTGACATTCTGGGTATAGGTGTGCAGGGGCCGCTCCACTGACACCCCGGCGTATTTGAAGCCAGCCAGGTGGATCACGCCCCGCACCTGATGTTGGTTCAGTGTCTCGGTGATCAGATCGGTGTCCAGAATCGAGCCCTTGACGAAAGGGATCTCTGCTGGCACAAACGCCCGGTGTCCGCTGGACAGGTCGTCAAGGACCACTGGATCCATGCCAGCCGCCAACAGGGCCCGGGCGACATGGGAACCGATATAGCCGGCGCCGCCGGTGACCAACCAACTGCTGTCCACGTGCTCCTCCTTGAATCTCAGTTTTCCAGCCGGCTTCACCCTAGAGGGTGAGCCGAGGCAAATCGAGGGCGGATAGACTTCACGGTGCCATGAATCAGACCCCAGAAGATCGATATGACGCCCACGCCATTGAAGCCAAATGGCAACCAGTGTGGGAGGAGTTGGCGCCCTTTGCCGCTGATGACAACAGTGAGCGGGACAAGCGCTATGCCCTCACGATGTTCCCCTACCCGAGTGGGGATCTACACATGGGTCATGCGGAGGTGTTTGCGATCCATGATGTGATCGCGCGCTACTGGTGGATGAAGGGCTTTGAGGTACTCAACCCAATCGGTTGGGATTCCTTTGGGCTGCCGGCTGAGAATGCTGCGATCAAGAACGATGAGCATCCATCCACCTATACCTACGGCAATATCGAGACCCAGGCCGAGTCCATGCGTCGTTATGCGACCAGCTTTGACTGGACGCGCAGATTGCACACCTCTGACCCGGAGTACTACCGCTGGACTCAGTGGCTCTTCTTGAAATTGCGCGACCACGGACTGGCCTACCGGAAGAACTCCCCAGTCAACTGGTGCCCCCAGGACCAGACCGTGTTGGCCAACGAACAGGTCGTTGATGGTCACTGTGAGCGGTGCCATGCCGAGGTGACCAAGCGGGAGTTGACCCAGTGGTACTTCCGAATCACCAAGTACGCTCAGCGGCTTCTCGACGACATGGACCAACTGGATGGCACCTGGATGACCAAGGTGCTCAACGCCCAGCGCAATTGGATCGGGCGCTCCCAGGGTGCCCAGGTTCACTTTGACCTGAATCTTGCAGATGGTTCCAGCCGCACGGTCACGGTGTTCACCACTCGCCCGGACACCTTGTTCGGGGCGACCTTCATGGTGGTGGCCGCTGATGCTGAACTGGCCAGTGAAATCGTGGCGCCGGAGCAACGAACTGCCCTGGATGAGTACATCATCGAGGTGCGTAAGGCCAGTGACATCGACCGGCAGGCCACCGATCGACCCAAGACCGGTGTGGATCTGGGGATCACCGCGATCAACCCGGTCAATGGTGAGCAGATCCCGGTTTGGGCCAGCGATTACGTCTTGGCTGACTACGGTACTGGGGCCATCATGGCGGTGCCGGCACATGATCAGCGTGACCTGGACTTTGCCAAGGCCATGAACCTGCCGATCCGACAGGTGATCGACACCGGAGAACCCAACCCGGAGGAGACCCTGGTGGCCACCCCGGGGGATGGGATCTATGTCAACTCCGGTCCACTGAACGGGCTCAGCGACAAAGCCGCCGGTATCAATAAAATTGTGGCCCAACTGGAGGCCGACCGTCGTGGTGAGGGAGCAGTCAACTACCGCCTTCGTGACTGGTTGCTTTCCCGGCAGCGCTATTGGGGGGTGCCGATCCCCATCATCCATTGTGGTGAATGCGGTGAGGTGGCCGTACCCGATGACCAACTCCCGGTGTTGCTGCCCGAGTTGACCGGCGCTGACCTCAAACCCAAGGGAGTATCCCCGCTGGCTGCGGCGCAGGAGTGGGTGAGTGTCGACTGCCCTCAGTGCGGTTCTCCTGCCAAGCGCGACACAGACACGATGGATACCTTCGTGGATTCATCCTGGTACTTCCTGCGCTATTGCTCACCCAATGATGACACCCAGGCATTCGATCGGGACCTGGTGCACCGCTGGCTGCCTGCGGACATTTATGTGGGCGGAGATGAGCATGCAGTGCTTCATCTGCTCTATGCGCGATTCTTCACCAAGGCACTGCATGACATGGGCTACCTGGACTTCGTGGAACCATTCGCCGCCTATTTGTCCCAGGGCAAGGTGATCAACGACGGCCGCAAGATGAGCAAGTCCCTGGGTAACGGGGTCAACCTTGCGGAGCAACTCGATGCTTTCGGAGTCGACGCTGTGCGTCTGACCCTGATCTTCGCCTCACCGCCCGAGGACAACATTGACTGGGCCGATGTCTCACCCGAGGCCTCCGCCCGCTTCCTGCAACGGGCCTGGCGGTTGGCCGGGGATGTCAGTTCGGTTCCCGGTGCGAACCAAACTGCAGGTGACCTGGCCCTGCGAAAGCACACCCACAAGGCGGTTCACGGAGCTGAGCAGCTCCTGGAAAGCCATCGATTCAATGTGGTTGTTGCCCGGGTGATGGAGCTGGTCAACGCCACCCGCAAGGCCATTGACTCCGGTTGTGGTCCGGCTGATCCAGCAGTACGTGAAGCTGTGGAGGTCGTGGCCCAGTTGCTCTCCCTGGTGGCTCCCTACACTGCGGAGGAGATGTGGCAGCGTTTGGGGCACGAGCCCTCCGTGGCTCAGCGTCCCTGGCCGGTCGTGGATCCCGAACTCCTGGTTGAGGACTCGATCACCGCAGTGGTTCAGATCCAGGGCAAGGTCAGGGCCCGGCTGGAGGTCTCTCCCAGCATTTCTGAGGCAGACCTGCAGGAATTGGCCCTGGCCGACCCTGCAGTGGCCGCCGCAATCGATGGTCGCCAGATCCGCAAGGTGATTGTGCGGGCCCCCAAACTGGTCAACATAGTGGTGGGTTAGTCGTTGGGCCAATGACCAGTCTGATCGCGATCGTTACCGATTCAACCGCCGTGGCCGATGCTGAGGCGGCAACTGCTCTCGGCGTACAGGTGGTTCCGTTGCAGGTGGTGATCGGTGCTGAATCACACGAGGATTTCGGTCCGGATGCAGTGACCTCGCAGATGCTGGCGCAAGCCCTGAAGAGTTTTACGCCGCTGAGCACTTCCCGACCCAATCCGGAGGCATTTGCGCAGGTCTATCGCGAACTTGCTGAGCAGGGCTGTACCGGAGTCGTCTCCATTCACCTGTCCAGCCAACTGAGTGGCACCGTTGAGTCCGCTCAGATGGCAGCCAGCAAGGCACCGATCCCGGTCCTCGTGGTGGATTCTGGTCTGGTTGGCTCGGCCACCGGCTCGGTGGTAGCGGCAGCTGTGGCGGCCAGAGCGGAAGGCGCGGACCTGGATCAGGTCGCCCGGGCTGCTCAGGAAAGAGCAGCCAATACCGAGGTCCTCTTCTACGTGGATACCCTGGAATACCTGCGTCGGGGTGGGCGCATCAACACCGCGATGGCCCTGGTTGGGCAGGCATTGGCGATGAAACCCATCCTGCGACTCCAGGCTGGCCGGGTGGTCCAGCATGAGCGCGTGCGTACTGCGGCCCGAGCCCTGGCCCGGTTGGAGGAAATGGCAGTCGAGGCTGCCGGTGACAGTAGCGTTTCGGTCACGGTTTCACACCTGGAGGCTGCGGATCGGGGCGCCAGGCTGGCTGAGAACCTTCAGGAGCGATTGGCTGATCAACTCTGCCCCGACGAAGTGCTCCTCGATGAAGTGGGTGCGGTGATTGGGGCCCATGTCGGTCCCGGCATGGTTGCGGTCACGGTTTCGCGATTGGACCCTCCAGAGGCCAGGTTATCCACAGGTTCACGGGGCTGACTGGGCAAGCTGTTCTGCAGCGCATACCTTGCCCGAATGGCATGGGAATCAGCGCAGGCAGAACAAGCGGCCCGACGGCGTCTGGAATCACTTGGCCAGGAGTTGCGTCGTACCGGGGTCCAGCCACGGGTGTCCACGGATGCAGAACCGGAGGCTCTCCCCGGTGAGGTGCCACAGGCACCAGGTCGACACACCAGGCGTCACGGACCCTCGCAGTCCGAAAGATTGCAGGCCTGGGCCACTGAACGCACCCCCAGCACCCTTCGGGGTCGGATCCGACTGGACCGGGGACCGGCACTGTTGTTGGTCAGCGTGGCCATTGTTGCCGTGGCCCTGGCCTGGTTCACGTGGTCCCGATCCAGTGGTGAGGTTGAGGTAATCCCCACTGACGCCAACCAGAGCCCAGCCAGTGTGCTTGAGTTGCCGGATCCAGCGGCATCGAACAGTCCCACGGTGGCCGCGGGCACGATCGTGGTTGATATCGCCGGGCGGGTGCACCATCCCGGCGTACTCACCCTGCCGGTTGGTTCCAGGGTGATCGATGCCATCACGGCTGCTGGTGGCGCTCGACCCGGAACCAGGCTGGGCACCCTGAACCAGGCCCGGGTGCTCGTGGACGGAGAGCAGATCTATGTGGGACGACCCCCCGGCGGCCTGGCAGCCGCTGCGGTGACGACCCCGGGTGCTCCAACTGGCACCAGTCTGATCCCGTTGAATCAGGCCACCGCGCAGCAGTTGGAAACGCTGCCCGGGGTGGGGCCGGTTACCGCTCAGGCGATCCTGAGCTGGCGCAGTACCCATGGTGCCTTTTCCTCGATTGATGAACTCCTTGAAGTGGATGGCATTGGGGAGAAGACCCTGGCCAAACTCGCACCCTTCCTGACCTTGTGAACCCGGACCTGCGGCTGCCAGCGATCGCAGTGATCGCCTGGCTGGCTGTGGTCCTTACCTTGTGGCAGGTCCTGGTTGGGGTATCGGTGCTGGTGGGACTGGCCAGCATCCTCTGGTCGCCCAGCCTGCGTCATCGCCTGGGCGTAAGCACCGTACTCAGTTGGCTGATTGTGGCCACAGCGGCACTGCTGTCCAGCTTGTTGCACCAAGAGGTTGCCTCTGGGGGAGCACTCAGGGAGCTGGTTACCGATCAGGCGCAGGTCACAGCGGAGGTTTCGGTTGACACCACACCCAGACGACATCAGGGCCAGTTTGGTGACTATGTATCGCTTCAGGGGGACACCCATTGGGTGGTCGGGCGGGGTGCCAGGCAGTTGGTCAGGGCTCCGGTGCTACTGATTGCCCCGAAATCCTGGGCCAAGGTCGAGGTGGGGTCCACGGTCCGGCTGAGCGGACGACTGACCAGTTCCCGGAGCGGTGGTCTTGCCGGCGTGATCCGGGTTCGGGGTGAGCCCGAGATTCGTGGTCAACCCGGGTGGGTGGCCACCGCCGCTGGAGGCCTGCGCAATGCCATTCGGGACTCGGTCCAGGACGGCCGGGCTGCCCCCCGAGCCCTGTTGCCAGCGCTTGTGGACGGTGATGATGCTGGCCTGGATACCAGAACCGTGGCTGAGTTCCGGGCTTCGGGACTGACCCACCTCACGGCGGTCAGTGGTGCCAATCTGACCCTGGCCTGTGGCGCCCTGCTCCTGCTGGCGCGGTGGCTCGGCGTACGTCGCCATGGCCTCACCGCGGTGGCCGTACTCGGCATTCTTGGGTTTGTGGTGTTGGCTCGCGGTGAGCCCAGCGTGGTGCGTGCTGCTGCGATGGGTGGAGCGGCGTTGATTGGCCTGGGGCGGAATGGTCAGGGACGCGGGATGCGGGCCTGGGGGATCGCGGTCTCCGGGCTGGTCCTTTTCGACCCCTACCTGGGGGTTAATCTCGGTTTTGCCCTGTCAGCAACCGCCACTGCCTGCATCCTCTGGTTGGCCCCTGGCTGGCGTGATGCTCTGTGTGGTTGGTTGCCGCGTTGGGCAGCCGAGGCCATTGCGGTCCCGATTGCCGCTCAGTTGGGCTGCACTCCACTCATTGCAGCTATCTCCGGGCAGGTGAGTCTGGTGGCGGTTGCGGCCAACCTGCTGGCCGCCCCGGTCGTGGCACCAGCCACGGTTCTGGGTCTGCTGGCCGGGGTGATCACCCTGGCCAGTGCCACTCTGGGTGCAGTCGTGGCCAGACCGGCACTTTGGTGTTGTGAATGGCTGCTTTTCGTGGCTCACCGAGCCGCCGGCCTACCAACAGCGACCCTGGACTGGCCAACGCATCCGGTCTCCCTGGCTGCGCTGACGATCGGCTGCTTGATCGCGGCCATGTTGACGCCGATCCTGCTGCGCCGGCCTGCTCTGAGCCTACTGGGCACGGCTTTGTTGCTCGTGGTGATCTGTGTGCGGATTCCGACGCCTGGTTGGCCACCGAAGGGTTGGGTGCTGGTGGCCTGCGATGTGGGTCAGGGGGATGGCCTGGTGCTCAATCTGGGCTCAGGTCAAGCAGTGGTGGTTGACACCGGCCCGGACCCCGATTTGATCAATCAGTGTTTGAGCCGGTTGGGGATACGTGAGATCCCATTGCTCATCCTGACCCATTTCCATCAGGACCATGTGGGAGGTCTCGATGGGGTGCTGCGGGGGCGGCGGGTGGGTGGCATCGAGGTGTCCACTCTGGCCAGCCCGCTGGCCCAGGTACGACGAGTGCAAGCGACCGCGGGGCGTCGGGGCATCCCGGTGATCCGGGCCCAGCTTGGCGAGGTACGCCGGATCGCCGGGTTCACCTGGCAGGTGTTGAATCCTCCGGCTGAGGCCTACCCCGAGTCCGAATCGCCACCAAATGATGCCTCCATTGTCATGCTTGCCCAGGTCAAGCACATCCGGATCCTGTTCACCGGTGACGTGGAACCTCCTGCCCAGGCCCAGTTGCGCAGGATTCTGGCTGGTCACCGGGTCGAGGTGTTGAAGGTGGCCCATCATGGATCCGCCAGGCAGGATCAGGAGTTGATCAGGGGGCTGCGGCCGAGTCTCGCCCTGATCTCCGTTGGCGCCGACAACGACTATGGCCACCCAGCAGCGGCCACCCTGGAGCTGTTGCACCAGAGCGGCTCGTTGATCAGATGCACCGATCAGCAGGGGGATATCGCCGTCCTGGTTACTAGTGATGGCTCCCTGTCGGTGACCAGCAGAGGAAACCCCGGGCACGGATTGTCCTGAGTGCGTGAGAGAGTGCGCACATGACCTCAAACCAATCAGCCCTGGGCCGGATCGTGCTGATCACGGGGCCGGAGGAGTTTCTCGGTGAGCAGGTTGTATCCACTATCCGGATCCAGGTCAAACAAGCTGATCCAGAGTCTGACTTCGTGGAAACCGCAGCCAACCTGCTGGACCGGACTGGCCTTGAGGAATGCACCTCCCCGTCCTTGTTCGCTGCCACCCGTTGCGTCGTCGTACGCAATCTGGAGCAGCTGCCTGAGGCGTCCTGGGAATCCCTTCTCGAATATGCCGCTGCTCCTCTGCCGGACATTGCGTTGGTGCTCGTGCACTCAGGTGGCAACAAGGGCACGGGATTGCTGAACAAACTGCGCAAGTGTCCGGCTGTTGTTGAGCAGAAGAGTGCTCCGATAAAGGCCTACCAACTGCCTGAGTTCGTGATCTCCCAGGCTCGGGTCAACAAGGCTCGGATGGGTGAGGCCGCTGCCGGGTTTCTGGTTCAGTCACTGGGAAGTGACCTGCGTTCCCTGGCTGCCGCCGTGGGTCAATTGGCCAGCGACTTCCCCGGGGAGGAACTGACCCTGGAGCGGGTTCAGCAGTACTACGGTGGCCGGGCGGAGGCCAAGTCCTTTGCCGTGGCTGATCACGTGGTCAACGGGGATGTGGCCCGGGCGCTGGAGGAGACCCGATGGATCCTGGACCGGGGAGCTGAACATGTCCTGATCACTGCAGCCTGTGCCCGGGCGCTGCGCCAGGTGGCTTTGTGCAAGGCCACAGCGGGCCGACTTCGGGGTGCAGACCTCGCCAGGGAGATTCAGGTGCCCACCTGGCGATTGAAGAGCCTGCTGGCCCAGGCGCGTGGTTGGGAGGATGCCGGGTTGAGTACGGCGATCCAGGCCGTGGCCACCGCCGATGCCGATATCAAGGGACAGGCCAGTGATCCGTCATATGCGGTGGAGAAAATGATCCTTGAGGTGTGCGCCGCTCGGCGCTGAGCTCACAAGGACGCAGCGCGCTTTTGAATCGCGGACTTGCGGTTGGCGGCCTGGTTCTTGTGGATGACACCCTTGGAGGCGGCCTGATCAAGCTTCTTTGCGGCGTCAGCAGCCAACTGCTTGGCGTCCTGTGAACCAGCCTCAGCAGCCTCACGGAACTTGCGGATGGCAGTCTTGAGATTTGTCTTCACTGCCTTGTTGCGCTCGTGAGCTGCTTGGTTTTGCCGGTTGCGCTTGATCTGGGACTTGATATTCGCCACGTGGGCTCGCCTTTGCTTTCGAAGTTACGGAGTTAAGTCTGAAATTCGGGGGTGTCGGGTTGCCCAGACACAAGGAGAAACATTATCAGCCCGGGCAGCCGGGACCAAAATCGGTGTTATTCAACAGCACTTGTGCTTGGTTGGCTGGCCGCCTTCTTTGCCGGTGCCTTCCTGGTGGTTTTCGCTGACGGGGATTTCTTGGTGGCAGTCTTCCTGGCGGCTGTCTTCTTCGTAGTTGGCTTCTTGGCTGCGGACTTTTTCACCGGTTCTTTCCTGGCGGCCGCGATGGCGACTTCGATGGGATGTTGGCGTGGCTTGATTCCCACTGCAACTTCCAACTCATTCAGGGCCTGGCGACAGGCATCAGCCAACTCATCCAGATCCGGAACCACCTCTGGAGTGCTCACGAATCCAAAGTCGATGCTCTCCATATAGCTGAACACGGTGACGTTCAGGGCCACATCCAGCACCAGCGGTCCCATGGGCATGAGCGCATCGAGTTGGGCTCCGGCCATGTAGAGGGGGAAGTTCGGGCCGGGCACATTCGAGACCACCACATTGATCGGCGCCAGGTTGTTGGACAACCCGCTCATGGTGTAGGCGCGGGAAGCCACTGTCAGCAGGCCTGGTGGGGTCATATCGGGCAATTGCATGATCTGCCGGGCGCTGAGTGCCTTGGCCATTTCCTTGGCACCCTGGGTGCTCTCAAAGATTGTGGCCACCCGTTTGGCTGGATCCGCGATGTCGGTGGCCATGTTCACCGTCATGGAGCTGACCGCATTGCTTCCCACTGGATCCTTGTCATCGGTGCGGGTGGAGACCGGGATCTGACCGATCAGCGGTTTGGTGGGAATGCCCTCACGTTCGGCCAGATAGATGCGCAGGGCACCGGAGACGATCGCCAGCACGATGTCGTTGAGCTTGACGCCATAGGCAGTCTTCAACGCCTTGACCCGGTCCAGTTCCAATCTCATCCCGGAAACCCGGCGTTGCGGGGAGATCTGGGCATTGAACCGGGTCACTGGTGCGGTGAAGAACCTGGGCGGTCGATTGGTGAAGTCCCGGACCGCGATCTGCTGGCGGACGGTCTGGCCGATCAGACCGACGACGCGCGCCGGGGTGTTGAATCCGATATTGATTGCGCCCCGGACCCATCTCTCAATCCCTGCGGGTCGCTCGGTACCGATGCTGTGCAGGGTTTCCTCACTGGGCGGTCGGGGCTCCTTGGTGATGTCCAGGAGAATCTCGCCAAGGCCAGCGCCGGAGACTCCGTCGATGATCGCATGGTGCATCTTGGTCAGGGTGGCCACGCGGTTGCCAGCGATACCCTCGATCACCCACAACTCCCACAGGGGGCGGGTGCGGTCGAGTTTGTAGGACATCAACCGACCCACCAACTCATCCAACTCCTCGCGCCCACCAGGTGCCGGTACGGCGATTCGGCGGATATGGAAGTCGGGGTCCAGATGGGGGTCCTCAACCAGCCAGGGACGGTCCAGGCCCAGGGGGGTTTCCACCACCCGCCAGCGCAATTGGGGCATCTGTGGCAGGCGGCTGACCACCAGGTCACGAACCATCTGGAAACTGAAGTCGGGGGCATCATCGAGCACATGGATGGCTACCGCTCCCACGTGCATGTGCCATCCCGGTGTTTCGCCATACCAGAAGGCTGCATCGACTCCAGACATCCGCTTCACATGCGCACCCTAACTCAGCCGGGGTGAGTGTGGGAGACTTGTCTCTCCATGTAATTGGTCCGGGCCGTGATCTGGCTGGGACCACAACCACCCGAGAGTGAGCCGTGCCCGATCCGTTGCAGCATGCCCCCAAACCGGGAAGCACCGACGCCTCGATCATCAGGAATTTCTGCATCATCGCGCATATCGATCATGGCAAGTCCACACTTGCCGACCGGATGCTGCAACTGACCGGAGTGGTGGATGAACGGGCTGCTCGGGCCCAGTACCTCGACCGAATGGACATCGAACGGGAGCGGGGCATCACGATCAAGAGCCAGGCCGTCCGGATGCCCTGGTCGGTGAGTGAGGGCAATGCGGAAGGTGCTCAACCGGGCACCTATGTACTGAACATGATTGACACTCCGGGCCACGTTGATTTCACCTATGAGGTCTCCCGCAGCCTTGAGGCCTGTGAAGCGGCGATCCTGCTGGTTGACGCGGCTCAGGGGATTGAGGCCCAAACCCTGGCGAATCTCTATCTGGCGCTGGGCGCCGACCTGCACATCATCCCGGTCCTAAACAAGATCGACCTGCCCAGCGCAAACCCCGACAAGTACGCCGCGGAACTGGCCGGAATCATCGGCTGTGATGTCTCAGAGGTGCTCCGGGTGAGTGCCAAGACCGGGCTTGGCGTGGAACAAGTACTCAATGAGATTGTCAAGCAGACCCCGCCACCAGTGGGCGATCCGGATGCGCCACCGCGGGCACTGATCTTTGATTCGGTCTATGACACCTACCGGGGTGTGGTGACCTATGTTCGGGTGGTTGATGGCAAGTTGAGTCACCGAGACCGGATCAGGATGATGTCCACCGGTGCTGTGCACGAGATGCTGGAAGTCGGGGTGATCAGCCCCGAGCCGGTGAAATCCCAGGAGATCGGGGTTGGTGAGGTTGGCTACCTGATCACCGGCGTGAAGGATGTACGTCAGTCACGCGTGGGTGACACCGTCACCTCCCAGCATGACGGAGCCAGCGAGCCACTCGGCGGATACAAGCATCCCAACCCCATGGTTTTCGCCGGCCTCTACCCAATCGATGGCGATGATTACCCAACGCTGCGTGACGCCCTGGACAAATTGCAACTCAACGATGCGGCCCTGGTCTATGAACCCGAGACCTCAGGCGCGCTCGGATTTGGCTTCCGTTGCGGTTTCCTTGGGTTGTTGCACATGGAGATCGTGCGCGAGCGCCTCGAACGCGAATTCAATCTGGACCTGATCAGTACTGCGCCCAATGTGGTCTATCACGTGACCATGGAGGATGGCGCCGAGCACGAGGTGACCAATCCCAGCGAATACCCCAGCGGGAAGATCCATGAGGTCCGGGAGCCAGTCGTCAAGGCCACCATCCTGACCCCGGCTGACTACATCGGCACGATCATGGAGTTGTGCCAGGCAAAGCGTGGTGCCCTGGATGGAATGGATTATCTGTCTGAGGATCGGGTCGAGATGCGCTACACCCTGCCCCTGGCGGAAATCGTGTTCGACTTTTTCGACCAACTGAAGTCCCGCACGAAGGGATATGCCTCGCTGGACTACGAGCCCACCGGCGAGCAGGTGGCCAAGCTGGTCAAGGTGGACATCTTGTTGCACGGCGACACGGTGGATGCCTTCAGTGCAATCGTGCATCAGGACTCCGCCTACTCCTATGGGGTTGCCCTGGCCGGCAAATTGAAGGAATTGATCCCCAGACAGCAGTTCGAGGTCCCCATCCAGGCAGCAATCGGTAGTCGCGTGATTGCCCGGGAGACAATCCGGGCGATCCGCAAGGACGTGCTGGCCAAGTGCTATGGCGGTGACATCAGCCGCAAGCGCAAACTTCTTGAGAAGCAGAAGGAGGGCAAGAAGCGGATGAAGATGGTGGGTCGGGTTGAGGTTCCCCAGGAAGCCTTCATCGCGGCTCTGTCCACCTCGGCTCCCCAGGAGAAGGGGAAAAAGTAGCCTCCGACAACCAAAATGCCCCAAAAAATGGGCAATGTTGGTGGCGCCGTGGCTAGATGGCGGCAGGTGATCTAGGTTACTCCTAAGCCGACTTCATTGGAGAGAGCAATGCCCACTCAGAACGATGACCTGACCATCATTGAGAATCGCCCCCCGAGCATGGCCGCCCAGTTCCAGCAGCGGGTGGCCCAATCCGGTCCCCGGGAAGCGTTCCGCTATCCGGCTGGTGAGGGTGAGCCCTGGACCTCGATCACCTGGAATGAGACCAAATCGATCGTGGATCGATTGGCGGCTGGCCTATTGAGCCTGGGCTTGCAGAACGAGGAGCGGGTGGGCATCGCTGCTGCCACCCGCGTGGAATGGATCCTGGCTGACCTGGCGGTCATGTGTGCCGGGTGTGCCACCACCACGGTGTATCCGACCACCATGGCTTCTGATGTGGCCTACATCCTGGCTGATTCTGAGTGCCGGGTGGTGTTTGCAGAGGATGCCGAGCAGTTGGCCAAGCTCCGCGAACACCGTTCGGAATTGCCCCGCCTGGAAAAGGTCGTGTTGATGGATGGCCAGGGAGATGGCGATTGGGTGATCTCCTGGAACGAACTCCTCGAACTCGGTGCTGAAGCCCTGGCCAAGGACCCTGAGTTGGTCAACAATGCAATTGCCCAGATCACGCCAGACCAGCTGGCTACGCTGATCTACACCTCCGGCACCACTGGGCGCCCCAAGGGAGTGCGCCTGGCGCACTCAGCCTGGACCTATGAGGGTGCCGCAATCCAGGCGCAGGACATCATCGACGAGGATGACCTGCAGTTTCTGTGGTTGCCGATGGCACATTCGTTCGGCAAGGTGCTGTTGTCCACCCAACTGGGATGCGGATTCGCCACTGCGGTGGATGGCCGGGTGGACAAGATCGTCGACAATCTGGCCATCGTCAAGCCAACCTTCATGGGAGCAGCTCCCCGAATCTTCGAGAAGGCCCATGCTCGCATCGTCACGATGCAGGAACAGGAGGGTGGCGCCAAGGAGAAGATCTTCAACAAGGCCTTTGAGGTTGGTCTCAAGGTTGATGCGCTGAAGCGGGAGGGCAAGTCGGTGCCCTTCCTGCTGGGTCTACAACACGGCCTTTTTGACAAGTTGGTGTTCTCCAAGATCCGTGATCGTTTCGGTGGCCGGGTCAAATTCTTCATCTCCGGTTCAGCAGCACTCAACCGGGACATTGCCGAGTGGTTCAATGCTGCTGGGATTCAGATCCTGGAGGGTTACGGACTGACCGAGACCTCCGCTGGCACTTTCGTCAACCGTCCCTGGGACAACCGGTATGGCACCGTGGGGATCCCGTTCCCCGGTACCGAGGTGCGCCTGGGTGAGGGGGATGAGATCCAGGTTCGTGGCCCCGGTGTGATGCAGGGTTATCACAATCTGCCAGAAGCCACGGCTGAAACCCTGACCGAGGACGGGTGGTTGCGGACCGGCGACAAGGGCGCCCTTGATGGGGATGGGTTCCTGACCATCACCGGTCGGATCAAGGAACTCTTCAAGACCTCTGGTGGCAAGTACATCGCCCCGCCGCTGATCGAGGCCAAGTTCAAGGCGCTTTGCCCCTACGCCAGCCAGTTCATGGTCTTCGGCAACGAACGCAACTATTGCGTGGCACTGGTGGCACTGGACCCGGATGCAATCGCTGACTGGGCCCAGCACAACGAGATGGGCCTGACCGATTACCAGGCGATCGTCACCGACCCCAGGACCCAGGAGATGGTGCAGGGTTACGTTGACCAGCTCAATGCCGAACTGAACCGCTGGGAAACCATCAAGAAGTTCCGCATCCTCGACAACGACCTGACCATCGAGGCAGGGGAGTTGACACCGTCGCTGAAGGTAAAGCGCAACGTGGTGGAGGAGAAGTTCAAGGCGTTGATTGACGCCATGTACGCCTGAACTGGGATCCAGTGCCACCCAGGCTGGGTATCTATGTCCATGTCCCGTTCTGTTCGGTGCGGTGTGGGTACTGCGACTTCAATACCTACACCGCTACCGAACTGGGCGGCGGCGGTGCGATTTCGCAGTTTGCCGATCAGGCAGTAGCCGAGATCGCACTGGCGGCCAGACGTCTGGGGCCACGCCCAGTGGACACGGTGTTCTTCGGAGGTGGCACCCCCACCCTGCTTCCTCCTGCAGATCTGATTCGCATCCTGGCAGCTATTGAGCAGCACCTGGGCCTGCGAACCGACGCTGAGGTAACCACCGAAGCCAACCCGGACAGCGTCAATTCCGTTGGCCTGGAGCAGTTGCGAGCTGGTGGATTCAACCGAATCTCCTTCGGCATGCAGTCGGCCATTCCGCATGTCCTGCAGGTGCTGGAGCGTACTCATGACCCCGAGCGGGTGCCGGTGGCAGTTGCCTGGGCCAGGGGTGCCGGTTTTGAGCAAGTGAGCCTGGACCTGATCTATGGCACCGCTGGGGAGAGCCACCAGGACTGGCGGGACTCGCTTCAGGCAGCCCTTTCCTGTACGCCGGATCATGTCTCGGCATACAGCCTGATCGTGGAATCCGGTACCCGGCTGGCCCGCCAGGTCAGGAAGGGATTGGTTGCGCCGCCAGATGATGATGACCTGGCGGAGAAGTACCTGATTGCTGATGATCTCCTCAGTGCGGCCGGTTTTTCCTGGTATGAGATCTCAAATTGGGCGCGGGGGTCAGCTGCCAGGTGTCGCCACAATGAGCTCTACTGGCGCAGCGAGGACTGGTGGGGAGTCGGCCCGGGTGCCCATTCACATCTGGCTGGCGAACGTTGGTGGAACCTCAAGCACCCAAGTGCCTATGCCGCCAGCCTGGCTGGGGGTCAACAACCGGTGGCCGGTCGGGAAACCCTGGATCAGCAGATGAAGACCATGGAGCAGGTGATGCTGGGAATTCGCCTCCGGGAAGGGCTGGGGACTGCATCCCTGGACCAGGCCCGGGTCAACGATTTGCTGGCCCGGGGATTGCTGGAGGTATCAGCAACCAAACCACATCGGGTAGTGCTCACCCGGACGGGTCGGCTGCTCGGTGATGCAGTGGCCCGGGAGCTTGTGTGATGCTAGCCCGGTGCAAGCAGAACTGATAGCCATGGTTGCCCTGGCTGGACTGGTCACGGCCCTGGTAATTGTGATTGGTCTGCGGATCCTCCTGCATCGGCGTCGTACTGGATCCTCTGGAGTAACCGCCTTTCAGGACACGATCGGAACCCCACAGTGGTGGGGCGGGGTCGGTTTCGTTCTCGGTTTCGTGGTCATTGTGGCCGGGTTGGTGGTGGCTGCTCTGGGACACGGAATCAGTGGTGACCTGCCCATCTGGTTGGTGGCGATCGGTGTTCTCCTGGGCTTCCTCGGCGCCGGCGGTGCCTGGTGGTGTCAACACACCATGGGGGAGTCCTGGGGTTTCGGGGTCACCGATGAGCGGAGCCCAGAACTGGTTACCAAAGGTGCCTTCGGAGTGATTCGAAATCCGATCTACACCTTCATGTTGTTTGGATTGCTTGGCTGCATCCTGCTGGCCCCTGGCCTGATCACCATCCTTGGTTGGTTGCTGTTGTTGGTTTCAGTGCAGTACCTGGTCCGGGTGGTCGAGGAGCCCTACTTGCTGCGCACCATCCCGGCTTATGCCGCCTATGCTGCGCGGGCGGGCAGGTTCCTTCCCGGGATTGGGAGGCTCAATCCGACTGGTCAGATCCCGGCTGGGTGACAAAATCAATGAGTTCCTCGACCCGACCCAGGAGGGCAGGGTCGAGATCGGCAAATGAGCTGACCCTGCCAAGGATGTGCTGCCAGGCCCGGGCAATCTGGGCCTGTGAATCATGACGCCAGCCCAGCGCCGCGCAGACGCCGTGCTTCCATTCGACTCCGGGTGGTACTTCAGGCCAGGCCGATAATCCCAGTCGTTCTGGTTTGACCGCAGCCCAGATGTCGATGAATGGGTGCCCCACGATCAGCACGTGTGGAGCCAGTGGGCTGTCGGCAATCCCAGCAGCGATCCGACTCTCCTTGGACCCGGACACCAGGTGGTCCACCAGCACTCCGGCCAGGCGCCCTGGGCCCGGTCGGAAATCCTGGAGTTTGGTCATCAGATCATCGATCCCACCCAGGTACTCGACCACCACTCCCTCCACGCGCAGGTCATCACCCCAGATCTTCTCCACCAATTCGGCATCATGGCGACCTTCAACGAAGATGCGACTCTCCCTGGCCACCCGGGCCCGGGTTCCGGACACGGCGATGGAGCCGGATGCGGTTTGTTTGGGTGTCGAGGGCGTTGGTCGGGTGCGTGGAGCAATCAGGGTGACCGGTTTGCCCTCCAACCAGAATCCGGGGCCAAGCGGAAAGGTGCGACGACGCTGGCGACGATCCTCCAGGATCAGGGTGCCCAGATCCCGCTCCACCCGGATGATCTCGCCCACGAAATCGTCACTGACCTCTTCCACCACCATGCCTGGTAGGGCTTCCACCTCGATCGAGTGGCCATGCCTGGGGGCCTTCCAGTCTCCAGCCAGTACGTCGGTTGGGTACCTGTTCTGACCCAACGGCTCAGGAGAACTGAGACCGCGCTGCTTGCCTGTGCTCACAGCGTGACGTTATGCCGGGACTGTGCGGGAGGGGTGATGCCACGCGCTTGGGATGTGGGTGAGTTGGGCAACAGCGATCCGTGGGCAACTACCCGGCACCGAGTAATGTTGGCACTCAGGGCGGTAGAGTGCCAGAGGTCGGGGATGGACTGAGGAACGGTGGTGGAGATGCAGGAACGTCGACTCGCTGTGCTGCGGGCAATCGTCGAGGACTACGTGACCACCAGGGAACCGGTTGGCAGCAAGGCCCTGGTCGAACGCCACCAGTTGGGAGTCTCTTCCGCGACAGTTCGCAATGACATGGCTGCCCTGGAGGAGGAAGGGCTGATCGCCCATCCACACACCAGCGCTGGCCGGATTCCCACCGACAAGGGATATCGCTTCTTCGTGGATCGCCTGGCCCAGATCAAACCCATGAGTTCTGCCGAACGTCGGGCCATCGAGTCGTTCCTTGAGGGCGCGTATGACCTGGATGATGTCATCTCGCGGTCGGTGCGGTTGCTGGCCCAACTCACCCAACAGGTGGCGATCATCCAGTACCCCACCATGTCCACCTCCACGATCCGGCACATCGAAGTGGTTGCCCTGTCGAGCAGTCGGGTCCTCCTGGTCCTGATCCTGTCCACTGGTCGGGTCGAGCAATTGGTGGTCGAGGTGCCGGTAGAGGTCGACGACGAACTGGTCGGGACCCTACGGTTGTGGGTCAATGAGGCAGTGGCCACCAAGCCGATCACGGAGGCAGTCCGTTCGCTGGAGACACTAAGCGAGCGGGTCACGGCTGAGTACCAGACCACTGCGACACTGGTGGCGGTCTGCTTGATGGAGGCCCTGTCCAGTCAGGCCAGTGATCAGCGAGTGGTGGTTGGGGGTACCTCAAATCTGGCCAACTTCGGTGAGGGCTTTCAGGCTGCCCTGCAACCAATGCTGGAAGCGTTGGAGGAACATGTCGTCCTGTTGCGACTGATGGGTGAGGCTCATGCCAATGGGGTCAGGGTGCAGATCGGCTCTGAGGGGCCGGTGGAGGAGTTGGCCTCCACCTCGGTGATTTCTGCTGGCTATGGGCCCAGTAGTCAGACCATCGGTTCGCTTGGAGTGGTTGGCCCCACCCGCATGGACTATCCCGGAACGATGACAGCAGTACACACCGTGGCCAGTTACATCTCGCACATACTTGAGAAGTCATGAGGAATACGTGAGCAACAACCCATATGAAACCCTCGGCGTTGACAAGGACGCCGACGACGACACCATCAAGCGCGCCTACCGGAAGTTGGCCCGGAAATACCATCCCGATGTGAATCCGGATCCGGATTCACAGGAGAAATTCAAACAGGTCAGCCATGCCTATGAGGTGCTCTCTGACCCGGAGAAGCGCCGGATGTACGACCTGGGTGGGGATCCTTTCGGCCGCGGTGGCGGTGGTGGTGGCGCTGGATTCTCCTTCACCGACGTGATGGACGCCTTCTTCGGTGGTTCCACTCAGGGCCGGGGCCCCCGCCCGCGTACTCGCCGGGGTCAGGATGCCCTGGTCCGGATGCAGGTGGACCTGGCTGAGGCTGCATTTGGCACCACCAGGGAACTCAAGGTGGACACGGCTGTCCTGTGCAATGCCTGCTCTGGGAGTGGTGCCAGCGCGGGGTCTGCCCCAGTCACCTGCGAAACCTGTCATGGCCGCGGTGAGGTCCAGTATGTCCAGCGCTCCTTCCTGGGTGAGGTTCGCACCCTGCGTCCGTGTGGCCCCTGTCGGGGATATGGGGAGATCATTCCCTCTCCCTGTCGCGAATGTGCCGGCGATGGGCGGGTCCGTTCTCGTCGTTCGATCACCGTGAAGATCCCACAGGGTGTGGACACCGGTACCCGGGTACAACTTGTGGGCGAGGGTGAAGTGGGTCCGGGTGGCGGGCCGGCTGGTGACCTGTACGTCGAGATGCTGGTCGCCGAGCACCCCACCTATCTGCGCGACCATGCCAACCTGCACTGTCAGGTAACCGTACCGATGACTGCCGCAGCGCTTGGCACCACAGTGAACCTGCCCCTGCTGGAGGCTGACCTACCCGAGGACAAGCGTCCTGAGGGGTCCACCATCGCCACCGAGGTGGACCTGAAGCCCGGTGTGCAAAGTGGTACCGAGATCAGAATCGCTGGCCTCGGGGTGCCGCACCTGCGCACCCAGGGACGCGGGGATCTGATTGTCACGGTAACGGTGGAGACCCCACAGCGCCTTGATGATCGGCAAACTGAGTTACTCCGAGAACTTGCTGCATTGCGCAATGAGGAGTCGCCAGAGGGCAGGGTGCGCCAGCACCAGCGGTCCATGTTTGACCGCTTCAAGGATGCCTTCAAGTGAGCCTACCGGTCTTCGTGGCCGATCTGAGTGTCGTGGAGCCTGGTGACCAGGTTCGGGTGATTGGTGCCGAGGCCCATCACGCGGCGACCGTACGACGTCTGCAGGCAGGTGATCAGGTGGTGCTCACCGATACCAATGGCGGCCGGGCAACCGGATCGGTGCTCCATTCGGATCGGGAGGAAATGCTGGTTCAGGTCCAGCACCTGGCCCGGGAGCCCGCGCCAACCCCGCTGCTTACCGTGGTGCAGGCACTTCCGAAGGGAGAGCGTGGTGAGCTCGCGGTTCAGATGCTGACCGAGGTCGGAGTGGATCGGATTGTGCCCTGGCAGGCACAGCGCTCAGTAGCTGTATGGCGTGGCGATCGGGCCCGGAGGTCCACAGCCAAATGGCAGCGCACTGCCTATGAGTCCAGCAAGCAGGCCAGGCGCACCCATTTCGCGCAGGTTGCCGACCTGCATCAGACCCGGGACTTGCTCGGCGTGCTGGAGCTGGCAGATCTGGTGGTGGTGCTCCACGAGGATGCCACCCAACCCCTTGCCGACCTCGACCCAGCCAGGGCGGACCGGATCGCCATCGTGGTGGGGCCAGAAGGTGGGATCAGTGACACGGAGATCGAGCAGTTGGGATCCCAGCACTGCTACCGACTCGGGGCCGAGGTATTGCGGACCTCCACCGCTGGGGTGGTGGCGGCGGCTGCCCTGCTTTCGAGAACCTCGCGCTGGGGTGCACCAGGAAACGCCCCAACCCAATAGGGTGCCGGTGTGAGCACTTCCAACGACTGCGTCTTTTGCCGGATCGTGGCTGGTGAACTTCCCGCCCAGGTGGTTCACGAGACCGAGCGAATCCTGGTATTTGCTGACCTGAACCCAGGCGCCCCGCAGCATGTGCTGTTGATTCCAAAGGATCACTACGCGAATGCTGCTGCCCTGGCAGCAGCCCAACCCGACACAGCTGCTGAACTACTGGTGGTGGCTGGCCAGGTGGCCGCCGACCTGGGTCTGGCCGGACCGGAAGGGCCCACTACGGACCAACCCGGATATCGACTGGTGGCCAACACCGGAGCGGGTGTGGGACAAACCGTGTTCCACCTGCACTTCCATCTGTTGGGTGGGCGGCCACTGGGTTGGCCTCCGGGATGATCGACGGGCAGGAAATGCCGGGCCTGGTGCCGTAGCATGGACAGTCATATGAGTGATGACACTGCCACCAACAATCCGACCCATGCGGTCGTTATCCCCAGTTCCATCGACATGGTTGCCCTGCTGGGCCCCAACGATGAACACCTACGTCTGATCGAGAAGTCATTTTCCGGTCAGATTCACGTCCGTGGCAACCAGGTGACCCTGCAGGGGGACCCGGCTGAGATTGCCCTCGCCGAGCGGCTCCTTGATGAGTTGGTGATTCTGCTGCGCACCGGGCAGGGCTTGTCCACCGAGACCGTGGAGCGGGTGATCACCATGCTTCGGGCCGAAACCAAGGAGCGCCCCGCCGATGTACTCTCCTTGAACATTCTGTCCAATCGGGGTCGGACCATCCGACCCAAGACCCTGAACCAGAAACGCTATGTCGATGCCATCGATAAGTCCACGGTGATCTTCGGGATCGGGCCAGCCGGCACCGGGAAGACCTATCTGGCCATGGCCAAGGCCGTCCAGGCCCTGCAGAACAAGTCGGTGAATCGGATCATCCTGACCCGACCAGCGGTCGAGGCCGGTGAACGCCTGGGCTTCCTGCCCGGCACCCTGAGCGAGAAGATCGACCCCTATTTGCGTCCGCTCTATGACGCCCTGCACGACATGATCGACCCGGAGACGATCCCCAAACTGCTGGCGGCCGGCACCATTGAGGTGGCGCCACTGGCCTATATGCGTGGACGTACCCTCAATGACGCCTTCATCATCCTTGACGAGGCCCAGAACACCTCCCCAGAACAGATGAAAATGTTCTTGACCCGCCTCGGTTTTGGTTCCAAGATCGTGGTCACCGGTGATGTCACCCAGGTTGATCTGCCCAGCGGGGTGAAGAGCGGCCTGCGGGTGGTGCAGGGCATCCTGGAAGGCATTGAGGACGTTTCCTTCAACCAACTCACCTCCCATGATGTGGTCAGGCATCAATTGGTTGGTCGAATCGTGGCGGCCTATGACCAGTACGACGCCCGGCGTCCGAGCGCGCGGAACCAGGATCGGTGAGTCCGGATGAGCATTGAGATCAACAACGAGTCCGACGCTGAGTTCGACAGTCGCCGAGCCCAGAAGCTGTGCCGTTTCGTGATGGATCAGCTGCGGATCCATCCCCAGGCCGAACTCAGCGTCCGGGCTGTCGATGAGGCCACGATCGCTGAGCTCAATCTGAAGTGGATGGACAAGCAGGGTCCGACCGACGTGCTCGCCTTTCCAATGGATGAATTGCGGCCTGGGCTGGTCAACGAGGAGCCAGAGGAAGGCATCCTGGGTGACCTGGTGCTGTGCCCCGCAGTAGCCGCCAGGCAGGCAAGCGATGCGGACCACTCAGTCACCGATGAATTGGACCTGCTGATCGTGCATGGGATCCTGCACCTACTTGGCTATGACCACGCCGAGCCAGAGGAGCACCGGGAGATGTTCGGGCTGCAGGCCCGACTGTTGGCCGCCTGGTTGGAACACCTGGCCAACGTGCAGAGGTGAGCGGCGTCGATGCCAGTTGACGCTTTGGCCACTGGACAGTGGCTGGTGTGGGTAATCGTCCTGATGTTGCTCACCGCAGTACTGGCGCTGGTGGACTCTGCTCTTGCTTCCTACTCCCGCGCCCACGCCCAGGAACTGGCTGAAGAGGGCCGGGCCGGCGCCAAGCGGCTGTTGGTCCTGCTTGAGGATCCACCCAGTTTTACTGGAACCATCAGCTTGCTGCGGGTGGTCAGCGAGACCACTGCCTATGTGATCATCACTGTCCTGGTGTTGGAGCATGGGCCGCAGTACATCTGGCAGGTGGTCCTGGTGGTGCTCGCGATCGCCTGCCTGGTCAGCTTCGTGGTGATCAATGTCGGGCTGCGCACTCTGGGGCGCCAACACAGTGACGCGATTGCCCTGCTCAGTGCTGGCACCGTTTTGTTCATCACCAGATTGTTGCGCCCGATCACCTCCCTCCTCGTCCTGATCGGCAACGCCATCACACCCGGCCGTGGCTTCTCAGAAGGCCCGTTCGCCTCGGAGGCAGCCCTACGCGAACTGGTTGACCTGGCTGAGGCCTCAAGCCTGATTGAGTCCGAGGAACGTCAGATGATCCACTCGGTTTTCGAGTTGGGCGACACCATGGTTCGTGAGGTGATGGTTCCGCGCACGGATGTGGTCTTCATCGAACAAAACAAGACCTTGCGCCAGGCGATGTCGCTGTTCCTGAGGAGCGGATTCTCCCGCTTGCCGGTGATGGGCGAGGATCTGGACGACATCATCGGCTTTGCCTACCTGAAGGACATCAGCAAACGGGTCTTTGACCACCAGGACGCCGAGTCAACTGAACTGGTCTCTTCATTGATGCGACCGGTGTTGCATGTGCCTGACACGCTCCCGGTGGATGACATGTTGCGGGAGATGCAGCGTCAGCGGCGCCATATTGCAGTCGCCGTGGACGAGTACGGTGGCACCGCAGGGATCCTGACCATCGAGGACATCCTGGAAGAAATCGTCGGTGAGATCACCGACGAGTTTGATGACAACGAAGTGGGTGTGGAGCAATTACGCTCTGGTGGGATTCGGGTCCCGGCCCGCTTCCCGCTGGATGACCTCATTGATGAAATCGGGGTGGAGGTCAGCGATGAGGATGTGGATTCAGTGGGCGGCCTGATGGCCAAACAATTGGGGCGGGTGCCCCTGGCTGGAGCCCGGATCGAATTCGCCGGGTTGCGGTTCACCGCTGAGGAACCAAGTGGCCGACGTCGGAAGATCACCTCAGTCCGGGTGGAGAAACTCCCCGAAGAGTCGGTGGATACCAACTGATTCCCTACGATGTCCTGGTGGATGCCGAAGACAACAAACTCCTGGTTCTGGCCCGGGCCACTCGTGGTCGGGTCGGTGGCGCCGATGCGGCCGCTATCCGTGACCTCGACGGGCGCACCTATGCGGCCGCAGCACTGGAGCTGACCTCACTGCGATTGAGTGCCATCGCAGCTGCGATCTCGATGGCCTCTTCCAGTGCCGCAAAGGGTCTGGAGGCAGTCGTATTGCTGGCTGCTGAGCCACTGGATCCAACTGATCTGGCCCTGGTTTCGCAATTCGCTGGTGCCGGGGTGCCGGTTTATCGGGTTTCGGCCTCGGGTGAGATTCTGGAGCAACAGACCTCATGAATCGAGGTGGGTGGCGACCGATCCCGGTGCTCCTGGGGCTGAGTGCCCTCCTGCTGGGGGCAGTGCTGGTTGGCGCGCCGGTCTCGGCCAGGCAACCCACTCCGACTCCGGTGGGAAGTGATCGGTTCATTGCCAAGCGAACCTATTCAGGAGATTTTCCCGACCCAACCATTCTCCGGGTGGGACGCAAGTACTTCGCCTACTCGACCACGGTTGCTTCCCTGAACCTACCGGTGTTGTCCTCGACAAACCTGATCCGCTGGACGGCTCGGAAGAAAAGCGGTCGCCGGACAAATGATGCCTTCCCGACACCGGGCCGCTGGACTGATCGCACCCGGATCGGCAAGCGCTGGTTCACCAATACCTGGGCTCCGGCAGTGACCCGGGTGGGCAGGAGATATGTCCTTGCCTACTCGGCGCCACTGGCCGGGCAGGTACTGGGACCGGGGATCATCAAGAAGTACTGCATTGGGCTGGCCTTCTCCAGGCGGCCAATTGGTCCGTTCGTGGATCGAAACACCTCCCCCCTGGTGTGCCCACCGGATCGGGGCGCGATTGATCCGTCGTTCTTTGTCGATCCCAGCGGTCAGCGGTGGCTGTACTGGAAGACCGAACAGGACCCCAGGCGGTTGCTGCGCTCGCAGGTCTATGCCCAACCGCTCACCAATCAGGCAACGGGGTTCGTCCCCGGAAGTAGTCCCACCATGTTGCTTGAGACCCAGGAGCCCTGGGAGGGGATTCTGATCGAGAACCCCGCCATGGCCTTCCATCAGGGCCAGTACTTCCTGTTCTACTCCGGTGGGTCCTATGCCAATCCCACCTATGCCACTGGCTATGCAACCTGTGCTGGCCCAGCGGGCCCCTGCGTCCGGGCTGCGAATTCGCCGTTACTGACCAGTGGCGGTGGTGTTGATGGTCCCGGTGGGGCCAGCGCGTTCGTGGACCGGGCGGGTCGGTTGAGGCTGGCCTACGCCGCCTGGAATCAGGGGAATTTCGGATATCCGCGCACCGCCGCCTGCTTACGGACTCCGGCTGGATGCCCGCAGCGACACCTGCACATTGCTACCCTCGCAGTGGCAGCAGATGGATCCCTGGTGGTGGTTGAGCTTGGTTGAGAAAAGACATGGCCCGGTCCAGCGGGGCAACCGGTGGTATTCCCGGCTGCTGTTCTCCGGGCTGGCACTCGCCATGGTGTTCACCACCAGCAATGCCATGGCCCGGGTCGACCGACCTGACCCGATCGGCAGTGACAAGTTCCTGGCCAGCGCGCCGTACTCCGGAGATTTCCCGGACCCCTCGGTGTTGCGAGTGGGTAACACCTTCTACGCCTATGGCACCACGATCAACTACCTGAACCTACCGGTGTTGTCCTCCACAGATCTGATCACGTGGACCGCGCGGGCGACCAATGACCCAGCCCGTTGGTGGCTCAATGATGCGATGCCGACCACTGGTTCGTGGAGTGAGATCACCCAGGTCGGTTTGCGCAACTTCGGGGCCACCTGGGCTCCACACGTGGTGCAACGCGGCCGCTACTTCGTTGCAGCCTATTCGGCTCCGATCCGGGATGGTGGCGGTCGGCGGTGCATCGGGATCGCCGCAGCCACCAGCCCGATCGGTCCCTTCGTCGACTCAAGTCCGGTGCCGGTGGTTTGTCCGCCGAACCAGGGGGTGATCGATCCGTTCATCCTGGTGGATCGCCGCCGGATGTATCTGCTCTGGAAGGGCGATACCGACTCCATCCTGTACTCGGTGCGGCTGGTCAACCAGGCCGGGACCTTCGTCCTGACCGGGCCCTCGAAGGCGCTGTTGTGGGTGAAGCAGCCCTGGGAGGGAAGCATCATCGAGAACCCGGCGATGATCCGTTATCGCGGTAAGTTGCGTTTGTTCTATTCGGCCAACAACTACACCACCGCCAACTACGCCACTGGTCTGGCGAATTGCCGAACCCCTCTGGGCCCATGTCGACGGGTGGGGGCCAAGCCCTTCATGGCCTCCAAGTGGGGCCTGGCCGGGCCCGGCGGAGCCAGTCCATTCCTGGGGCGTGGCGGGCGCCTATATCTGGTCTACCACGCCTGGCGTGCGGGTCAGACGGGCTACCCCAGTAGTGCTGAATGTCGTACGACGGCCATCGGTTGCGCCCAGCGTCGGATGTACATCGCCACCGTCGGGAAGGGGCGTCGAGGTGGGCTCCGGTTGACCAAGATGTATTTGAACGGGCCCTGATCGCTAACCTGTTCCAGTGAATCCCCGCACCCCGCACACCGCCGTGGTCGAATCACGGGAGGTGCTGGACCAGCACCTGGTCCGACTCGTCCTCAACCCCAGCAGCGAGTTGGCCAGCAGTGGCATCTCAGATGAATGGGTGGGTCTGGTGGTCCCGGGACAATTCCAGAGCCGCTATTACACAGTGCGGTCGCTGGCCGAGCAGTTGATCGTGGATGTGGTCATCCACTCCGAGGGCCTGGTCACGACCTGGGCCAGTGGCAACTGCGTTGGCGATGAGGTTGGACTCAGCAAGCCCAAGGGGTCCTTCCGGCCAGCACCCGGGGCCGAGTGGGTGGTGCTCGCTGGTGACCTGACCGCGCTGCCGGCGATGGCCCGCATTGCAGAGGAAATCGAACTACCACTCACCATCCACGCGGAGGCGCCACACCAAATCTCCGACTATTTCCCCGCTGGTGTCGAGGTCCAGTGGCACCAGGAGGAGCCCGGACAGAGTCGACTGGCCGAGTTGGTGGCCAACCTGACCTGGCCCCAGGGGTCGGGATACTTCTGGATGGCCGGTGAGTCTGCCCAGATGCGTGAGATCCGGAGGTTCACCAGGCACCAGATGGGTTGGACCTCGGCTGAGTACGACGTGATGGGTTACTGGAGTCAGGCCAGGGGCAGCGTTGTCCGAAATCCGACTGGGAGGGCAACGACCAGTGACTGAACCAGAGCATCGTTCTGGATTTGCCTGTTTCGTGGGCCGGCCCAACGCCGGCAAGTCCACGCTGACCAATGCCCTGGTCGGGCAGAAGGTGGCGATCACCTCATCGCGGCCGCAAACCACGCGGACCGTCGTACGGGGGATCGTGCATCGAGACGATGCCCAACTGATCCTGGTGGACACGCCCGGCCTGCACCGACCCCGCACGCTGCTGGGTGAGCGACTCAACGACCTGGTCAAAACCACCTGGGCTGAGGTGGACGTGGTGGCGGTCTGCTTCCCAGCGGACCAGAAGCCCGGCCCGGGTGATCGCTTCCTGGTCAACGAGTTGGCCCAGGTACGCCGCCCCATCAAACTGGCCGTGGTCACCAAGACCGATCTGGTCTCCCCAGAACAACTGGCTGAGCACCTACTGGCGGTCTCCGCATTGGGCACTGAGTGTGGCGTTGAGTGGGCCCACATCGTGCCGGTGTCGGCAGTCTCGGGTGATCAGGTGCAACTGCTTGCGGACCTCCTGGTCGAGCAGATGCCGCCCGGGCCCCAGCTCTACCCGGACGGGGAGTTGAGCGACACCCCGGAGGAGGCCATCGTCGCGGAGTTGATCAGGGAGGCTGCCCTGGAGGGGGTGCGTGATGAACTGCCGCACTCGATCGCAGTGGTGGTGGAGGAGATGGGGTTGCGGCCCGGTCGATCCGAGGATCGACCCCTGCTGGACATCCACGCCAACCTGTTCGTGGAACGCAACTCCCAGAAGGGCATCGTGATCGGCCACAAGGGCAGCCGGTTGCGGGAGGTGGGTAGCGCCGCCCGCAAGCAGATCGAGGCGATGCTGGGGACACCGGTTTACCTGGACCTGCACGTCAAGGTGGCCAAGGACTGGCAGCGCGATCCCAGGCAACTGCGCCGGTTGGGCTTCTAGTCCGGTCGGTCCAGGGCGGTGGAGTCGGGTGTGCCCATCCCAAAACGCACCGTTACCGAGGCAGTCACTACCTGGGGCACTGGTTGTAGTTCCAGTGCGGGAGCACCACCATCGAATGCAGCCGTGCGCATTGCCATCCTGAATCCGGGTGCGGGCGCGGGTTCATCGATGACCTCCAGGACTGCGGTTGGTTTGACGCCAAAGGCGGCGGCATAGTCATGTGCCCGACGGCGGGCATCCTGAATGGCGGCAAGTCGGGCGGAGGTGAATACCGGGTTGTTCGGTTGCAGTGACCAGTTGGGACCGGATACCGCGGCATCCGGGATCTGCAGGAGCCCAGAGATCAGGTCGGTGAGTTGGGTGAAGTCATGCAGGTCGATCTGCGCTGAACACTCCCCGAGATAGCCGATGGCCTGGGTGTTGTCCTCACCGAACTGGGGGGAGACATGCACCCGACGCTCGATCCGCTGGATGGCATCAGCATGCTCGGCCAGGAGGGTCTCAGCCATGGCCAGGTGTTTGGCCACGGCACTCTCGGCCTGTTCGGCAGTGTCGGTCCGGGTCCGGGCAGACCACCACAGGGAGGCCAGATCTGGTTCGCAGTCCAGGGTGGCCTCTCCACGCACAGTCAGAATCGGGTCTTTGCTCACAGGTGGCATCGTGACACATCCGGTCGGCCGGTAACCTCCGAACATGGGTTGGGAGGATCTCTACGACGATCAGGACCGGATGCGACTGGTCGATGAACCGGTCAAACGCGTCTCCGCTCCCGCCCGTACGCCGTTCGAGCGGGACCGGGCCCGCGTGGTGCACTCAGCCTCGCTGCGCCGACTGGCGGCCAAGACCCAGGTGGTCGGTCCCCAAACCGATGACTTTGCCCGCAATCGACTTACCCACAGTCTGGAAGTGGCCCAGGTGGCCAGGGATATTGCGCACCCGCTTGGTTGCCATCCCGACATCGTCGAGACCGCCGCCCTGGCCCATGACCTTGGACATCCACCGTTTGGCCACAACGGAGAGACGGCCCTCGATGAGTTGGCCAGCAGTTGTGGCGGCTTTGAGGGCAATGCCCAGACGCTTCGGATCCTGACCCGGTTGGAGGCCAAGTCCTGGGCAAACGACGGCCACTCGGTTGGCCTGAACCTGACCCGGGCCACCCTGGACGCCTGCACGAAGTACCCCTGGCGTCGGGAACGGTCCGGCAGCAAGTTCGGGGTGTACGACGATGACCTCCCGGTGTTCACCTGGATGCGCACCGAACCCAGCACCAGAAGGTGCGTGGAGGCCCAGATCATGGACTTCGGTGACGATGTCGCCTATTCGGTTCATGACCTGGAGGATGGGATCGTGGCCGGGCATGTGGATCCCCGTCGGATCGACACGGCCGCAGTCTGGGAGGTGGTCCGGGAGTGGTATCTGCCGCAGGCAGCGGATGCCGAGTTGGATCAGGCGCTCGCCCAGGTCCAGCAACTCGGCTCCTGGCCCAGTCAGGCCTATGACGGCAGTCGTGCCGGTCTGTCCGCACTGAAGAACATGACCAGCGATCTGGTTGGGGTGTTCTGTGGCGAGGTGCACGAGGCCACCAGAAAGGTCCATGGCGACAGCCCGATGGTGCGCTACCGCGGTAACCTGGTGATCCCGGCAGACACCCGCAACAAGATCGCCGTACTGAAGGGCATTGCTGCGCACTATGTGATGCGGGCCCCCGACCGGTTGGCTCTGATGGAGCGGCAGCGAAACGTCATCGCGGAATTGTTCGCGGTCCTCGAACGCACTGGCGCCGAGCACCTGGATGCTGCTTTTCGGGCAGATTTTGAGCAGGCGGGCGATGATCCCGCCCGGGTCCGGGTCTGGATAGACCAGATCGCCAGCCTCACCGATGACAGTTGCCTGCGCCTGCATCGACAGCTGGTTGCACAGACGTAGACTCCCTTGTCGTGGCCGGGCTGATCAGGGAAGAGGACATCGCAACGGTGCGGGAACAGGCCCGCATCGATGAGGTGGTCTCTGCCTATGTCACCCTGCGCCCGGCAGGTGGTGGTTCCCTGAAGGGGCTTTGCCCCTTCCACGATGAGAAGTCGCCCAGTTTCAATGTCACCCCCAGCAGACAGATGTACTACTGCTTCGGCTGTGGCCAGGGCGGCGACGTGATCAAGTTCGTGATGGAGATGGACGGGCTGGGGTTCACCGAAACCGTCGAGCGTCTGGCCGAGAAGTACGGCGTGCAGTTGCGCTATGAGGAGGGCGGCAGCCCACGTCCCTCAGGAGGACCGCAGCGCAGTCGCCTGGTCGAGGCTCACCGGCTGGCTCAGGCCTATTACGCCGACCGCCTCCAGCAGCCAGAGGCCCAGGAGGCCCGCACCTTCCTCAGTGAGCGCAACTTCGAGGCCACCCATGCCGAGCACTTCGGGATCGGCTTCTCCCCACGTGGTGGGGAGGACCTGTACCGCTACCTGCGCCAGATGGGTTTCAATGACACGGAACTGGTGGCCAGTGGGTTGATCGGCCAGGGCCAGCGAGGCCACTACGACAGGTTCCGGGGCCGACTGATGTGGCCGATCCGGGACAGCAGCGGGGACACCATCGGATTCGGGGCCAGGCGGATCTTTGCCGATGACCGGATCGAGGCGAAATATCTGAACACCCCCGAGACCGCGATCTACAAGAAGAGCCAGGTGCTCTACGGCATCGACCTGGCCCGACGCGAGATCGCCCGCGCCTCCCAGGCTGTGATCGTGGAGGGCTACACCGACGTGATGGCCTGCCACCTGGCCGGCGTACCAACAGCAGTGGCCACTTGTGGCACCGCTTTTGGGGACGACCACGCCCGAATCGTGCGCCGCCTGCTCCAGGATCACGACGAGTTCCGGGGCGAGGTGATCTTCACCTTCGATGGCGATGCGGCTGGCCAGAAGGCAGCCCTGCGTGCCTTTGAGGGCGATCAGATCTTCGCCGGACAGACCTATGTAGCGGTGGAACCCAGTGGCCTGGATCCGTGCGATCTGCGCCTGCAGAAGGGGGATGCCGAGGTGCGCGAACTGGTGGCCCGCCGGATCCCGCTGTATCGCTTCGTGCTGGCCAATGTGGTCTCCCGCTATGACCTGGACCGTGCTGATGGGCGGATCGATGCCCTGCGTGAGGGAGCCAAGCTGGTCAGGTCGATCCGAGATCGTTCCAAGGTGGATGCCTTCTCCCGGGAATTGGCCGGGATGATCGGCTTGGATCCGGCTGAGGTGCAGCGAGAGGTACACCGTAGCTCAGCGCGGGGAAACCAGCAGCCCGTCGTCCCGCAGCAACCTGGCCTGGCGCCAACCGGTTTGCCTGATGCGCGCGACCCCAAACTGATGCTGGAGCGGGAGACGCTCAAGCTCGTCGTACAGCACCCGGAGCTGCTTGTCGGGCGGGTGGATGATGTCGGTGAGAACGACTTCACCCACCCGGCGTACGCCGCGGTTTGGCGCGCCGTACTGGCTGCTGGTGGGGTGAGTGCTGCCGGTTCGACGGAGACCTGGCCGCCGCGGTTGGTAGCAGCGACGACTGATGAGCGGGTGCAGTCGTTGATCACTGCGCTGGCGGTGGAACCGGTGCTCAGCCGCAATGAGCCGAATCAGTCCTATGTCAATCAACACGTGCATCGGTTGCGGGAACTGACCGCACTGCGGCGCATCGCTGAGGTGAAGTCACGGTTGCAGCGCACCAACCCAGTGGACGATGCTGCTGAGTACAATCGGATGTTCGGCGAACTGGTTGCTCTGGAACAAACCCGGCGGCACCTGCGGGAGTTGGCGTTGGAGGAGCAGGCATGAAATTCTTTGCGCCCTTCATCCCGCGGCAAGTGCAGGATCGGATCCAGATCGAGCGCCCCGATCAGGCCCTGGCCATTGCTCGAGCCAGGGGTGGGAGTTGGTTGGTGGGCACCCGGGGCAGGTTGATCCTGGTGGGGGAGCAGGTGGTGGACCTGCCCTGGTCCGAGATCGAGGATGCCGCTTGGGATAGCGAGTCGGCCACGCTCACCATCCGGGGGTTGGCGCCGTACGGCGAACCGGTGCCCACCTGGTCACACATCCTGATCGATGGTGATCGGTTGGTGCAGTTGTTGCGAGAACGGGTGCACGCCAGCATCATCAGCCAACGCCGGGTCGAATTGGCCCCGGGCCGGGGGTTCACCGTGATCGGTCGGCGCAATCCGCTCGGCGGCGCGATTACCTGGATGACCTCCTATGACCGACAGGTCGATCCCCGCGATCGCCAAGTGGCCGCGCTGGTTGATCAGGCCCTGGCGGTTTCCCGGCACGAAGTTGGGGTCTGATTTAACATCTGGTGCGCGGACTTGCTAGTCTTTGCGGGCGCGATCCCCTGTAGCTCAATTGGCAGAGCATTCGGCTGTTAACCGGAGGGTTGTTGGTTCGAGTCCAACCGGGGGAGCCAGGAAGAAAGGGCCTCTGAACTGCAGTTTTGCAGGATGGGGCCCTTTCCGCTTTTCCAGCCCCTCCCACCCCATCGCCGAGGCGGCAGTAGTTAACACGCCGAGGCGGCAGTAGTTAACTCATTGCAGCGTCATACGCTCCGTGACTACTCCCCGATGCGTCAGACGTTTTGTGGCCTATAGCCCTCAATTTGGATGACGTCCCGGGGTTACTGCTCGGTTCGTACGACGCAAGCAGCAGCGAGCCGTGTTAATTACTGCCGCCTCGGCGTGAACCAGCGTGTTAATTACTGCCGCCTCGGCGTGATCCAACGTGTCAATTACTGCCGCTCGGCGGTGGTGGTGGTGGGGGGGGAGGCGAGAAAGCGACAGGAACCGGCATATCACAAGATATGCGGTGGAACTATAGTAAATTGCTCGGATGCGCATTCTCTTCCTTGTTTTCGCTTTTGTACTCGGTGCCCTGGCGCCGGCAGGTGTGGCTCAGGCAGCCGGGCATCGTCCCAGCCTGGACAAGGACTGTTCGGATTTCGGCAACCAGGCCCAGGCCCAGGCATATCTGTTGCCCGGTGATCCACATCGACTGGATGCCGATGGTGATGGCAGAGCGTGTGATTCGCTGCCGTGCCCCTGTTCGAGCAGTCGCACCCGGACCCCGCTGGGGATCTCATCCTCGTCCTCCGGTGTCAGGAAACAGGCCCAGCGCAAGCAGAATCGGGTGATCCGAAATCGGGCGATGGTGATCCGGGTGATCGATGGGGACACGGTCGATGTGCGGATCAAGCGCCGGGTCAAGCGGGTCCGGATCGTGGGCATAGACACCCCCGAGGTCTATGGCTGGCAGGTCATGTGTGCCGGACCGGAAGCCTCGGCGTACCTACGCCGACTGCTGCCCTACGGGACCTGGGTGCGGTTGGCCAGCGACCCCACCCAGGCCAGCGTGGACAAGTACTCCAGATTGCTGCGCTATGTGAACCGGATCAGTGATGGTCGTGACGTCGGCGCTGCCCAGGTCAGTGCCGGTCTGGCTCGCTCGTATGTCTACCGGGGAGTTCCCTACCAGCGGGTCAGTGGGTACGCCGCCCTGGAGGCCCAGGCCAGGGCAAGTGGGCTGGGGGCCTGGGCCTGCGCGATGCCGTTCAGTGGCTGACCGCTGTGGTGGATCGGCGCCGGGTCTCGGTGCCGATCACCGTGACCAGCGGGGCCAGAGAAATGATCAGGATGCCCCACGGCAACTCGGTGCCCGCGCGGACGATCACCACACCCAGGATCGCCACCAGCACAGAGCCAAGGGTGAGCAGGGAGTGGATCCGGTCGTGGCTCCTGCTGGCCACTGAGTCCCAACATCGCCGAGGCGGCAGTAGTTAACATGCCGAGGCGGCAGTAAATAACACCTTGCAGCGTCATGCGTTCCGTGACTACTCCCTGGTACGTCATACGTATTGTGTCCTGAGCCTTCACAGTGGCCCATAGCACTCAATTCGTATGACGCAAGCAGCAGCGAGCCCTGTTAATTACTGCCGCCTCGGCATGTTAACTACTGCCGCCTCGGCGAGGGAGGTGCCGTTCAGTGGTTGACCGCTGTGGTGGATCGGCGCCGGGTCTCGGTGCCGATCACCGTGACCAGCGGGGCCAGAGAAATGATCAGGATGCCCCACGGCAACTCGGTGCCCGCGCGGACGATCACCACACCCAGGATCGCCACCAGCACAGAGCCAAGGGTGAGCAGGGAGTGGATCCGGTCGTGGCTCCTGCTGGCCACTGAGTACAGCAGGTGCAGCACGATCAGATAACACCCCACGGTGGCAGCCACAACAGTGGCGGCGATCTCCGCTGACACGTGATGCTCCGCTCCCTCCAGGGTGTAGCCGGCGATGTGCAGGGTTGCTCCGGTGCCCGCGATGGTCCCCAGGACCAGGATGTGGCCATAGCTGAACACGAATCGACTCCGGGGTCGTTCCACGATGACCTCTGCCCAGGGGACGATGAAATAGACCCACCACATCCCAAAGACCAACAACAGCCCGGAGACGATCAGGACTACCGGTTCCCAGGTCCACTTGACCCCGGCCTGGGCGGCATTGACCGAAGCCACGGTGCCGATCACGCCTTCGCCCAGGGTGATGATGGCCAGCAGACTGAAGCGCTCGGTGATGTGATGGGAATGCCAGGGTGTGCCCTCGCCCCGGCCCTCCCCGATGATCGGCCCGGTGGTTTCCAGGACGATCAGGATGGGCAACAGCCAGGCCATAGTGGCCAGGTCCAGGTGTGCGAAGGCCAGAGCCAACCAGAGCGCTTGGCTGACCAGAACTGCGGCGATATTGCGAATACAGGCAGATCGGTACTCCGGCGCCTGCAGGTACAACCGAAACCAATTGGCCAACTGGGCCAACCGGATCACGACGTAACCACTCACCATCACCCGGATGTCCAGACCATGGCCCTCATGCATTGAGTGGAAGGCCACCGGGAGTCCCAGGGCGACCACGACCACACCCACCATCTGGACCATCACCGTCACCCGGTACAACCAGTCATCCGGGTCGAAGGCTGAGGCGAACCAGGAGAATTGAATCCAGGTCCAACAGATCGCAAAGACCGCGAAGGCAAATCCAGTCAGGGCAATGCCATAGGAGTGCTCAGAGAAGTAGTGGGCGAACTGGGAACCGGCAATCCCAAAGGCGACCGCGAAGCAGAGATCGTAGAGCAGCTCCAGGGGAGTGGCCACTCGGCCGGGCTCATGGGGATCGCGCCCAACCATGCGACGCCGGGTTGCCTGAGTCATTGCCATGTCCATGAAGTCTAGGAGAGCCACTAGGCTAGGGGGGTGAGCCAGTCTGAAGATCAGCCTTTGTCCACTCGGTTTGATGAACTCGGACTGGACCCCAGGGTGGAGAAAGCCCTGCGGGACGTGGGATATGAGAACCCATCCCCAATCCAGGCGCAGGCCATCCCGCCACTGCTGGCCGGAGAGCATGTGGTGGGTCTGGCCCAAACCGGCACCGGGAAGACCGCCGCCTTCGCGTTGCCAATCCTGTCCGGGATCGACACCAAACTGAAGTCCCCACAAGCGCTGGTGCTCACCCCGACACGTGAGTTGGCCCTGCAGGTGTCTGAGGCTTTTGAGAAGTACTCCGCGCATGTCAAGGGCATCAATGTCCTACCCGTCTACGGCGGGCAGGGGTACGGCGTGCAGTTGAGCGCCCTGCGTCGCGGCGTACACGTGATCGTGGGTACCCCCGGCCGGGTAATGGACCACCTGGAGAAGAAGACCCTGGACCTCAGTGAACTGGCCTATGTGGTGCTCGATGAGGCCGATGAGATGTTGAACATGGGCTTTGCAGAGGACGTTGAAACCATCCTCGACCAGACACCAGAGGCCAAGCAGGTGGCGTTGTTCTCCGCCACCATGCCGAACTCGATCAAGAGGCTGGCTGCGAAGTTCGCTCCGGGTGCCACCCAGATCACGGTCAAGTCCAAGAGTCGTACCGCAGCCAACGTCGATCAGCGAATGCTCAAGGTGGCCCACGCCCAGAAGCTGGATGCCCTGACCCGCATCCTTGAGGTGGAGAACTTCGACGGATTGATCATTTTCGTACGCACCAAGCAGGCCACCGAGGAGTTGGCCGAACGGTTGCGGGCCCGTGGCTTCGAGGCTTCTGCAATCAACGGCGACATGGCTCAACCGGTGCGCGAACGCACCGTTGAGCAGTTGCGCAAGGGCAAACTGGACATCCTGGTAGCCACCGACGTGGCTGCACGTGGGTTGGACGTGGAGCGGATCAGCCATGTGATCAACCACGACATCCCCACCGACACCGAGTCCTATGTCCACCGGATCGGTCGGACCGGTCGAGCCGGTCGCTCCGGCACTGCGATCTCTTTCGTGACTCCTCGCGAAAGCCATCTGCTCAGGATGATTGAAAAGGCCAACCGGACCACTCTGGTGCCGATGACACTCCCAAGCATTGACGATGTGAATGCCACCCGGGTGACCAGGTTCACCGAGGCGATCACCGCTGCGTTGGGTGATGGGCAGATTGCCCTCTTCCGGGAACTGGTCAGTGCCTATGAACAAGAACATGACGTCCCGGCAACCGACATCGCGGCTGCGATCGCAGTCCTGGCACAGGATGGCGAACCCCTGCTATTGGAAGAGCAGGTGGTCGAGCCGGAGGAGCGCAGAGGCCGCCGGGATCGTGATGGTGGTCAGGGCGGAGACCGGGTCAAGTGGCGCCTGGCGGTGGGTAAGCGACACCGGGTTGAACCCAGGCAGATCGTGGGCGCCCTGGCGAATGAGGGCGGACTGCGGCGTAGCGATTTCGGGCGGATTGAGATCAAGCCCGGATTCTCCCTGGTTGAACTGCCAGCGGACCTGTCCGCGGAGACCTTGAAGAAGCTCTCCAGGACCCGGATCTCCGGGGTACTGATTGAGATGCGCCGGGATGAGGGAACTCCGCATCGGGGCAACCAGGGCCAAAGATCAGGATCGCCGTCAAGGTCCAAACCACGATCCAAGCCCCGCAGCAAGCCCAGGTCTAGGTGAGCAGGCCCAGGGGAGCATAGGACAACCCCGGGAACACCTCATTGATCGATCGTTCCGGGAAGCGTTTGGTGATCACCTCACCAAGCACATTGCGATAGTCGGTGGTCACCTGGAGATCGCCCTCAAGCAGAGCTGCAGCATCAAGACCGGGCCAGGTGCCGTAGTACTGCCCACCCTTCACACCGGCTCCAGCCAGCAGCATCATGTTGCCCCAGCCATGGTCGAAGCCACGGTTTCCGTTCTCGGCCACCCGACGACCGAACTCGGAGATGGTGACCACGGTGACCTTGCTGCGTAACGGACCCAGATCGTCAAGGAAGGCGGCCAGGGAGGCCGCGAATCCCGCCAGATAGGTCTGCATGGAGCCAGAACTCACCGTGCCGTAACCACTGTGCAGGTCCCAGCCGCCGTAATCGACCGCGATCACATCACAACCCACATCGGCCCGGATGATCCGGGCGGCTGACCTCAGGGCATCGGACAGGTCGTCATTTGGCCAACCGGAGGGGTACGCCGCCCCGCTGTGCGGGGTGTTGTTGATGGCGGCCCCAGGCCCCTGGGAAACGGCGATCGCCTCGCGGGCACTGCGGCCCAGCGGCCCGGCGTCATTGGCCCAGGCGGCGTTCATCGAGGGGTAGATCCGATCAGGGTCATCCTTGGCATTGGGCAGCATCAGGTCACTCAGGTCGGAGGCTCCCAGGGCACTGTTGGGCCCGGTCAGTGCGGTGGGCAGGATCTGATCGCCCACCTGAACCGCATCCAGTGGGGTGTGGACCGATCCGGCTCCGATCATCCGATTGACCCAGCCCACCCGGGCATCGGAACCGGGGCTGGCGTCCTCGATCTCCTCGATGGCGCTGAAATGGGAGCGGTTCGGCACCGCCATCCCGACCGCATGTACGGCGGCCAGTTGCCCGGAGTTCCAGTAGGGCAGCAGTGGTGCCATTGCCGGATGCAGACCGAACAGGCTGTTCGCGGCCAGGGTGGCGTTCGCGGGGATGGCGGTGTTCGGGCGGGCGGTGTAATAGCCGGGGTCGCCGTGGGGCACCACCACACCCATCCCGTCGATCCCACCCCGCAGGGAGAGCACAACCAGGGTGTTGCCTCCCGATGCGGCGGCGTACGACGTCTGCAGTACCGCCTCGCCGAACAGCCGGGTGGCTGCCAGCGTCCCACCGGCGGCAGCCAGGCCGGTCAGGAAGCCTCGTCGGCTGATCCCAGAACTGGCGGCGTAATCCGCGCAACAATCACTCATCGATACCTCACGTGGTCATGTGCTCAGGGGTGGTCAACAGGGCCTGCCCCAGGAAGGCCAGTTGCCAGTTGGGGAAGTTGGCTGCCGTCATGATCCTGGTTGCGGGGATCTCAGTGGCCGCAGTGGCGATGGTCAACAAGCGGTTGTCGACTGGGCGACCCAACCAGGCCCGACACAGGTGGTCGACCAACTCCTGGAAGGGCAGGCTGGTGCTTGGCAACCAGGAGGCTGCGTTGCGATATGAGACATCCTTGTTGGGCCAGTAACCACCGGCTTGGTTTTCATGCACTCCTGCGGAGTGAAGCATCCGACCGGGCGAGGCCCAGGCAGAGTTACGCAGGGGGTTGCCGTCCGGTCGGGGCCAACTGTTCAGGGTGAGTTCCCCGTGTGCCCATTGGGCCGCTACTGCGTAGGAACCATCGTTGGTGGGCGTCCTGGCGTCGGTGCCGAGAACTCTTGCGCCAGCGATGAAATCGGCAGCAGGAGTGCGTACCTTCGCTCCCTCGGATCCCAGGAATTCGGCAGACCGGGACAGGGCCAGCAACATGGCTCTCAGGCTGGTGCCCGAGTTCAGATATACCGCTGCCAACTGATCGACCAGCCCCGTCGAGGGTGAATCAGACACGAAGAAGATCGCCATCCGCCGGGCCAGGGTCTTTGCTGTGTGCGGATGGTTGGCCAGGTACTTCAGGTAGCGCAGGGTCACGTCCTGTCCGTCCGCTGCCGCGTTCGGGTCGCTGAACCCGAGCACCGAAACCGGCCCGGTGGTGTGCTTGTTTGAGTCATAGATGGCGGCGTAGGTCTTGCCCCAGTCAACGGTGTAGCCGGAAAGGATCTTTGCGGAATCCAACACCTCTGCCTCGGTGTATCCAGCGGTGCGCGAGACGCTGTGCAACTCCAGGAGTTCGCGCCCCTGGTTCTCGTTGGGCTTTCCCTTGACCGAGAGGCGGTTGTCCAGATACATCCGCATGGCTGGGTGCAGAGATGCCTCAACCAGCAGGTCCTCGAATCTGCCAAAGGCATGTCGGCGAATGGTCAGTTCATAGTCGAAGCGGTACGGCGCGGTGCCGTCGTGCTGGGTGGAGATGTGCAGGATGTTGTTGAGGAAGGTGGCCATTTGCTCCAGGACCACCCGCTCGGAGTAGATCCGACGCATCAGCAGCCAGTTCGAATAGCCGAAATTGTGCTCCCAGAAGGGGCGTACAGAGTTCTTGTGGTCGGCGCCGATTTGGGCGGGGGTGTGCCGCAGATAGGCGAACCAGTCATCCACCTCGACTGCCCTGGGGCTCTCGGGAACCCGATCCGGATTGAGTTGCCATTCCAACCACTGATCGGGACCGCCGTGGGCGGCCATGCGGGCCAACATCACGGGCGTATAGCCGGTGCCAAATCGGTTCAGGAACAGGCGGCTCTTCTGGTCGGGCAGGTCCAGCGGGTAGCTCAGTTGCACCGGTTCGGCCAACTCCGGCCCCACATAGGGGGTAGTGGTGGGAGGTGGGGCCGTGGGTGTTGGAGGAGACGGCGGCTTGCGGTGGTGCCGCCTTCTCCGAGCACGCTGCCGTAACCGGCGTCGGCGCCGACGGCGGGTCTGAACTTCCAGTACTGACATGGGACCCCAACTGTGCGAAGTGTTAAAGGTCCATTATGTCCGAATATCTGGATTTGGGAAGCCGGATGCCACAGAAAATCGCGGAGTCGTTATGCTCGCACCCGTATCCAGCGTCGTGGTTGCGTCTGGTACGGGGCGGTAGCTCAGTTGGTTAGAGCAGAGGACTCATAATCCTTGGGTCGTGGGTTCGAGTCCCACCCGCCCTACTCGATCACCAACCCCCGCCGGGGATGGAGCGGACGAAGTCCCGGCGCTTTGGGGTGGCGCCCCGGAAGTTGACCAGGGCGATGGTGGTGTTCTCCTCGGCGGTGCCGTAGGTCAGGCCACAGGTCTTCATCGGGATGTTGGCGGTGATCCAGCCATTTCGTCCGGGCTTCCAGGAGAAAGTGGCTGTCGAGCAGTCATCGCCGACGTACCACTTGGCAAATGGGCTCCAGGCAGAGCGGTGATATCCAGCCAGACGTACCTGACCATAGTCATCGCGATAGATCTGAAAGAGATTCTGCAGATCGGGGGAGTTGGTGCCCACCTGCAACATGCCCCAGCGCTTGAGCCCACGGATCTTCACCGCCACACTGAGGGTGTCGCCGTTGATATTGCCGTCAACACGGACGATGTCGAATCCGCGGGGGGCATCACCGCGGGGGTCCGGGTAGAAGAATGGGCGCACGCTGGTGCGCGCCGTGGCAGTGCTGGTGCTGACCAGGGTGCCGGTCATCATCAGTGCCGCCAACAAGGCGGCGAGCAGAGCGAGGCGGCTTTTCATCCTGGGCATGGGGTCAACCGTAGGTCAGCAGTGGTGGCTATTCCAGCGGAGCAGTTGAATCCGGTACCAGTGGGCTAGAGGACGACCCATAACGCTCGTCATAGGCGGTCCAGAACTGGCTGCGCAGGCCATTGCGGGTGGCATCGTTGAGATCGAAGGTCTCCAGCACCTCGCACAGATCATGGAGCAGGGCCCGATCCACCTCGCGGGGTATCAATGGCCGGGCCATGGTCAGACTCGCCTGTTCTGCCGGTCCCGCGCCGCGCAGATAGGTGTCGAGCACCTTGTCGACCACCCTGGCGATCTGACTCTCCAGGTGGTCATCAGGCGTGGCCAGGTGTGGGTCCGCAAAGGAGCCGCCGATCCCGGTTGCTGAGGAGTAGACGATCTGCACCTCCGGTCGCCGGGTGGCGACAGGTGCCGGTTGGGGAGTTGGCTTTCGGCCGGCCAGCAGTGCTGGCGAGGGAGTGGTCGGCTTGGTTGCGATGGTCTCGGGGGGACTGGTTTCCGCAACCTGGGTGACCTTGGCTGGTACGGCTGCGCGGACCACGTTTTGCTCAATGGTGTCGCGATCAATGATCTCCAGGCCGTCGGACTCACGCTGCAAATGCCGGCTGACAGCATTGGGGCGACCTTGTTGATTGGGCACGGCCAGCACGATCACCTGTACGCCGTGCCCCTGCGCTTCCTCCACCGCCTCGGTGAGGTCGTCATCACCAGAAACCAGATAGATCGCATCCACTGCTCCGTTGCGGGCATGGGCGACCAGGTCCAGGCCGATGCGCAGATCAACTCCCTTTTGTTCCCCATCCCAGCCGATTCGGCCCAGGCGGAGTTTGACGCGGGGGAGTAGGCCAATCCGGTTCTGGGTCTCATCCGGAATGCCGCGCGGGGCAGAGTCATACCAGTTCACCCGGAGAAGTGGCAGTCCAGATGATTCCTCGGCCTGCTCGACGAGGCCCTTGATCAGTCGGTCGTGGTTGACGTTGATGCCGCTGCGCAATGAGGTCCCAGTCATCAAAGTGGCAGCAGAGGCCAGCAGGTAGCCGGCGTCGACATACAAAGCGCAATGAGACCTCATGACAGGGAGTGTGTCATGAGGAGTGCCAATTTCGGGTGCCGACCAAGAGCATCCGGATCTGCTTTTCCAGTCTTTGCCGCTGCACCGGTGCAGGGTGTCCGGTGACAATCTGCTGAACCGTCCCAAGTCCGAGTGACAGGCATAGATCCGCAACCACCAACAAGTCGTCTGTGGGCCAGCGCTGGGCCGGGGGGATTCTGGCTAAATCGGTGGCCAGTTCCCGGGTGATCAGATCCAATTCGTGATTGATCCGATCGCGAACCACCTCGATGCCGCACCATCGCTCTCTGGTCACAAAGCCGATCAACTCAGAATTCGGCCCGGTCGTCGTGAGCAGGGCGTCGACGGCCTCAACGATTGGGTCGGTAGCGGCTCGCGCGCGGGCGCTGGTGCGGGCAATCAGGTCACGGATGGCTCCGGCTCCCTGGTCAGACAGGGCCAGGCCGAGATCATCGATCGAGGCGAAGTGCCGGTAGAAGGCGGTGGGCACGATCCCGACCTCCTTGGCGATGGTGCGCAGCGACACTGCTGCCAGTGGTTCGGTGGCGCAAAGTGCCAGGGCGCTGTCCAGGATCGCCTGCCGAGTGCGCTCCTTGCGCTGCTGGCGACTCCCGGGCTCAGCCTCCTCGGTGTTCATCCGTACACCATATCCCGACCGGTGATCGGGCTCACAAACGCATTCTCTTGACCTTTGATGCTGATGGCCTGAATAGTTGAGTGAACAGACGTTCACTGAAATAGGAGGTGCTGATGAATATCGCCACCACAATACTTCGCTCCCGCGCCGTATCTGCCATGGCGGCCCCGCACGGTGTGGACCGCTACCTTGAGTTGATCAACCCGTTGTGGGCTGCCGCCGATGTCCGGGGGCGGGTCGTGTCGGTGAAAAGGGAGAATCCCAGCAGTCCGTTTGCTCCGGTCGCCACTCTGGAGGTGCAACCAACCAGCACCTGGCGCGGGCACCTTGCTGGCCAGCACGTGACCGTCGGCCTGGAAATTCCCGGATCCAGACGGATGAATCGATGCTTCTCGATCAGTTCGGCAGCCAGTGATCGTGGGGGCAACTTCACCCTGACCATCCGCGCCAACGATGCAGGGCAGGTCTCTCGGCGGCTGGTGCGGGCCAAGCCCGGGCAATTGCTGCATCTGAGTCAGGCTGAGGGTGATTTCACCCTGCCCGGTTCGCCAGCCACTCCGAGCCCACATCCGCTGATCCTGATCAGCGGGGGGTCCGGGATAACGCCTCTGATGTCCATGGTGCGCACCCTGCTGCGCGATGGGTACGACGCCCACGCTGGCCGTCGGGTGCTCTTCCTGCACTTTGCCCGATCGGTTGAGGATCAGATCTTCGCAGCTGAACTCGCGGCGATTGGTCAGGCCGACAACGGTGTCGAGGTCCGGCTCCATTACGGCGATGACCTGTTCACCGAGGCGCACCTGCGTGAGTTGGTCCCGGGCTTCGCCGAAACCAGCACCTTCGCCTGCGGGCCATCCGGATTGATCCAACTGGTGCAGGAGACCTATGCCGGGAGTCCAAACCTTGCCGTTGAGTATTTCCAGGTGCCGACCCAACCCCCGACCACAGCAGGCGGCACGCTTCGGTTCGACCGGTCCGGCATCGAGGTGGAGAACACCGGTGCCCCGATCCTGGAGCAGGCCGAGGCAGCCGGGCTCAGCCCCGATTCCGGTTGCCGGATGGGGATCTGCTTCTCCTGCGTGTCCCACAAGCCAACAGGGCAAGTGCGCAACGTGCTCACTGGTGCGCGGAGCGATCTTCCTGATGAGGACATCCGGATCTGCGTCAGTGCCCCAATCAGCGACTGCACCATCAACCTCTGAGGAGTAGGAAATGAATGCCAGCAAACCAACCAACGAGCAACTCGCCGAGTTCGGTGCGGAAATGGATCGGATTCGGCACCGGGTGATAGCCGAAATCGGGGAGGAGGATGCGGAATACATCCGCAAAGTGGTGGCCGCCCAGCGCGGCTTCGAGGTCGCCGGTCGGACCCTGTTCTATCTGCCGCCGGCCTGGCCACTCGCCGTAGCAGCGCTATCGGTTTCGAAGATCCTGGACAACATGGAGATCGGCCACAACGTGATGCACGGCCAGTATGACTGGATGGGTGATCCCGGCCTGAACTCGCGCATCTTCGAGTGGGACAACGCCTGCCCCAGCGAGCAGTGGAAGTACTCCCACAACTACATCCACCACACCTACACCAACATCCTGGGCAAGGACCGCGATATCGGCTACGGGATCCTGCGGATGGATGAGGACCAGGAATGGCGACCCCATCACCTGGCCAACCCGGTGATTGCGTTCGGGCTGATGCTGCTCTTTGAGTGGGGGGTCTCCCTGCATGACCTTGAGGTGGATCGGATCTGGTCAGGGGAGAAGACCTGGGCGGATACCAAGAAACTCCATGCGGGTTTGTTGGCCAAGTACCGCAGCCAGTTACTCAAGGACTATTTGCTCTTCCCAGCACTCACTGGCCCCTTGTTCCCACTGACCCTGGTTGGGAATGCCACTGCCAACCTGGCCCGAAACATCTGGGCCTTCAACATCATCTTCTGCGGTCACTTCCCGGCCGGGGTCGAGAGCTTCACCGAAGCGGAATGCCTGGATGAGAACGGCCAGGAGTCCAAGGGGCATTGGTATTACCGACAACTGCTGGGCTCAGCCAATCTGACCGGTGGTTCCCTATTCCACGTCCTGACCGGCAACCTCTCCCACCAGATCGAGCACCATCTGTTCCCTGATCTGCCCGCCCGACGCTACCCGGAGATCGCCACCGAGGTCAGGGAGATCTGCCGGCGTTATGGCCTGCCCTACAACACTGGCTCGTTGCCCAAACAACTCGGCAGCGTGTTCGCCAAGATCTTCAAACTCGCCCTCCCCGGGCGCGGCCGGAAGACCGAATTGCAAGACCAGGTTGGCGGAGACCTGCTCGCCGCGTGAGGATGGGGGCATGAAGGACGAGATCGGTAAAGCGGAGATCGGCAAGGACGCAGTCCAGCAGTCAGTTGATGCTGGCGCCCGATTGGTGCTGGAGGTGACCGGTGCAGTGGTCGGCTCGGTCCGTCAGATCACCGGCTCCATCGGCACTTTTGCCACTGAGTTGTTCGAGATCCGTGATGCCGCTCGCCGAGCCCAAAAGCAGTCCGCACAGGGGCGACCGGAGTCGACCGAGGAGTGATCAAGTACCTCGGGTCCAAGCGGTTGTTGGTGCCAGTGCTTGGTGAACTCGCAACCACGTCTGGTGCTGAAACGGCGGTGGACCTGTTTACCGGAACCACCCGGGTCGCCCAGGAGTTCAAGCGGCGGGGGATCCACACCACTGGGGTGGATCTGGCCTCCTACAGCAAGGTGCTCGCTGATTGCTATGTGGCCACCGATGTCGAGCAGATCGACCAGGTTGAGTTGGCTGATGAACTGGAGCGGCTGAACGCGCTGCCGGGTGTGGCTGGCTATGTCACCGAGACCTTCTGCACCACCTCGCGCTATTTCCAACCACACAATGGCCGCCGGATCGACGCGATCCGCGAGGAGATCGAAAGCAGCCACCCCGATGGTTGGCTGCGGCCGATCCTGCTGACCAGTCTGTTGTTGGCTGCGGATCGGGTCGACTCCACCACCGGATTGCAGATGGCCTACCTGAAGCAATGGTCCCCGCGTTCCTATCGGGATCTGGAGTTGAAAGCACCCGAACTCCTGGCTGGTCCCGGCGCCGCCGTGCAGGGAGATGCAATGCGGGTGGTAGATGAGCTCCCCGAGGTGGACCTGGCCTACCTGGATCCGCCGTACAACCAGCACCGCTACTTCACCAACTATCACGTCTGGGAGACCCTGATCCGGTGGGACCACCCCGAGCATTACGGGGTGGCCTGCAAGCGAGTGGATGCCCGGGATCAGGAAACCCGGAGTGTGTTCAACGCCAAGGCCACCATGGCGGCGTCCTTTGCCGACCTGGTCAAGCGGGTCAGGGCCGAGGTATTGGTGGTGTCCTACAACGATGAGTCCTGGATCTCCCGTGCGGAAATGGTCCAGTTGCTGGAAGCCGCTGGGCGTGAGGAGGTGCGGGTTCTGGACTTCGACTACAAGCGCTATGTAGGAGCCCAGATCGGGATCCACTCACCAGCAGGGGAGAAGGTCGGCCAGGTGAAGAAGTTGCGTAACACCGAACATGTCTTCATTGCCGGATCCACGCAGAGACTGGCTGCGTTGGACTGAGCGGTGAGGCTCAGTGACCCTCGGCGTGGGCTGCGTCGCGGATCTCTCCGACCAACTCCTCGATCACGTCCTCCAGGGTGACCACGCCGATCACGACACCGGCGTCATCGACCACCCGGGCCATATGGGCTCCCTTTGCCTGCAGGGTTTTCAGGGCGTCCACCAGGGTGTCGCTGGGGCGAACGCTGGCGAATGGTCGGATCCACTTGTCCTCGATCGCTCGGGCCCGGCCATGTGGATCCACCTGAAGGGTGTCCTTGATGTGCAGGTAACCAATCAGTTCACCCTCGTCATCTGCCACCGGGAAGCGGGAATATCCCGTGGCGGCACAGGCCTGCTCGACCTCGTCGGCCCGGGCCCCACGGCGTACGACGTGAAGTTGGGCCAGCGGCATCGCGATCTCGCTGACCGCCCGGGTGGTGAACCCGATGGCACCGGAGAGCCGCTCGTATTCTCCCTGTTCCAGCAGTCCTTCGGCGCGGGACTCGTCCACGAAGGCGCCCACCTCCTCGCGGGTATAGGCCGCCGTCATCGAACTGCGGGGTTCCACCCGGAGCAGCTTGATGCACAGGTCTGCGACCCAGTCCAGGAAGAGGACCAGGGGTTTGAGCACCGTCACCAGGGCCAGCATCGGGGGACCAAAGATCATTGCGGATCGTTCCGGTCCGGCCAGGGCCACGTTCTTGGGCACCATTTCGCCCAGCACCACGTGCAGGTAGATCACGATCAGCATCGAGATGCTCAACGCGACCGGGTGCAGCCAGGAATCGGGCAGTCCCACGGCATGAGCAGCCGGTTCGATCAGGTGCGCCAGTGCGGGTTCGGCAATCGCGCCCAGGCCCAGGGAACAAACCGTAATCCCGAACTGGGCGGCCGCGATCAGGTAGGAGAGCTGGTCCATCGCCTTCAGGGTGGTTCGGGCCAGCCGGGAACCATTGGCTGCCATCGGCTCCACCTTGGAGGGGCGGGCGGAAACCATCGCGAACTCGCTGGCCACGAAGAAGGCGTTGCCCAGCAACAGCACGATGCCCAGGACAAGGGATGAGGTCGAACTCATGCCGGATCACCCCCGGCAGCGGTGACCTCGTGGCGGATCGAGATCCGGTCGACCCGAAGGCCGTCCATCCGTTCCACCCGCAGTACGGCGTACTCCTCGGGCCGCTCCTCATCCTCGTCGCTGAGTTCCTGTGGGAGTGGGATCGAGACCCGGTCACCGCGCTCGGGGATCCGGCCCAATTCCTTGACCAGGAGTCCGGCGATGGTGTCGTAGGCCTCGTGCTCGGGGAGGTGGATCCCGGTGGCCTCGGAGACCTCGTCGGGCCGCAACAACCCGGAGCCGATCCAGGAACCATCCGGTCGTTGGCGCAGTCGGGAGGCGCTGCGGTCGTGCTCGTCGGCGATCTCGCCAACGATCTCCTCGACGACGTCCTCCAGGGTGACCACTCCGGCAGTGCCGCCGTATTCGTCAGAGACCACCGCGAGTTGGAATCCCTGACCGCGCAACAGGGCCAGTAGCGGGTCCAGGCGCAACGATTCGGGAACGACGGTGGCCTCCACCATCAGATCCCGAACCGTGGTGGTGGCCCTCTGGGCCCGGGGGATCGCCACTGCTTGTTTGACGTGGCAGGCGCCGATGATCGTGTCCGCAGTGCCCTTGATCACCGGGAACTTGGAGAAACCGGTGCTCACGGTCAGGGCAATGACGTCCTCGGCGGTGTCGGTGGCCTGCAGGCTGGCCATCTGCAACCGGGGGGTCATGATCTCCCCGGCAGTGCGGGGGCCGAAGGCGACCGAACGTTCCACCAGTTCGGCGGTCCGGGAGTCCAGGGTGCCCTCGGTGGCAGAGCGGGTGACCAGGGAGGCAAGTTCCTCAGAGGTGCGCGCAGAACGCAGTTCCTCCTGGGGTTCAATGCCCATGGCCCGCACCACCGCATTCGCCGAGCCATTGAGGGCCTTGATCGGGAAGGTCATCAACCAGGTGAAATGGCGGATGAATGCCTGGGTCGCCACTGCCACCTGCATCGGGATGGCGATGCCCAGTTTCTTGGGCACCAACTCACCCAGGATCATGGTCAGAATGGTGGCCACCACCACCGCCACCGTCACCGAGACCACCGGTACCCAACCCGAGGGCAGCCCCAGCGCAGTCAGGGGTGGAGCCAGCAGGGTGGCCAGCGCTGGTTCGGCCAGGAAACCGATGGCCAGGTTGGTCAGGGTGACCCCAATCTGGGCGCCGGAGAGTTGGGTGGACAGGGTGCGCAACGCAGCCAGCACCCCACGGGCCCGGCGATCGCCGGATTCGACCGCCTTCTCCACTGTTGTCCGGTCCACGGCCACCAGGGAGTACTCGGCCGCGCCAAACACCCCACAGGCCAGGATCAGCGCCAACGAGATGCCCAACAGGACCCATTCCATGAACGCCATTGTGTCTGGTCCGTCGAATAGTGGTTGAATCTGCCCCATGAGTAGACGTCCTGATCGTCCCCGTCTTGAGGGCTCAGTAGCAGTCCGTGACGCCCGCCGGCTCTCATTCGCCGAGTACGGCGCACCGCGCGGCAACGCCGTCATCTGGATGCACGGCACCCCGGGTGCCCGTCGCCAGATCCCCTTCGAGGCCCGTGCCTATGCCCACGAGCACGACATCCGGATCATTGGGGTGGACCGACCCGGCATCGGTTCCTCCACGCCCTACCTCTATGACAACGTCCTTGATTGGACCGGTGACCTCGAGCGGTTGATGGAGGTGCTGGCCATTGAGAAGGCGCATGTGGTCGGCCTTTCTGGCGGTGGCCCCTACGCTCTTGCTGCCGGTGCCGCGTTCCCCGATCGGATCCACGGCGTCGGTGTGATCGGCGGCGTTGCCCCCACGATCGGGGAGGACGCCATCCGCGGTGGCATCATCGAGATCGCTCCCTACGCAGCTCCGTTGCTGTCCCTGGCCCGGGTCCCGCTCGGTGTGGTGCTGGCCCAGGCGATCCGCCTGGTCAAACCAGCCGCTGGCAAGTTCTTGGATGGCTATGCGGCCATCCAGCCAGCGGGTGACAAGGCACTGCTCGGTCGACCGGAGTTCCGGGCCATGTTCCTGGATGACCTGCTCAATGGTTCCAGGTTCCAGATCAGCGCCCCGCTCTCGGACATCATCCTGTTCACCAGGCACTGGGGCTTTGAGTTGGAGGACATCAAGGTTCCGGTGCACTGGTGGCATGGGGATGCTGACCACATCGTCCCCTTCCGCCACGGGGAGCACATGGCCGAGCGGCTGCCCAACGCCAAGTTCACCGAGATCAAGGGTGAGTCCCATCTGGGTGGTCTCGGCCTGGCCACCGAGGTCCTGGAGAAGACCTTGGTGCTGGGGCCGCGTGCGACGGCTGGCAGTGCCAAGAAAACCACCTGATCCGGGCGGGTTCCTTGGCCAAATGACCACCAGTGGGTCACAATAGGCAACACAAGTTCACAATCGTCACATAGACATCTGGTTCGCTCCGCAGAGACCGCTGGGGAAGGCGTAACTCACGCCGGAGCTAGGAGACTGGAGGTCTGTGATGAGCAAATCAGCGACTCGTGGTGTTGTCTACATCCACTCGGCGCCCTCTGCGCTGTGCCCGCACATCGAATGGGCCATTGGGGGCGTACTTCAGGCTGCCCCCAATCTGCAATGGATCGAACAACCAGCCCAGGCGGGCAGTTATCGGGCCGAACTCTCCTATCTCGCCGAAACCGGCACCGCAGCGGCAATCACCAGCGCTCTGCGGGGCTGGGAGCACCTGCGTTTCGAGGTAACTGAGGAGCCCACCTCTCAGACGGAGGGAGCCAGGTACGCCTACACCCCCAGATTGGGCGTCTTCCATGCCGTGACCGGCATCCATGGGGACATCATGATCCCCGAGGACCGGCTCAAGGCTGCCGTGGTGAAGACCGCGCTGGGCGAAACCACTCTGGAACTGGAGATCGACCGGCTACTGGGTCGGGCCTGGGATGACGAGTTGGAGACCTTCCGCTACGCCGGTGAGGGCGCTCCGGTGCGTTGGATGCACAAAGTGGTGTGACCCGGGGGCGTCTGGACCCATCTTGGGAGGGCCCAGGCGCCCGGGGGAGTCACTCTGCTCGGGCCACCAGTAGCTTCAACAGGTGGCTGACCTTCTTGATCCCGGCGACTTCAGCCGGGGTGAGTACCAGCCCATGGCTTTGTTCCAGACCTTCCAGGATTTCCACCATGGATAGTGAATCCACGTCCAGGTCAGCCACAAAGGCACTGTCCGGCTGAACCCGGGCAGCATTGGTGTCGGTGATCAGTTCGACAAGTCTGGCAATCTCGGCCAGGGCAGCATCAGGTGTCACGTCAGGGACTGTAACCAATCCGCGGAACAATCCGGTGCCCAGGTAGGGACAATCGGGACCGTTTGGGTAAATAATCGATCCATGCGTTTCCACGAAAAATATGAGTATCCCGCCGACGTCGAGACGGTCTTCGCGATCTTCGCGGACCCGGAGTTCATTGAGTCCAAATATGCCGCGATTGGCTCCAATGAAGCAGAGATCAAGACCAATGACACCTCATCGGGGGGTCAGCATCTCGTGGTGCGCCGGGTGGTCTCGATGAATGTCCCCGGTTTTGCCAAGAAGGTGCTCAAGCCGGAGAACACCATCATCCAGACCGAGAAGTGGGGCGCCAGCGACGCCGATGGTAGCCGCTCGGGCACCTGGGATGCTGAGGCGGTCGGAGTGCCCAGCAGCACTGGCGGCACTCTGCGGTTGGAGCCCACTGATGGGGGTTGCATCCACCATGTGATTGGTGAGGTGAAGGTGAACATCCCGCTGATTGGCGGGAAGATCGCTGATTTCGCCGGCGGCCAGGCACTGGAGCAGATCCGAGCCGAAGCGGAGTTCACCAAGCAGTGGGTGGCCGACCACGCGGGTTGAGGTGACCGGCTTGGTGGGCGCAGCAGGGATCGAACCTGCGACCGCTGGTTTGTAAGACCAGTGCTCTACCGCTGAGCTATACGCCCGTGGGTTCCGAATATCCGGAACCGGGGAAAGACTAGGGGAAACCTCCGGGGAATTGGAAATCGCGACCGCTGGCGTCTCGGGTCACCAGCGATCGCGATGAGTCAAGCATTACCTAACTTTTCGATCTGCGCCATAGGTTTACGCATTAATAGTCTGAATGGACTAGACGACCTGGGCCAATTGGTTGGCCTGCTCGTCCAGATCCCGGGCCACTCCCATTGGTGAGTGGAGCGCCCAACGCACCACGCCCTCAGCATCGATGACGTACGACGAGCGGGTGCTGCAGCCCATTTGTTCGTCGAAGACACCGAAGGTCCGGGACACCTCCCCATGTGGCCAGAAGTCGCTCAATAGCGGGAAGAACAGTGCATCGCGGTCGGCATAGGCACGCAGCGAGAACATTGGATCGCACGAGATTGCGGCGATGGTGGTGTGCTCGGTCTCGAACTTCTCCAGGTGGTCACGAAAGCCGGTGAGTTCGCCATTGCAGACTCCGGAGAAGGCGAATGGGTAGAACACCAACAGGACTGCCTTGTGACCCCTCAGCGACGCCAGTGAGAACTCCGCACCGTGCTGATCGGGAAGGATTAGGTCGGGAGCCCGGCTGCCGATTTCCAGGCTCACGAGTAGTCATACTCCTTGAGTTCGCGCTTGAGGATCTTTCCGGTCGCGTTGCGGGGGAGTTCCTCAAGGAAGATGATCTCGCGGGGCACCTTGTAGCGGGCCAGTTGCTGCTTGACCCATGCCTTCAGGTCATCCTCGGAGACCTCATCGACGGTCACCACAAAGGCTCGCAGCCGCTGACCGAACTCATGGTCCGGCACCCCGATGGCGGCTGCCTCGTGCACCGAGGAGTGGCGGGCCAGGGCGTTCTCCACCTCGGCCGGGAAGACGTTCTCCCCGCCACTGACGATCATCTCGTCATCGCGACCCTCCACGAAGAGCAGCCCGTGGTTGTCGAAGCGGCCGACATCGCCAGATGACATCAACCCATCAATCATCTCCTTGTGGCCGCCCTCCTTGCCGGTGTAGCCGCCGAAGAGCATCGAGTTGCCCACGAAGATGCGCCCGGATTCGCCCTTCGGGGTGGGCTGTCCGTGCTCGTCGTACAGTCGCACCACGGTGTTGTACGGCGGGCGGCCGGCGGTGCCAGGGGCCAACCGGAGATCCTTCGGGCCGGCCATGGTGGCCCAGGCGACCTCGGTGGAGCCATAGGTGTTGAACAGGTTGTCCCCGAAGGTGTCCATCCATTCCAGGCACAGGTTGCCCGGCAGCGCGGAACCCGATGCGGCCACCACCTTCAGGAAGGACCAGTCACCCCGCAACTTCTCCTCGGGCAGGGCCAGGATCCGCTGCAGCATCACCGGGATCACCACCAGGGTGTCGCACCGGTGCTTGCGCAACAGTTCCAGACAGGTTTCGGGGTCGAAACGGCGGTGCAGCACCATCGTGGAGTTGAGCAGCATGGCCAGGTTCAGATGCGCCCAACCCCAGGTGTGGAACACCGGTGCGGCGATGTGGGTGATCCCGTTGGCACGGAAGGCGATTCCGGACAACAACGCCACCGCGCCATCCAGACCTGCCTCAGAACGCGGAGCGCCCTTCGGGGTTCCGGTGGTGCCGGAGGTCAGGATGATTGGTCGGGACAACCTGGGTGCCTTGGGCAGTTTTCTGGTGGAACCAGTGGCGATCAGGGTCTCCACGGTGGGAAGTTCAGCCTCGGTTGGGTCATCCACGAAAGCCAGGATCCGGGACTGGGAGATCCCGGAGTTGTCCATCAACTCAGTGAACTCCTGGTCATGCACCACAAATGAGGGTTCCTCGCGGGCGCAGACCTCAGCCAATTGGGGAGCTGCGAAGGCAGTGTTGAGGTAGAGGATGTCCGCGCCCAGTTTGGAGGCTGCTGTGGACACCTCCAGGAAGTAGCGGTGATTGCGACACAACACCGCAATGCTGTCCTGCTCTGAAACGCCCAGATGGGCCAGGGCGTTGGCCAAGCGGGTCGAACGCTGGTCGATCTGTTTCCAGGTCAGCGAGCCCAACTCATCAATCAGGGCAGTGTGATCAGGGTTCAGGGCAGCCTGGGCGCCGATGCCGCCGGCGAATCCGATGCCCTGATCGATGATCGCTCTGGCCGCGTGGGTCAGCCGCACTGGATGGTGGGGTCTGATCACCCCGGCAATCGCCATGGTCTTGACCATGCGCGCCTGGCGCAGCGTTTCAGCGGCAGCCTTCTGTCCGAGTCCCCGAATTCCAGATGGGCTCAGGTCCGTCATGGAACCTCCCTTATCGGTGCTTTGGTGCCACCAATCTAGTGGCCGTCCAATCCGTGCTCACCGGGAAGGTAGTGGTGGTGGACAGTCCGGCGATGGGGGCAGCCTCGGTCACCTCTGATGGATCAACGGCTTCGGGGCGGCCCACCTTTGGGGTCAACAGCCAAACCGTGCCGCCACCCACCAGGTCGGTCAGGGTGTCGACCAGGGCGTCGACCAGGTCGCCGTCCCCGTCCCGCCACCACAGGAGCACGGTGTCCACGACATCTCCGTGGTCCCCGTCAACCAGATCTGCATCAATGGTGTTCTCGATGGCCTCACGCACCGAGTCATCAACGTCGTCGTCCCAGCCCAGCTCTTGAACGACCATGCCCTTGGACAGGCCCAGTCGGGATCCGATCTGGTTATCCGCGCTTGCTGCGCTCGGATTCACCGTGTTTCCTCGCTTCCAGTCGGTGATGTCAGGGGTAGTCCACTCCAAATCTGACCTACTTGGCAAGCAAAACAGGCCTACTGTCCAGTAAATTCCATTTGCTGGGATCAGGTGTCACGATGGAGGGGTGAGCGAGAGCGATTCCACATCCAGCCATCCCGATCCGCTAGTGCCGCCCCGACCGGTGATCCACGCTGGCACCTCCAGCCAGCTCCCGGACATCGACCCGGACGAAACCCAGGACTGGTTGTCCTCCTTCGAGGCCCTGGTTGCCGAGCGTGGTCAGGATCGGGCCCGGTATGTGATGCTCAGACTGCTCGAACGCGCCCGGGAGAAGGCAGTGGGCCTTCCAGATCTGCGCAGCACCGACTTCATCAACACCATCCCGCCGGACCAGGAGCCGTGGTTTCCCGGGGATGAGGACATCGAACGCCAGATCCGCAGTTACATCCGGTGGAATGCCGCGGTGATGGTCTCCGATGCCAACCGTCCCGGGCTGGAGGTCGGAGGCCATATCGCCACCTACCAGTCAGCAGCCAGCCTGTACGAGGTCGGCTTCAACCACTTCTTCCGGGGTAAGGACCACCCCGGTGGTGGTGATCAGATCTTCTTCCAGGGACATGCCTCACCGGGCATCTATGCCCGGGCCTTCCTGGAAGGCCGACTCACCGAAACCCAACTGCTCAACTTCCGCCAGGAAGTGCAGCACGGCCCGCACCAGGGGCTGCCGTCCTATCCACACCCGAGGCTGATGCCTGACTTCTGGGAATTCCCCACGGTCTCGATGGGCCTGGGCGCCATGAACGCCATCTACCAGGCCCGGTTCAACCGCTACCTGCACAACCGCGGGATCAAGGACACCAGCCAGCAGCGGGTCTGGGCCTTCCTCGGTGACGGCGAGATGGGTGAACCCGAATCGCTGGGCGCAATCAACCTGCCCCCACGCGAGGAACTCGACAACCTGGTCTTCGTGATCAATTGCAACCTGCAGCAACTCGACGGGCCGGTGCGGGGCAACGGCAAGATCATCCAGGAGATGGAGACGCTCTATCGAGGTGCCGGCTGGAATGTGATCAAGGTGATCTGGGGGCGCGAGTGGGATGACCTGCTCGCCCGCGACGTGGACGGTGTCCTGGTCAATCAGATGAACCGGACTCCTGATGGGGCCTTCCAGAATTTCTCGGTCGAGGACGGCGCCTATAACCGCGAGCACTTCTTCGGGCCGGATCCCCGGCTTCGCAAGATGGTGGAGCACATGACCGACCGGCAGATCGAGAAACTACCCCGTGGAGGACATGACTACCGCAAGGTGTACGCCGCCTTCGACGCCGCCACCAAACATGTCGGCCAACCCACGGTGATCCTCGCCCACACCGTAAAGGGGTGGAGCATCGAGGCCCTGGAGGGGCGCAATGCCACCCACCAGATGAAGAAGCTCAACCTGGAGTCGCTGCTGAAGTTCCGGGATCGGCTGCGGTTGCCGATGAGTGATCGCGACATTGAGGATCGCTATCACTCTGATAAGACCGCACCCTTCTTCCATCCGGGGCCGGACTCCGAGGCGATCCAGTACATGATGGAACGGCGACGTGCCCTGGGTGGGCCGCTGCCCAGTCGAGTGGTGCGACCACGGGCACTCAAGGTGCCCGGCGATGAGATGTACGCCGACCTGCTGGTCGGGTCGGGCAACGCCAAGGTGGCCACCACGATGGCGCTGGTGCGCCAGTTGCGGGACTGGATGAAGGATGAGGAGATCGGCCGGCGGATCGTGCCGATCGCACCGGATGAATACCGCACCTTCGGGATGGACTCGATGTTCCCGACCGCCAAGATCTACAACCCGGGTGGGCAACAGTACGAATCCGTGGACCGGCGCCTGCTGCTGAAATGGCGCGAGGCCACCGACGGGCAGATGCTGCACGAGGGCATCTCCGAGGCCGGCGCGCTGTGCTCGGCGACCGCGGCCGGGTCGGCGTACGCCACGCATGGCGAGCCGATGATCCCCTTCTTCATCTTCTATTCGATGTTCGGTTTCCAGCGCATCGGTGACTTCATCTGGGCGATGACCGACCAGATGGCTCGTGGCTTCCTGATCGGGGCCACAGCGGGTCGGACCACGCTGACCGGTGAGGGCCTGCAGCATGCCGATGGGCATTCTCCGCTGCTGGCTGCCAGCAACCCGGCGGTGGTGCACTACGACCCCGGCTTCGCCTACGAGGTGGCCCACATCATGCAGTCGGGCATGAACCGGATGTACGGATCCACCCCGGAGCATCCCCAGGGCGAGAACGTCGTCTTCTATGTGACCGTCTACAACGAGCCAATCGCCCAGCCCGCCCAACCCGAGGGCCTGGACGTGTCGGCGCTGCTCAAGGGCATCTACCGCTTTGACACCGCCGCTGCCAACGGCGAGCGCCCACGCGTGCAACTGCTGGCATCGGGTGTGGCTCTGCCCTGGATCCAGAAGGCCCAGGAGTTGCTGGACCAGGAGTGGGGAGTCAGCGCTGATCTGTGGTCGGTGACCTCCTGGAATGAGTTGGCCAGGGAAGCGATCGAGTGTGAGAAGACCTGGCTGAACCATCCCGACCAGCCCCGGCCGACGCCGTTCGTGACCAGTCAACTGGCTGATGCGGCTGGTCCGATCGTTGCGGTGACCGACTTCCAGCGCGCCGTACCCCTGCAGATTGCGCAATGGGTACCGGGGGATTACCACGTGCTTGGCACCGACGGCTATGGCTTTGCCGACACCCGCGCAGCAGCGCGGCGCTTCTTCCAGGTTGATGCCGAGAGCATCGTCGTACAGGCGCTACAGGCGTTGGCTGCCCGGGGTGAGATCAAGGCTGAACTGGTCAGTGAGGCCTTTGCCAGATACCGCATCGATGACCCCACCGCTATGCGCGGGGTGGCCCAGGAAGGAGCCGATGCGTGAACTCGGCCAAGCAAGGAGCCCTGGTCGGCCTGCGTAGATCCATGATCCCCTTTGCGATTGCCATCGTGTGCTTTGCCCTCTCCTTCTGGGGCATTGACGACATGGTCGGGTTATTGCGGGGAGTGGGAGCAATCTCGGCGGCAGTGGGTGTGCTCCTGGTCCTGATGAACGCCTGGCAGGGACACAGCAACGCAAAACCCTGAGGGTTCACTGCGCCTTCCACCTGCCAGCGCATAATGTGGTGCCTGTCACACACAACCTGGAGGTGCTCATGTTCGTCCCATTTTCAGCCATGGATTTTCTGGCCCGGGCCCTCGCGGTCTACGGCGAGCGGATCGGATTGGTTGATGAGCCGGACCAACCCGCACCCTCACTGGGTGAGGTCACCTATGCCCAGGTGGGGCAACTGGCCCGCGCCCAGGCCGCGAAACTGGACTCACTCGGAGTGGGTCCGGGGGAGCGGGTGGCCTATGTGTCCCAGAACTCCGGTCGCCTGTTCAATGCCTTCTTCGGGGTGTGTGGCTATGGTCGGGTGATCGTGCCGATCAACTTCCGGCTTTCGGCCGAGGAAGTGCGTTACATCGTCGAGCACAGCGGTGCCCGGGTGCTCTACGTCGATCCGGAACTCAAGGACCACCTCGCCGACGTGGAGTGCGAGCACAAGTTCATCATCGGTGAGGACGACACCGAGATGTACCTGCACGATGTCGAGCCCCAGCCCTGGCAGAGCGACGAGAATGCCACCGCCGCGATCAACTACACCTCCGGCACCACCGCCCGACCCAAGGGCGTGCAGATCACTCACCGCAACATCTGGACCAATGCGATCACCATGGCCCTGCACCTGGGTTGCACCGACCGCGATGTTTACCTGCACACGCTGCCGATGTTCCACTGCAATGGCTGGGGGATGCCCTTCGCGATGACCGGGTTGGGCGCCAGGCACGTCGTACTCCGCAAGGTTGATGGGGCCGAGATCCTGCGTCGGGTGGAGCAGCATGGGGTCACCCTGATGTGTGCTGCGCCAGCAGTGGTGGCCGCGATCCTGGAGGCCTCAAAGGACTGGCAGGGGGAGATCCCCGGTCGTGACCGGGTCCGGATCGTGGTGGCCGGCGCGCCCCCACCGAGCAAGACGATTGCCCGGATCGAGACCGAACTGGGTTGGGAGTTCATCCAGATCTATGGCCTGACCGAGACCTCGCCATTGTTGACCGTGAACCGCAGCCGCGCCGAATGGGACGAGCTGAGCCCCGAGGAGCGAGCCACCAGGTTGATGCGCGCGGGCCAACCCTCGATCGGCACCACCCTGTCGATCTCCGAATCCGGTGAGGTGCTGGCTCGCTCAAATGTCTGCCTTGAGGGCTACTGGAACCAACCAGTGGAGACCGAGGCGGCCCTTGGTGATGGCTGGTTCCACACCGGTGATGGTGGCCAGATCGGGGAGGACGGCTACCTGACCATCATGGATCGCAAGAAGGACGTGATCATCACCGGCGGGGAGAATGTCTCCTCAATCGAGGTAGAGGACGTCATCTTCTCCCACCCAGACGTCGAGGAGGTCGCCGTGATCGGCGTACCCGATGAGAAGTGGGGCGAGACCATCAAGGCGCTGGTCGTGAAGAGCGCCGGATCTGAACTCACCGAAGCCGACCTGATTGCCTATTGCAAGACCAAGGTGGCCGGTTACAAGGCACCCACCTCGGTGGAGTTCCGCGATGCCCTGGCGCGTACGGCGACCGGCAAGCTGCAGAAGTTCAAGTTGCGGGCGCCGTACTGGGAGGGTCGCGAGCGGCAGGTCAACTGACCCCGCTGGCATCCCGCGACTACGCTCGCGCACATGGCACTTCTAGCAGAAGTCATCGAACTGCTCGATGAGTGGTATCCACCCGGGTTTGCCGACGACTGGGATCGGGTCGGGCTGGTGCTGGGTGACCCCACCGAGGAGGTACGCCGGATCCTGCTCGCCGTCGACCCGGTCCAGGCGGTCGCCGATGAGGCGGTGGAGGCCGGGGCGGACCTGATCATCTGCCACCACCCGCTGTTCCTCAGGGGCGTCAACTCGATGGCCGCCACCACCGCCAAGGGCCGGTTGGCGCACCTGCTGGTGTCATCGGGAATCGCCCTGTTCACCGCCCACACCAACGCCGATGCCCCAGCCGATGGTGTCTCCCAGGCAATCGCTGAGGCCCTGCAACTAGAACGGATTCGACCGCTGGAGGCGGACCCGACCGAACCGTTGGACAAGATCGTGGTCTTCGTGCCGATCGCCGACGCCGAACGGGTCAGGCAGGCCCTGGCCGAGGCCGGGGCCGGCGCGATTGGTGACTATGACTCCTGTTCCTTCCAGACCGAGGGGACCGGCCGGTTTCGGCCACTTGCTGGGGCCAATCCCACCATCGGCGCGGTGGGGGAGTTGGAAAGCGTCCCGGAAGTGCGCCTGGAGGTGGTCGCGGCACGGGCCCAGCGTCGTACGGTCCTGGCGGCATTGAGGGCAGCCCACCCCTATGAGGAACCAGCCTTCGATGTGATCGAGCTGGCCGCACTGGACGAGCCGGGCCGAGGGTCGGGGCGGATCGGGGAACTCGCCACACCTGTATCCCTGGCGCAGTTCGCGGCCCGGGTGGGTGAAGTGCTGCCGCCCACCGCTCACGGGGTCCGGGTGGCCGGTGACCCCGATCAGCTGATCTCAAAGGTGGCGTTGTGTGGCGGAGCCGGTGATTTCCTGTTGCCCAGGGCCAGGGCAGCGGGTGCTGATGCCTATGTGACCTCCGACCTGCGCCACCACCCGGTGTCGGAGTTCCGGGAGGAGAGCACCACCGCGGTCATCGATGTTGCCCATTACGCCGCAGAGTCCATGTGGCTGCCGGTGCTCCGGGAGAAACTTCGAGGCGCCCTGGCGGATAGGGTGGAAGTCGTCATTAGCAGGGTCAACACCGACCCGTGGACCTTCAGAGCCTAGGAGCCTGCCCTGAATACCGATCCCAGTGCCTTGCTGCTGTTGCTCGACGTACAGGAGTTGGACACCAAGCGAAACGCGGCCCAGTATCGCCTGGAGCGACTGCCGGAGGCTGAGCAGTTGGCTGAGCTGAAGCGGCAACGCGCCGGAGTCGAGGGTCAGGTGCGGGATCTGCGGATCAGCGTGACCGATCTGACCGATGAGCAACAACGCGCTGATGCCGACGTCGAGCAGGTGCGGGCGCGCCGCGAACGCGACCGGGGGATGGTGGATTCCGGAGCCATCTCCGACCCCAAGGCTCTGCAGAGCATGATGGGTGAACTTGAGTCCCTGGCCCGACGGATCGCCACCCTGGAGGATGTCGAGATCGAGGTCATGGAGCGCCTGGAGCAGGCCCAGTCCGATCTGTCGGCTGGCGAGCAACAACTGACGGCGCTGGATGACCAACTGGCACAGGCACAGGCCGCCCTGGATCAGGCTCGTGCCGGCCTGGCTGCGGAGATCAGCGAACTCGCTGCCAACCGGGATCGGCTGGCGCAATCACTCCCGCAGGAGTTGCTCGAGCACTATGAGCGGCTTCGGGACAAGAAGGGCGGCGTGGGTGCGGCGTTGTTGCAACGCAAGGAGTGTCTGGGTTGTGGGTTGGCGCTCAACGCCGCTGAGTTGGCGGCGCTGGCCAAGGCGCCACGCGATGAGGTCCAGCACTGTGATGACTGTGGCCGGATCCTGGTGATCACCTCAGAGTCAGGCCTGTGAGCACTGAGCTGATCCTGATCCGTCATGGGGTCACCGAGCACACCACCGGCAAGGTCTTCTCAGGTGGGCTCAGCGGGTCCAATCCACCGTTGTCCGAGTTGGGACGCACCCAGATCCGGACTGCCCTGGACCTGATCGGAGAAGTCGACGCGATCGTGGCCTCACCAGTACTCCGGGCCCGCCAATCCGCTGACCTGCTGGCCGCTGCCGTCGGTCTGCCCGTCACCGAGAATCCAGGTCTGGTCGAGATGGACTTCGGCGCCTGGGAGGGGCGGGAGATGGCCGAGGTGCTGCGCACCGAACCCGACGACTTCGCTTCCTTCTTCGCCTCCATTGATCAGCCGGCTGGTGGAACTGGGGATTCGCTGCTGGATGCCCAGGCCCGGGTCCGGGTTGCCCGCGATGAGTTGGTGGCGTCGTACCAGGGTCAGCGGATCGCGGTGTTCAGCCATGTCACGCCGATCAAGATCCTGGTTGCCGATGCCATCGGGGCGCCCCTTGAGTCGGTTTATCGCTCCAACCTGGCCCCCGGGGGAGTAAGCCGGATTGAGGTGGGCCGCCGGTCCCAGCGACTCCTGGGGTTCAATCTGGTGCTGCCCGACCACGGCTAGCCCACCCCTCACCGAGGTGGCAGTAGGTCGCATACCAGAGCGTGAAGTACCAGTCGAATATTCCGGTCGAAAGGTCGGGCAAACCGCCACAACCCCGGCTTTCAGTGGTGTGGGTGGATGTGTGGCCTGTCCATGCGGTTTTCCATCTAGACTGGCTGGTGGATGAGCTGGCCGGGCGGCCGCGTTGGCCTCAGGGTCACCGAGGAAGGTCCGGGCTCCTTAGGACGAGGTGGTGGGTAACGCCCACCCGGGGTGACCCGCGGGAAAGTGCCACAGAAAACAGACCGCCTGAGCAATCAGGTAAGGGTGAAACGGTGGTGTAAGAGACCACCAGCGTCGGTGGTGACATCGGCGGCTGGGTAAACCCCACCTGGAGCAAGACCAGACAGCGTGCGTTTGAGGGTGGTCCGCCCGAGTACGCGGGTAGGTTGCTGGAGGTTGTTGGCAACAGCAGCCCTAGATGGATGGTCGCCGGCCAGGTTCCCGTAAGGGGCCTGGTTACAGAACCCGGCCTATAGGCCAGCTCATCCGCCCTCTGGATTTGATCTCACCAGCGCAACCACCTGATGCCACTACCCTGAATGAGAACCAATCCGATGTGCCAGTAACCGGTATTGGCCCGCTGATTGCTTCGCTTGGCAACGATGAAAGAGCAGGTGGTCCAATGGGCCGGTTGATCCTGAGCATGGCGATGTCACTTGATGGATTCATCACTGGACCTCATGACGACGCGGACAATCCTGCTGGAGTCAATGGGATGCGCCTGATGGACTGGCTCGGACCTGGTGGAGCAGATGTGCGTGACTTTCGACCGGAGGATCCAAACAGCCAGATCGTCTTTGACGAGGGCATGGAAACCGGTGCCGTACTGACCGGCAGGCGAACTGGCGAGTTCGCCAACTACTGGGGTGGGGATCACCACAACGGCGTACCAATCTTCGTGCCCACTCACAATCCGCCCACGGACAATCCGTATGCGAATGTCCACTTCATTTCAGGCGGGATCGAGTCATGTGTCGCGCAGGCCAAGGCCGCTGCTGGTCCTCGGGACGTCCTGTTGCACGGCGCCTACACAGCGCAGGAATGCCTGAAGGCAGGGGTGCTTGACGTGATCGACATCCAGTTGCGTCCGTTCTTGTTGGGCCAGGGTAGGCGGTTGTTTGAAGACATGCCTGCTGAGCACATCGAACTCAACCTGATCCGTACCCTCGAGAGTCCGGGGGTGCTGCACCTTAGGTATTTGGTTAGAGACTGCAAGGCAGCCTGGTGCTGATCACAACTTTAGGGAGGTTGGGAGACCCCAGCATCCGTTCAACTACAGCGAGGTTCACCGACTGGCGGCATTTAGGAGTGAACGCTGTTGGTTGTGTGCACTGGTAGCCAATATTCCCAGATCCTAGATTTAGGGGAGACTTCATCCATCCCGATAAATGGAAGTCCTACGAGACAGTTTTTCTGCTTCCATTCGTGAGATTAGCCTCTCAAAGGCCGTCTCAGTAATGATGGGAATCCCATAAGACCGAGCCTTCTCAGCTTTACTGCTGAAGGAATCAGGATCTGCTGTGACCAGCGCTCTAGTGGCTTTGACCACTCCACCATGGGTGAGTCCAAGTGCTTCAACCCTAGCGACCCATCGCTCTCGTGTTTGGCGTGAATCGCCAGTGAAGGCCACTCGATCCCCAGGTGAAAGTTGCAGTTCAGCCAGCTTGATGCTCGAACGATTTGCTTCAGATCGCTGCAGAATCTCCGCTGCCTGCGTCTCGGACACTCCCAAGAGCTCCGCAATCTCACTGAGTTGGTTTGACTCTTCCTGGGTGACAACGCCATCCGACCACGCAGCTGAAGCCAGTGCAGTCAAATAGGTCTTATGAACCTGCATAACCTGTTCCCGCTGCAATCCAAGGTCGGATGCGAGCTCGATTAGTTCAGTTCTTTCATGTGCAGAGAGATGCCCGTCAAGGAGTGCACGTTCCAAGACTTCCAGGTAAGCCTCCAGACTGGGCTCATCCACTCTGCCAACAGAAGATGTGAGCTGTTCCAACCAGGCATCTGCTGGTGCTGGTGATTGTGCGGGTAGGCGCTGCGTCAGGTTGATTTGTGGTGGGTCGCCAATCAAATGCGGCCATGGATATCTACTTGATGCATCGAGAACATCAGTCCACGGCGGGGAACCCCCGGAACCAGCAATGGAGGTGCCCAGTAATCCAGCGGTGGCTAATGCATCACCAAGCGCGCTGTGGGCACCTTGATGGCGCACTCCGGCGGCGAGACAGCAGTCACTCAGTTTTCGGGACGCCCCAGGCAGGAATCTTTTCGACCATTGCATAGTGCACAAGCCAGGGATTTGGTACTCGAGTGGCATATTAGCGCGAATGAATTCGGCTTCCAAGAAGCGCAAATCAAACCTAGCGTTGTGAGCCACGATCGTTCGGCCGACCACGCTGCGCAACAGGTAGGGGGCGACGGTTTCAAATGGTGGTGCTTCGTAAAGGTCCTCAGCAGTGATTCCGTGCACTGAGGTAGCGCCAACGTCCCGGTTCGGGTTGACAAGGGTGCTCCAACTGTCTTGAATTTCGCCGCTGTCGCTTACATAGACAACTCCAACCTCGATTACCCGATGGTGATGGTTGGGGGATAAACCCGTCGTTTCAAAGTCGATCACTGTGTATCCGGACATTGACGTCTCCATCCATTCAGGCTCTTGGACAGGCTAGGACAAAGCTCGGACAAATAGTGCCTACGGCAGGGTTAGGATCTCGGCTCCGGTGTCAGTGACCAGCAGGGTGTGCTCAAACTGGGCGCTGAATTTGCGGTCCTTGGTGACCACGGTCCAGTTGTCCTCCCACATGTCCCATTCGTGAGTGCCCAGATTGAGCATCGGCTCGATGGTGAAGGTCATCCCGGCCTTGATGGTGTCGTTGTAGTGCGGGTCGTCGTAGTGGGGGATGATCAGGCCGCTGTGGAACGACGTACCGATGCCGTGGCCGGTGAACTCGCGGACCACGCCGTAGCCGAAGCGTTTGGCATAGGACTCGATCACCCGGCCGATCACGTTGACCTGGCGACCGGGACGGACCGCTTTGATCCCGCGGTTTAGGGCTTCGTGGGTGCGTTCGACCAGGAGGCGTACCTCCTCAGAGACGCCGGGGGTCATGAAGGTGGCGTTGGTGTCCCCGTGGACGCCGTTGATGTAGGCGGTGATGTCGATATTGACGATGTCACCGTCCTCGATCACCCGGCTGTCGGGGATCCCGTGGCAGATCACCTCGTTGGCGCTGGAGCACAATGACTTCGGGAATCCCTTGTAACCCAGGGTTGAGGGATAGGCGCCGTGGTCGCAGAGGAACTCATGGCCGATCCGGTCGAGTTCGTCGTGGGTGATCCCGGGGGCCACCGCGGCCCCAACCAGGTCGCGAGCCTGCGCGGCCAACTTCCCGGCGATCCGCATCTTCTCGATGGTTTCGGCGTCCTTGACCTCAGAACCGGTGAACGGCGCGGGGTTGGGTTGGTCGACGTACTCAGGGCGCGCGATGTTGGCCGGCACCGGACGGCGCGGCGAAATCGTTCCGGGGATCACGGGACTCACCCGGCTGAGTGTAGTTTCACCACATGAGCGAGTACTGGTACTGCCTGCGCCACAAGACGGTGGAGGGCGAGGAGGGGTGCAAGAATGCCGACCGGTTGGGCCCCTATCCGACCCATGCCGACGCCGAGCGTGCCCTGGAGAAGGTGCGGGAACGCAACGAGAGCTGGGATGAGGACCCCAACTGGAACGACGACCTGCCGCCTGCTGGAGGGCAGGACTGATCAGAAGGTGTGCTCCGGGCCGGGGAACTCGCCCGAGCGCACGTCTGCGGCGTACTCCTGAGCCGCGCTGAGCAGCGTGCTGCGCAGGTCGGCGTACTGCTTGACGAAGCGGGCCAACTTCCCGCCGCGCAGCCCGAAGGCGTCCTGCCAGACCAACACCTGGCCGTCGCACTGATTGCCGGCCCCGATCCCGATGGTGGGGATGCCGCACTCGGCGGTGACCTGGCCAGCCACATCGCCGGGCACCATCTCCATCACCACCGCGAAAGCTCCCGCTGCTGCGACTGCTTTTGCGTCCGCGAGCACCCGGGCTGCGGTCTCGCCACGACCCTGCACCCGGTAACCACCAAGGGCATGCTCGCTCTGCGGAGTGAATCCGATGTGGGCGATCACCGGGATCCCGCCATGGGTGAGCTTCTCGATCTGGGGAGTCATCTCCACCCCGCCCTCAAGCTTCACGCAGTGGGCGCCGCCCTCCTTCATGAACCGCACCGCGGTGTCATAGGCCTGCTCCGGGGACCGCTGATAGGAACCAAAGGGCAGGTCACCAACCACCATCGCGCGCTGCACACTGCGCGAAACCGCCCGGGTCAGCGGCAACATCTCATCGACGGTCACCGGGATCGAGGTCTCATTGCCATAGACATTGTTGGAGGCGCTGTCACCAACCAGCAGCAACTCGATGCCGGCCTCATCGAAGATCTGGGCGGTGTACATGTCGTAGGCGGTCAGCATCGTGAAGCGCTCGCCGCGCTCCTTCATCTCCCGCAGGTGATGGGTGCGCACCTTGCGGATCGGAGTGGTCTGCTTGGCGGCTCCACTGCCGTAGGGGGCGGTTTCTTCGCTCATCATGGATTCCTTTGCGCCTGGGATCACCCTGGAGATCAGACAACGACGTCTCCAGTCTGAGAGACTACTGCCGTGGACTTCAACTCCGCTTACAGTCATGGTTTCGTGCGCGTCGCTGCCTGCACCACCCGGGTGCGGGTCGCCGACCCTGAGGCCAACCTGCTTGCCGTACTGGATGAGGCGCGGCAGGCTCACTCGGACTCGGTGGCCGTTGCGGTTTTCCCGGAGTTGTGCCTGAGCGGATATGCGATCGATGACCTGTTCCTGCAGGATGCCCTGTTGGAGCAGGTCGAACAGGCCATTGCCAGGTTGGTCAGCGAATCCGCTGGCCTGCTGCCGGTGCTCGTGGTCGGTGCCCCGATCGGGTTTGGCAACCGGGTCTACAACTGCGCGGTGGTGATCCACGACGGCGAGTTGTTGGGCGTCGTACCAAAGTCCTATCTGCCCACCCACCGGGAGTTCTACGAACGCCGCCACTTCGGTCCCGGTGATGACCAACGGGGTGGCACGATCAGGCTGGCCGGTGCGCAGGTGCCTTTTGGTGCTGACCTGCTGTTCGCCGCCAGCGACCTGCCCGGGTTGGTCCTGCACGCGGAGATCTGTGAGGACATGTGGGTTCCGATCCCGCCCAGCTCAAGGGCGGCGCTGGCAGGGGCCACGGTGTTGGCCAATCTGTCGGGATCCCCAATCACGATTGGGCGTTCGGAGGATCGGCGGTTGCTGGTGCGATCGGCCAGTGCCCGCTGCAATGCCGCCTATGTGTACGCCGCTGCTGGCCTGGGGGAGTCCACCACGGATCTGTCCTGGGATGGCCAGACGATGATCTATGAGTGTGGGGATCTGCTCGGTGAGTCCGATCGCTTCCCGGACGGTCCACGTCGTACGACTGTGGACGTCGACCTGGACCGGATCCGCCAGGACCGGATCCGGCAGGGCACCTTTGATGACAACCGCCGGACCAGCGCCGGATCGGACCTGACTGAGTTCCGCACGGTGACCTTCGAGTTGCATCCACCCAGCGGTGACATCGGATTACGCCGCAAGGTGGACCGCTTCCCCTTCGTGCCCGATGATCCCGAACGGTTGGCCCTGGACTGCTTCGAGGCCTACAACATCCAGGTCAGTGGCCTGGAACAGCGCCTCAATGCCATCGGCGACCCCAAGGTGGTGATCGGGGTTTCGGGCGGGCTGGATTCCACCCATGCGTTGATCGTGGCGGCCAAGGCCATGGACCGGTTGGGTCGTCCCCGATCCGACATCCTGGCTTTCACCATGCCCGGTTTCGCGACCGGTGAGAGCACCAGAAGCAACGCCGAACGCCTGTGCCGGGCCCTGGGTGTCGACTTCACCGAGTTGGATATCAAACCCGCAGCCAAGCAGATGCTCGCCGATCTGGGACACCCCTATGCCGGGGGTGCTGAGGTCTATGACGTCACCTTCGAAAACGTCCAGGCCGGCCTGCGCACCGACTATCTGTTCCGGTTGGCCAACCACCGTGGCGGGATCGTGCTGGGCACCGGCGACCTGTCCGAACTGGCCCTGGGGTGGTGCACCTACGGCGTGGGCGACCAGATGTCGCACTACAACGTCAACGGGGGAGTACCCAAGACCCTGATCCAGCACCTGATCCGATGGGTGATGGACAGCGGCCAACTCGGCTCAGGCGCTGATCTGGCCGGCGTCCTCAATGACATCCTCGACCAGGAGATCACCCCCGAACTGATCCCCAACCAGGACGGGCAGACCCCGCAACGCACCGAGGACTCCGTGGGGCCATATGCGCTGGTCGACTTCGCACTCTTCCACCTGCTCAGGTACGGCGCCCGCCCCAGCAAGATTGCCTTCCTGGCGCTGCACGCCTGGCAGGACCCCGAGCATGGGGAATGGCCGCCCAACTTCCCCGATGACCAACGGGTGGCCTATGACCTGCCCACCATCACCAAATGGTTGCAGGTGTTCATCCAGCGCTTCTTTGCCAACCAGTTCAAGCGCTCCGCCCTGCCCAACGGCCCCAAGGTCAGTGCTGGCGGCACCATGTCGCCGCGAGGAGACTGGCGGATGCCCAGTGACGCCTCGGCTGCTGCCTGGTTGGCGGATCTGGCTCGCATTCCGAGCAAATAGTTGATATAGTCCACTAATCTCTTTTTTTGTGGCCCCTGGCCAAGACACTTTCCACTGAGTCATAGGACCTGCATTTGCGAACGCCTGAAGCCACCGAGGAACATCCCGGACAAGAACCCGACTTCCAGCCAGGTGAGTACTCCCATGCGCAGATCATGCGCATCCTGACCGGCTTGATGATGGGCATGTTCCTGGGCTCGTTGGATCAGACGATCGTCTCGACCGCGATCAGGACCATCGCCGATGACCTCCACGGTCTTTCGGTGCAAGCGTGGGTGACCACGGCGTACCTGATCACCTCGACGATCGCGACGCCGATCTACGGCAAGCTCGGTGACATGTGGGGCCGCAAGAAGCTCTTCATGTTCGCCATCACTGTCTTCATCATCGGCTCGGCGCTGTGTGCCTTCTCCACCTCGATGTACATGCTGGCTGCCTTCCGGGCGATCCAGGGCATCGGTGCCGGTGGCCTGTTCACCCTCTCCCTGGCCATCATCGGTGACATCGTCGCGCCCCGCGAACGCGCCAAATACAGCGGTTACATGATGGCCATGTTCGGCTCCTCCAGCGTGCTCGGACCGGTCATCGGTGGAGTCTTCGCCGGTGCCACCAGCATCCTGGGAGTGGCCGGTTGGCGCTGGGTTTTCCTGGTCAACGTCCCGCTCGGCATCATCGCCCTGTACGTCGTGTGGCGCACCCTGCACCTGCAGAGCCACCGGCAACACGCCAGCGTGGATTGGATGGGAGCCACTGCCCTGGTGGTTGCGTTGGTGCCGCTGCTCACGGTGCTGGAGCAGGGTCGCGAATGGGGCTGGGACTCCACTCAATCGGTGCTGTGCTTTGTGACCGCCGCCCTGGGTGTGGTGGCCTTCGTCATCATCGAACACCGGATGCAGGGCGATGCCCTGATCCCGCTGTCGATCTTCCGGATCCGGGCCGCCAGCGTCACCATCGCTGCCAGTGTCATCGTGGGGATGGCGATGTTCGGCGGCATGATGGTGTTGCCGCTCTACATGCAGATCGTGCATGGGGCCACTCCGATGGAGTCCGGCTTCATGATGCTCCCGATGGTGCTGGGCCTGATGTTCGCTTCCACCGGTTCAGGTCTGATCACCGCTCGCACCGGCAGGATCCGGGGCTTTCCGATGGTCGGCTCTTTGGTGATGTCGGCCTCGCTGCTCCTGCTGTCCACCATCGATGCCGACACCGAGTTGTGGCAGGTCATGTTGATCATGGCGCTGCTCGGTTTTGGCCTGGGTAACTGCATGCAGCCCCTGCTGATCATCCTGCAGAACGCCGTGCCGCCACAACAGATCGGTGTCGCCACCAGTTCGGCCACCTTCTTCCGTCAGATCGGTGGCACCATCGGTGTGGCCATCTTTCTCTCGGTGCTGTTCTCGACTGTTGGCGGCAATATCGCCACCGAGGTCCAGCAGGCCGCAAAGGAGCCCACCTTCCAGGCGACCCTGCATGATCCCGAGGTGATGGCTGATCCGATCAACCGGGAGGTCGGTGCTGCGCTCAGTGGACAAGCAGAGCATGGCGGCGTATTGGCCAGGGTGCAGGATGATTCCTCGATCCTGGAGAAGATGAACCCGGTCCTCTCTCACCCCTTCCGGGCTGGATTCGCCGAGTCCATGGCTGCGGTATTCCTCTATGCGGGGTACATCGGGTTGGCTTCCTTCTTGATCATGCTGCTCATCCCAAAGGTGACTCTGCGGGAGAAATCCGCGGCGGCGGCAGCCCAGAGTGAGGCTGCCGAGGCCACGGTTTCCGGGGGGCACTGACCTCCGCTTTTCGGGGATAGAGGGGCTGCGTAGGCTCTGCACATGAGCAACGAGCCTTCGTTTTCGCTGACCGAGGATCACCTGACCCTGAAACAGTGGGTGCATGAGTTTGCCGAGTCGGTGATCCGACCCAGGGCGGCCGAGTACGACGAGCGCGAGGAGTTCCCCTGGGAGGTCCTCGAGGAGGCCGCGAAGATCGGCCTGTACTCCTTCGACTTCATCGCCACCCAGGCGCTGGACCCGACGGGTTTGGGCATCCCGGTTTACATGGAGGAACTCTTCTGGGGTGATGCCGGGATCGCGCTGTCCCTGGTGGGTTCCTCCCTGGCTGCGGCCGGAGTCCGCGCCAATGGCACCGATGAGCAGGTGATGGAGTGGGTGCCGCAGATGTTTGGCACTCCGGGCGATCTCAAGGTGGCGGCTTTCTGCTCCTCTGAACCTGACGCCGGATCTGATGTGGGCGCGATGCGCACCCGCGCGGAGTACGACGAGGCGAAGGACGAGTGGGTGCTCAACGGTACCAAGACCTGGGCCACCAACGGTGGCATCGCCAATGTGCACGTGGTCACCGCGGTGGTTGACCCGGAACTGAAGGCCAGAGGCCAGGCCTCGTTCGTGATCGGCCCGAACACGCCCGGCCTGAGCCAGGGGCAGAAGTTCGCCAAGCACGGCATCCGCGCCTCCCACACCGCTGAGGTGGTGCTCGACAACTGCCGGATCCCGGGCAGCCAACTGTTGGGTGGCAAGGAGAAACTGGATGCCCGCCTGGCAAAGGCCCGTGAGGGCGCCAGGTCAGGTCGGAGCCAACCCTCGATGGCCACCTTCGAGCGCACCCGACCAGCGGTTGGCGCCCAGGCATTGGGCGTGGCCCGGGCGGCCTATGAGTATGCCCTTGACTACGCCCGTACCCGGGTCCAGTTCGGCAAGCCAATCATTGAGAACCAGGGCGTGGCCTTCCAGTTGGCCGACATGGCCACCCAGATCGATGCCTCCCGGTTGTTGGTCTGGCGAGCCGCGTGGATGGGCGCTCAGGGGATGGCCTTCGAGCACGCCGAGGGCTCGATGTCGAAGTTGTTTGCCTCCGAGACCTGCAAGCGGGTGACTGATCAGGCGATCCAGATCCTGGGTGGCAATGGCTTCACCCGGGAGTACCCGGTGGAGCGGATGGCCCGCGATGCGCGCATCTTCACCATCTATGAGGGCACCTCGGAGATCCAGCGGCTGGTGATCGCCCGGGCCGAATCCGGCGCCCCGATCCGCGGATGATGCTCAGGAGTTGATCAGCAGAACCGCCAGGATCACCATCACCGCGCCGATGACCAGGTCCAGCACCACCCAGGTGCGTGGATGGGACAGGGGAGTCGCAAGTCGGTGGGCCCCGAAACCCAGGGCGCTGAACCAGATGACACTGCCCAGGGCGGCGCCACCGGCAAACCACCAACGCAGTTCACCGCGTTGGATGGCCAGGTTGCCCAGCATCAGCACGGTGTCCAGGTAGACGTGGGGGTTGAGGAAGGTCAGGGCCAGGGTGGTCGCCACAACTGACCCGCGACTCACCTGGCCGGCCTCTGCTGTCAATCCCGGTGGGCGCTCCAGCGCGGAGCGAAACGATTTGGTGGCGAACCAGAACAGGTAGGCAGCACCCGCCCACTTCAAAGCGGTCAGTACGTCGGGGTGCGCCTGTACGACGGCACCCAGCCCCGCCGTACCGATTGCGATCAACAGCACATCGGCGGCAATGCAGATGGCCACCACCTCGACCACATGCTGACGGGCCAGTCCCTGGCGCAGCACCCAGGCATTCTGGGCACCGATCGCCACGATCAAACCCAGCCCGGCCAGCAGTCCGGCAATCCCTGCCTCTATCACCTGGCGCACCTTACCTGCACGACTGAAGGATGATCGTCCAATAAGCTGCGCACATGGGTAAACAAGAGGACTTTGTACTCCGCGCGCTCGAGGAGCGTGAGGTGCGTTTCGTACGGCTGTGGTTCACCGACGTGCTTGGGTTCTTGAAGTCCGTCTCGATCGCACCAGCAGAGCTGGAGGGTGCCTTTGAGGAGGGCATCGGTTTTGATGGGTCGGCGATCGAGGGCTTCACCCGGGTCACCGAGGCGGACATGCTGGCCCACCCGGATCCGGCCACTTTCCAGCTGTTGCCCTGGCGCGGGGAGAGCCCAGCGACAGCCCGGATGTTCTGCGATATCGCGATGCCGGACGGTTCGCCGTCATACGCCGATCCCCGCTATGTGCTCAAGCGCACCCTGCAGAAGGCCGCCGAGAAGGGCTTCACCTTCTACACCCACCCCGAGATCGAGTTCTACCTCTTCCAGGGCACTCCGGAGCTCGGCCGGGTGCCCGAGCCGGTCGATCGCAGTGGCTACTTCGACCACACCGCCCAGTCCCGGGGTTCGGATTTCCGCCGGGAAACCATCAACATGCTTGAATCCATGGGGATCTCGGTGGAGTTCAGCCACCATGAGGCTGGCCCGGGCCAGCAGGAGATCGACCTGCGTTATGCCGATGCCCTCTCCACCGCCGACAACATCATGACCTTCCGCACGGTGGTGCGCGAAGTGGCCCTGAACAAGGGCATCTGGGCCAGTTTCATGCCCAAGCCATTCACCGAGCATCCCGGTTCGGGCATGCACACCCACGTCTCCCTGTTCGAGGGGGACACCAATGCCTTCTTCGAGGCTGGTGCGGAGTACCAGCTCTCCCGGACTGCCCGGCACTTCATCGCTGGCATCCTGCGCCACGCCGGGGAGATCAGTTGCGTGACCAACCAGTGGGTGAACTCCTACAAGCGGCTGATCGGCGGCGGTGAGGCGCCGTCGTACATCTGTTGGGGACACAACAACCGCTCAGCCATGGTGCGGGTGCCGATGTACAAGCCAAACAAGGGACAGTCCGCCCGGATCGAGTTGCGCAGCCTGGATGCAGCGGCCAACCCCTATCTGGCCTTCTCCGCGATCCTCGCTGCCGGCATGAAGGGTCTGGAAGAGGAGTACGAACTTCCCCGGGAGACCGAGGACGACGTGTGGGCACTGACCGATCGGGAGCGTCGGGCACTTGGTCTGAGCCAACTGCCCAAGAACCTCTACGACGCGATCAAGCTCGCTGAGGAGTCCGAACTGCTGGCCGACACCCTCGGCGAGCACGTGTATGAGTTCTTCCTGCGCAACAAGCGCAAGGAATGGGATGAGTACCGGGGCCAGATCTCAGCGTATGAGCGCGACACCATGCTGCCTGTGTTGTGAAGTTCTCCCGGACCAGGCTGACCGGCCTGGGATTCTCCGACACCCAACGGGCCGAGGCTGACCTGGCCCGGTTGGGGGAGGCCGCCACGCAGTTGCTCCCAGTGCTGGGGGCCAGTGCTGATCCGCAACTGGCCCTGGGCACTCTATTGGACCTGCTGGATGTGGTGGCGGATCCAGCTGCTCTGCTCAATGCCCTACTGGAAG
>CAZRKI010000003.1:0-80225 GCA_964600765.1 uncultured Marmoricola sp.
CCTGGGGCAGCCTTACTCCCGGCCACCCCGAGTTCGGTCACACTCCGGGTGTGGAGACGACCACTGGACCCCTGGGCCAGGGGATCGGGAATGCCATTGGGATGGCAATGGCGGCCCGGCACCAACGCGGGTTGCTTGACCCAGAAGCAGCTGATGCCTCGATCTTCGACCACTATGTTTTCGCACTCTGCAGCGATGGCGACCTTGAGGAAGGCGTAAGCGCTGAAGCATCCTCGATTGCTGGGGTCCAGGAGCTCGGCAATTTGGTCGTCATTTATGACGACAACAAGATTTCCATTGAGGACGACACCGCCATTGCGCTTTCAGAAGACGTGGCGATGCGCTACGAGGCCTACGGCTGGCACGTGCAACACGTTGACTGGACGAACAATGGGTCCGGTTATCACGAGGACATCCAGGCGTTGCACACAGCGATCAGGACCGCCCAGTCAGTCACTGACAGGCCCAGCTTTATCAATCTGCGCACCATCATCGCCTGGCCTGCGCCCAACGCCCAGGGAACCGGAAAATCGCACGGTTCTGCTCTTGGGGCAGAAGAAGTAGCCGCCACCAAGCTGGCGATGGGCCTCGACCCGGAGGAGACCTTCGCCTTCCCGGACGATGTGCTGGCGCATACCCGTCAACTTCAGGTGCGGGGTGCGGCTTGGCGCCGGGAGTGGCAGGAGATGTTCGATGCGTGGACAGTACAGAACCCAGAGCGTGCTGCCCTGTTGCAACGGCTACAAACGCGTACCCTGCCCGATGGGTGGGATACAGGCCTCCCGGAGTTCCCGGCATCAACTGATGGTTCAGCGCCATCCATAGCTACCCGCAAGGCCTCTGGTACGACGATTCAGGCGCTGGCCCAGAGGATCCCCGAGCTCTGGGGCGGATCTGCTGACCTGGCGGAATCCAACAACACCACTATTGATGGCAGCCCGTCATTCGTGCCCGAAAGCCGATCCACAAAGATGTGGTCAGGAAATCCCTTCCTGGGTCGAGTCCTGCATTTCGGCATCCGCGAGCACGGGATGGGCGCCATCATGAACGGAATCGCTGCCCATGGCGGTTCCAGGGTGTTCGGCGGCACTTTCCTGGCCTTTTCTGACTACATGAGAGGCGCTGTCAGACTGGCTGCGCTGATGAAGCTACCCACCATCTATGTCTGGACCCATGACTCCATTGGTCTGGGCGAGGACGGGCCCACCCACCAACCGGTGGAGCATCTGGCTGCGTTGCGGGCAATTCCTGGGCTCGACATCGTTCGACCCGCTGACGCCAATGAAACCGTCGCTGCCTGGGCCGAGGTACTCAAGCGCAATGACCGGCCCGCTGGCCTGATCCTGACCCGGCAGAATGTTCCGGTGTTTCCACGCGGTGAGAACGGGTTCGCCGACACCTCTCAGGTTGGTCGTGGAGCGTACGTCCTCTTGGACACACCGGGCACACCGGACGTAATCCTGATGGGCACTGGCTCTGAGGTACAACTTCTGGTGTCAGCCAGGGCCGAGTTGGCCGACAAGGGCATTGCTGCCCGGGTGGTATCCATGCCCTGCCTGGAATGGTTCGCCGAGCAGGATGCCGACTACCGTGATTCGGTACTCCCCCCGGAGGTGAGTGCCCGGGTTTCGGTGGAAGCCGGCATCGCCCAGGGCTGGCATCGTTGGGTGGGCGACAACGGACGGTGTGTATCCCTGGAGCACTTCGGTGCCTCAGCGAACTTTGAGAGATTATTCGAGGAATTCGGAATCACCAGTGCGGCTGTTTGTGCGGCTGCGTTGGACAGCATCCAAGCTTCAAAAGCATAGGATTCCGCTAACGGGAGTCACACCAACAGGAGGGACATTCATGACCAACCACCTGAAAGAGCTCACTGATGCAGGTGTTTCCATCTGGCTTGATGATCTCTCCCGCGATCGGATTGAATCCGGAAATCTCGCCGACCTGATCAAGCACAGTGAGGTCGTAGGAGTCACCACCAACCCCTCGATCTTTTCAGCAGCTCTGGCCCAGGGAGATCGATATGACGCACAGGTACGCGAGCTACTGGGCAATAATGCCGATTCGGATCAGATCATCCTTGAACTCACCACCACTGATGTCCGCAATGCTTGTGACCTGATGGCAGAAACCTTTGTGAAGTCCCGACACAAGGACGGTCGGGTTTCGATCGAGGTTCCACCAGACCTGGCCAACGACGTTGACGGCACCGTCAAAATGACAAAGCACCTGGTGTCCATGGTTGATCGCGACAATGTGATGATCAAGATCCCGGCCACCCCAGCGGGCTGTGCAGCGATAACGAAGTGCATCGCTCAGGGGATCGACATCAATGTCACCCTGATCTTTGGGCTCGACCAATACCGAGAGGTTCTTGATGCCTATCTGACGGGACTGGAACAGGCTGCTGATGCGGGATTTGATCTCAGCACTATCCAGTCGGTGGCCTCATTGTTCGTCTCCCGGGTTGACACCGAAATTGACCAGCGCCTTGGGAATAACCCCAAGTGGTCCCGGTTGCATGGTAGGGCCGGCATTGCAAATGCCCGGCTCACCTACCAGATCTTCGAAGAGGTGCTGCGCTCGCCTCGTTGGCTGGCCCTTGCCGAACGAGGCGCCAATGTACAACGGCCGTTGTGGGCATCAACTGGGGTCAAGAACCCCGACTATCCAGACACCATGTATGTCATCGATCTTGTGGTTGAGGACACCATCAATACGATGCCGGAGAAAACCCTGGACGCAGTTCGGGACCATGGCGTGGTTCTGGGAGATCAGGTGCGGCCCAATTATGAAAATGCCAAGCAGACCCTGGCAGAGTTGGAACAGGCCGGTATCGATTACGCGGACGTGATCGATACCCTGCTGAATGAGGGGTTGGCCAAGTTCGACCTTGCCTGGGACGAGGTGCACAACCGGGTAGCCGACTCCATCGATCGGGTTCGTGGGCAGTAACCATGGGTGGCCCACCGGTTGATCCCGTCTCCACCCCAGCCTGGACTGCGCTCAGGGAGGCGGCCAACCAATTAGAACCGGATCTGCGGGGTTGGTTCGAACAGGATCCCACCAGATGTCAACGGTTCACTTTCTCAGTTGCTGATCTGCGGGTTGATCTGTCAAAGAACCTGATCACACCCGACATTCTGAGCAAGTTGCTACTGCTGGCGGAACAGGTTGGTGTGGCCCAACACCGCAGCGCCATGTTTTCTGGTGAACGAATCAACGTAACTGAAGATCGTTCGGTCCTGCACATTGCCCTGCGACAACCAGCGCAGCAACCCTTTGTCATCGATGGTAGGGACATCAATGCCGAGGTTCATGATGTTCTCACCAGGGTGTCTGCCTTTGCAGATCAGGTACGTGACGGTACCTGGCGCGGAGCCACTGGCGAACGCATTAGGACCGTGGTGAATATCGGCATCGGCGGTTCAGACCTGGGGCCGGTGATGGCCTACGAGGCCCTTGCTGCCTACCGCAGCGAGCATCTTGAATGCCGATTCATCAGCAATATCGACCCCACTGATTGCGCTACCAAACTGGCAGACCTGGACCCAGCGACCACCTTGTTCATCGTCTCCAGCAAGACCTTCAGCACCCTCGAAACACTGACCAACGCACTTCTGTGCCGGACATGGCTCCTGAATGGACTCTCCATGGATTCTGGAGCGGTTCGCAACCATTTCGTGGCCGTATCCACAGCCACCGATAGGGTCCGGGATTTCGGGATCGACCCAGAACACGCATTTGGATTCTGGGACTGGGTTGGTGGTCGGTATTCCATTGACTCAGCCATTGGGCTCTCCCTGGTGATCGCCATCGGCCCAGATCGATTCGCTCAAATGCTGGCCGGAATGCATCTGGTGGATGAGCATTTCCAACACGAGCCAGCAGAGCGCAATGTGCCACTACTGATGGGTCTGTTGAACGTCTGGAACAGCAACTTCCTGGGCGCGGAAACCCATGCTGTGCTTCCCTACGCACAGCTACTGCACCGGTTCCCTGCATACCTGCAACAACTCACCATGGAGTCCAACGGCAAGCGGGTGCACTGGGACGGAACGCCAGTTTCAAGCAGCACTGGAGAGGTCTTCTGGGGAGAACCCGGCACCAACGGCCAACATGCTTTCTATCAACTGATCCATCAGGGGACCCGGATCATCCCGGCGGATTTCATCGCTTTCGCCCAGCCCTCGTATCCCTTGAGTGATGGGGAAACCGATGTGCACCAACTCCTCCTGGCCAATTTCCTGGCCCAGACCAAGGCACTGGCCTTTGGCCGGACCCTGGAAGAGGTACTCGCTGAGGGCATCCCTGCAGAATTCGCATCTGCCCGGGAGTTCCCCGGGAACAAACCAACGACATCCATCATGGCGCCCAGACTGACACCATCCGTGCTTGGCCAACTGATTGCTTTATACGAGCACATCACCTTCACCCAGGGAGCAATCTGGGGAATAGACAGTTTTGATCAATGGGGTGTGGAGTTGGGCAAACAACTGGCCCTGGAAATCGCCCCTGCCCTGTCCGGAGATCATTCAGTTTGTGGAAAGCAGGATCAGTCCACCCAAGCAATGATCACCTATTACCGAGACCATCAACTCTGATGATGACCAATCCCCTGAGGGACCCACGCGACCTACGTCTCCCCCGAATCGCGGGCCCATGTGGACTGGTCCTCTTCGGTGTGACTGGAGATCTTTCCCGCAAGAAGATCATGCCGGCGATCTACGACCTGGCCAACCGGGGACTGCTCCCTCCAGGGTTCGCCCTGGTGGGATATGCCCGCCGGGATTGGGCCAATCAGGACTTCGCTGCTGAGGTCAGTGCTGCCGTTCGAGAACATGCCCGGACCCCGTTTCGGGAGGAGGTCTGGAATCAATTGGCTGCTGGATTCAGGTTCGTGCCAGGTGATTTCAGCGACGACGCAGCCTTTGCTGAACTCAAACGGACCATCACAGAGTTGGACTCGCTGCGTGGCACCATGGGCAATCACGCTTTTTACCTGTCGATCCCACCCAGATTCTTCGGCCAGGTCATCTCCCAATTGGACAAGCACGGACTTGCCGAACCAACGCCAAAGTCCTGGCGACGAGTTGTCATCGAGAAACCCTTCGGTCATGATCTGGTCTCCGCCCGAAAGCTCAACCAGATCGTCGATCAGGTATTTCCCTCAGGATCGGTATTCCGAATTGACCATTACCTGGGCAAGGAAACAGTGCAGAACATCCTGGCCCTGCGATTCGCAAACAACATGTTCGAACCGATCTGGAACTCGAATTTCATCGACCATGTCCAGATCACGATGGCTGAGGACATCGGAATTGGTAGTCGGGCAGGCTATTACGATGGCATTGGCGCTGCTCGGGATGTCGTTCAGAACCATCTCATGCAACTACTGGCCCTGACCGCAATGGAGGATCCAGGCACCTTTGAGACCGAGACCCTCAGATTCGAGAAGCGCAAAGTGCTCCAGGCCATTCGCCTTCCGGATCGGCTGGACCTGCATACCGTGGCTGGGCAGTACTCCGAAGGTTGGTCAGGTGGCGTCAAGGTTCCCGGTTACCTGAAGGAAGACGGCATCCCAGCAGACTCAACCACTGACACATTTGCCGCCATAAAGCTCTTCGTTGATACCAGACGCTGGGCCGGGGTTCCCTTCTATCTGCGGGCAGGCAAACGGCTTGGCCGTAGGGTCACTGAGGTTGCCCTGGTTTGCAAGAAGGCGCCACACCAACCCTTCGCAGCCACTGCTACTGAAGATCTGACCAATAATTCAATCGTGATCCGGATCCAGCCTGATGAAGGCATCACCGTAAGGTTCGGAGCCAAGGTACCCGGGACCTCCATGGAGATCCGTGACGTCAACATGGACTTCGCCTATGGAGGTGCATTCACGGAGAATTCTGCCGAGGCCTATGAGAGATTGATTCTGGACGTACTTCTGGGTGATCCCCCACTCTTCCCAAGACACGAAGAAGTTGAGTTGTCCTGGCAGGTACTCGATCCAATCCTGCGCCATTGGGCGAGGGAGGCCAAGCCGGCCCTTTACCCTGCAGGAACCTGGGGCCCTCAGCAGGCGGACCTGATGATGAAGCGTGATGGTCGCAATTGGAGGCGACCGTGATTGGGCTCAGGGAGACCAACTCACCAGCGATTGCCGCAGAGTTGGTTCGCAATCGGCTGAACTCTGGGTCCCCAGTCATGGGGATGGTGATGACCTTCGTCATCGTGACCGATGCAGATAATGCGGACCAGGCACTATCTGATGCGCAGGTAGCAACGCAGGACCACCCGGCCAGGTTGCTGATAGTGATTAGGAAGCAGGCCAGGGGTGCCAGTCGTATCGATGCTGAAGTCGGAATTGGGCACCACGGCTGGGCCGGAGAATTGGCCCGGATCGAGTTGAACGGGCCAGTTGTCAAACATGCCGAATCCGTGGTCCTCCCCCTACTGCTACCAGACCTACCGGTCGCCGCCTGGTGGCCAGGTCGGCCACCAGCGAAGCCAGGTGAGGACCCGATCGGGATCCTCGCCAAACGTCGGATAACTGATGTCGCAGCAGGGGGGCTCCAACCGGCGAAGGCGCTGCGGGATCAGTGCATTGGGTATACCCCGGGCAATACGGATCTGGCCTGGGCCCGGATCACTCCATGGCGAGCCCTTTTGGCAGCTGCACTTGATCAGCACTCCGACCGGATCCTCTCCTGCGAGGTGATCTCTCCTACCAGGTCCCCGGGCGGCATGTTGCTGCGCGCCTGGTTGCAGAGCAGGCTGCGGGTTGAGGTGCACCACAAATCAACATCTCAAACAGGAATCCAGAAGGTCATCCTCCATTCGGCTTCGGGCGATATTGCTATTGATCGCACCAATTCCAAGAAGTTGGCTCAGTTCGTGGTTCCCGGGCAACCCGCCGTGCCAATTGCTCTGCCCAGTAGAACGGTGGCTGAATGCCTGGCTGAGGAGTTGCGTCGTCTCGATGAGGACGAGATCTATCGAGCCACAGTCAAGCAAGCAGTTTCATCTTTGTGGCCAGCAGCCAGATGAAGCCACAGATCCGCGTATTCCCTAATCCTGAAGCACTCGCTGACCAGGTTGCTGCGGACTTCTATGACCTGCTTCTGGTGCAGCAACTTCGCGCCGGTCGGATCCATCTCTGCCTCACCGGAGGACGTGTCAGCACGATGGTTCTGCAAGCAATCCAAAATCGAAGTGCTGGTTCAGGGATCATTTGGGACCGAACTGACTGGTGGTGGGGGGATGAGCGATATCTGCTCCGATCATCGCCACAACGCAATGAGGCCCAGGCTCGGGTCACGCTATTGGATTCCCTACCCATCCGCCAAAACCAGATCCATCCCATGCCAGCAACTGACGATCTTGACGGAGACATCGATCGAGCTGCGGATCAATACACCCATGAAGTGCAGCAAATGGTGGTCGACGGCTTTGACCTGGTCTTCCTGAGTATCGGTGAGGATGGGCACATAGCATCGCTGTTCCCGGGCCAACCACAGTCCGATTCAATTCGCACCGCGGCTCTGTCGATCCGGAACTCCCCCAAACCGCCACCGGATCGGATCAGCCTAACGATTCCGATGTTGACCAGAACACGCAATCTGTGGCTGTTGGCCGCGGGTGATCAGAAAGCCAAAGCTGTGGCCGAGGTCTTGCAGAATCCAGATTGCGATTTACCAGCGGCTCGTGTGTTGGATTTGGGGGAATCCATTTTGTATCTGGATGAGGGGGCAGCCGGACAGATCGACGCCTGAGTGGCGCTGACTCAGAAGATCAGGTCGCCGCTCTTGCGCCGCGCTCGCAGGGTGGCGATTGCCTCCTCAAGTATGTCCTTGGCCTCGGCATCAGAACGGCGCTCCTTGACATAGGCCAAATGAGTTTTGTATGGCTCAATCCTCGGTGGTGGAGGTGGATTCTCGCAATCCAGACTAGCTGGCAGACCGCACCTGGGGCAGTCCCACGATTCAGGCACCTCCGCTTCCAATGAAAAAGCGATGGTGGTCAGGTGTTCCTGGGAGCAGTAGTAGCTGACATCCTGCCTGGGTGCAGCCTCACCACGCTCGGCCTCGCCCATGGGACCAGCGCCAATGCGACTGCCACGAATTGCATTACCGGCTCCAGCCACCCGAACTCCTAGGTCTCAAGTAACAGGCCCCAAACGGCCTGAGAGTGATTTTGATCAGCCCTGCGCCTTGAACAGCAGCCCGAGGCCAATGATGCAGGCAAACCAGATCAGACCGATGCCAACCGTGATCCGGTCCAGGTTCCGCTCGGCGACAGAGGACCCGCCGACGCTGGAGGACATCCCGCCACCAAACATGTCGGACAAACCACCACCACGTCCCTTGTGCAGCAACACAAGGACGATCAGCAGTGCGCTGGTGATGACCAGGAGAACCTCAAAAGCGATAATCACGTGAAAAAGCCTAACCGATCTCTAGTGGTGCTGTGAATCATAGGACTGGCATGTCGTAGTAGCGACAGATGCCACCGAACTCATCAGCCTCCAGGCTGGCTCCGCCGACCAGACAGCCATCCACGTCTGCCTGTTGCATGATGCCGCCAACGTTACTCGCCTTGACCGAACCGCCGTAAAGGATGCGGATCCCAGCACCTGCTTCAGCGTCGAGGTCAGAGATCCGCTCCCGGATCGCACCACACACTTCCTGGGCGTCCTCTGGTGTGGCTACTTCTCCGGTTCCAATGGCCCACACCGGCTCATAGGCCACCACCAATCCGGACAATTGTTTGGGCGAGAACCCGGCCAGCGACCCAAGAACCTGCGAAACCGTGTACTCGACGTGCTCACCGGCCTTGCGCACCTCCAGCCCCTCACCAACGCACACAATCGGGGTGATACCGGCTGACAATGCCTTGTGCGCTTTCTGGTTCACCAGAGCATCATCTTCTTGATGATATTGGCGCCGCTCCGAATGCCCCACGATCACATACTCGCAACCCAACTTGCTGAGCATGGCTGCGGAAATCTCGCCGGTATATGCACCATCGTCATGGACCGATATGTCTTGTGCTGCGTACTTGATCTGAAGTTTGTCGCCATCAATGATCGACTGAACACTGCGCAGGTCGGTGAATGGCGGGGCCACTACCACCTCAACACGCGAGTAGTCATGCTTCTTGTCTGCCAACCCCCAGGCCAACTTTTGGACCAGCACTACTGCTTCTTGGTGGTTCAGATTCATCTTCCAGTTGCCAGCCATCAGTGGCGTACGTGGATTGATTGCCATGTTGATTCCTTTGTCGGGGCAGGTGCTCAGTTCAAAACGTCAATACCGGGCAGGGTCTTGCCTTCCAGGTATTCCAGGCTGGCGCCACCTCCGGTAGAGATGTGACCGAACTGCTCATCGGCGAAACCCAGTTGTCGAACCGCTGCCGCAGAGTCACCACCACCGACGACAGACAGTCCTGACACCTCGGTGAGTGCCTGGGCCACTGATTTCGTACCAGCAGCAAATGCCGGGAACTCGAATACCCCCATTGGACCATTCCAGAAAACTGTCCGGGCGGCCCTGATTGCGCTGGCAAAGGCATTGGCCGTGTCTGGCCCGATGTCCAATCCCATCTGATCGGCAGGGATCTCTTCGGCACCAACGATGGTTGCTGTTGCGTCGGCCCGGAACTCCGGAGCCACCACCACATCAGTTGGCAGGATGAGATCGACACCCTTGGCGGCTGCCTGGGTCAGGTAGTGCTGGCAGGTCTCGACCTGATCTGCTTCCAGCAGGCTGGTCCCGACTGAATAGCCCTTGGCCGCGAGGAAAGTGAACAGCATCCCACCACCGATCAGCAGTTGGTCAGCCTTGTCCAGCAGGTTGTCGATCACGGCCAACTTATCTGACACCTTCGAGCCACCCAGGACAACAACATAGGGTCGCTCTGGGTTCTGGGTCAGACGCTGGAGCACCCCGATCTCAGTGGCCACCAGATTGCCCATGGCGTTCGGCAACAGTTTGGCTATCTCATAGACGCTGGCTTGCTTGCGGTGAACCACGCCGAATCCGTCACTGATGAAGAAGTCCCCGAGTTGGGCCAACTGTGCTGCAAAGGCGGCCCGTTCGGAGTCGTCCTTGCTGGTCTCCCCAGGGTTGAAGCGCACATTCTCCAGCAGGGCCACCTCGCCGTTCCGCAAACCAGCGACCACTTCTTGGGCTGCTGCTCCAACTGTGTCGGTGGCGAATCGCACCTCCTGATCGAGCAACTCCCCCAGTCGGGTGGCCACCGGTCGTAGCGAGTACTGCGGATCTGGGGTCCCCTTTGGCCGTCCCAGATGGGCCATTACAACAACCCTGGCTCCTGCTGAGATCAGAGCCCTGATCGTGGGGACACTTGCCCTGATCCGACCGTCGTCAGTGATGGTGTCCCCGTTGAGAGGTACATTCAGGTCGGAACGAATCAGGACTCGCTTGCCGGCAAGCTCCCCAAGGTCAGCAATAGTTCCCATTTGCTTACAGGGACGCTCCGACGAGCTTCGTCAGATCAACCAGTCGGTTTGAGTAACCCCATTCGTTGTCATACCAGCCAACGATCTTGACCTGGTTGCCGATCACCTTGGTCAAAGGTGCATCGAAGATGCAGGAGGCCGGGTTGGTAACGATGTCAGTGGACACGATTGGGTCTTCGGAATAGGCAAGAATGCCCTTCAATGGACCCTCTGCTGCGGCCTTGACGATGGCATTGACCTCTTCGACGGTGGTCTCACGGGCGGCCTCAAAAGTGAGGTCGGTAGCCGAACCGGTCGGGGTGGGTACCCGGAGCGCGTATCCATCCAGCTTGCCCTTGAGCTCCGGAAGCACCAAGGCAATTGCCTTGGCCGCGCCTGTGGAGGTAGGCACGATGTTGATAGCTGCAGAGCGGGCTCGACGCAGATCACTGTGAGGAGCATCGAGCAGGTTCTGATCGCCGGTGTAGGCGTGGATGGTGGTCATCAGGCCCTTCTCGACGCCCAGTTCATCGTTGAGCGGCTTGGTCATTGGGGCCAGGCAGTTGGTAGTACATGAGGCGTTGGAGATGATCGTGTGCTTGGCCGGATCGTAATCGGAGTCGTTGACACCCATCACGATGGTGACGTCCTCGTTCTTGGCCGGCGCCGAAATGATGACCTTCTTGGCTCCACCAGCGATGTGAGCCCTGGCCTTCTCGGCGTCAGTGAAGATGCCGGTGGATTCGATCACGATGTCGGCACCGATCTCGCCCCACTTGAGGGCAGCTGGATCGCGCTCAGCGAAAGCCTTGAACGACTTTCCGTCGACTGCCAACTCATCATCTGTGAAAGTGACCTCACCGTCCAGGCGTCCGAGCACGGAGTCGTACTTCAGTAGGGTGGCCAGGGTCTTATTGTCGGTCAGGTCATTGACCCCAACGATTTCAATGTCGGCCCCGCTTGCCTGAACTGCACGGAAGAAGTTGCGGCCAATTCGGCCAAAGCCATTGATGCCAACGCGGACGGTCACAGCATGCTCCTGAGTATTGATGGAGAAGAATTTTGATGCCTAGACCATATCCTGACCAAGCGTCGCCCGTGTAATTGGAGTCAGGTCAGGAACCTTCGTCCAACATCTCTGGTGTCAGTGATGACTCCGTGTTTGGAATGCCCATTTCCTCTGCCCGCCGGTCGGCCATTGCCAGGAGCCTTCTAATTCGACCCGCGATGGCGTCCTTGGTGAGTACCGGATCGGAGAGTTGGCCCAACTCTTCCAGGGATGCCTGTTTGTGTTCCAGCCGCAATTGCCCGGCTTGGCGCAGGTGATCAGGGATTTCATCTCCCAGAATCTCCAGAGCTCGTTGCACCCGGGCACCCGCAGCTACTGCTGCCCTGGCTGATCTACGCAGGTTGGCATCATCGAAGTTGGCCAACCGGTTCGCTGTGGCGCGCACCTCACGACGCATCCGACGTTCTTCCCAGTCAAGCAGCGTCTCGTGTGCCCCCAACCTGGTCAACATCTGACCAATGGCATCGCCATCCCGAATCAGAACTCGGTCAACTCCGCGCACTTCGCGGGATTTCGCCTGAATGCCGAGTCGCCTGGCTGCACCCACCAGAGCAAGGGCTGCCTCAGGTCCCGGGCAACTGATCTCCAGGGACGAGGACCGACCTGGTTCGGTCAACGATCCATGGGCCAAAAAAGCACCCCGCCAGGCTGATATGGCATCGCAAGCTGATCCCCCCACAACTGCAGGTGGTAGACCGCGAACTGGGCGGTTTCGCTGGTCAATCAGGCCGGTTTGCCGGGCCAGGGCAGCCCCATCCTTGCTCACTCGCACCAGGTACCGGGCAGCTTTGCGCAATCCGCTTCCCTTGACCATGACCATCTCTGGTTGCACCCCATACATGTCAAAGATGTCAGTGCGCAATCGTCTTGCGGCAGCACCCGTATCCAGTTCAGCCTCAACCACGATTGAGTTGTTGACCAGATGAAGTGAATCCGAGAATCGGAGCATGGCCGATACCTCTGCCTTACGGCAACAGGACTTACTCACCTTGCAGTTCGCCAACTCAGCCTTCACCTGCGCCGTCAATGCCATGCGGGACACCCTATGGGCCCTCCATTATCTGTGTATAGGCCACCGCCAACTTTTCTGGATCATGCACTCCAGGCTGGTCACTGGCCACATCTGCAACGAGAAGTTCACCACCCAAACCAGACACCTCTGCCTCCAGCACCGTATGGTTCCCAACAGCGGTGGGGTCCACGAGTACTGAGTGAATGGGTAGCGCTGGAGCATATCTGTGCAGCACACGGAGATGGTCCACGGTGTCAAGCCCACGGGTCTCAGCTGTATGAGCCTCAAGGTTCATGGTGAGGATCAACCTGGCGGGAGTGGTTTCCAGTGCCATCCGTAATTGGGGAACCAGAAGGTGTGGAATCACACTGGTGTACCAGGAACCAGGTCCCATCACCACCCAGTCTGCCTCTGCCACGGAATCGAGAGCCTCGCCACATGCCTCAGGGTCACTTGGCTCCAGGGAAACCGAACAGACCCTTCCGGCACTGGTCGCAACTGCTGCCTGACCAACCACCCTGGAGATCTGGTGTTTCCCTTTGTCTGGTAGATCAGCTATCTCCGCGGAGATTTCCAGCGGTTCCCGGGACATCGGCAACACCCGTCCTCGGGCATCCAGCAAGTCCGCTACCCAGTCGAGGCCCTCCACCTGATCGGCAAGAAGTTCCCACAGGGCCACGATCAACAGGTTTCCCACGCTATGGCCGTTCAGGGCACCCTGCGACTGGAACCGATGCTGCAACACCCTTGCCCAGGTCTGACCCCACCGATCATCCCCACACAAAGCGGCCAACGCCATCCTGAGGTCCCCAGGTGGAAGCACCCCGAATTCCTGCCTGAGCCGGCCAGATGAGCCACCGTTGTCAGCAACTGTGACAACAGCGGTCAGATTGTGGGTGATCCGACGCAGTGCTTCCAGTGACGCGGCCAAACCATGACCGCCACCAAGTGCCACCACCAGCGGACCCAGCACTGAACCAGCAGTATCCCCGGGCTCATTCACGTCCGAGATCCCTGTGTTCTGCCACCGCATCGACACCAGCCTGGCGTAACCTGCGAGCCAACTCCTCGGTGATTGCAACACTGCGATGTTTGCCACCTGTGCAGCCGATGCCCAGGGTCAGGAATCGCTTGCCCTCACGCGCATATCCGGCCCGCATGGTGTCCAGAAGGCCCAGATATCCCTGGATGAACTCCTCTGCTCCCGGTTGATTCTTCACGAAGTCCGCAACATCCTGGCTCTGCCCGGTTAACTCGCGCAGTGCCGGGTGCCAGAACGGATTTGGTAGGAATCTCATATCGGCAACCAGATCCGCATCGATTGGAACCCCGTACTTGAACCCAAAGCTCAGCACAGTAACCCGTAGCGCTTGGGCATCCGGGCTACCAAATGCCTCAGCCACCTTCGCCTTCAACTGATGTGGGTTCAACTGGGTGGTGTCGATCAGTAGGCCCGCCTCGGCCCGCAAGGACTCCATCACCTGCCGCTCTGCCGCGATCCCGTCCATCAGGCGTCCTGCACCCTGTAGCGGGTGGGGTCGACGGGCAGCATCCTGCCTTCGGACCAGGGCATCATCATCTGCTTCCAGAAAGAGGACGGTAACCCGCCTTCCCGGAACCCCTGCTCCCAGGACCTCGAGGAGCTTTTCCGAGATCCTTCCGGCTCGCACATCAATGACGGCGGCAATCGGTTGTTGGGAACCAAAGTTTTCATCCAGAACCTGTACTGCGCGGCGCAACAGGTCTGGTGGCAGGTTGTCCATCACGTAGAAACCAAGGTCCTCCAACTCCTTGGCAGCGGTGCTGCGACCGGCACCAGTCATCCCAGTGACCACAACGAGTTGGCTTTGCGAGTTGGGCAGGCGCTCTTGATCAGTGGTTTCGTGCCCTGAGTCGGCCATCATTCCTCCTTGACCTCACCTGTTGCGGTGTTTACTGAAGGTGTTCTCGGAACTGCCGACAAGGCATCTGAGATTGCCTTTGCAGTATGCACCCCTATCCCCGGCACTTCAGCAATAGCCTCGCTGCTTGCTGCCCTCAGGGCTCGCATTGAGCCAAAATGACGAATCAGGGATTTGCGCCGCACCTCCCCAAGACCGGGGATATCATCCAGAAAGCTCTCCACCATGGTGCGCGAACGTCGAGAACGATGATGGCGAATAGCAAACCGATGGGCTTCATCCCTGATTCGTTGCAACAGGTACAACCCCTCACTGCTCCTGGGGAGGATCACTGGGTCGGGATCATCGGGTAGCCAGACCTCCTCAAGCTTCTTGGCCAGTCCGCAAACCGGAATGTCATCGATACCAAGGGCATCCAGAGCGTCCTTTGCGGCGGCGACCTGGGGTGCTCCCCCATCAACCACCACCAGTCCCGGAACATAGGCAAACCGGCGGGCTTTACCAGTTTCCGGATCGATCAGCATCGGACCCTGATCATCAGCTCCTATCTGCCCACCCACCACATCCGGAGTCTTGAATCGTTCGTCCAGCAGGCGACGGAACCGCCTGGTGATCACTTCTTGCATGGCAGCAACATCGTTCTGGCCATCAACTGACTTGATCACGAAACGTCGGTACTCTGATTTGCGCGCCAGACCGTCCTCAAAGACCACCATGGATCCGACGACCTCAGATCCCTGAAGGTTGGAGATGTCATAGCACTCGATCCGAAGGGGTGCGTCAGCCAGGCCCAGCGCCTGCTGGATTTCCTGAAGCGCCTGATTCCTGGTAGTCAGATCACTGGCCCGTTTGGTTTTGTGGATGGCCAGAGCCTCTTTTGCATTTCGGGTGACAGTGGCCAACAACTCGCTCTTGTCCCCTCGCTTGGGCACCCGCACCCGGCAACGACTGCCCCGAACCTGGGAGAGTAGATCCTCGAAAACTTCCATATCAGTGGGAAGTTCTGGCACCAGGATCTCCCTGGGCACCGACTCAGGGTCTTCGTCTGAATAGAGTTGCAACAAGAAATCTGCCACCAGGTCAGCAACTGACCCATCCTCGACCCGATCAGCCACCCATCCGCGCTGACCCCGCACCCGTCCCCCGCGAACATGGAAAACCTGAATGGCGACTTCAAGTGGATCCTCGGCCAGTGCGATCAGATCTGCATCAGTGGCATCGCCGAGCACTACTGCTTGTTTCTCCAGGGCCTTGCGCAGGGCACCGAGGTCGTCACGTAGTCGAGCAGCCCGCTCATAGTCCTGCTCGTCAGAGGCCGTATACATCTGCCTCTCCAGTTCCCGAACGAATCGATCGGTTCGCCCAGCCATGAAGTCAGCGAAGTTCTCGGCGATCCGTCGATGCTCAGCAGCGTCTACCCGACCAACGCAGGGCGCCGCACATTTGTCGATATAACCAAGCAGGCAGGGCCGACCAATCTGTTCAGAGCGACGGAATACCCCATTGCTACAGGATCGCATTGGAAAGACCCGCAACAGCAGGTCAACGGTTTCCCGAATCGCCCAGGCATGGGAATACGGCCCGAAGTACCGAACGCCCTTGCGCTTGGCACCGCGGCCGACCATTACCCGGGGGAATTCCTCATTCATCGTGATGGCCAACCACGGATAGGACTTGTCATCACGGTATTTGATGTTGAACCTGGGCTCGTACTCCTTGATCCAGGAGTATTCCAATTGAAGAGCCTCAACCTCAGTGTTGACCACCGTCCATTCCACGGAATTGGCGGTGGTCACCATGGTGGCCGTGCGTGGATGCAGATTTGTGAAGTCCTGGAAATAGGACGCCAACCTGGCGCGTAGGTTCTTGGCTTTGCCGACATAGATCACCCGGCCGTGGGGATCGCGGAATCGGTAGACCCCGGGTTGAGTTGGCACGGATCCCGGCTGGGGCCGATAACTGGCTGGGTTGGTCATGACGCGGACTCAAGCCAAAAAGATTGAGTCACCCTCGATCCGCAGGTCCACCTGCTCCAATGGCCGGCTTGCCGGCCCCTTGGTCACGCTTCCGTCCTTGGTTGAGAACACACTGCCGTGGCAATTGCATTCGATCTTCTCGTCCTCAACGGTAGTTACTGGGCAACCCATATGCGTGCATAGATAACTGAACCCCTGGAAGTTGCCGGGTGGATCATTGGTGATGACCACTTTGTGTTCGGCAATGATGCGGGCGCTGCCCTGAGGGATGTCGGCAGTTGTGGCGATGGCGACATTGCCCGGCACGCTGGGTTTTGCTCCGGGCCTGGCTTCTGGCCCACCGCAGGCGACCACGAGTGGCGTGCTGACAACCGCCAGCGAGGCCAATTGAAGAGCCGCACGCCGATTACAGATGGGTGGCTCTGATTGGCTGCCCAAGTCCTTGCTCACGTTGGCCTCCATCCCGTTCCCCATCCTGATTGATGCACTCTAGCCCAGCAATGGCTGCAGGAACTGCCCAGTGAAACTGTTGGGCTGCGCAGCCACAACCTCAGGAGGGCCTTCAGCAATGACGGTACCGCCCTTATCGCCTCCCGATGGGCCCATGTCGATTATCCAATCCGCCGTCTTGATCACATCCAGGTTGTGTTCGATAACCAGCACCGTGTTGCCCTTGTCCACCAGCGAGGAGAGGACTGAGAGCAGTTTGTTGATGTCCTCAAAATGTAGACCTGTCGTGGGCTCATCAAGAACGTAAACCGTATTCCCGGTCGAGCGCTTTTGAAGTTCACTGGCCAACTTCACCCGTTGCGCCTCGCCCCCTGACAGGGTGGTGGCTGGTTGCCCGAGTCGTACATAACCAAGCCCAACATCACACAGAGTGTTCATGTGCCGCGCAATTGCTGGGATCGCGGCGAAGAACTCTGCCGCCTCCTCGATAGAGAGGTCCAACACGTCCGCGATCGTCTTTCCCTTGTAATGCACCTCAAGGGTTTCACGGTTGTATCGAGCACCATGACAAACCTCGCACGGTACGTAAACGTCGGGGAGGAAGTTCATCTCGATCTTGATGGTGCCGTCTCCCGAACAGGCTTCACACCGACCCCCCTTCACGTTGAAGGAGAACCGTCCTTGTTGATATCCGCGCATCTTGGCCTCGGGGGTTGAGGCGAACAGTTTGCGTACGTGGTCAAAGACACCGGTGTAGGTGGCCGGGTTGGACCTTGGGGTACGGCCGATCGGTGACTGGTCAACATGGATCACCTTGTCAACATGTTCCAATCCATCGATCCGGCGATGTCGTCCCGGAACGCTCCTGGCGTTGTAAAAATGCTTTGCCAGAGCAGTGAACAAAATATCGTTGACCAGAGTGGACTTCCCAGAGCCGGAAACACCTGTGATGGCCACGAAACACCCCAGGGGGAAACTGACGTCGATATTCTTCAGATTGTTCTCTCGCGCCCCCAAAACCCTCAGTGATCTTCCGGGGTCAACCTCACGGCGCTGCCGTGGTAGCGGAATTGACTTTCGTCCCGAAAGGAAGTTGCCGGTCTCCGAATCGGTGCGCTTCAGCAAATCAGCAACTGTCCCCGAGTGGACCACCTGACCACCGTGTTCTCCTGCGCCGGGACCAATGTCCACCACCCAGTCAGCAGTCCTGATGGTGTCCTCATCATGTTCGACAACGATCAGGGTGTTGCCCAGATCCTTCAGCCTGATCAGGGTTTCGATCAGACGTTGGTTGTCGCGTTGGTGAAGTCCGATTGAGGGCTCGTCGAGGACATAGAGCACGCCAACCAAACCAGCCCCAATCTGGGTGGCCAGGCGGATCCGCTGGGCTTCGCCTCCAGAGAGTGTCGCTGAAGGGCGGTCCAGGGAGAGGTAGTCCAGGCCAACGTCGAGCAGGAAGCGCAACCGCTCATTGATCTCCTTCAGGACCCGTGCCGCAATCTGTTGCTCCCGATCGCTCAACTCAACGGAGTTGAGGTAGTCGGCTGCCTCCTGGATTGAGAGAGCACAGATTTCAGCAATATTCAGACCACCGTGAGCCCGATCTCCCAGAGTCACTGACACTGACACCGGTTTGAGTCTGCTGCCCTCGCAGGCACGACAGGGAACCTCTCGCATGTAACCCTCAAAGCGATCCCGGCTGGTGTCGCTTTCCGCCTCACGATGCCTGCGTTCGACGTATGCAGCTACGCCCTCAAATTGCGCGTCATATTCACGTAATCGGCCATACCTACTCCTGGCCACCACATGAACCTTTGTGGGATGCCCCTGAAGTATGGATTTTCGAGCCTTGGCAGGCAGTTTCTCCCACGGGGTATCCAGATCGAAGCCGATTTCGGCACCCAGGGCGACCAGGAGTTGGTCGAAATACTTGCGCACATGTGCGCCGGACCAAGGAGTTATCACTCCATCATTCAGCGAAATCGAGGGATCCCTGATCACCAGATCTGGGTCGACCTCCATTCGGGTGCCCAGGCCATGGCACTCCGGACAGGCCCCATATGGAGAATTAAATGAAAAGGAGCGTGGCTCAAGTTCCTCGGTGTCAATGTCGTGCTCATTCGGGCAGGCCATCTTCTCCGAGAAGCGCAATTCCGATACCTGGCCAGTTCCGGTCGAGTCGACCAGGTCGATCAGTACCAAGCCTCCGGCCAGCATGAGCGCGGTCTCCACGGAATCAGTAAGGCGCCGCTTGGCAGTGGATTTGACCGATAGCCGATCAACCACGACTTCGATTGTGTGCTTCTTCTGCTTGTCCAATGCGGGTGGATCTGCCAACTGGATCGTGTCCCCATCCACCCGGGCGCGGCTGTAGCCCTGTTGTTGCAGCATCCTGAACAGATCTACGTATTCTCCCTTTCGACCCCTGATCACAGGTGCCAGAACCTGGAACCGGGCTCCTTCAGGTAGTTGCAGGATCCGATCCACGATCTGCTGTGGAGTTTGCCGCTCAATCGGCGCTGCGCACTGCGGACAATGCGGTCTACCGGCTCGGGCAAACAGTAGCCGCAGATAGTCATAGACCTCGGTGATCGTGCCAACTGTGGAACGAGGGTTCTTGGAGGTTGACTTCTGATCAATGGAGACGGCTGGGCTCAAACCTTCAATGAAGTCCACATCTGGTTTGTCCATCTGGCCCAGGAATTGACGGGCATATGCAGAAAGGGACTCCACGTAACGCCGCTGACCCTCAGCAAAGATGGTGTCGAAGGCCAGACTCGATTTCCCCGACCCGGATAGCCCGGTGAAGACGATAAGTGAATCGCGGGGTAGGTCCAGGGACACATCCTTGAGATTGTGCTCCCTGGCACCTCTGATCACGAGTTGGTCATGCATCCCTGGTACCTCACATCGCCAATATTTCATCGAACTGTTGTTCGATACATTCTGCGAGATTACCTGCTAAGCCCGGGATTAGTGGCAACTCGCCCATGCAAACGCTCTCACGCAGGGGCAAACCTGACTCCAGCAGCCTAGACTCCAACAATGGCCAAGAGCATCGGCGATAGCTTGCCCTACACCGGAAGAGTTCAACCAGGTGGTCCTCCGGATGTCCTGGAGCTCGACTCCCTGACCATGACCAAGGTGGCTGTCGACAAGGACATGTCAAACAACTGCTACCTGTTGAAGTGCAATACCACCGGTGAACAGGTCCTGATCGATGCCGCCGCGGAGGCATCGCAACTGCTTGGCCTGATCGGGTCTGGCGGGTTGGCCCGGGTGATCACCACCCATCAACACTGGGATCATCATCGAGCCCTCGCTGACGTGATCGCTGCCACCGGGGCACTGGTGGTGGCCGGGGAGCCTGACGCAGCAGCCATTACTGAGCAAACCGGTGTTGGCATCGATGACCCGGTCACAGATGGCGATCTGATTGAGTTCGGCGAGATCACCCTTGAGGTGATTGCACTTGCCGGCCACACCCCTGGTTCCATCGCATTGCTGTACGACGACCCCAGGGGAACGCCACACTTGTGGACCGGGGACAGCCTCTTCCCCGGAGGAGTTGGAAACACATTTGGGGACAAAGCCGCATTTGAGCAACTCCTCGAACAGGTTTCCAGCAGGATCTTCGATCGGTTACCTGACGAAACCCGGTTCTACCCCGGTCACGGCGACGATTCGATCCTGGGCAACGAGCGTGCCCAGATTCCCGACTGGCGAGAACGCGGTTGGTGAGTTTGGGAATGGCTCAACGGCGAGCCTGAAAGATCCTGTTTGAAGCAGCATAGGTAACCGGGTCACTGGAAATCACCAGGGCTGAACGAAGTCTCGGCATTCTGCCCACAAGCGGGGTCCCGGTTCGCAGGCTCACACTACTGAATCCAGAGGTTCGATCAGCCAGCACCAATGTGGTCCGGCTTCGGCGTTTCACCTTCACGATCACATTCACCCCACGCGCCCTTGCAGCACGGATGGCTCGCTTGACCTCACGATTCGTCAGCCTTCTGGTCTGCAATCTGATTGTGGTACCCGGCGCAGCCCCCCTGATTGCCATCAGCACCCGATCAAGAACGACCCTACGGGCACCCGCAGCCCGAGACCGAGGGGAATTGCGAAGTACTCCCGGGGCAAACACGGCGGAATTGCCGCCACCATAGGTGGCAACGATCGCCGGGTGATCTGTGTTCAGCCCCTTGAGCAGGTAGGCACTGCTCAGACTCAGGCCACCGCCCTTGAGGGTCATCACATAGTCCAACAGGGACTGACCAGCCTGGCCGACCGGCATGTCGAAGTTCATGGTCGGACCGAATACCGATGTTGGGTATCCGGCCAGGCGCCGCCTCTGGTCAGCAATGAAGTTCACGTTCAAGTCACCCGTGACCACCACATTGTTGGTCATCGTGGTCATTTGCTGGATTTCATTGGCCATCACCTGGAAGTGATTCAACAGGAATGAAGTGTTGAAAGTATCCAGCTTGCTGGGATCACGATCATAGGTGTCATCCTTACCGCCGTACTGGGCATCGAATGATCCGTGAGCAATCGCATGAGTGTTGATGAAGCCAATTACCCGTCCGGTCTGCAGATCAGTGAGCCGAACCGAGTTCACGTAGCGTGCGGGCGAAACCACGTCGGTCACGATCTTGGTTCCCAGAATCGGGTCACAGCCATTGATAGCCACATTCCAGGGCCGCCCGTCGGCACAGGTGGGCAGACCCGTTACGGGATCCAGAACCGGCAAACCAGTCACCGGATCCAGTACCTGCTCAACTGGAGTGGAAGTCTGCACCGTGCGGTCCCGCCGAACCTCTTCATGTGAGAGTGCGGAGCGCCCAGAGCCGGGCACCAGGGCGAAACGTCTGCTATCCCAGGCAATCGGGTCGGATCCCGCCCGCCCCGACGGCATGTAGTAACTCCACCCTCTGGAGTTGAGCAGGTTGGCCAATGCCGTGCGATCAGGGCTCTGGGAGAACTCCTGGAATCCGCCAATCTGGCCCCGTGGAAGTACCTTCTTGACGTCTTCCATCGCCCGCGAGGTAGACATCGGGAAGGCAATGTTGGCCGTAAAAACGGAGATCGGAGGAGCCGGCATGGACGTGGATGCAACCGTCGGAGCCTGAGCAACCAGCCCACTCAGCAAAATGGTCACACTGCCCAGAACCAATGCCCGGATCGAGCTTTTCCGCATCAGGTAACTCCCTCAGTTTCTCATCACAAGTCACAATGTTCTCGGTAATCACATCAGCAACAGACCCGGGCGGCAACCGGTTAGGAGTAACTACACCGACGTAATTCGGCCCGTCAGCCGTTATAGGTGATTTTCAGGGTCTTGCTGGCGGCTCTGGCCTGGCACACCAGCCTGATGCCATCAGAAAGGTCGTCGGCATCCAGAACCTCATTGTGATCCATGGTTACGTCCCCTTCGAGGACCACACAGGCACAGGCAGAACAGTTTCCCTCACGACAGCTGAAGGGAGCCTCGACGCCCTTCTCCTCCAGGAACTCAAGCAGGATCTGCTTCCCGTCCCAATCAGCAAAGACATGATTGGTGCCATCAAGCTCAACCTCAAGAGAAATTGGCCCCTCGACCCCGCTGCTGCGATCGTCATCCTCGTCGTGATCGTCGGCGTCCTTGAGGGTCTCCTGTGCCGCTTGCACCTCTTCGATATCGCCGAAAGGATTCCCACCCAAGGACACGAACTTCTCCTGGTGGCGTCGTTCCCTGGGGAACTCAAGTGCCTTCAGTGCGTCAATGGCGGCCTTCATGAAGGGCCCTGGCCCACAAGCAAAGCCGGTGTAGGTGGGGAAGTAACTGGCGAATGCCTTGAGCTGGGTGGTCGTGGGCAGTCCCTGAACTGACTCCAACCAATGGGTGACCACAAATCGATCCGGGAATTCATTGGCCAACTCAGCGAGAAGTTTGGCAAATATCACCGAATCCTCATCACGGTTTGCGTAGAACAGCACCACCCGTCCCGTGCCGGTCTCCAGAGCCGTCCGGGCGATGGAGATCACTGGAGTGATACCAGAACCACCAGCGAACAGGAGGAAATCTGCGTTGATGTCCTTGGGAGTGAAGATCCCTGCTGGCGGCAGAACCCTGATGGTGTCCCCCGCTTTCAGGTTGTCACAGATCCAATTGGAGGCGTAGCCATCCACGGTGCGCTTAACCGTAATCTGATGCCGACCTGTGTGCGGGGCACTGGACAACGAGTAGCACCGTGCCGCGACCCCAGTCTGGGTACTTGGCACTGCCAGGGTCAGGAACTGCCCGGCGGTATATTCGAAGGCAGCCCTGGCTTCATCAGGTACTTCGAGGACTATGGAGTTGGCATCGGCTGTTTCCTGGATTACCTCGGCAACCTGGAGTAGATATGCCGATTCTGAGGAGTCAGTAGCCATCTATCGCGCCGATCTCAATCTCTCCCTTGTCCACGGCTTTTTCAATCGATGCCCGCAGCCGGGAGCACGTCGCATAAATGCGCCGCCCTCCCGGCTCCTGACGTGCCTTGTTGAATTCAGCACATTGGTCAACCGACTCGAAGGTCCACTGAATGGAGGTGTGGTGCTCGCTGTTCTTCTTGACCTGCACCTTGGCCAGACAATCCTGACAGGCCACTTCCTGCAGCCGAGCCTGGGTGTATAGCCGTTGATCCTCTTTGGTGGAATCGCTGACGACGAAGTAGACCATCAGGCTGGCGCCTTGTTGGCCAGTGAGGCCGCTGCTTCTTCCTCAGCTGCCTTCCTGGCAAGGTTGTCAGCGACTTCCTTGCGCCAGTACTCATTGGCCTTGGTGGTATCCACCTCGAATTCGAAACGCTCCTGCATCTCAGGTGCCACGTCAGCCGCGTCGACGTAGAACTGCTCATACCAACGCCGCAACTGGTAGACCGGCCCATCCTCCTCGCACAGAAGTGGGTTCTGGACCGGGGCCTTGTTGCGCCAGATGGCCACATCCTGCATGAATCCCTCGGCGAACATCTCGGTGTACTTCTTACCGATGTAGTCGGTGGTCTTCTGATCAATGCCCTCAGGCTTGAGCACCTTGAGCCCGAATTGCAGTGTGAATGAGGTTTCGCTTGTGGGGATGTGGCAGTTGATCAGGACCACGTGGGTGTTGAAGCCCTTGTATTCATTGTTGATCCAGTTGATCATGTACGCCGGTCCGAAGTAGCTGGCCTCGGACTTCAACACCAGGTTCTCATCACCGTAGCCCTGCTCTGCCTTGTCAGGGCGACCGGTCGACTCCATGAACTGGGTGGCAGTCGTGCCCTCGAAGACGTTTCGGAACATCGTCGGGAAGGCAAAGTGGATGTAGAAGAAGTGGGCCATGTCCACCACGTTGTCCACAATCTCGCGACAATTGGCAGTGGGCACATCCAGAGTGGACCAGGTCCAATCGGTGTACTTCTCAGGATCAGTGATGCCCTCAATCTCTGGGGGCAGCAGACTGTGATCGGCTGCACTACCCTCCGGGTCATGCCAGATCAGTAGCAGGCCCTGATTGATCGCGGTTTCAAAACGTTCGGTGCGAGCACGGAGCGGAACCCTGCGGGCATAGGGAATCGACGCGCATTTGCCATCGCCGGCCCAGCGCCAATCATGGAAAGGACAGGCAACTTCATCACCCTTGACCTCACCCTGGGTCAGATCCCCACCCATGTGCCGGCAATAGGCATCAAGCACATTGAGGTCACCCTTGGTGTCCGCCCAGACCACCAACTTGCCACCAAAAGCCTCCACTGCGTGTGGCTTTCCGTCACGGAAGTTCTCCACTGGTCCGAGGCAGTGCCAGCCTCGGGCAAATCGATGACCACTCTCGCCCCGGTCAAGGCTTCTGGCCTGGCCGTCGCCCGTGGGGTTGGTTCCGACGTTGGGTGTTGCCTCAGTCGTGCTCATTGTCGCCTCCGGAAAAGATGGACCAAAACGAGAACAGGTTATAGTTTTGCGCGGGAGAAATGAAGTCACCCCCCCCAAATTCGAGGAAGATATATGCAAATCGCGCTTACCCCGGAGCAGGAAAACCTGCAAAACGAACTACGCGAATACTTCCGCGAGTTGGTCACCCCTGAACGCAGACTGGCGTTGAGCCAGGCAAGCGGCGAGTTCGGTGATGCCAAGGTATACAAAGAGGTGATCGCCGAAATTGGACGCGACGGGTGGTTGGGAATCGGCTGGCCTGAGGAGTACGGCGGCCAGAATCGCTCTATGATGGACCAGTTGATCTTCACCGATGAGGCGGCAATCGCTGGTGTACCGATCCCCTACCTGACCCTGAACACCGTCGGCCCCACCATCATGCGCTTTGGAACCGATGCCCAGAAGGCTGAAATCCTGCCCAGGATCCTCAAGGGTGAGATGCATTTCTCCATCGGTTACTCCGAGCCCGCTTCCGGCACGGATCTGGCCAGCCTGCGCACCCGGGCTCGCCTTGAGGGCGATGAGTGGGTGATCAATGGCCAGAAGATGTGGACCTCACTCATCCAGTACGCCGACTACATCTGGTTGGCCTGTCGCACCGATCCGGACCGCCCCCGCCACAAGGGATTGTCAATGATCCTGGTGCCAGCTGATTCCAGAGGATTCAGTTTCACCCCTATCCAGACAATTGCTGGGGTGGGCACAAGCGCTACGTACTACGAGGACGTGCGGGTCCCGAAGGAGAACCTGGTTGGTGAACTGAATGGCGGGTGGGCACTGATGACCAATCAGCTCAACCACGAACGAGTTGCGCTCACCTCCGCAGCCCCGCTCACCCATTCGATCCAGTTGGTGCGTGAGTGGGCCACTGAGACCAGGGACGCCTCAGGAAGCCGGGTCATTGACGCCGAGTGGGTACAAATTTTGCTGGGTAGGGCTCATGCCCGGGCAGACATGCTGAAGCTCCTGAACTGGCAGTTGGCCTCGGCAACCGATGACCTGTCCCCTGCTGATGCCTCGGCCACGAAGATCTATGGATCAGAACTTGCCACAGAGGTTTATCGCTCTCTGATGGAGATAGTCGGGCCACAGGCCCAATTGACCGGCAACTCCCCCGGATCAGTACTGCGAGGACGGCTGGAGCGCTACTTCCGCTCATCGCTGGTGATGACTTTTGGTGGCGGAACCAACGAGATCCAGCGGGACATCATCGGCTACGTGGGTCTTGGCCTACCTGCCGCCCGTCGCTGACCACCACAACTGCTACCCCGGAGCCAAGACCATGGATTTCTCGCTAAGTACCGAACAGATTGAAGCCGCAGCGCTCGCCGCCCGGATCCTTGGGGACACCTGCACCAACGATGTCCACAAGGAGGTGGCCGCAGCCAACGAGGGCAACTACTCAGAAAAGGTTTGGTCAGCGCTGGCAACAGCTGGGCTGATTGGACTGTCTCTGCCTGAACAGTACGGCGGAAATGATCTCGGTTTTGCCGAAACCTGCAGTGTTCTGATCGAGGTTGGCCGCAAAGTTGCCCCGGTTCCCCTGGCCACCCATGTCGTGGCTGCACTCGCTGTCCATCGGTTCGGGAGTCCGGATCAACAGACGGCCATCCTCGCTGCTGCTGGTGCTGGCACCATCCTGCTGACCTGCGCGACGGCCGAGCCGCTGGCTGAGTCCCCGATCAACCCCACGGTGCTGGCAACTCCAGTGGAAACCGGTTGGGTCCTCTCTGGCACCTGTACAAATGTTGTTGCCGGGCCCCGGGCAGATCACTTCGTGATTCCAGCAACCACCCCTGAAGGTGTGGCCCTGTTTCTGGTGGGCGCTGCTGAATTGGGACCAGTGGCGCCACAGTACCTCTCAGATGGTGACGTTGTTGGGCTCATCGACCTGGATGGCCTGGCACTCAGCTCTGAGAATGTTCTTGGGGATACTGACGGAGTCGCATTCAACTGGTTGCGAAACCATCTCACCGTGGCCGCCTGCGCTCAGCAACTTGGGGTCCTGGAAGGCGCCCTGGAACTCACCGCATCCTACGCAAAGACCCGGGAGCAGTTCGGCCGCCCGATAGGTACCTTCCAGGCAGTCAGTCAACGACTGGCGGACGGATATATCGACAACCTGGGTGCCCGCCTGTGTCTCTGGCAGGCCGTCTGGCGGTTGACTGAGGGCCTTGATGCAGATCAGGCCGTCGCTGTTGCCAAACTCTGGGCCGCGGATGCCGGCCACCGGTTGGCCCACACCACAGTGCACGTTCATGGAGGCGTCGGGATCGACCTTGATGGTGAAGCCCATCGATATTTCACGGCTGCCAAGAGGAACGAGTTCTGGATGGGCGGTGCCACCGATCAGGCGCGGCGTATCGGAGCCATCCTTGCCTCCTGAGCAGGCACCTGCGCACACCACTATCAGGGAGCACCTGCTCAATTTCGCCCAGTCAGACAGCCCTGCTCTGCTGACCCATGATCAGTCCTGGTCCTGGCGCGAAGTGATTGAGGCAATCTCTCGTCGGGCCAATGCTCTCTCGGCTCTCTGGGACCCTGCCAAACCCAGACACATCGGGTTGCTGATGGACAACAGCGCCGAGATGGCCCTGTCCATCATGAGCGCCGGCCTGGGTACACACGTCGCCGTGGGACTAAACAACACTCGAAGGGGCGAAGGCCTGCGTGCGGACATCCTCAGGGCTGATTGCCAGATCGTGCTCGTGGACCCGGAATATGAAGTACTCCTCAGCGGCCTGGATCTTGGCGCAACCCGCGTCCTGGTAAGTGATTCAGCAAGTTGGCAGGAACTGTTGGATGGCGCCTCCGGTGAGGTGCCGCACGCTGAGGTGGATCCGGACGCCTTGTTCATGCTGGTGTTCACCAGTGGCACCAGTGGGGATCCAAAGGCAGTCCGGTTGACCCATGCGAAGATCACTGGCCCCGGCCAGAAGCTGAACGACAGGTTCGAGTTGGGCGGGGATGACGTCCGGTATGTCACCATGCCGCTCTTCCACTCAAATGCCCTGATGGCAGGTTGGGGCATGGCCCTGGTCTGCGGTGCCCCAATCGCACTGGCACGCAAATTTTCAGCCAGTCGCTTCCTGGCTGATGTACGCCATTTCGGGGCAAGTTACACCTCCTATGTCGGAAAGCCTCTGGCCTATGTTCTGGCCACTCCCGAGCAACCCGATGATGCCAGGAATCCGTTACGAATTGTCTTCGGAAACGAGGCCAGCGATCGCGACATCGCTGAGTTCACCCGAAGGTTCAGATGTCGGGTTGTTGATGGTTTCGGGTCCTCCGAAAACGCAGTCGTGGTCAGCCGAATCGACGGCACTCCCCCCGGCGCATTGGGGATGCCAGCCGCCGATGTGGCGGTTTTCAACCCGGAATCAGGTCTCGAATGTCCCCGAGCAGTGATCATCGACGGCATCGTCACCAATCTCGAGGAATGTGTCGGGGAGCTGGTTAACTTCAAGGGCTCTGGTGAGTTTGCCGGCTACTACAACGACGAGGCCGCGACCAGGGAGCGGATGCGGAATGGAATGTACTGGAGTGGCGACCTGGCCTACCGTGACGTCGCTGGTTGGGTCTATTTCGCAGGACGTACGGCGGACTGGCTACGAGTGGACGGTGAGAATCTTGCCGCAGCACCAATCGAGCGCATCCTGTCCAGACATCCCTCCATCAAGGAAGTGGCCGTGTATGCGCTTCCCGATCCAATCACCGGGGATCAATTGGTGGCAGCGGTAACGCTGCGGGCTCCAATCTCAGCGGAGGATTGGAGTCAGTTCCTGGCCAGCCAGGAGGATCTGGGCACCAAGTCCTGGCCGGCACAGGTATTCGTGATGGATGAATTGCCCCGAACTGCGACCAACAAGGTGCGCAAGAATGACCTGCAGGCGCTTGGGATACCAGAACGTGGGGCCCGGTGGATCCGGACCCCACGTACCCAGCAATACCGGGTAGGCTGACTCAGCCCTGGCTGATCCGGGTCAGGCGCTGGAAGGACTCCTCGAATTCAGCGACCAGAGCAGCCATGGTGTCTGCCACTGCCGTGACTTCATTGGTGCGGCCAACGATCTGTCCAGCAGGCATGGCCACGGTGTCGGGATTGTCTCCAGAATTCATCCGATTGTGGGCCTCAGCGACCAGGATGTTCTGTAGCGGCATCGGGAGCGGTTCTGGAGCCCCCTCGGCCTCCCAGGCGTCAGTCCACTTGGTCTTCAGCAGGCGAGCGGGCTTGCCGGAATAGACCCGGGAACGCACCGTGTCCTCTGAAGTCGCCCTGAGCAGCGCCTTGGTGATCCCGGTGCCGATGGAGAGGTCATATTCCTTTGCGGTCAACCACAACGAGCCAGTCCAGGCCCCTTGGGCGCCCAGGGCCAGCGCAGCCGCAACCTGGCGACCCGAACCAATACCACCGGCGGCCAGAACCGGCACATCAGGGCCAACCGCATCCACGACCTCCGGGGTGAGCACCATGGTGCTCACTTCACCAGTATGCCCACCTGCTTCCCAGCCCTGGGAAACAATGATGTCCACGCCATTCTCAACATGGGACTTGGCATGTCGTGCGGTACCCGCCAGCGCAGCCACCCTGACCCCTGCCTCGTGGCACTGGGCAGTGACCTCGGCGGGAGGTGAACCCAGGGCATTGGCCATCAATCTCACGTTGTGCTTCAAAGCGGTGTCCACGTGCATCTTGGCCACGGAGTGCAGCCAGCCCAGGACACCTTCGTGTCCAACCTGATGGTCAAGCGGTGGTACCCCCAACTTGATCAGGGTGTCATCAACGAACTTCCGATGGGCTTCAGGTACGTACTTGTCCAGATCGGTCACCGAACCCTCTTGAGGGATCTTGTTCGGCATCACCACATCGAAGCCATATGGCAGCCCATCGGTGTTCTCATCCATCCAGGTGAGAACCTCATCCAATTGCTCGGCTTCATTGAACCGGACGCAACCGAGAACCCCCATACCGCCAGCCCGGGTCACCGCTGCTGCAACAGGTGCGGAAGGGGTAAAGGCGAAGATCGGGTATCGGATGCCGAGTTGGTCACAAATTGGGGTGTGAATATTGCTCATCGGAGTCCTTCCTGTCATTCCACGATGTCGAGGGCTGAGGTCGCGATCCGCTTGGCCTCGGGATAGTTGGCCTTGCCAGTGACATGGCGAGGGATTTCTGGAACAAACACAAAAGACCTCGGGATCTTGTAACCGGACAGGTGCTCGCGCAGGTAGGTCTGGATCTCCTCAACATCCGGAGAGGCTTCCTCGCGTGGCTGCACCACGGCAGTTACCCGCGATCCGAAACGCTCATCGGGCGTACCGATCACGAGCACATCAAAGACGTCTGGATGCCCCTTCAGGGCATTCTCAACCTCTTCGGGGAAGACCTTTTCGCCTCCGGTATTGATGCAGTTTGAGCCACGACCCAGCAGAGTGATCTTGTTGTCCGCCTCGATCCTGGCAAAGTCCCCCGGCACTGAATAGCGCACTCCGCCCAATTCCAGGAAGGTCTGGCGGGATTTCTCCTCGTCTCCGTAGTACCCAAGAGGCACATTGCCAGAGCGGGCCAACCGACCGATCTCGCCCACCCGGGTCATGTCGATCACATTGTTGTCATCATCGAGGATCACCGTGCCAACTCCTGGACTGATCACGGGGCCATCCGATGAGAGGGTGCTGGCATCCTGCAGGCCGGTCCCCTGGAATCCGGTTTCAGATGCACCCACCGAGTCGGTGAAGAAGGCAGCCGGGAAGGCCTTCATCCAACGCTCCTTGATCGGCTTGCTGAAAATGGCTGCACTGGAAGCAACAGCGGCCAGTGAGGATCCGTCGTACCCACCCTTCTCGTACTCCTCGATGAGGGGTCGGGCCATCGCGTCACCAGTCATGAACAAGACCTGCACCTTGTCACGATCGATGATCTCCCAGATCTCCTTGGCATTGAAGTTGGGCACCAGGATGGTGAAGTGACCACCGAATAGGTGCATCAGCAACCCGGCCTGGGCGCCACCGTGCATGATTGGGCTGATTGGCAGGGTAACGAGTGGATCTCCCTCGGTCGCCTTACGGGACTGGTCCATCTCCTCAAGGACGTCACCGGTCATGAAGTCAATGCCCCCACCCAGTACTCGCCACCAGTCCTCATGGCGCCACATGACTCCCTTGGGGAAGCCGGTGGTTCCCCCGGTGTACACGATGTAGACGTCGTCCTCTGAGCGCGGACCAAAGTCGCGCTCCGCACTTTGCGACGGGATCGCATCTGCCCAGGCCACACCCTGATAACCGGTGGCGTCACCCTCAGCGGAGTTTGGATCAGTACCGTCCTCCGAGACCAGCACGAAGCGAAGGGCGTCATGCTTGGGAGCACACTTGGACACCAACTCGCTGTAACAGCGCTCGGTGATCAGGCCAATCATGTCGGAGTTGTCGATGATGTAGTCAAGTTCGCGCTCGACATATCGATAGTTCACATTGATCGGCACTGCGCGCAACTTGTACAGAGCCAGCATCGAGGTCACGTGGTCCACACTGTTCTTGGCCAGGATGCCCACATGATCACCCGCCTGGACACCTTGACTGGCCAGAAAGTGAGCCACTTTGTTCGACTCGGTCTCCAGGTCAGCAAAGGATAGGGTGCGATCGCCCACACGAAGGGCGGGACGCTCTGGTACTGCATCAACAGCATGCTCGAAAAGGTCAGCGATGTTCTTGGCCATGCCGGGCATACTAGAACACGTTCTCGTTTCGGACTAGGCTGCCGCACCATGACTGAGCCGACAAACAATCCGCACTGCTTGGTGGAATTCTCCGACCACAAGCTGATCGTGACCATGAACCGCCCGGAAGCCCGCAATGCACTCTCCGGCGAGATGCTGGAAATCATGGGTCAGGCGTGGGATCGCGCCAATGAGGACCCAGAGGTGCGGGTGGTGATTCTGACCGGAGCGGGCGGCTATTTCTGCGCCGGCGCCGATCTCAAATCGATGAACTCCAAAGCACCATCGGAGAAATTCGAATCCGGTGAGTACGATCCAAGCATCATCAAACCACTTCTCAAGGGATACCGCGTCCAGGTCCCTGTCATCGCCGCTGTGGAGGGCCCGGCCATAGCCGGGGGAACCGAAATCCTTCAGGCCACTGACATCCGGGTGGCCGGGGAGTCTGCACGCTTTGGGGTCTCTGAGGCCAGATGGAGCTTGTATCCGCTGGGCGGATCAGCGGTACGCCTGGTGCGTCAGTTGCCCTACACCATCGCCGCAGAGCTGCTGCTCACCGGACGTCAGATGAAGGCCCCCGAGGCAAAGGAAGTTGGGCTGATTGGGCACGTGGTACCGGACGGAACTGCGTTGGAGAAGGCTCATGAGATCGCTGATGCGATTGTGGCCAATGGTCCACTCGCGGTCCGGGCCATCCTCAAGACCATTCGGGACAGCGAGGGCAAACACGAGGACGAGTGCTGGGCAGCGGATGCCGCGCTGGGGGCAAAGGTGTTCGCTTCGAATGACGCCAAGGAAGGTCCACGTGCCTTCATGGAAAAGCGCAAGCCGAACTTCACCGGTAGCTGATCAGGATTGCGTTATCTGTGCGCCCGGCACATCGGGTCCGGGCGCACAGAATCAACCCACCGACCTGTCCTGGTCTCCCCAGTGCTGAGCCCGTAGCGCCTTCTTGTCCGGCTTCCCCAGGGCAGTCAACGGCAGCGCATCGACTGAGATCACCTGCTTGGGTGCTTGGACCGACCCCTTGCGCTCCTTGACGGCCTGCTGAATCTCCGCAACCTCAGCCGAAGTGAGTTGACCGCCCCTGCGGGGGATCACGATGGCGGTCACCGCCTCACCCCACTTCTCATCCGGAGTCCCAATGACGGCGACCTGAGCCACTGCAGGATGAGCGGCTATCACATCCTCAACCTCACGTGGGAAGACGTTGAAACCACCAGTGACGATCATGTCCTTGGTGCGGTCCACGATGTACCAGAATCCATCCCGGTCCTCCCGGGCCACATCACCAGTGCGCAACCATCCATCACGGAAGGCCTCCGCAGTTGCCTCAGGTAGGTTCCAGTAGCCCTGGGAGAGCACGGGACCGGCGACACAAATTTCACCCGGTTCCCCCTGTGCGGCAGCTTTCCCGTCCTCACCGAGCAACGCCGTACGTAACCAGGCTGAAGGCCTCCCACAGGAGGAAAGCCGGTTCGCCTGCTCCGGATCAACCGGGTCGATCACATGGTCCTTTCTGCTCAGATAGGTGATCACCATTGGGCACTCGGACTGACCGTAATATTGGGCAAATATGGGGCCAAATCGGTCAATAGCCTCCGCGAGGCGCACCGGATTGATTGCCGATGCACCGTAATAGACCGTTTCCAGCGAGGAAAGGTCCCTGGTCAGTGAATCCGGGTGATCAAGTAGTGCGTAAAGCATCGAGGGCACCAGCATTGTGGCGGTGATGCGTTCCTCCTCGATAACCCGGAGCACTTCAGCTGGGTCGAACTTCGGCACCACGAACATCTGCCCACCCTTCATCAGGGTCGGCACGAAGAATGCGGCTCCTGCATGGGATAGCGGGGTGGCCATCAGGAACTTCGGTTGCTCTGGCCACTCCCATTCGGCTAGTTGCACCTGGGTCATGGCAGCCATGGAGCCCGCCGTTCCAACCACACCTTTGGGTTTGCCGGTGGTACCACCGGTGTAGGTGATGGACACAATCGTGTCGAGGGGCACTTCAGCGACACTGAGTTCGGTGGGCTGGTACTTGGCCGCCTCGGCCACCAGGTCGGTACCGAAATCAGCCGGCCCCAGCGTTAGCACCTGGGTCAGGGACGGCACCAAATCATGCAGCTCCCGGGCTCGATCCAGAAACGCTGGAATCGTATCCACGATCAGCGTCGTCACACCCGCATCCGCCAGTACGTAGGCGTGGTCATCCAGAGAACCAAGCGGATGCAGGGCAGTCCGGCGGTAGCACTGGGTCTGTCCCGCGCCGATGATCAACAAGACCTCCGGTCGGTTGGCCGCGAGGAGTCCGACTGCACTTCCAGTACCGGCTCCCAAACCCTCCAGAGCCTGCACGTACTGAGTGATCTGGTCCGCCATTTCCTGCCCAGTCAGGGATTGGCCGCCAATCTCCAGAACCGGCTGGCTGGAATGGGCCCTGAGGGCTCCCGCCAGTAGGTGTCCAAGGTGTACGCCTTCATGCAAAGTGTCTGTCGCGACCATGGCGCAACACTAGAACGTGTTTCACTTTCTCGACAAGGGTGGCATCTGGTGCACAATCTGATGCATGACAAACCCGCCCTTGTTCGGCAAGCGAGTCCTGATCACTGGCGCAGCCCGCGGAATAGGCGCTGCTGTTGCCCAACGACTGCACGCGGAAGGTGCCCTGGTCGCACTGATGGGCCTGGAGCCGGAACTGTTGGCTGATACCGCAGCCAGGTGCGGATCGGCTCCGTGGCGCGAGTGCGACGTAAGAGATCCGGATCAGGTCGCCGGGGCGGTATCTGAACTGGTGCAGGAATTGGGACGCCTGGACGTTGTGGTTGCCAATGCCGGGATTGCTCGCCAACTACCCATCATCGGCGGGCAGTCCGGAGTCTTTGAGGCGCATATCGACGTGAATCTGCTGGGCGTGTATTACACCCTTAGAGAGGCCGGAACGCACATTGCCCATCCGGGGGGCTATGCCCTGGCCGTGGCCTCAGCCGCTGCCGCAATCCACCTCCCCCTACTGGGTGCTTATTCTGCGTCAAAGGCTGGCGTGGAGGCATTGGGCAATACACTCAGACAGGAGTTGAAACCCACAGGAGCCAGGGTTGGGGTCGCCTATTTCGCCGAGATCGACACGGACATGACCTCACGGGGCTTTGGTACCGACGCCGGTCGTCTTCTTACTGGCGGCGGAACCCTTTCGGGGGTGGCTCCTCTTGAAAGTGCCGTGGAAGCAGTCATCAAGGGGATCGCCAAGCGCAAGCGGCGGATCGTTGCTCCGTTCTGGCTGCATCCAGTTCTACCCATGCGCCACCTCGCCCAACGCGCTGTAGAACTGAAACCGCTGCCAAACCTTGAGGCCGCCCTGGATCTGGCTCGCCGGGAGCAGATTGACTTCACTACGGAGCAACCTGAGCGATGACTCCACGAATACCACCGGGATCGTGGCGCACCAACGGATTCGCAGCCAGCATTTTTGCGAGGGCAGCAGGAAGAACCATGCACACGAACCCGCCGGCAATTTTCACCACTCTCGGACGTACCCGCCGGGTGTTCTGGGGTTGGTTGCTGTTTTCTGGCACCCTGATGCCTTTCGGGCATCTGCCCCGGCGCGAATCAGAGCTGGCGATCCTGCGGGTGGCCGCTCTCACCGAGTCAGATTACGAGGCTGAACATCATCGCCGGCTCGGGAAGCGTGCCGGATTATCAAGCATGGAAATTGCCAACATCATGGAAGGCCGTTTCGAGGGCTTCGCCGAAAGGGACCGGGCGATTCTTGCCGTAGTCGATTCCCTGCATACCTTCCAGGATGTGGATGACCTGACCTGGGTATTTCTACGCGAACATCTGAATGAACGCGAAGTCATAGAACTGCTCATGTTGGTGGCGCAATATGCTGGACTGGCCCAAACCATCAGAACGCTCCGCATTCCCGTCGATCAGCCCAGATCCTGAATGACTATCCGGTTCCCATCGTTACAGTTTGCCTGGCATCACGACAGGGGTCACCTGCCGCCACGGTAGTGCAGATCACTGGAGGGTTTCGGCCACCTGTTGCACTTCTGCGGGGTTACGCAGGGTGAGGAGCAATGTAGTCACCCCTGATTCCTCCCAGGCCTGCACCCGGTCGCGCACCTTCGCCGCATCACCGATGATGTGCAACTCGTCAACCAACTTGTCCGGGATCAATGCAGCTGCTTCTTCTCGCTTCCCGGCCAGGAACAACTCCTGGACCTGATCGGTGATGTCGGCATATCCCATCCGCTCAAAAACCGATTTGTGGAAGTTCTGGTCCTTGGCTCCCATCCCACCCATATAAAGGGCCACGAAGGGCTTCATGGACTCAATCACCGATTGGGGGTCATCAGTGATCTCCAGGTGGCAGGTGGCAGCTATCTCAAAGTCAGCCCGGCTGCGCCTGGCCCCCGGGCGAGCGAATCCCTCATCAAGCCAGTCCTGATACATGCCTGAACTTGCCGGGCTGTAGAAGATTGGGATCCACCCATCAGCGATCTCCGCTGTTTGGGCAACATTCTTTGGCCCCTCAGCGCCTAGCCAGATTGGGATGTCAGCCCGCAATGGATGCACGATTGGTTTCAGTGGCTTGCCCAGGCCGACCGAGCCAGGCCCATTGAATGGGAGTGGATAGTGCGGACCAGCATTTGTCACTGGCCCCTGCCGCTCCAGGACTTGACGGATGATCGAGACCACCTCACGAGTACGGGCCAGGGGCTTGGAAAAGGGTTGCCCATACCAACCCTCGACCACCTGCGGGCCGCTGACGCCCATCCCCAGAATCATGCGACCACCGCTGAGATGGTCCAGGGTCAGCGCATGCATGGCAATTGAGGTGGGTGTTCGACCTGACATCTGCACGATCGAGGTACCCAGACGCACCCGACTGGTTTCTCGTCCCCACCAGGCAAGCGGGGTGAACGCGTCGGATCCCCACGCCTCGGCAGTGAAGATCGCGTCAAATCCGGCGGCTTCTGCTGCTGACACCAATTCCGAGGTGCCAACGGGTGGTTGCGCACCCCAGTAGCCCAACTGCAATCCAAGCTTCACCGGTTCTCCCTTTGTTGTGGACCAGAAGTACGACGTCACCCTAATCCAAATCCAACAAGTTCTTCTTGCCAGTCAGACTAGAACGTGTTTCACTTCGGAACCATGACCCAAGCCACCGAATCCCATCCCGATTCAGGTTGCCTGCATGCACCCATCAAGGTTGAGTTCGACTACACCCGTTCCCTGGGTGGTGTCCTCTCCGATTTCGTGACTGGGTTGCGCAACCATCAGGTCCAGGGTGCCCGGCTCTCCGACGGAACTATTGCCTGCCCGCCACCCGAGTACGACCCGATCACACTTGAACCAATCACTGAACTAGTACCCATCAGTTCACTGGGATCGGTGCTCACGTGGTCCTGGGTGGCCGAGCCGGTCAAGGGCCAACCGTTGTCGCACCCATTTGCCTTTGCCCTGATCCAACTTGACGGGGCTGATGAGCCACTTTTGCACGCAGTTGCGGCCGAGCATCATCAGATGCAGAGCGGGATGAGAGTCCGGGTTGAGTGGGCAGCTGAAACCAGGGGCGATATCCGGGATATCGCCTACTTCGTTCCCGCTCAGGATGAGACCAATGAGTTCCCGGCAACCGCGCAGGCAACACCAGATCAGGTCACCGGCCTGATCAGTCCGGTACACCTTGAGTACGACTATGCCGCCTCACCCGAGGAATCCAGGTTCTTCCGTGGCCTGGCCGAGGGCAGGATTTTGGGCCAGCGTTGCCCCAAGTGCCACAAGGTTTATGTTCCGCCACGCGGCGCCTGCCCGGTTGACGGAGTGCCCACCCAGGAGGAGGTGGAGCTGGCTCAGAAGGGAACCGTCACCACCTTCTGCATTGTGAACGTTCCGTTCCTGGGCCAGAAGATCAAACCGCCCTACGTTTCTGCCTATGTACTCCTGGATGGTGCAGACATCGCCTTCCTTCACCTGATCCTTGATTGCCCTGCTGAGGAGGTCAGGATGGGAATGCGCGTCGAAGCCGTCTGGAAGCCCAGGAACGAGTGGGGGACAACCATCGAGAACATCAGTCACTTCCGGCCCATTGATGAGCCAGATGCTGACTACGAGACCTACAAACAACATCTGTGAGGGACCAACGATGAGAGAAGTTGCAGTCGTTGGCTTTGCCCAACGTCAGGAGATGAAGTTCCAGGGATCACCCACCTGTGTCGAACACCTGGTTCCGGTTTTCGCCGATTGCTTTGCCCAGACCGGATGGTCCAAGGAGCAGATCGGATTCTGGTGCTCAGGTTCCAGCGACTACCTTGCTGGCCGTTCGTTCTCTTTTGTGTCCGCAGTGGATGCCATTGGAGCGCTACCACCCGTCAATGAGTCCCACGTGGAGATGGATGCTGCCTGGGCACTCTATGAGGCCTGGTTGAAGATCCAGACCGGCGATGTGGACTCAGCTCTCGTTTATGGGTTCGGAAAGGCCTCGGCTGGCACACTCCGTCGCACCATGTCGCTCCAGCTTGATCCATACACCATGACTCCACTATGGCCTGATTCAGTTTCTCTGGCTGGTCTTCAGGCCCGACAGGGACTGGAGCGCGGTGTTTGGTCGGAGGCTGACGTGGCCGGGGTGGTTTCCAGATCACACCAGGATGCTTTGGAGAACGAGTACGCCGTGGTCAGCGGACAGCTCAGCGTTGACGATGTACTCGCCCAACCGATGTACGCCGACCCACTGCGAAAGGTGGATTGCGCTGCACCATCAGATGGTGTGGCCGCCATGATTATTGCTGCCGCAGACGCTCCCGGTTTTGAGAATCTAGGATCCAGGCCTGCCTGGATCACCGGATTTGAACACCGAATTGATTCGATGCGACTGGGGTCGCGTGACCTGACCACTTCACCAAGCGCCGCTGCTGCTGGAGCCGCTGCTGGAGCGCACACTGTTGACACTGCCGAACTTCATGCCCCATTCGCGCATCAGGAGATAATCCTCAGAACCGCTCTGGGCCTGACCGATGAGGTAAAGGTAAATCCCTCGGGAGGTGCGCTGTGTGGCAATCCCATGTTCGCCTCAGGGCTGATCCGGATTGGTGAGGCTGCCAAACGGATCTGGTCAGGTGAATCAAACCGGGCACTTGGTCATGCCACATCCGGGCCAACGCTACAGCAAAATCTCGTTTGTGTGATGGAGGGTCGCTGAAGTGGGTAAGCAACTAGCAGCCGTTATCGGGGTTGGTCAGACCCATCACCGCGCCAAGCGCGAGGACGTCTCCATGGCTGGCCTGCTCCGGGAGGCGGTGGACCGAGCCCTGGTCGATGCCCAGCTCACCCTCAATGACATTGATGCTGTTGTGGTTGGGAAGGCCCCCGATCTATTCGAGGGCGTGATGATGCCGGAATTGTTCCTGGCAGAATCCCTCGGCGCGGTTGGCAAACCACTGCTTCGGGTACATACAGCAGGTTCTGTGGGGGGCTCCACAGCCATCGTGGCGGCCTCTCTGGTCCAATCAGGCATCCATGAGCGGGTGCTGACCGTGGCCTTTGAGAAACAGTCCGAGTCCAATGCCATGTGGGCGCTCTCAGTACCAGTCCCGTTCATCATGCCGGTTCATGCTGGCGCGGGAGGCTATTTTGCCCCGCATGTGCGCTCCTACATCCGCAGATCTGGCGCTCCCACCGAGATTGGGGCCATGGTGGCTGCCAAGGATCGTCAGAATGCACTCAAGAACCCCTATGCGCACCTGCACAATGAGGACACCACTGTGGAGACCGTGCTTGCATCACAGATGCTCTGGGACCCAATTCGGTACGACGAGACCTGCCCTTCATCTGATGGGGCCTGTGCGCTGGTGATTGGCTCCGAAAGAGCAGCGGCGGGCATTTCGAATCCGGCCTGGATCCACGGCACCGCGATGAGGTCTGAACCGACCACAGCAGCTGAACGGGACCAGGTGAACCCTCAGGCCGGGCGTGAGGCGGCTGCTTCAGTCTTCAAGCAGGCCGGGATCAGCAATCCCATAGAGGAGATCGATTGCGCTGAGGTGTACGTACCCTTCTCCTGGTTTGAGCCCATGTGGTTGGAGAATCTCGGCTTTGCTGAGGAGGGTCAGGGTTGGAAATTAACCCAGGCCGGCGAAACCGCAATCGGCGGCCGGATCCCGCTCAACATGAGCGGCGGGGTGCTGTCCTCGAATCCAATCGGAGCCAGTGGCATGCTGCGCTTTGCGGAGGCAGCCCTCCAGGTGAAGGGCGAGGCTGGCGAACATCAGGTTGACGGGGCCCGGCGAGCTCTCGGTCACGCCTATGGTGGTGGATCCCAGTTCTTCTCCCTATGGGTGGTGGGAGCCAACAAGCCAGGCTGAGAATAGGTTGGCTCAGCTACTGCACTCACGCAGGGTGAAGGAGAACTTCGCTCCCCCGCTTTCAGCCTGGGATACCCAGATGTGACCCCCATGCTGTTCCACAATGGCTCGACAAACTGCCAGACCAACTCCGGAACCGTCCACCTGATCCCTTGTTCCTGGGGACCTGTGAAAGGGATCGAATATCCTTCGTTCCTCGCCGACCGGAACCCCAATGCCGTTGTCATGAACATCCACTCGAACCAATTGGCCCGCGATCGCCTCACTGGTAATCGTGATCTGGAGTGGGCGGCCAGGTTGGTGATACTTGATCGAATTGGAGATCAGGTTGGCAAGCAACTGACGGGTCAGCGCTCGATCCGCCAGAACCTGGTGGCGTACATCATTGACTATCAACGGAGCACTCGGGTTATCGGCAACCGGCGGAGAGAGAGTCTCAACCACCTCAGAAGTTAGTTGTCCAAGATCAACTGGAGATAGGCTGATCCGCCCCTCCCGGGCAATGCTGTAGTTCAACCAGTCATCAACGGTCTGGCTCATCCGATGTGCGGTGTGTTGGACCCGTGTCAGTGCAGCATCGGCGGCAGCGGTGTCATCCTCTCGCAGCAACTCACGAGCCAGACCCAACCACCCGGTCAGTGCAGCAATTGGACCCTTTAGGTCGTGTGCTGCAGTCTGGGCAAAGCCTTTGAGAGCTTCTTCACGTTGCACTTGAGCACTAATGTCGCGAAGGATGACCAGGACTTTGCTGCTGCCGTGGCGCTGAACCATTCGGGTCCGGAAGGAAACCACGCGACCAGCCTCAGGACCGTCCTGGGTGGAACCAAGCAGGATCGTCCTACCAGCAGGTGAATGATCCACCGACTCACTTTCCGCCTCATTCGCCAGTTCCTCAACTGACCCCTGGATGCCCAGCTGTTCTGCCCAGGGCAGATTTTCCTGGCTGCTCAGAACATCTCCCACCAGATCACGGGAAGCGGAATTCTGGAACTCAAAACCCTGACCCTCGGACTGGACGATGACCCCGTCACTCATCTCTTCCAGGACAAGCTCCAGAACAGCCGCATGTTCCAGTGCCTCTCCCTTTTGGGCTCGAAGTTCTGCCTGCATCAAGGACAGTGCCAACCCAACCATGACGCACACCACCAGGATCAGATCAATACTCACTTCCGTATGCAAACGCGTGCGATAGACCGCACCAAACCATTGGAACTGACCGAACCCGGCAGTGGCCAACAGCAATACCAGGGCCTGAACAGCCGCACCCCATGGTCTGAGGCTCAGTCCCGCCCAAACGCTGGGCACCAGCAACAACCAGGTGCTCGGAATTTCCTGGGCCACAAAGACCGGATACAGGGCCGCCACCGCAAATCCGCTGGGCAATGAGATCAGCAACAGATTGCGCCACTTGAGTTCGCGGCGGGAGTACTCGCCGTACAGGAGCAGGGTGCAGGCAGCTCCTGCGAAGACCGTCACGAATGACAAGGACCACCAGGTGAGGATCACCGACCAGTGCGCAGACTCCAGCAGGACTCCCGGAGCCACCCCAATCGGCGTCACCAACATGATCGCAGCGGCTACTGCTGCACCCAGACCCACCAGGTCATATGGGCCAGCAGGAGACCACTGTTGAGCCCATTCGAGCCGCCCTGATGACCCACTTCTCCCACCTCTGTCAAGGCGGCTCAGCACTCGTTGGTCCCAGGAGGAAGAGCCACGGTTTCGACCATGCACTCGCTGCCTGATCTCCCGATAAATCCAGGCAGTGAGGAAACCCTGTAAGACATGCCCGAGAACCAGCCTTACCGAAGTGGCTGGTTCGTTACCGGTACCCAGATAGATGCACAACCCAACCCCAAACTGGGTTATCACTGTGACGACCAGCAACCGGGACCAGGTTGGTTTGACCCGCACCCCCCAAACCATGGTGTTCCACAGGAATGGGATCAGGGACATCACCAGATTTCCGGGCACCACACCCCGGGTGGTTTTGTCGGTCAAGGCGAGCAACATGGTGGCGATATAGATGGCAAGAGCTGCCCACCAACTCCATCCGAACCTGGGATCAGCTGCGCTGATTGCTCGGGGCCGTTGTGAATCAGAACTCAGCGTTGCTCACCTGCTCCATCTGGTTACCGGGCGCGACCGTTTCGACGATAGTTGAAAATGAGGCTACCCGCTCGCAGACAGCGATTGCAGATTGAGAGAATTGATAGGTGAGGCGGAGACGAAAACCTGGCTGGGTACCCAATCAGCACGGCGCCTGGGCCATGTTGATCAGCCCGTTCCTGGTCGGCGTGATCGCCGGCGGTCCACATTGGATCCACCTACCCCTGGCAGCCTTCTGGATACTTGGCTACTTCGCATTCTTCGCCACATCCTTGTGGTTGAAATCCGGGAGGAGGCAGCAATGGTTGCCCCCGGTTCGGATTTACCTGCTTGCAGCCAGCACAACCGGCGCGTTCGTGGTATTTCAGGACCCCGGATTGGTCACCTGGGTTCCCGCATTCCTCCTACCCCTTGGAGTTGGACTCTGGGCAGCAGCACAACGGCGGGAACGAGACCTGTTGGTTGGAATCACCACGATCATGGGCGCATCCACCATGGCCCTGCTGACCTATCAGATCGGCGCGGGGGAACTGGACACGCGCGCGTGGCAACTCGCACTCGTGCAATTCCTCTACTTCACCGGAACTGTGTTCTTTGTGAAATCTGCGATCCGGGAACGCAACAACCCAACTTTCCTGAGGCTGAGCATCGGATATCACCTGGCGGCCACTCTCCTGACCTGTTGGTTGTCGGGATGGCTTGTCGCTCTCTTCCTTTCCCTCACTCTGCGGGCAGCCCTGCTACCACCGCTCAAACCAAACCCCAGGACGCTTGGGATCATGGAGATTGTCGCTACCCTGTTGGTCGCACTGATTTCCCTTGTCGTCATCAACTAAAAGAGGTGTCATGTCGTTCCAGTCAATGATGACTGAAGTGTCCAGAGCTGCTGGGATCCAGATTGATGAGGGCTGGGGGCAGGGTCGGGCCACGTACGGCGGTCTGGTCGCTGCCCTGGGGTTGGCCCGGATGGAAGCAGCCGCAGATCTTGGTGAACATCGGCTGCGGGCTCTCTCAGTGAACTTCGTGGGCCCGGTGAAACCTGGCCCTGCACAGGTTGAAGCCCGGGTGCTCAGGCAGGGGAGCAGTGTCACTCACACCTGTTGCGATGTGCTTCAGGACGGAAACGTCCAGGCCAGCATGCTGGCCAGTTTCGGCTCCGCTCGAGAGTCAGGGCTCAACATCCTGCAGGCCCCTGAGATGAGTCTGAAGCCGATAACCGAATGCACCGAGTTTCCAGTGATCCCAGGATTGACCCCGGACTTCTTCCAACATTTCCAACTCTTCCAGAGTAGTGGAGAGATGCCCTTTTCCGGTGGATCACCAGATTTCTCCGGATGGATGAGATTTCGGGAACCAATCAGCAACTTCAGCGATCTTCACCTGGTTGCTCTGATTGATGCCTGGCCACCATCGGTGATGCCGGCAATGACTGCACCTGCACCGGGAAGCACCCTGACCTGGTCGATTGGTCTGACCCCGGTTGAGCGACCAGCGGATCCCGAGAGCCTGTGGGGCTATCAGGTCCGCACTCAGCAAGCGGCCGAGGGCTATGCCTTCAGTACCGCTCACATCTGGACCGAGTCAGGGCACCTCGCTGCGGTGAGCCAACAGTCAATGGCAGTGTTTTCCTGACCTAGGCCAGGTACTTCACCGGCATTTCCTTGATGCCATTGATCCAGGCATGGCGCAGGCGTCGCGCCTCGCCATTAGGAGCGATGTTCGGCATCTTGTCGGCGATTGTGTTGAACATGATCTCGACCTCCAGACGGGCCAGGTTGGCGCCGATGCAGTAGTGCACCCCGTGCCCTCCAAAGGCCAGGTGTGGGTTTGGATCACGCAGGATGTCGAACTTGTTCGGCTCCTCGAAAACTGCATCATCGCGGTTGCCGCTGCCGTAAAAGATCCCGACCCGCTCACCCTTCCTGACCAGTTGCCCACCGACCTCAACATCGTTGAGAGCGGTGCGCTGGAAGACAGTTACCGGTGTGGCCCACCGGATGATCTCATCCACTGCGCTGGTTGGGCGTTCCTTCTTGTACAACTCCCACTGATCGGGGTTGTCGAAGAATGCTTTGAGCCCATGTGTGATGGCATTCCGGGTCGTCTCATTGCCGGCAACGGCGAGCAAAATGATGAAGTAACCGAACTCATCGTCAGTGAGAGCTCCACTGCCATCGGATCCAACCTGCACCAGCTTGGTCACGATGTCCTCACGTGGTTCCTTGCGACGTTCGTCTGCAAGTGCCATGGCATAACCCAGGATCTCAGCTGCAGCCACATCCGGGTGGCCATCGAAATCAGGGTCGTCATAGGCGAGCATCTGATTGGTCCAGTCGAAAACCTTGCGACGGTCCTCCTGGGGAACACCCATCAGATCAGCGATCGCCTGCAGTGGCAGTTCTGCTGCAACCTCGGAAACAAAATCGCCCTCCCCGCGTGTCAGGGCCTCTTCCACAATCCGGTCGGCCCGATCCTGAAGGCTCTGGTGGAGTAGACCGATTGCGCGCGGAGTGAACCCCCGACTGATGATCTGTCGAGTCGTCGTATGCAGCGGTGGATCCTGATTGACCAGCATCACCCGTTGCAACTCAACCTGGTCACGGGTCATGTCAGGGGCGAACCTGATGATCACACCATTCTCGGTCGCCGAGAAGTCCTTGCTGTTCTTGGAAACCGCAGAAATGTCCTCGTGGCGGGACACTGCCCAGAACCCTCCATCGAAGAAGCCGGCACAGGCAGCATCGTCCTGGGAAACCCACCAGACCGGAGCATTCCGACGCAGCTCCAGGAACTGCTCAAGTGGGATGGCCTTCTCGTTCTGTACTGGGTCCGTGGGATCGAATCCTGCAGGCAGATTTGGAACTTGTGTCACTACACCCTCCACATTTTCTGGAACACGTTCTAGTATGTGGTGACACTACATACCGTCAGTTGGTTAAGGAAGAGCAAAATGCGACTCAGGTCACATTTTTCCTTCCGATACACCAGGCCAGAGGAGTAACTCAATGACCGTGAATCTGCCCGAGGGATTCGATTTCACCGATCCTGCCCTGTACGCCGAGCGGCTGCCATACGCCGAATGGGCAGAGTTGCGAAAGAAGGAACCTGTCTACTGGAATGCCAAGGCCCCCGGCGTGGATGACGGATTCCAGGACGATGGCTACTGGGTGATCAGCAAGTTGGACGACATCAAGGATGTCTCCCGTCGCACCGGCACCGACTTCTCTGCATCGGAGAACTCTGCTGTCCCCCGGTATGCACCCGGCACCGATCGCGCCATAATCACCGACATGCTCGGCAACCTGATCCTGAATCAGGATGGCGAGGGACACACCACCCGACGCCGCATCGTCTCCAAGGGCTTCACCCCGCGAAACGTGGCGCTGCTTCGTGAAAAGCTGCAGGAGCGGGCCAACACCATTGTCGATGAGGCGCTGGCGCAGGGAGAGGGTGACTTCATCACCTACGTGGCCTCCGAGCTCCCCCTTCAGACCATCGCAGAGATGATCGGCGTACCCCAGGAAGAACGCCACCAGCTCTTCCAGTGGTCGAACCTGATGACCTCATACGATGTTCCCGAACTCGCTGAGGAATCCACCGCTGCCGCCATGGAGTTGCTCGCCTACTCCTACACCATGGCCGAGGACCGCACCAAGAATCCGCAGGATGACCTGGTCACCAAGTTGGTCGAGGCCGATGTTGATGGCGAAAAGCTCACGCCAGAGGAGTTCGGCTGGTTCGTGGCGCTGCTGGCCGTGGCCGGCAACGAGACCACCCGAAATGCCACCACGCATGGCATGCGGGCCTTCCTGGACAACCCGGATCAGTGGGAGCTCTTCAAGAAGGAGCGCCCTGAGACTGCCTACGCCGAGATCCTGCGTTGGGCTTCCCCGGTCACCAGCTTCCAGCGCACCGCTGCCAAGGACACCACCATCCGCGGCGTTGAGATCAAGAAGGGCCAGCGAGTGGTGTTGATGTATGGCTCAGCAAACTTCGACGAGGACCACTTCGAGGATCCCTTCACCTTCAACATCATGCGCGAGCACAACCCGCACATCACTTTCGGTGGCCAGGGTCCGCACTACTGCCTGGGCGCGAATCTGGCCCGACTGCAGATCGAGCTGATCTTCAATGCCATCGCTGACAAGTTGCCCGACATCAGCTCGCTGGGTGAGGCAACTCGCGTGCGCTCCGGTTGGCTCAACGGTGTAAGTACCTGGCCGACCAAATTCGACGGTTGCCCGGTCGCACACTGACCCGGCACCACTGACAAGTAGAGGAACCCATGGGAAACCCGGTAATTGTTGATGTAGTTCGCACGCCTCTCGGGAAGCGGAAGGGTGGACTCGCAGGAGTCCACCCGGGCGAGCTACTTGGTTTTGCTCAAACCGAAGTACTCAAGCGAGCCGGCGTGGATGCCGAACTTGTGGAGCAGATTGTCGGCGGCTGCGTCTCCCAGGCTGGGGAACAGTCAAATGACATGGTGCGCCGGGCCTGGTTGCACGCCGGTCAACCACAACACACCGGTGCCACCACGATTGATGCCCAGTGTGGGTCCGGCCAGCAGGCTGCAGCCTTCATCCACGACATGATCAAGGCCGACACGATCAAGGTCGGCATCGCCTGTGGCGTGGAGTCGATGAGCCGCATTCCTCTGGGGGCCAATGTCCCCGAAGGAGCGGGCAATCCGCGGCCGGACTCATGGTCAATCGACATGCCCAACCAGTTTGAGGGTGCTGACCGGATCGCCCGCGATCGTGGTTTTGGACGCACGGATCTGGACCAGTTCGGCATGGAGTCACAGCGCAAGGCTGCAGTGGCCTGGGCAGAAGGTCGCTTCGATCGGGAAATCGCTCCCCTCGAGGCTCCGGTGATCGACAAGGAGACCGGCAAACCCACCGGTGAGATCAAACTGATCTCCCGAGACGAAGGCCTGCGCGAGACGACCCTGGAAGGACTGGCAGGCCTGCGCACGGTCATGCCTGACGGGCTGCACACCGCTGGGTCCTCCTCCCAGATCAGTGATGGCGCCTCAGCCGCATTGATCATGGACTCCGAGGTTGCCGCCTCACTGGGACTGAAGCCACGAGCCCGCATCCTCGACCATGTGCTGGTCGGATCCAATCCGTACTACCACCTGGATGGGCCGATTGATGCCACCAACAGGTTGTTGCAACGCACCGGGATGTCGATGAGTGATTTCGACCTGTTCGAGGTCAATGAGGCCTTTGCAGCCGTCGTACTCTCCTGGGCGCAGCAGACCGGGGCAGACATGAGCAAGGTGAATGTCAACGGTGGCGCAATTGCCCTGGGTCACCCGGTGGGCTCCACTGGCGTCCGGCTGATCACCACCGCACTTCACGAGTTGGAACGTACCGACAAGGAGCGGGCTCTGATCTCGATGTGCGCTGGTGGCGCGATGGCGACCGGCACCATCATTGAGAGGATCTGAGTTGAGCTGGTCCTGGAGCGAGGAAGACCTCGCGGTCAAGGAGGCTGTCCGCGACTTCGTGGACAAGCGGATCCGTCCCCGTCATGACGAGTTGGAACACGGCGATCTACCACCCTATGAGGTGGTGAGGGACTTCTACGCAGCCTTTGGGATCGGTGAGGCCAACGCTGAGAAGTTCGACTGGGACATCGCGCGTCAGGAAGCAGAGGCCAGAGGAGAGGCATTCGACACTCCTGAGCCGGAGTCCCTCGACGTAGCGATGTCAGCCATAGCCAATATCGAGTTGGTCAAGGTGGTCCCGGGCATCCCAACCGCCATCGGTGTATCCGTGGGTCTGGCTGCTGGCACCATCAACTCATTGGGTACTGCCGAACAGCGCAAACGCTGGGCCAGGGATCTGCTCACCTTCGAGAAGGTTGGCGCCTGGGCCATTACCGAGCCAGATGCTGGGTCGAACGCTTTCGGAGCCATGCGTACAACCGTCAAACCTGATGGTGATGAGTTCATCCTCAATGGCCAGAAGACCTTCATCACCAATGGCCCCTTCGCTGACACGATGGTTGTTTACGCCAAGCTCGACGATGGATCAGGTGTTGACCGTCGCGATCAGCCAGTCCTGCCCTTCGTGCTGGACAAGGGGATGGAGGGTCTTACCCAGGGCAAGCCCTTCCACAAGATGGGCAACCACTCCTCCCCCACTGGTGAACTCTTCTTCGAAAACATCCGGCTGGGTCGTGATCGCCTTCTGGCTGGCAAACCCGGTTCTGATGGCCGTGAGTCGGCAAGGGCGAACTTCGTTGCCGAACGAGTTGGGATGGCTACTTTCGCACTCGGGATCATCGAGGAATGTCAACGACTCTCGGTGGAGTACGCGAAGACCAGGATGCTCTACGGCAAGCCCATTGGTGAACTGCAATTGATCCAGTTGAAGTTGGCCGAGATGGAGATTGCCCGGGTCAACGTGGAGAACATGGTCCTGAAGGGGTTGGCTGCCCGTCGCGCTGGCATCGTGATGGATCTGGCCGAGGCTTCAGCGATCAAGCTGTATTCCACCCGGGCCGCCAACGAGGTAGCCCTGGAAGCGGTCCAGCTGTTCGGCGGCAACGGTTACATGGCGGAGTACCGGGTGGAGCAACTCGCCCGCGACTCCAAGGCCCTGATGATCTACGCCGGCTCCAACGAGGTACAGGTAACCCATGTGGCGAAGGGGTTGCTGCGCCGCTGACGGATTCCCACGGTCCCGTGGGAAACTGCCACGTTCAATGGGTTGTAACCCATTGAACGTGGCAGTTTTCCGTTGAACGTCGCGTCCTGCGGCCTACTTGGTGCCGTAGACCGGCTCGGGTGCGGGTGCCTCGGCCACCATTTCGCGTACGGCGGCACCCACCTCGTCGGCTGCCCAGCGGCGATCCAGGTTGCGCTTGGGACCATGCCGATAGCCAAGCTCGAGGCAGATCTGTCCGCCCTCGATCTCCAGCACCCGACCAGTGATGTCGCAGTCAGCAGATGCCAACCAGGCCACGATCGGTGAGTTGTTGGCGGGATCCATCGCATCGAAGGCGTCCGTACTCTCCGCCATCATGTCGGGGAAGGCACCCTCGGTCATTCGGGTGCGCCCAACAGGTGCAATCGCATTGACTGCCACCCCAACGCGTCCCAGTTCAGCTGCAGCGACCAGGGTCATCCCCATGATGCCGGCCTTTGCCGCGGAGTATGCAGTCTGGCCGATGGATCCCTGAAGGCCAGCACCAGAGGAGGTATTGATCACCCGGGCCACCCGTTCGCGCCCGGCCTTCGACTCAGCCCTCCAGTACGACGCCGCATGACGCAGCGGGGCGAAGTGGCCCTTCATATGGACTCGGATGACGGCGTCCCACTCGTCCTCGGTGGCGTTGACCAGCATCCGGTCGCGCACAAACCCGGCATTGTTGACCAGGATGTCGAGTCCGCCGAAGGTGTCGATGGCCTGTTGGACCATGGCAGCAGCCTGCTCGAAGTCAGCGACGTCGGCGCCATTTGCGACGGCTTCGCCGCCCAGGGCCTTGATCTCGGCAACGACTTCCTCTGCGGGTGATTCCCCGGTGCCCTCGCCAGCGAGGGACACGCCGTAGTCGTTGACGACCACCTTCGCACCCTGGCGGGCCAGTTCGAGGGCGTGTTCGCGCCCGATTCCGCGTCCTGCGCCAGTGACGATGGCGATGCGGCCCTCAAGTAGCTTGCTCATTGTTTCTCCTGTCAGTTCTCAAGTGCGGTCAAGAAGGCGGGACGTTCGCCACCGCCGTGGCATTCGATGGTGCTTCCCGAGACGTACGATGCGAGGTCTGAGGCCAGGAAGGCCGAAACAGCACCGATCTCCTCCGGCCTGGCCAGTCGCCCCAGCGGGATGGTCTTGTTGATGGCAGCCACGCCTTCCTCGCCGCCATAGTGCAGGTCGGTTTGTTCGGTGCGGACCAGGCCCACATTGATCGCGTTCACGCGCACCTTGGGGGCCCATTCCACGGCCAGCGTGCGGGTCAGGGAATCCAGCCCGGCCTTCGCCGCGCCGTACGCCGCCGTACCCGGCGAGGGCCGGATCGCGGAGACCGAGGAGATGTTGACGATGGCGCCACCGCTCTCCTGGGCCTGCATGACCCGATTGGCGGCCTGCATCAGCAGCAATGGGGAGAGCAGATTCAGGCCGGTGATCTTGTCGTGAAAATTCGGGGAGGCATCAGCCGCCATCGCGAAGGGAGCGCCACCAGCGTTGTTGACCAGCACATTGAGCTGGCCGTGGGTGGAGGTGATCTGTTCGATCATGGCGGCAACTGCATCCGGATCACGCACATCGCACTGGATGTGGGTGGTTCCCGGGATCGGGTCGACCTCTGACCGGGCACAGGTCACCACGTGGGCACCGGCAGCCACGAACTGTCTGGTGATTCCCAGGCCAACGCCGCGCACACCTCCGGTGATCAATGCCACCTGGCCATCAAGGCCCAACTCAAGACTCACCGACTACCTCCTAAGGGACCCTGATAGGCTACCAAGCAAACGTTTGGTTTGTTAGACAGGGGCGTTTCAAATGGGCATCACCTCAGAACTCCGCAGCTATGACGGAGTCGCCGGGATCAGGGTCATCACCATGGACTATCCCAAGGTCAACGCACTCCCAGTCCAGGGCTGGTACGACGTCGCCAACGCACTCGATGAGGCCAGTCGGGATCTGAACACCCATGTGGTGATCCTGCGTGCCGAGGGTAAGGGCTTCAATGCCGGTGTTGACATCAAGGAGATGCAGCACACCACTGGCTTCGATGCGCTGATTGGTGCCAACAAGGGTTGTTATGCCGCTTTCAAGGCCGTCTATGAATGTGCGGTTCCGGTGATTGCTGCGGTCAACGGCTTCTGCGTCGGCGGTGGGGTCGGTCTGGTCGGAAATGCCGATTGCATCGTGGCAAGTGATGATGCCTACTTTGGGGTCCCTGAGGTCAACCAGGGCGCCCTCGGTGCCGCCACCCATATGGCCCGACTGGTGCCCCAGCACATGATGCGCACCCTGTATTTCACCGCCCGCACGATCAAGGCGGCTGACCTGGTGCAGTTCGGATCAGTGCTTGAGGTCGTGCCCCGCGCTGAACTTGATGATGCCGCGCTGCGGGTGGCCAAGGACATCGCCGCCAAGGACACCCGGGTGATCCGGGCCGCGAAGGAAGCGCTCAACGGTATCGATCCGATCGACGTCAACAAGAGTTATCGATTCGAGCAGGGATTCACCATGGAATTGAACCTGGCCGGCGTCAGTGACGAACTGCGTGACGACTTCGCCGGCACCGACAAGGCCCAGCAGAAGGGAAACCAGGCATGAGCATGCCCAGCAAGCAAATGACCATCGATGAGGTCATCGACCAAATCGAGGACGGGATGACCATCGGCATCGGTGGTTGGGGTTCCCGGCGCAAGCCGATGGCGCTGGTGCGCGCGATCCTCCGCAGCAGCATCAAGGACCTCACCCTGGTGTCCTATGCGGGTCCCGACGCTGGCCTGCTGCTCGATTCCGGCAAGGTCACCAGGATGGTCTACGCCTTCGCCACCCTTGACTCCATTCCGTTGGAGCCGTTGTTCTCCAGGGCCCGTCAGGACAGGACCGCGGAGTTCCGTGAGTGGGATGAGGGCATGTTCCAGACTGGTTTGCGAGCCGCCGCCCAGCGGGTGCCCTTCCTGCCGATGCGGGCCGGTCTGGGCTCGGCTGTGCTGGAGAACGATCCGACGCTCAGGACGGTGACCAGCCCATATGCCGACGGCCAGGAGCTGCTCGCCGTACCCGCGCTGGAGCTTGATGTGGCCCTGGTGCACATGAACCGTGCGGATAAATACGGCAACGGCCAGTATCTGGGCCCCGATCCCTACTTCGATGACCTGTTCTGCATGGCGGCGAAGAAGGCCTTCGTGTCCACCGAACAGATCATGGACACCGCCGGCATGCTCCTGGACGCGCCCATCCAGTCGATGTTGCTCAATCGCACCATGGTCACCGGTGTCGTGGAGACGCCCAACGGCGCCCACTTCACCACCTGCACCCCTACCTATGAGCGGGACGAGAAGTTCCAGAAGGCCTACGCCACCGCAGCAAAGACACCCGAGGACTGGGCTGCATTCAAGCAACGTTTCCTCAGCGGAACCGAGGCCGACTACCAGGAAGCCGTGAAGGCATTCGCAGAGGAGAGCAACTGATGAGTGATGTGACCAGAGCCGAGTACTGCGCAGTCGCAATCGCGGATTGTTTCGCCGATGACGGCGAGATCATGGGTTCGCCAATGGGCCTGCTCCCCACCCTGGGAGCCCGCCTGGCCAAATCCACCAGCAATCCCCTCCTGATGATCACCGATGGCGAGGCGCGCATCCTGCAGGGTGCTCCCCCGCTGGGCACTGCCAAGGACGTCGTCGAGGGCTGGATGCCCTTCCGACTGGTCCTCGAGGCCGTGGTTCCCTATGGCAAGCGGCACGTGATGATGGGTGCCACCCAGATCGACCGTGAGGGCAACCAGAACATCTCCGCCATCGGCCCCTGGGCTCAGCCCAAGCGCCAGTTGCTCGGCGTACGGGGTGCGCCGGGCAACACCGTCAACAACAAGACCTCCTACTGGGTCCCCAAACACTCCCCGCGGGTCTTCGTGGAGAAGGTTGACATCGTCAGTGGAGTCGGCCGCAATCGCGCCGAAGCCGCTGGCGAGGGTGCCACGAAGTACCACAACGTGCACCGGGTGGTTTCAGACCTGGGTGTCTTCGACTTCAACGGGCCGGACAACACCATGCGCATCGTTTCAGTGCACCCAGGTGTGAGTGTCGAGGAGGTTCAGGCCGCGTCTGGTTTCCAGATCCATGTGGATGGAGAGGTCCCAACCACCCGTGAGCCCAGCCCCGGGGAACTGATGTTGATCCGCGAAATGCTGGATCCGAAGAAACTGCGGGATCGTGAAGTCCCACCAGTCGAGGCTGGAGCCGGAAAATGACCGAACAACTCCTCTCCACCCCGCTGACCGAACTCACCGGCATCAAGCATCCGGTCGTGCAGACCGGTATGGGTTGGGTTGCCGGTCCCCGGCTGGTCGTCGGTACCGCCAACGCCGGTGGGCTGGGCATCCTGGCCAGCGCCACCATGACCCTGGCTGAGTTGGAGCAGGCCATCATTGAGGTCAAGGGGCGCACCGACCAACCATTCGGTGTGAATCTGCGTGCCGATGCTGGTGATGCACCGGACCGCTGTCAGCTGTTGATCGACCATGGAGTCAAGGTCGCCAGTTTCGCCCTGGCCCCGAAGCCGGAGTTGATCGCCAAACTCAAGGAACACGACATCGTGGTTATCCCGAGCGTCGGTCTGCCCAAGCACGCCAGGAAGGTGGCCAGTTGGGGAGCTGATGCGGTGATGATCCAGGGTGGCGAGGGCGGCGGCCACACCGGCACCGTCCCGACCACGCTGTTGCTGCCCACGGTCCTTGACGCAGTTGACATTCCAGTGATCGCTGCAGGTGGCTTCTTCGACGGTCGTGGACTGGCGGCTGCGCTGAGCTATGGGGCGGCCGGTATCGGTATGGGTACCCGTTTCCTGCTCACCAAGGACTCCCGGGTTCCGGACTCGGTCAAACAGCGTTACCTCGACGCCGATCTCAACGGCACCGTGGTGACGGCCAAGGTGGACGGGATGCCACACCGGATGCTGCGTACTCCGCTGGTCGAGCAGGTCGAGGAGACCAGCTCGATCAAGCGCATGGGCCCGACCATGAAACGCACCCTTGAGTTCAAGAAGATGAGCGGCATGTCCTGGTTGCAGTTGGCCAAGGACGGTCGCGAGATGCGCAAGTCACAGGGACGCACCCTGAACCAGATGGCACTGGCCGCGAACACGCCCATGATGCTCAAGGCCGGTCTGGTGGAGGGCGATACCACTGCTGGCGTCCTGGCCAGTGGTCAGGTCGTCGGCGTGATTGATGACCTCCCCACGTGTGCCGAACTGATCGACCGCATCGTGGTGGATGCTGCCGCCCAGTTGCGGCGTACCCAGGGCTACCTGGTCTGACCTGAGTGGATCAGCAGGATTAGGGCGTTGGGGTTTCCCCGCCCAACTCCGGCTTCACGCAGATGTTCAACTGATCGCTGATCTTCTTGAAGGCTTCCAGGTCAGCTTCACTGGCCCGGAAGTCCTTGTCCTGCTTCAGCAGTTTTACCAGGGTCAGGTTGCTGATCGCTGAGCCTTCCAACTGCTTGCCCAGACAGAGGCCCTCTTCGCCCTCGGTTTTGGCCAGCACCTTGCTACCGAAGGGGTAACCACGCAAGCCGGAATCGAATCCGTCGGCAAGATCGGAGGCAGTGGGACGCAGTACGAGCGGATTCGGCGATTCCGGGTCGCAGGCCTGGAGCTTCCTGGCACTACCTGCCAGTGCTTTCAGGTCTTCCGCTGAGGCTTTGTTGCCCTTCGCGGGTTTGGCGATGTGAGCCAGGGTCTGATCAGAGATATCCGAGTCATGCAGGACCTCAGCCACGCAGTCGGCCTGTTTCTCGGCGTACTTGATCCTGGTGACGCCCCCGAAAACGGTGATTGAAACACCGTCCTGGAGAGCCTCGCTGAGCTCTCCCTCAGCAGGACGGTTCCCACAACCAGCCAGCACCATCGTGGCCAGCAGCGAGCCGACTAGAGCGATTTGGCAACGTCCAGCCACCTGCTCATCACCTCGAATCCAAGCGCGTCATTTACCTGCCCCATGTGTTTGTTGGGTTCAGCATTCCATGTCGTGATCGTCCGCAACTGTGGTTCCACCTGTTGCAACCACTGGAGCATCTCAGCTTTGAGCCTGATACCCAATTGATGGCCCCGATGCTGCCGCTTCACACTGGTCTCGTGTTGTTCGGCACACTCCGGATCCAGCGCATTGACCACGACCACAGTGTGTCCCACCAACTCCCCACTTTCCCGGTGCCGTGCGATCAATTGCCAGAACCGGTTCTCCGGCCCTGAGTAGTGTCGTTCGGTTTCCGAGATACGCTCGATGGAGTAGACGTCCTCCTCCAGGGGCATCTCCCCGGTTGGGGCATCCCGCATCGAGTTGAAAACCTCAACCAGGCCAGGCAGGTACTCCTGGGGTGTCGGACCGGACTAGCGCAACAACTCATAATCTGCGCTGGCCTCAGTGGCCCGCTGGACCTGGCTCGCCAGGGCTGACCAATCAACCTGATCCAGTCGCACTCGTCGCGCCAACCCGACCAGGTCCACCTGGTATCCAGTTGCTGCACTGAACTCTCTTGTTGCCTCAACATCCGGCCCGTCGAGCACCATTCTGGTGCAGTAGAGCTCCCTGGCCTGTTCCTCCAGTACGCCGAGTGCCGCCGACCCGTGACCCTGACGGCGTACGTCGGGATTAACCATCAACTCCCCCAGTGCCAGATCCCGGTTGTCCCACTGCCCAGTGGTCAACTGGGAGATGGCCACATCCTGATCTTTGTCCCGAAAGACCTGCAACCGAGGTGGGTGTCCGGGTCGGGAGGCCATCCAACTGACCCGTTGCGGGTGCATGACTCCATGCCAGGGAGCATCGTTGGCGATTGCGCTGGAGTACAGCCGTGCCCAGCGAGCACAACCATCCGGGTCGGCCGGATCAACCCGGTGAACTTCCACCGGGCCAGAATCCACAAACCTGGACCCGTTGTCCAGAGAACTTCGGGGTCAGTGAATCAATCAGAGGCGCTCGATGATGGTGACATTCGCCTGGCCACCACCCTCACACATGGTCTGCAGCCCGAATCGGCCGCCAGTACGCTCCAGTTCGTTGAGCAGCGTGGTCATCAAGCGGGTGCCGGTGGCTCCAATCGGGTGACCCAGCGCAATCGCTCCGCCATTGACGTTGACCCGCTCGCGGGGAACCTCAAGTTCCTTCATCCAGGCCAGTACGACGGAGGCGAACGCTTCGTTGCACTCGAACAGGTCAATGTCGGCAATGCTCATGCCAGCCTTCTCCAGGGCATACCTGGTCGCCCTGATGGGTCCGGTCAGCATCCAGATCGGATCATCACCCCGCACTGAGATGTGGTGGATCCGCGCCCGGGGCGTGAGCCCGTGGTCCCTGACCGCCTGCTCTGAGGCGATCAGCATGGCCGAGGAGGCATCTGAGATCTGCGAGGCGACACCAGCGGTGATCCGTCCACCCGGTGCCAGCGGGGCCAGGCCAGCCATCTTCTCCAGTGAGGTGTCCCTTGGGCACTGATCAGTGTCGAAGTCACCAACCGGGGCGATCTCATTGGCAAAACGACCCTCAGCGATGGCCTGCTTGGCCCGCTCATGGGAGGAAAGGGCGAACTCCTCCATCTGCTCCCTGGAGATTTCCCACTTCTCGGCAATCATCTCTGCAGAATTGAACTGTGACACCTCAGTGTCGCCATAACGAGCGGTCCATCCCGGGGACTCAGCAAAGGGAGTGGTGAAACCGTACTGGTCAGCGACCAGCATGGCAGCGGAGATCGGGATCGCGGACATGTTCTGCAGGCCACCGGCCACCACCAGGTCCTGGGTCCCTGACATCACACCCTGAGCCGCAAAATGAACTGCTTGTTGGGAGGAGCCGCACTGCCGGTCAATGGTTACTCCGGGCACCTGATCCGGCAGCCCAGCAACCAGCCACGCCGTACGGGCGACGTCACCGGCCTGTGAGCCGATCGTGTCACAGCAGCCCATCACCACGTCATCGACGGCTGCAGGATCCACGCCAGTGCGATCCATCAGTGCCTTGAGTGAATGCGCGCCCAGGTCTGCAGAGTGCATCTGAGAGAGCGCCCCACCCCGCTTGCCAACCGGAGTTCGAACCGCATCGATGATGTATGCCTCAGCCATGAGACTTTCCTTTCTTGGTGGTGGAGATCCCTTGCAACAGGATCGTCAGGTATTGATCAGCAACTTCATCTGGGGACAGGTCCCCGCCGGGTCGGTACCAACTGACCGCAACCCAGACGGTGTCCCGCAGGAATCGGTAGACGAGTTCCACGTCGAGATCGGCGCGCAATTCCCCCTGGGCAATTCCATCACGCAGTAGTTCCACCCAGAGTTCGCGGAAGCGCCGGTTCCGCTCGGTCAGATAGGAGAACCGCTCAAAGGTGGCCAGGTAGGCCCCGTCTGCCTGGAAGATGGCCACTTCGGCACGATGGGAACCGACCGCCGCAAATGAGAGCCGGACGATGTCCTCGAGTTTCTCCCGGGGACTGCGGGGGGAGGCCACCACCTCGTCGTATTGCTGGAACAGTTGGGTCTGGAAGGAGTCCAGCAGTTCATGCACCATCGACTCCTTGGAGTCGAAGTGGTGGTAGAGGCTCCCGGATAGAATTCCAGCAGCATCAGCGATATCGCGTACGGTCGTGGCCTTGTAGCCACGCTCAGCAAAGAGTTCAGCCGCGATCCGGAGCAACTCCTGGCGTCGCGTCTGGGTCTCAGCGCCAACCACCTCAGGCATGCTGGCTGCTAACTGAGATCACCTCACCGGTCAGGTACGACGAGTAGTCACTGGCCAGGAAGACCATCACGTTGGCCACCTCCCACGGCTCTGCTGCTCGGCCGAACGCCTCACGCTGCTTGAGTTCGTGCAGCAACTCATCGGAGGTCACCTTCGCCAGGAATGGGTGCATGGCCAGGCTCGGCGAGACCGCATTGACCCGGATCCCGTTAGGGGCCACGTCCAGGGCAGCACAGCGGGTCAGAGCCATCACACCAGCCTTGGCTGCGGCATAGTGCGCTTGTCCCTCCTGGGCGCGCCAACCGATTACCGAGGCGTTGTTGACGATGACGCCACGCTTGCCCTTCTCGATCATCTTGTTGGCGGCGTAGCGGATGCAGCGGAAGGTGCCGGTCAGGGTGATGTCGATGACTCGGGACCACTGCTCATCGGTCATCTCCAGGACCGAATCGGTGCCGCCCAATCCTGCGTTGTTGATCATGATGTCCAGGCCCCCAAACTCATCAGCAGCATCGATGAGTTGGCGAACCTGATCCTCATTTGTCACATCGCAAACCAGTGAACGGACCCGCTGCTCGCCGAACTCAGCCGCCAGTTCAGCCTGGGCCTCAGCCAGACGGCGTTCGTGGGTGTCACCCAGGACAACGGCTGCGGCGCCCTCCTCAAGGACACGGCGGACGACGGAGGCGCCGATGCCGGCCCCTGCCGCAGCGGTTACCACCACTACCTTGTCGGCAAGCAGATTGTGCGCGGGAACGTAGTCGGGGGTTGGTTGCTCTGGGCGCTGGGCAGTCATTGATTCGCTTTCCTCAGTTGGGTCGGGCTTCACGGGGTAGTCCGAGCACTCGCTCGGCAAGGATGTTGCGCTGGATCTCATCTGATCCGCCATAGATGGTGTCGGCGCGGGTGAAGAGGAACAACCGTTGCCACTCATCCAGGTCATAATCCGGGCCAGTGGTCAGCGACTCCGGGCCACGCACCTGCATGGCCACCTCACCCAGGGTGCGATGCCATTTGGCCCACAACAACTTGGCGATGCTGGCCTGTTGAGGGGCCTGCTCCTCCGCCAGAGTGCGCAGGGCGTTCAGTCGGATCACTTCCAGCTCAGTCTGCAAGCGGGCCAGGCGATCAGCCAGGATCGGGTTACCTATCGCACCGTTGCTCCGGGCTACTGCGATCAGATTGTCCAGCTCACGCTGGAAACCGACCTGCTGCCCCAGGGTGGACACTCCTCGTTCAAAACCGAGCAGGCCCATGGCGACTCCCCAGCCCTGGCCTGGCTCGCCAACGATATTGGCAGCCGGGGTCCGGGCGCCCTCGAAAAAGACCTCATTGAACTCACTGGTGCCGGTCAACTGGATGATTGGACGCACCTCCACACCCGGCTGATCCATCTCCACGAGCAGGAATGAAAGGCCAGCATGACGCTGCGATCCGACCTCGGTACGGGCGATCACGAAGCACCACTGGGCCTCATGGGCCATCGAGGTCCAGACCTTCTGTCCGTCAATCACCCATTCATCGCCCTCCAGGCGGGCCCGGGTCTTGACGCCGGCCAGGTCAGAGCCCGCACCTGGTTCGGAGTACCCCTGACACCATTGCTCCTCAACTGCCACAATTTTTGGCAGGAAGCGCTGCTTTTGTTCTTCAGTGCCGAAGTGAATCAATGTGGGCCCGAGCAATTCCTCGCCCAGGTGGTTGGTGCGAGCGGGCGCATTGGCGCGGGCATATTCCTCGTGGAAGATGACCTGTTGGGCCAGGGATAGACCGCGACCGCCGTACTCCTTGGGCCAGCCGATGCAGGTCCAACCGTGTCTGGCCAGATGGCGGTCCCATTCCAGTCGTTCCGCGTGAACCTCGTGCTCACTGCCCGGGCCGCCCCGGCCCTTCAACTCGGCAAAGTCACCCACCAGATTTTCGGCCAACCAGGTCCGCACCTCCATGCGGAAGTCTTGATTGGCTTCGGTACGTGCACCAGAGTCGCTGCTCTCCATAGGAGTAAGCTACCCTACCAAGCACTTGTTTGGGAGCTTGGGTCAGCGCCGGAACCAGGACCGAACCCCTCTCCCCGGACCGGCATCAGGAGACGTATATGAGCGATCAACCCGCCACGATCCCCGCTGCACTCCGCGCCGCGGCGGCCAAATTCGGCGACCACCCCGCCTATGTCTTCGCCGGGACCACCCTTACCTATGCCCAACTTCTGGATCGGGTCCGCGAGGTGGCCCGGGGCTTCGCCGCCCTTGGGGTGCGCCCCGGTGACCGAGTCCTGATCTGGGGACCGAACAGTCTGGACTGGGCAGTGTCCGCGCTGGCGGTGTCGTACGCCGGGGGGACCGTGGTCCCGGCCAACTCCCGCTATGTCGCCCCCGAGGTGGGCGATCTGGTCGAGCGCACCGACGCCAGACTCGTTCTGGTGTCTGACGGCTTCCTGGGAAAGACCCAAATTGCTGATCTTGAGGCAACCGGCCAGGCTGGCTCTGCCCGGATCATCAACCTGAGCGAGGGTTTGGACCAGGTTGTCGCTGCTGGTGACCCTGCCCATGACATCGATGCGGTCGCCGCCGCGGTTTCGCCCGATGACATTGCCGACATCCTGTTCACCTCCGGAACCACCGGAAGGTCAAAGGGAGTGCTCTCCGCCCACCGACAAAGCGTCGGGGTGGCTCAGGTCTGGGGAGAACTCGGCGGTGTCAACGCCTCCGACCAGTATCTGGTGGTCAACCCCTTCTTCCATTCATTTGGTTACAAGATCGGGATCATCGTCGGGCTCCTCTTCGGTCCGACCTTGTATCCGGTTGCCACCTTCGATCTGGATGAAACCATGCAGCTAATCCAGGATCGGGGCATCACCCTGCTACCTGGGGCACCCACGATTTTCCAGTCCATCCTCACTGCCCCCAACCGGGAGCAGTACGACCTCTCCTCACTGCGCCTGGCAGTTACCGGGGCGGCAGTGGTGCCCGTCGTACTGATCGAGCAGATGCGTGAGGTGCTCGGGATCGACAAGGTGGTGACCGCTTTCGGCATGACAGAGGCCGTGGTGGTCACGATGTGTCGAGAGGGCGATTCAGCGCAGACCATTGCCACCACCTGTGGTCGAGTGGTGCCCAATATGGAGATGCGCATTGGCGATGGGGGCGAACTCCTGCTCCGGGGGGACTACGTGATGCTTGGTTATCTGGACGACCCGGAGGCAACCGCTGAGGCGATCCGGGATGGCTGGTTGCACACCGGGGACGTTGGGGAGATCGATCAGGATGGCAACCTGCGGATCACTGATCGCCTCAAGGACATGTACATCTCCGGCGGCTTCAACGTCTACCCCGCCGAGGTGGAACAGACCCTGATGCGCCTTGCTGGCATCAACGACGTGGCCGTGGTCGGCATCCCCGATGAGCGGATGGGAGAAATCGGCATGGCCTTCGTGGTGCGCGGCAACGCGGCCCTGAGCACTGACGAAGTGATCGCCCACGCCAGGGCAAACCTGGCCAACTACAAGGTGCCCAAGCGGGTTTCCTTCGTGGATGTCCTACCCCGCAATCTCGGTGGCAAAGTACTCAAGAACGAACTTCGTGACCAGGCAACAAAAGGAGAACAGGCGTGAATCTGGAATTCACTGAGAGCGAGCTCGCCTTTCAGCGCGAGGCCCGCGAATGGCTCCGCAACAATGTCCCAAAGCAACCGCTCCCCTCGATGGACACTCCAGCTGGATTCCAGGCGCATCGGGAGTGGGAGGCCCAATTGGCCCAGGCCCGGTGGGCAGTGGTCAGTTGGCCCGAGGAGTACCACGGTCGAGGCGCCTCCCTGGTGGAGTGGGTGATCTTCGAGGAGGAGTATTACCGTGCTGGCGCTCCCGGCCGGGTTTCCCAGAACGGCATCTTCCTGCTCTCCCCCACCATCTTTGAGAATGGCACCAAGGAACAACAGGATCGCTTCCTGCCCTCAATGGCAACTGGTGAGAAGATCTGGGCCCAGTGCTGGTCAGAACCAGAGGCCGGCTCCGATCTTGCCTCCCTGCGATCGACAGCGACCCGCGATGAAGCCCGTGGCGGTTGGGTACTCAACGGACAGAAAATCTGGTGCTCGCGGGCAGCATATGCCCACATGGGCTTTGGCCTGTTTCGCTCAGATGCGGAGAGCAGCCGGCACCACGGGCTCACCTATTTTGTCTTCCCCCTGGATGCGCAGGGCATCACCGTACGACCCATTCCGCAACTGGATGGCGAACCCGGGTTTGCCGAGGTCTTCTACGACGATGTGTTCGTGCCGGATGCAGACGTCCTTGGTGGGGTGGGTGATGGCTGGGGTGTCGCAATGAGCACCGCCGGAAACGAGCGGGGGCTCTCGCTGCGCTCTCCCGGGCGTTTCTGTGCCACTGCTGACCGACTGGTCCGGCTCTGGAAGGAGAACGGCGCCCCGGCAGAGCACCGCGATGCTGTCGTTGCCGCCTGGCAGGGGGCGGAGGCATACCGCCTCTACACCTGGGCCACAGTCAGCCGACTCATCGACGGCGGCCAGATCGGATACGCAGGCTCGGTGAACAAGGTCTTCTGGAGCAACCTGGACGTGGCCATGCATGAAACCGCGCTCAATATCCTGGGCGCTTCTGCCGAGCTTCGCGATGGTGAGCACGCAGCCTGGATGGATGGCTACCTGTTCTCCCTTTCCGGCCCGATCTACGCCGGCACCAATGAGGTCCAGAAGGGTGTCATCGCTGAGCGAATCCTGTCCCTACCACGTGAGCCCAAGGGAGCCTGATCATGGATTTCCGTTACACCGAGGAACAACTCGGTTTTGGCAAGGCCCTGCAGGACCTGCTCGCCAATTCAGACACTCCGGGAGTCGCCCGGAAATGGGCTGACGGCGACAAGGCGGCTGGTATCTCCTTGTGGGAGCGCTTGGCCGAGCAAGGAGTCAGCGCCCTGATCGTGCCAGAGGAATCAGGTGGCATGGGAGCAACCAACACCGATCTGGTCGTGGCCTTCGAAGTGCTTGGCAATCAGTTGGTGGTGGGACCGTGGATTGAAGCCGCGGCCTACCTCCCCCGAGCCCTCCAGGGAGCTGATCTTGAGGCCCTCGCAGAAGGTGGGATTGCCACGGTTGCAGTCAACCCGATCACCCCCTTCGCCCTTGATGCCGATGTGAGCAGCTCTGTGTTCGCGGTTTCGCACAACTCCATCAGCAAGGTCACTGCGGGAACCAGACACGAGTCAGTTGACATCACCAGGCACCTCTTCGAAGTGCCTGGTCTCGCCGAGCCAGGCACGCTGTTGGATGCGGAGAACACCGCAGCTCTGGCCTGTGCTGCCCAACTGCTCGGCGCTGGTGAACGCTTGTTGAACGACACCGTGGCCTATGTGAGCCAACGCAAACAGTACGGTCGCATCGTGGGTTCCTATCAGGCCCTCAAACACCAACTGGCGGACGTCCGCATCGCCCTGGACTTCGCACGTCCCCTGATCCAGGGGGCTTCACTGACCCTGGACACTGATACCGGATCCCGGGATGTGTCCGCGGCAAAACTGGCTGCCAACCAGGCTGCCTACCTGGCTTCTCGGGTGGGGCTCCAATTGCACGGAGCAATTGGCTACACCAGAGAGTTTGATCTGGGTCTGTGGATCAACCGGGTCAGAGCACTAACAACCGCCTGGGGTGATTCCGATTACCACCGCGCCCGAGTGGCAACCGCCCTGTTGGAGGCATCCTGATGGATATCGCTCGCAGTGAGGAACAGCAGGAGCTGGCAAATATCATCCAGTCCTTGTTGGCCAAGCGCAGTGACAGTGAAGCCGTCCGCGTCGCAATGGCCAGCGAAACCGGGTACGACGAATCCCTGTGGCAGGCCTTGTGCGAACAGGTTGGGGTGGCAGCACTGTGCATCCCAGAGGAGTACGACGGATTTGGCGCCGGGCTCGTGGAAACCTCCATCGCAATGGAGGCTCTTGGCAGCAATCTGGCCCCCAACCCGTTGCTGGCCAGTGCCAGCGCGGCGGCGGCGTTGATTCTGTTTGGCAGCGAAGCAGCCAAACAAGAACTGTTGCCGCGCATCGCAGCTGGTACCACCGCCTGCCTCCAGGTTGAGTCTGACTCAGAGGTCACCCCGTTGGTGCTCGAGGGAACCGCCGAGATCGTGCTTCGGGTGGTCTCCGGGGACTTGCAACTGGTGGCGAATCCCACCGTGGAGCCGGTTGGCGCGCTCGACCAAACCCTGCGCTTTGCCAGGATCAGTGATGGCACCAACAGCGTCATCGGCAGCCAGGTCGATGTTGCAGCACTAGTCGCTATCGGCCAGGCATTGGCCTCTGCACTCCAGGTTGGCGGAGCCCAGCGGGGTCTGGACATGACCGTGGCCTACTCAAAGGAACGCGAGCAGTTTGGGCGCACCATTGGGTCCTTCCAGGCGCTGAAACACCGGATGGCTGACATGTTGGTGCAGGTGGAGGCATCACGGTCCGCATCCTGGGGGGCCTGCGCCGCCGCTGCGGCGTACCTTGCTGATCCCAACCCCCAGACCAGGGATGCCCTGCTGCGACTGGCTGCGGTGGCAAAGGCCTACTGTTCTGAAGCCTTCGACCACGTTGCGGCTGAAACCATCCAGTTACATGGCGGCATTGCCATCACCTGGGAGCACGATGCGCATCTGGTGTTCAAGCGGGCGCATGCACTGAGCCAGTTGTTCGGCCGCGCCGATCAGGCCCGAGCCGGATTGTTGCCGACGGCTACTGACTGATCTCTGGACCCTCCAGGGTCAGATCCACCATCAGCTCCGCGGCCAGGCCCTCCAATGAGGATCGAACCTGCTCCTCGGTGACTATTGCGGGTACTTGCAATGCTGCCTCTGCCCGGAATAGGCGGCCACCGGCCTGGGGCGCCTCACCGATGTCGCTGGAGAATTCCAGGATGGTCACCCCATGAGCCGCCAGTGCCCTGGTGATCTCCCGGACGATGCCGGGTCGATCCTGGCCCAGGAGGTGCAGCCCCATCCGAATAACTTCCCCGGAGCCCGGAACCACCGGATCTGCGAGTGCCACTGAGACCTCCAGCAAGCCCTCATCACCAAGGCGGCGTACCGAGCTCTTCAAATCCTCCAGCCGAATCTCGGGCACCTCAACCAGGACGATCCCGGCGAAGCTTCCGGCCAGACGAGCCATCTCACTGGTCAGCCAATTGCCCTGGTGATCGCTCACCACCTCTGAAAGGGCAGACACCAGACCCGGTCGATCCTGGCCCAGAGCAGTCAACACCACTTTCACCATTGCTGACATTGCTGCTCACATCGCCAATCGAGCGGCGTATCCGATGTCATAAGCAGCACATGCTGCTGGATACCAACTGGGCAGGCGGGACTTGCTGCCAGCACCGGCAACCAAATCGATCAGAGCATGAGCGGCCCAGCCCCCAGCAACCACGCGCCGAGCCGGGATGCTCTCATTGGCCACCGCGGTCATCGCCACCGCAGCAGCGCCAAAGGCAACATGTCCCCCATCATTGACCGACAACCCGTGCCTGGCCAGCGGATAGATCGCACTGACCCCCACCAACCCCAGGGCGCTCAGCTTGGTGGGATAGGGCGTACGACGGACCAGTTCAGCGCTGGCCACTCCGGAAACGGCGGCAGCGGAGAGCAGAAGTAGCTTCTTCACAACTGCCATCGTAGACGGGGTCCGTGAAAGAGGTCGATCAACGCGCGATAGGTTCAACAGCATGCGTAGTGCCAAAGATTTCTTCACGCCACTCGCGGTCGGGGCCCCGGCCCCGCTGCGCGAAATCCCCGCTCGTCCCAGTCGGGCCATTCATTTCTTTGATCCCGGCAATCCCAAAATGGCTGCCAAGGTGCCAGACATGGTGGGGACCGTGGATGTGCTCCTGGGCAACCTTGAGGATGCAGTCAAGGCCGAGAACAAGGAAGCCGCCCGCAATGGACTGGTGCAGATCGGCCAGAGCATCGATTTCGGGCCGACTCAGTTCTGGACCAGGATCAATTCCCTGGACTCCCCATGGGTGTTGGAAGACCTAACCACTCTGGTTCCCGCGATCGGCGACAAACTCGACGTGATCATGGTGCCCAAGGTGCAGGGTGCTGAGGACATCCACTACATCGACCGGATCCTGGCCCAGTTGGAGGCCAGGGCCGGGTTGACCCGACCGATCCTGGTGCACGCCATCCTGGAGACTGCGCGCGGAGTTGCCAATATCGAGGAAATTTGCGCTGCGAGTCCCCGGATGCAGGGACTCTCCCTTGGGCCAGCTGACCTGGCCGCTGATCGACGTATGAAGACCACCCGCGTGGGTGGCGGACATCCCGGTTACCTGGTTCGTCAGGATCCGGTCAACGGTGACATCGAGGGCGCCCGGACCACCTACCAGCAGGACTTGTGGCATTACACGATTGCCCGGATGGTCGATGCCTGCGCCATGCATGGCATCTACCCCTATTACGGACCCTTCGGCGACATTGCCGACGTGGTTGCCTGCGAGGACCAATTCCGCAATGCCTTCCTTTTGGGCTGTGTGGGCGCCTGGTCCCTGCATCCCAAGCAGATCGCAATCGCCAACAAGGTGTTCTCCCCCAGTGTTGAGGACATCCGGCATGCCCGGCGGGTGATTGCCGCCATGGGTGATGGCACTGGAGCCGTAATGCTGGACGGCAAGATGGAGGACGACGCCTCGGTCAAGCAGTGCCGAGTCATGGTTGCCCTTGCCGACCAACTGGCCGCGATCGACCCCCAACTCAAGCAGCAATACGACGCAATCGAGATCGAGGATGCCAAATGAGCACCTTCAAGCCCCGCCGTTCAGTCCTGTACATGCCCAGCTCCAACCAGCGGGCACTGGAGAAGGCAAAGACCATTCCGTGTGATGCGCTGATCCTCGACCTTGAGGATGCAGTTGCTCCCGACGCCAAACCGGAAGCCAGATTGGCGGCTGCCCAGGCTGCTGAGTCCGGTGAGTACGGTCGTCGTGAACTGACCATCCGGGTCAATGGGATGGACACCCAGTGGCACCAGGAGGACATGGCAGTAGCCGGAGCCGCGGGGCCGGATGCGATCGTCGTACCCAAGGTGGACAGTGCCGAGGCAGTGCTGACCCTGGTGGAAACCATGGAAAAGGCTGGAGCCCCGGATCGAACCAAACTATGGGCGATGATCGAGACGCCACAGGCCATGCTGCATGCCGAGGAAATCGCTGCAGCCCATCCGCGCCTGGAAGTCCTGGTAATGGGCACCAACGACCTGGTCAAGGAGTTGTACGCCGAGCACGTACCAGGTCGCCAACCCCTGCTAACCGGCCTGGGGCTGGCACTGTTGGCTGCCCGAGCCACCGGTCGGGTGATCCTGGATGGTGTCTACAACAACGTCAAGGACAACGAGGGCTTCCTGGCTGAATGTCAGCAGGGACGGGAGCTTGGGTTCGATGGCAAGACCCTGATTCACCCGGGTCAGGTCGAGGGCGCAAACCAGGCATTTGCCCCAAGCGAATCCGCAGTTTCCGATGCCAGCGGCATCCTGCAGGCATGGGATGAGGGCAAGGGCTCCGGAGTGGTCACCTATAACGGCCGGATGATCGAAAACCTGCATGTGGAGTCAGCGCAACGCATCCTGGCGATCCATGAGGCCATCACGCTGCTGGAAATGTCCTAGTCGCCCCATAGGCTTTCCGGCATGAGTGAACCCGCACCCAGGCCGTTGCTCAATGCGCATGCGGCCAGACGCTGTGCCCGGCGCACTCACAACGATTTCGACAACACCATCCCCAGGGCACCCTGGGAACCGGAGCCGGCACTTCAGACAATCCTGGATGCGGGAGTGGCCTTTGAGGAAGCAGTTTTTGCCAGGTTGCGGGAATTGTTTCCCGACTCATTGGCAGACCTAACCCTGATCACGGCAAAAGGACCGCGGATAGAGGCCACCTCGACAGCTATGGCCGCGGGTTCGGAAATCATCATCGGCGGGCAGTTGCCAGATGACCGGGTGGGGCAACGCACTGGCCGGCCCGACATCCTGTTGCTCGATCCGGGTAGCGGCCCTCATTTTCGTTACTGGCCCGTTGACATCAAGAACCACTCCCATGCGACCGCAGCCAAGCGCCCCAATGCCTGGGCGGCTCCACTGCATTCCCCGACCCAGCGTGAGCAGGTGTCTTTCACCTCCAGCCCGGCCAGTAGCCGCGGGGATGCTTTCCAGTTGGCCCACTACGTCCGGATGTTGCAGGCGGCTGATCGGATGGCAGCTGGAGGGAGTTGGGGTGCCATCATCGGGACCCGGGAGATCCATCCCGACACCTTGTCCCTGGTCTGGCATGACCTGGACAATGAGACTGAACTGACCTTTTCCAGGTCCCAGGGCACCAAACCACGTTCAGTGATGGAACGTTATGACCACGAACACAATTTCAGGGCCCAGGTGGCCACGGTGGCTCAGCAGCGTACTGGGGCTGACTCCGATCCTGAGCCACTGGTCAGACCGATCGGCCAGGCGGAGTGCAGTCGGTGCCCCTATCTGGACTGGTGCTCAGAGAAGGGTTCGGATCTGGCCAGCTGGGCTCTCAGCGGAGGTCGACTGTCAGTCCGGGAATGGCTGGCTCTGTCCCGTCTTGGATTTGCGACCACTGCAGAAATCGCCGCCCTCAACCCTGATCAGGGGTTTCTGGACCTCTATCTACCCGAGGTATCCCATGTTGCTGACCCTGAGCAGCGGCTCCATGATGCGATCCGGCGTTGCCAGTTACTGACCCGCAATCAGCAGTTGGCTCCGCTCAACGACGCTCCAGTCCACGCCCCCAGCTATGACATCGAGATTGATCTGGATTGCGAATGGGATAGCGATGAGGTCGTCTACCTGTGGGGCGCGCGGATTCGCAGGGGGAAAACTGCCGATTACATTGCCTTTTCATCCTTTGAGCAACCAGACCCGGGGCTCAATGCCCGATTGGCCACGCGACTCCTGGACTGGCTGCTCGACCAGGTCGAGGAAGCCAACCGGACTGGCCAGAGCCTGGCGGTGTTTCACTGGGCATCACCCGAACCAATCAAACTCACCTCAATCCTGGGTCCGGACCGGGTGCGCGACCTGATCGACAATCACTTCGTGGATCTGCTCAAGTGGTCAAGGAGCAACCTGTTCAGCGTGCATGGCCATGGTCTCAAGGTGATCGCACCGTTGACTGGTTTCCATTGGACCCACGAGGATGCCGGTGGCCTGACCTCACAGGAGTATGTCCAGACCGCTCGCGGAGGTGGCCCCGATGCAGCCGCCGCCCAGCATTGGCTCCTCGCCTACAACGAGGACGATGTCGCCGCTATGGCGCACGTCCGGGATCACATTGGTTCCACTCTGTACCCCTGAGCTTCAGGCGCTCACCGGCGCCACTCGCGACAACAGGGTGCGGTGATACTCACCAATCAGCATCCGGCTCAGGGTTTCCGGTCGGGCGGCCTCAACCTGACGTGCGCCCACCTCAACGATCCCCCAACCAAGCCGACGCAGCATGGCCAGGTCCGCTGCTTGGTCTGCTCTGCTGATCACCACCCCGAATTGTTGCTCGGTCAATCCCAGAGCCAGTCGGATCCGCTGGGATTCATGTCGCACCACCAGCCCCGGTATTGGAGTCGGCAGCGTGCCTGCAACCCAGGCAATCCGGATCAGGCTCTCCGCCCGGCAGTTGGCCCGATCATCGACAAGGGCCAGGCACCGAGTGATCCGCTCGTGATCATCCCTGCGGGTGAACCTGGACAGCTCGGCAAGAATTGCCCCTCTGCCCACCCGATAGCGTCCGAAAAGGAAATCCCAGGCAGCAACTGCATCCGGTGTGGACAATTGCAGGGCCAGGTCAATGGAGGTACGCACTGGTGTGGTCACCTGAAAACCACTCTGGTTGATCAGGTCATGGGGCTGATAGCTCCTGGCTGACCTGGCCCTGGTTGGGCCGACGCTGGGCGATTGCGACCCAACGCCGTACAGCCAGGCGGCGGTAGGACCGCAGATGATCGCTCCATCACTGCCGGCAAGTGCTGTTCGTACTGCCTCCCGGCGCAGCGTCAGGGAGTCTGGAGCGTTCGCCTCCACATAGACACCGCGCAGCAGGGTGCGCACCATTCCGTGTCGCAACCCGGCGCGCAATTGGCTCTCTGTGATGCCTGCGGACTGCGCCATCGCCCTGGAAAATGGGCGCCCACCGAACTGGGTCGTGAACTCGATGCCGTGGATTTCTGTCTGCATGTGCCCATGGTGGGCCAAAAGCAGAAAACCTGCTCTGGCTATCCACAGGCCGTGGGTTACTCGGGCTTGGTGTACTTGCCCCGGTAGAACAACAGCGGCTCGTCCGGGCTGTTACCGGCCTTGTCGCCAATCGCCAGTTCACGAACCCGACCCAGCACCAGATAGTGATCGCCGGCTTCATAGACCTTGTCAATGGAGCAATCGATATAGCCAAGGACTCCATCGAGTACCGGAGCGCCGGTAACAGCAGTCGAGTAACTCACCCCGTCGTACTTGTTGGCCCCCTTGGTTGCCATCCCATTGGAAATGTCCACCTGGTCAGCAGCCAGCAGGTTGACACAGAAGAACCCGGCCCGACGCATCAGCGGGAATGCCCTTGAAGTCTTGGCCGGGCTGAACAAGACCAGCTGTGGATCCAGGGACACACTGGTGAAGGACTGACAGGTCATGCCCACCGGCTCACCATCAGCCATGGAGGTGACCACCGTTACCCCGGTACAGAACTGGCCGAGCACATCGCGGAAATTGCGGGCTGCTCGGGCGGCTTCCTCGGTGTCCGGGATCGGGGTGTGCTCACCCAACCGGAATTCGAAATCCTGACCACTCAGGTAGGAGTCGATCAGTTCCTTGCTGGGCCAGGTGGCTGCGGCATCATCGCGCATGCCATCAGGGATCTTGGGGCTCATGGGACCTAGTTTGCCCCGAAGTTGTGGCCCCAGTAGGAAACCGCGGTACTTTCCCGGGCCACCCACCGGTCATCGTCCACCTGCAGGCCGTCAGTGCCGAACTCGATGTCGAACCCGGCCGGGGACTTGACGTAGAAAGAAACCATCTCATCATTCATGTGGCGACCGAGAGTGGCAGACAACTGGGCCTGGTACTTCTTGACCCGCTCCAGAGCCCGACCGACATCATCTAGGCTGTCCACTTCCAGCATCACGTGGACGCACTTGCTGGGGTTTGGCATGGGCAGGAAGGCCAGCGAGTGATGGCGGGGGTTGACCCCCAGGAAACGCAGCCAGATCTTGCTACCTGGTTCCTTGCCAGCCAGTTCGCCGGGCAGGCTCATTGAATCCCGCAACCGGAATCCCAGGATGTCAGAGTAGAAGTGCAGCGCCTCGACGTCGTCGCCAACCGGCACCACCACGTGGCCCATGCCCTGGTCACCAGTGACGAAGTTGGCTCCGTACGGCGGAACCACTGGGCGGGACTCATAGGTTATCCCGTGGAACAACTCGAACACGTTGTCCCAAGGATCACGGAACCGAATCAGTTCCTGCACTCGCCGTTCATCGATCTCTTCCCTGGTGCCCTCCTCGAAGGCCACCCCTGCTGCGGTGAGGTGATCCCGGGCATCCTGCAACGCCCTTGGGTCAGCCAACTCCCAGCCCACGCAATCGAGCTCATCACGGTCACCGGGGAAGACCACCACGCGGGCAGACACCGCATCGATGCGGTAGTAAAGATTCGCAGGATTCGGGCCGCGACCGGTACCCAACCCAAGCACCTTCTCCGCAAAGGTCCGCCAGGCATCCAGATCAGTTGAGGACACCCGGATGTAGCCCATGGACTTGATGTTGATCGTCATGACTTCTGCCTTTCGACGTGACGCGACAGGAATTGCGCAGATACCTCCAAGAACTCATCCGCCGCCTCGATCTGGGCCCAGTGGCCACAGTTTGGGAAGACATGCAGTTGTGCCTTGGGAATCAGCTTCAGGGCGACCATGGCACCGTCCAGCGGATTCACCCGGTCCTCTCTACCCCAGGTGAGCAGGGTGTGCTTGCGTAGGCGATGGGCCTCCCGCCAGAGCATCCCGTCCTCGAAGGTATCCGGGTTGTAGAAGGACATCCCCATGCTGATCATGGCCTCCCGCGAACCGGGTGCGGTTGCGTCGGCGAACCGGGCTTCGACCAACTCGTCGGTCACCAGATCCTGATTGACCACCATGGTGGAGATAAATGCCTTCAGTGCTTCCCTGGTCGGATTCATGTTGAAGTCCATCAACCGCTTCACCCCTTCGGTGGGATCAGCATGGAAGAGGTTGAGCGAAAGCCCACCCGGGCCCATCAGGATCAGCCGGCCAACCCGATCCGGGTGCTCCAGGGCCAGTCGCATCGCAGTGCCGCCACCCAGGCTGTTACCCAGGAGATGCACTCGGTCAATGCCCAACTCGTCCAGCAGGCCCACGACGTAGGTCGCTGCATGCCGGTAGTAGTTGCCCACCACCTCTGGCTTGTCCGATCCCCCGAAACCGGGTTGATCGATCAGGATGGTCCGGAACTGCTCGGCAAATCCCGGGAGTGCCGAACCGAAGTTGGACCATGAAGAAGCCCCGGGTCCACCCCCGTGCAGCATCACCAGTGGCAGCCCACCGCCCAGATCAGATCCGGTGCCGGCCTCGTAGTAGTTGATTGTGATGCCGTTGACCTGGGCGCTGCGGCGTACTGACTCCTGATTGATCGGGTCTGGCATGGATCAGTACATCCCCGGATCGATCTTGTGGCCAAACTCGGAGGCGCCGAACATCTGCAGGGCACGCTCGGGGTCGTTGGCGGCGTGTACCCGACCAGCGTGGGCATCACGCCAGGCCCGCTGCAGGTAGGTGCCGGTGGTCAGAGCGCGGGCGCCGGAAGCCTCAAAGAGACTATCGATGGCGTCGATGGCTCGCTGGGTGCCAAGCACCTGGTCGCGGCGTACCTTCAGGCGTAGCGAGAGCGGGATCTTCTCACCCTTCTCCACAATCGCCATTTCCTCGCGGAGGTTGTTCATCAACAGCGCCCAGGCAGCGTCGATTTCACTGCTGGCCCGGGCGATCCGCACCGCAGCGAAGGGATCCAGGGAAGCCTTTTCGCCGGCGTACGCCGCCCGGACGCGGGACTTCTGCATCTCCACATGCTCGGCGTAGGCACCCTGGGCCATGCCGATGATCGGCGTACTGATGCATGAGGTGAACAGCGAGTGGAAGGGCAGCTTGTAGAGGTTGGAGGTATTGACCGCCTGGCCTGGGCCCTGGCACATGCCGGTTTCACTCATGGACAGAGTGAACGCCTCCGGCACGAAGGTCTCCTCCACGACGATGTCGTTGGAGCCGGTGCCGGCCAAACCAACAACATTCCAGGTGTCGACGATCTCGTACTTGTCGCGGGGGATCATGAAGGTGCGGAAATCCACCACCTGGCCCTCAGCGTTGAACACGAGGCCACCGAGCAACACCCAGGTTGCATGGGCACAACCGGAGGAGAAGCTCCAGCGGCCGCTCAACTTGAAACCACCCTCGGCCTGGATGGCCTTGCCGGTGGGCGCATAGGAGGAGGACAGGCGCACCTTGGGGTTCTCGCCCCAGACTTCCTTCTGGGCCTCATCGGGGAATAGCGCCACCTGCCAGGGGTGAATACCGAGAACGCTGCAGATCCAGGCGGTGGAACCGCAAGCTCCGGCGATCTCCTTGACGATCTGGTAGAAGAGAGTTGGGTCCTCGACCTCGTGTCCGCCGTACCGCTTGGGCTGCAGGATCTGGAAGAAGCCGGTCTCCTCGATCTCCTTGACTGACTGCTCGGGGACCTCACGCAGCCGCTCGGTCTCATCAGCGCGCTCACGAATGGCGGGCAAGAGGTCGCGAATACCGTCGAGGATATGTTGGCTCATGGTCTCTCCTGTTAGGACAGTCAATTTTCGGTCTGCCGCACATAGTAGAACACGTTCTAGTTTTGCGTCCAGCCCCCACCCCGATTGTGCAGGCATTTCACTCCACCCCATCGCCGAGGCGGCAGTAGTTAACGTGCCGAGGCGGCACTAATTAACACAGCCCAGCACGCCGAGGCGGCATTAATTCACACAGCGATGCCATTGGTGGCCCCACAACCGGAGTTGACCAAATACATTTCCAAATGGCTGAACCCGGCTAGCAAAAGGCAGAAAGAGGGACAAATCCAGTCCCCCGACGAAATCAACAAGTGACCCGGTGCCGCCTCGGCGCGTTAACTACTGCCGCCTCGGCGCGTTAACTACTGCCGCCTCGACGTGTTAACTACTGCCGCCTCGGCGCGTAAACTACTGCCGCCTCGACGTGTTAACTACTGCCGCCCCGGCGGAGGTGACGAGTGGTGGTTGGGTCAGGAGTTGGCGTCCTGCTTGGCCTTGAGCTCCAGGGCAATCTCGATCAGTTGGTCCTCCTGGCCACCGATCAGCTTGCGCTCACCTGCGACATGCAGGATCTCCGCACCAGAGACACCGTAGCGCTCAGCTGCATTTCCAGCATGCTTGAGGAAGGAGCTGTACACCCCGGCGTAGCCCATCATCATGGTCATCCGGTCCAAGCGGCATTCCTCCGGCATCGCCGGTCGAACGACCTCCTCGGAGGCATCGATGATCTTCATGAAGTCCACTCCGGTGTTCCAACCGAGCTTGTCGCAGACACCCACAAAGGTATCCAGAGGCGTGTTGCCGGCTCCCGCACCGAAACGGCGCACCGATCCATCAATCTGAGTGGCACCTGCTCGTACCGCCATCACGGTGTTGCCACACCCCAGGTCGAGGTTCTCGTGGCCATGGAAGCCAACAGTTGCCTCGGATCCGATCTCAGCCACGACGGCCGCGACCCGATCGGAGACGCCTTCCAGGATCAGCGCACCGGCTGAATCCACGACGTACACGCACTGGCATCCGGCATCGACCATGATCCTGGCCTGCTTGGCCAGCACCTCGGGCGGTTGGGTGTGACTCATCATCAGGAAGCCAACGGTCTCCAGGCCAAGCTCCCGGGCCACCTTGAAATGCTGCTCGGAGACATCGGCCTCGGTGCAGTGGGTGGCGATCCGGCAGATGGAGCCACCGTTGTCCTGGGCCATCCGGATGTCATCCATGATTCCGACACCGGGCAGCATCAGGAAGGCGATCTTGGCCCGTTTGGCGGTCTCCGCCGCAACCTTGATCAGTTCCTGATCTGGGGTCTTGGAGAAGCCATAGTTGAAGCTGGAACCACCCAGTCCGTCGCCGTGGGTCACCTCAAGCACCGGCACACCGGCATCGTCAAGAGCTGCGATGATGCCGCGGGTCTCCTCGACGGTGAACTGGTGGCGCTTGTGGTGGGAACCGTCACGCAAACAGGTGTCGGTGAGCCGGATGTCCAGATCCGAGGTCGGGTCGGTGTCCCGCCAGGTTCGGGTCAGCTTGTTCAGCTCAGGGCTGCCAGCAATCGTGCCTTGGTAGGTCATGGTCAGTTCTCCTTGTTGGCGATCTTGAAGCGAGCAATTCCCTCACCAGCGCGAGTGGCAGCCGCGGTCATGATGTCGAGGTTTCCGGAGTACGGCGGCAGAAAGTCACCTGCGCCCTCGACCTCGATGAAGATGCTCACCTTGAGCTTGCCCATGGTCGCCTCGCTGGGCCCGTCGAACTGGGGCTCCTGAAGGAGGCGATATCCGGGCACGTAGTGACGCACACCCTCGACCATCTTGTGCACCGACTCGGTGATCGCATCCTGATCGGCATCTGGATCCACCGCGCAGAAGATGGTGTCGCGCATGATCATCGGTGGTTCGGCCGGGTTCAGAATGATGATGGCCTTACCCTTCTCGGCTCCACCGATCACCTCCACACCCTTGGCCGTGGTCTGGGTGAACTCGTCGATGTTCTGGCGAGTTCCCGGCCCTGCCGACAATGAGGCCACGGATGCCACGATCTCGGCGTAACTAACCGGGGTGACCCGCGAAACCGCATTCACCATCGGGATGGTGGCCTGACCACCACAGGTGATCATGTTCACATTCCAGGCATCAGCGTGTTCATCACCGTTGACCGCCGGAATACAGGCGGGACCAACCGCAGCAGGGGTCAGGTCGATCGCATGAATACCGGCCTCCTGATAACGAGGGGCGTAGGCCTTGTGCACGTAGGCGCTGGTGGCCTCGAACAGCAGGTCAGGAAGCTCATCCTGCTTGAGCAACCAGTCCACACCCTCATGGCTGGACTCCAAACCCTCCTTCGCGGCCCGGGCCAGGCCGGGACTCTCCGGGTCAACTCCGATCATCCAACGAGGCTCGATCACCTCTGAACGCAGGAGCTTGTACATCAGGTCGGTGCCGATATTTCCGGGACCGACGATTGCTGCGGTGAGCTTTGACATTTTTTCCTCTCGATCAGGTGAAGTTGAGGGAGACGGACCCAAGCCCGTCAAACTCGGCTACAAACTCATCTCCTGGGTGTACATCAATCGCCCGATGAACCGAACCGGGCAGGATCACATGTCCAGCTTCCAGGGTCACTCCAAAACTGGCGACCTTGTTGGCCAGCCAGGCAACAGCAGTCACTGGGTTTCCTAGTACGGCGTCAGAGCGGCCCTCGGCAACCTGCTGGCCATTACACATCAAGCGGGCAGTAATGGATTTGAGGTCGATTTCATCCGGTTTGACCCGCTCTGGACCGAGAACGTAGCCAGCCGAGGATGCATTGTCAGCGATGGTGTCGCCGATCTTGATATTCCAGCCCTCGATCCGACTGTCGATCAATTCGATCGCCGGGGCCACATATTCTGTGGCCGCAATCACATCCGCCTCGGTGCAGCCAACACCCGGGAGGGTCTGCCCCAGCACGAATCCAACCTCAACCTCAACCCGAGGTGTGCAGTACTTACCAGCCGGCACCTGTTGATCCGTGAAGACCTGCATGTCGGAGAGCAGATTGACGTAGTCAGCCTCATCGACATTCATCATCTCCTGCATCGCCTTGGAGGACAGGCCGACCTTGTGCCCGTGAATCGTGGCTCCCTGCTCCAGCCGCTTGCCGATATTGATCAGTTGGATCTCATAGGCATCGACCACGTCCAACTCCGGCCAGGTCTCCCTGAGAGGAGCAATCGGTTGCTGGTTGAACTCGGCGTCCCAGAGCGCCTGGGCGGCGTCTAGTCGGGCTTGTTTGGAGAGCATGACGACATTCTAGAACGTGTTACAGTTTTGCGCCATGAAGGAGTCTTACGACGTCATCGTGATTGGCGCCGGCGGTGCTGGCATGTCAGCTGCCCTTGCGGCTGGTCATCAAGGCCTCGACACCGTCCTGTTTGAGAAGTCCAAATATTTCGGCGGCTCCACCGCGCGCTCTGGCGGCGGCGTCTGGATCCCTGGGAACCATGTGCTGCGTGCTGCCGGTCAAGTGGCATCCGACGACCTCGAGCAGTCCAAGAAGTACTTGGACTCAATCGTTGGTGACGCGGTCCCCAAGGTACGTCGGGACACCTACATTGATCGTGGCCCAGAGGTCATGGACTTCATCAACAAGACCACCCCAGTGCGCTTCAAGTGGGTGCCCAACTACTCCGACTACCTGCCCGAGCAGCCTGGTGGGCGCCCAGAAGGACGCAGTGTCGAGCCGATCCCAATGGATGCATCCTTCCTGGGAGCTGAGTTGGATCACCTGCACCCGGCGTACACCAAGGCTCCGGCCAACATGATCGTCACCCAGGCTGACTTCAGGAAGATCAGTCTGGGCATGCGCACCATCAAGGGACCAATCACCATGATTATCGTGCTCCTCAAGCGCCTGGTGGCGATGCTCTTCCGCCGCAAGATGTACGCCATGGGCAATGCCATCTGCATCGGCCTGCGACAGGGACTCATCGATGCTGACGTGCCCCTGATCTACAACACTCCCCTGCTCGGACTGATCGTCGAGGACGGCAAGGTCGTTGGCGTGGAGGTAGAACACGACGGCGAATTGCGCCAGGTCCGGGCCCGTCGTGGTGTGATCCTGGGCAGCGGCGGCTTTGAGCACAACCAGGAGCTGCGTGAGAAGTGGCTGCCACAGCCAACTGATTCAGGGTGGAGCACGGGTTCCACGAACAACACCGGCACCGGACTTGAGGCTGGCATTGCCGCAGGTGCCGACATCGACCTGATGGATGACGCCTGGTGGGGCCCCACCATTCCGCTTCCCAGTGGACCCTGGTTCTGCCTGGCCGAGCGCAATCTTCCCGGCTCCATCATCGTTAACTCCGCAGGAGAGCGATTCATGAACGAGGCCCTCCCCTACGTGGAGGCCACCCATGAGATCTACAAGGCCCACGAGTTGGGACCTTCAGCGGTGCCCGCCTGGATGATCATTGATCAGCGCTACCGCAACCGTTACCTCTTCGCAGGCCTGACCCCGCGGACCCCTTTCCCCGGGCGTTGGCTCAAGAGCGGTGTGATCCAGAAGGGGGCCACCCTTGAGGAACTGGCCCAGCGGATCGACGTACCCGCAGAAACCCTGAAGTCAACCGTGGAGCGGTTCAATGGCTTTGCCGCAACCGGTGTGGATGAGGACTTCCACCGCGGCGAGAGCGCATATGACAAGTACTACTCAGACCACACCGTTAAGCCCAATCCATCACTGCACGCCATCGATGACGCCCCCTTCTATGCCGTCAAGATCGTGCCCGGCGACCTGGGCACCAAGGGCGGTTTGGTCACTGATGAGAAGGCCCGGGTACTACGTGCAGACGGCTCCGTGGTGGATGGTCTGTATGCCGCAGGAAATGTCTCCTCTGCGGTGATGGGCAATACCTACGCCGGCCCCGGAGCAACCATCGGGCCAGCCCTGGTATTCGGTTACCTGGCTGCCGAAGACATCGCTACCCAAAAGGAGTCCTGATGCCCATCAATCCCGACATTGCCATCGGCGCCGAGCTTCCCGAGCGCACCTTCTCCTGGGGTGCATCCGATGTGTTGCTTTATCACCTGGGCATAGGTGCTGGTTCCCGAAAGGGTGACAACCTGGACCCAAAGGCATTGCGATACACCCTGGACAACGATGACCTTCAGGTGCTGCCCAGCTTTGGTGTCGTGGTCCCTACCTTCCACGAAACCAATCCCCCACCGCTGGACCTGCCCGGTTGTGACATAAACCTGGCCCAGGTGGTGCACGGCGCCCAGTCGATCGAAGTACACGCCCCAATCCCGACCTCAGGCTCGGCAAAGCTTTCCACCCGGATCAGCGATGTCTGGGACAAGGGCAAGGCTGCTGTGATCTGGCAGGAGGGCACCGCCACCGACGAGGCAGGCACCCCCTTGTGGACAGTACGTTCCTCAATCTTCGTCAAGGGAGAAGGCGGCTGGGGTGGCAATCGCGGCGATGCCACCGTAGTGGAGATCCCGGATCGAGCCGCCGACCTGGACACGACGTATGCCGTAACCCCCCAACAGGCGATGCTCTATCGGCTGTGCGGAGACCGCAATCCGTTGCATGCTGATCCCGAGTTCGCCAAGGGCGCCGGCTTCCCCGCACCGATCCTGCATGGTCTGTGCTCCTACGGCATCGTGCTGCGCGAGGTGACCGACGGCCTGCTGGAGGGCGATGCCGCAGCCGTGAAGGGTTTCAGCGCCCGATTCGCCGGCGTCGTCTTCCCCGGAGAAACCATCCGAGTCCAGGCCTGGCGCGAATCCGCCCAGATCGTTGTATCCGCAACCATCAAGTCCGATGTCGAACAGCGCAACGGCGCCCCCGTCCTCGCTGACTGTGTGGTTGCTACGGTTTGATTTTCTTCGGGTCGGTTTCCCACGGCCCCATGGGAAACTGCCACGTTCAATGGGTTACAACCCATTGAACGTGGCAGTTTCCCGTTGAACGTCAGACGTCGGTACGCCGCTCGCGACGTCCCGCGATGTACGACGCTCACATCACGCGATCCAGGTACACCGCAGCATGCATCAGGGCAGCGACCGTCTCCGCATCGGTGATGCCGCCGGTTCGGACCAATTCGAAGGCATCCAGCAACGGGATCAACTTCACTTCGACCACGCCCTCCGACTCCTGGGCCTCACTGCGCCGCACCACTTCATCCCCGGGCGTGGCGTCCAATGCCAGAAACACAAACCCAGGCGCTTCACAAATCCCATTCAGCGAAGACATCCTGCCGAGTTGCCGCCAGTCCTCGGCCACATATCCGGATTCCTCAAGCAACTCTCGTTTGGCCGCTTCCATCGGCAACTGCCCGTCAGCGGCTCCAGCAGGCACCTCCAGAGATCTGCCAACCGTATGGCGATCAATCTCGACGAGGACAACCTCTTCCTCATTGGTGAGAGCAACTATGAAAACCGCCGGCTCCTTGACGGTCACCACCCCATAGACGCCATCAGCACCATCAGGACGGATGACCTGATCCTCTCGGACGCTGATCCAATCGTTGGAATAGATCTCAGCAGAAGACTTGATCGGCCATGGGGACATATCCCATGTGTACCACCTCACCCATCAGACACATTTCGTGACCTTTCAGTGATCAAAGTTCCGTAAACGTTGTCCACATTTTGATTGTTGGTACTGGCGAGCCACGCGACATTTCGGCTTGGATCAAAACATGCTCAAGCTCACGGCAACTGCGATCTGCCTTGCCCTGGCACTCACAGGTATTGCTGGCTGCGGCAAGAAATCCCCCGAACCAAAGCCTTTGGATCAATCCTCAGCTACAGACTCTGGGCAACCCACACCTCCACCAACCTTGCCACCCGAGGTTCGTCAGAGGAACGAAGCCGGCGTCAAGGCAACGGTTGACGCTTTCGTGGAGGCTCGCAATTACGCTGGGCGCACAGGTGACACCTCGGCTTTCGACGCGCTTTTCACTCGAGAGTGC
>CAZRKI010000003.1:80235-80747 GCA_964600765.1 uncultured Marmoricola sp.
ACCGTCGCATAGTGACCATACACTTTGGCGACAGCATAGGGACTTCGCGGATAATCCAAAAGACTTACAACTCTGGTGGGTACTTCAGAGACGCCGATTGGATCAAGAACAGAATGGTCTTCAAGGGATTCGAGAATGATATTGCATTCGTTGAACTTTTCGTTGACACCGCCCCAAACTCCTACAAGGCAAATAACAGTTCTGAAGTTGAGAAGTACGACGGAAGCACGAACTTCATCCACTTTCTGCAGTTAGCTTGGGGTCCCGATAGGCAATGGCGAGTGACCGCGCTAGATCCAGAGGTATCATGAACACCACACAGGTCAAAAGGCTGTCTAAGATCGTCGCAGTAGTTTCGATCGTGGGAATTGTTTTCGCAGTCCCATCCTTTGCGGACAAAGGACATGAGGTTTCTGCTGGTGGAAACTCCATTGACATTAATGCGCATTCCGTAACCCCACCAACCACAACCAACCCCACCTCCAGCACCACGAAGTCCTTCTCCTCAAATC
>CAZRKI010000004.1:0-79062 GCA_964600765.1 uncultured Marmoricola sp.
GCAAAACTGCTCAACCCCACGAAACGGGTGCTATTGCCGGACCTGCGCTCAGGTTGTTCGTTGGCTGCCAGCATCACCGTGTCTGACATCGAGGCGCTCAGAGCAGCGCATCCGGGGGTACCGGTTGTCACCTATGTGAACACCTCTGCAGAGGTAAAGGCGGCCAGTGACATCTGCTGTACCTCTGGCAACGCGGTTCAGGTGATTGAGTCCCTCGGGGTGGATCGGGTGATCATGATTCCCGATCAGTACCTGGCGGCGAATATTGCGGCCCAAACCGGGGTGGAGGTGATCACCCACCCGGGAGCCTGTGAGGTACACGAGAAGTTCACCCCGGCAGATATCGCCCAGATCAGGGAGGATCACCCGGGAGTCGTGGTGCTGGCCCACCCCGAATGCCCACCGGATGTGGTTGCGGCTGCCGACGGAAGTGGATCCACGGCGCAGATGAGTTCATTTGTCACCGAACATCGACCTGACCAGGTCGCCCTGATCACCGAATGCTCAATGAGCGACAACATCGCCGCGGACCACCCGGATGTGGAGATGATCCGCCCCTGCAACCTGTGCCCGCACATGAAGCGGAACACGCTGGCAGCCATCCGACACAGTCTGGAGACCGGTACTCACGAGATCGAGGTGGATCCAGCCCTGGCTGGTCCGGCTCGTCGTTCGATCGAGCGGATGCTGGCGCTATGAGCAACCCGGTGGTGGTGATCGGCTCGGGGATCGCGGGCCTGGCTGCTGCTCGGGCGGTGGCACCCGATCCGGTGGTGCTCCTGACCGCAGCTGGCCTGACCCAGGAGACTGCCAGTACCTGGGCCCAGGGTGGGATTGCGGCAGCCCTGGGGGGCGATGACTCCCCGGAGCTACATGCCCGGGACACCTGGTTGGCCGGGGCGGCATCAGGTGACCCGGAGACCATTTCCCGGATCGTGGCCGCCGGCCCTGAGGTGGTGGCCGACCTGATCTCTATCGGTGTGGGATTCGATCGTCGGGTGGATGGCCTGCTTGAGCTGGCCCTTGAGGGCGGACACAGTCGTCACCGGGTGGCCCATGTGGGTGACTCCAGTGGGGCGGCAATCACCGCTGCGCTGGCTGGGCAGGTGCGCGACCTGAAGGGGATTGAAATCAAGGAGGCTTCCCGGGCCGCCAGGTTGATCCCTGGTGAGCAGGGCGAGGTTCGGGGAGTGGAGTTCACCGCTGGCGATCAGACCCAGACCATCCGGACCGACCGGGTCATCCTGGCCACCGGTGGCCTTGGCGGCCTGTTCGCGCAAACCACCAACCCATTGACCGCCACTGGTCATGGAGTTGCCCTGGCTGCCCGTGCTGGTGCCCGGGTCGCTGATCTGCACCTGGTCCAGTTTCACCCAACTGCTCTGGACGTGGGCGCAGATCCGATGCCCTTGCTCACCGAAGCGCTACGCGGCGCTGGTGCGGTGTTGTTGGCCGACGGTCAGCGGTTCGTAGCGGAATTGGAGCCACGTGATGTGGTGAGTGCTGCTGTCTGGGAGCAGCAACAGGCCGGGCGGCACGTCGTACTTGATGCTCGTGGGGTGCCCGATGTGACCAAACGATTCCCTCGGGTGGCCAGCCTGACTGCTCAGTTCGGCCTCTCACTGGCCGGAGATGTGCTCCCGATCAAACCCGCAGTGCACTACTCCATGGGCGGGGTAAGTACCGATGCCAGGTGCCGAACCAGCGTCCCCGGCTTGTGGGCAGTGGGTGAGGTGGCCCGAACCGGTCTGCACGGGGCCAATCGTTTGGCCTCCAACTCGCTGCTCGAGGCAATGGTGACCGGGCGGGCTGCGGGGCAGGATGCTGGGGCAACTGCCCTGGCCGATCCCGACCGGTGGGAGGCACAGGTGGAACCAGCAGACCCGATGACCACCCGGCCCCTGGGTGCTGGTGGCTCCCAGGACCAGCAGGTGCTGGCTGAGGTGCGCAGGATCCTGGGGACCACCTGCGGGGTGCTCAGGGATGGTGACGCCCTGTTCGGTGCGGTGAACCGGTTGGCTGATCTGGTCGGTGATGATGCCGGATATGTCGGTTGGCTGATCGCCCGCTCGGCATTTCTGCAACCGCACAGCATTGGGGCCCATCGTCGTCAGGACCATTTGTTCGAGGGGGCCCACTGATGCGCGACCTGGACCGCCTGATTGAACAGGCGCTGAATGAGGACCTGGGATTGGTGGGGGATCTGACCACCGCACTGACCATTCCCGACTCCACCACGGGGAGGGCGCAGGTGGTGGCCAGGGAGCATGGAGTGCTGTCTGGGGTCACCGCAGCTGCTGCGGTTTTCCATGCCGTGGACCCGGACCTGGAGCTTGAGTGGAGCGCTGACCCGGGTGCCAATCTGTCGCCTGGACAGGAGGTACTCCGCATCACCGGGCGGGCCCGCTCCATCCTCACCGCGGAGCGCACCGTCCTGAACCTACTCGGGCAACTGAGTGGCGTGGCCACACGCACCGCTCGCTTTGTGGATCTGGTCTCCGGTACCGGGGTGCGCATTGCAGACACCCGTAAGACCATCCCCGGCATGCGGGCCCTGCAGAAGCAGGCGGTGCTTGATGGTGGCGGGGTCAACCACAGATTCGGTCTGCATGACGCAGTTCTGATCAAGGACAACCACATTGGTCTGGGTGGGGGCCTGATTCCGGTTCTGGAACGACTGGGCAGCCGAGTTGGTCACCTGGTCCGGGTGGAGGTGGAGGTGGACACCCTGGAGCAGCTCGATCACCTCCTGGCCCACGACCGGGCCCGCCTGGCCGCCGGTGAGCTGCCCGTCGTACATGCAGTGCTGCTGGACAACATGGGGCCTGAACTGGTGCGCCAGGGAGTGGCCAGGGTGAGAGAGCATCCGGCACCGGTGTTGGTCGAGGTATCCGGTGGGGTCAATGAGGAGAGTGTTCGGGCCCTTGCCGAGTCGGGTCCGGACCTGATTTCCATCGGGGCTCTCACCCACTCGGTGGCCTGCCTTGACCTTGGTCTGGATCTGGTTGTCTAGCTGCCCGGGTGTCTCAAACCCGGCGCCAATTGGCACGGTTTGCCGCCAGTTTCATAAGGTTCGACCATGACCGAAGCTCACCTTTCTCTTGAGCAGGGCCCAGCCCATGAGTTGGCCGAGTGGGAGAAAGCCACCGCTGACGTGCTCCGCAAGTCCAGGCGCATGACGTCAGATGACAGCGACCACACAGTCTGGGAGAAACTGACCCGAACCACGCTGGACGGAATTGGCATCACTCCGCTGGGTACCCCAGAAAGCCTGACCGGCTTGACCACTCAGGGGCGCCCCAGTCGCGCCGGCGCCTGGGACGTACGGGCCCTGGTCAGCGAGCCCGATGGGAAAGCAGCGGCCCAAGCGGCTCTCACCGACCTGGAGAACGGCGTCACGTCACTGTGGCTGCGGGTTGGTAGCGACGGCATCGCGGTGACTGAGTTGGATCAGGCGCTGGCCCAGGTGTTGCTCGATGTGGCCCCTGTAGTCCTGGATGCTCCCGAGGATCCATTGGCTGCCGCCCAGGCTCTGGCCGCCATTGTGGGCCCGGGGAAGTTGGCTCCCGGTTCCAACCTTGGCCTGGATCCAGTGGGTCTGACTGCCAGGGGGCAACAGGCCGAGGTGGATCTTGGCCAGGTGGCCAGGATCGCTGGAGAACTGGGTGCCCGAACCTTCGTGGTCGATGGCACTGCAGTTCACGACCAGGGTGCCTCAGATGCCCAGGAGTTGGGCTACCTGTTGGCCGCAGGAGTGCACTACCTGCGCCGATATTCCGAATTCGGTGTGGCACCGGCCCAGGCAGCCCAAGCGCTGGAGTTCCGGATGGCTGCCACCGCCGAGCAGTTCCCAACCATCGCCAAGTTCCGCGCCGTACGTCGCCTGTGGGCGCGGGTTCTGGAGTTGTCCGGGGTGCCCGCAACTGAGCGCACCATGTCGCTGCATGCGGTCACCTCGCGCCCCATGATGGCCAAATACGACCCCTGGGTGAACATGCTGCGTACCACGGTGGCTGCCTTTGCGGCCGGTGTTGGCGGTGCGGACTCGATCACGGTGCTGCCCTTCGACTCGCCGTTGGGTCTGCCCGATGCCCTGAGTCGGCGCAACGCCCGCAACACCTCAGCGCTGCTGATCGAGGAATCCCACGTGGCCAGGGTTACCGATCCAGCTGGTGGTTCGTACGCTGTTGAGAAGCTGACCGATGACCTTGCCGCTGCCGGATGGGCGGAGTTCACCCGGATCGAGACTGACGGCGACATCCTGGTTGCACTGCCAGCACTGCGCGAGCGCATTGCCACGGTGGCTGCTCAGCGTGATGCCCAGGTGGCCACCCGGAAGCGCCCCCTGACCGGGGTCTCGGAGTTCCCGAACCTGCATGAGTCGCTGCCTGAGCGCACCCCGCAACCCTCCAGTACTGGTGCAGTACGACGCTATGGGCACGCCTTTGAGGCGTTGCGGGATGAACCAGCGGCAACTCCGGTCTTCCTGGCCACGATGGGCACCGTGGCCGCGCACACCGCCAGAGCCACGTTCGCCTCCAACCTGTTTGCCGCCGGTGGCATTGATGTGGTCAATCAGGGTGCCCATGATGATCTGGCCGCAGTGCTGGCCAGTTATTCCTCACTTTCCAGTCACCATCCAGTGGTCTGCCTGGTTGGCAACGACGGTGCGTACGACGAGTGGGGAGCTGATTTGGTGACCGCACTGCGCTCAGCCGGAGCTCAGTGGGTGATCGTGGCCGGTCGCCCCGGTGAGTTGGGCGTGGATGATTCCGCCGCCATGGGTGTGGACGCCCTGGACTTCTTGAATCGGACGAGGGAGAAGCTCGCATGATCCCGGACAGTTTTGCCAGCCTGCCGCTGAGTGGGGAGGGGCTGGGTGCCGGTGCAGCGATCACCGGTGAGGCCTGGGACTCGCCTGAGGGGATCGGGATCCTGCCGGTCTACGGTCCCGAGCACCTGGATGGCCTTGATGCTCTGGGCACCTACCCAGGCCTGACCCCATTCCTGCGCGGCCCCTATCCGACGATGTACACCACCCAGCCGTGGACCATTCGTCAGTACGCCGGGTTCTCGACTGCAGAGGAGTCGAATGCCTTCTACCGGCGAAATCTCGCCGCGGGTCAGAAGGGCCTATCGGTTGCCTTTGATCTGGCCACCCACCGTGGTTATGACTCCGACCATCCCCGTGTTCGTGGGGATGTGGGTATGGCTGGTGTGGCCATCGACTCCATCTACGACGCCCGCACCCTGTTCGAGGGCATCCCACTTGACCAGATGTCGGTATCGATGACCATGAATGGCGCGGTACTCCCGGTGATGGCCCTCTACATCGTGGCTGCTGAGGAGCAGGGGGTGGCTCCGGAACAACTTGCCGGGACCATCCAGAACGACATCCTCAAGGAGTTCATGGTCCGCAACACCTACATCTATCCACCGCAACCCAGCATGCGGATCATCTCCGACATCTTTGCCTACACCTCGGCACGGATGCCCCGATTCAATTCCATCTCGATCTCCGGATACCACATCCAGGAGGCAGGAGCCACGGCTGACCTGGAGATGGCCTACACCCTGGCGGATGGGGTGGAGTACATCCGGGCTGGTCTGGACGCCGGTCTGACGATCGATCAATTCGCTCCGCGGTTGAGCTTCTTCTGGGCCATCGGGATGAACTTCTTCATGGAGGTTGCCAAGATGCGGGCCGCCCGGGCCCTGTGGACCCGGTTGGTCTCTGATTTCGCTCCCAGTAACCCCAAGTCGCTCTCGCTGCGCACGCACAGCCAAACCTCTGGTTGGTCACTGACCGCCCAGGATGTGTTCAACAACGTGCAGCGCACCTGTATCGAGGCGATGGCGGCCACCCAGGGGCATACCCAGTCCCTGCACACCAATGCCCTTGACGAGGCGATTGCCCTTCCGACTGACTTCTCCGCCCGAATCGCCCGCAACACCCAGTTGTTGCTCCAGCAGGAATCCGGTACGACGGGCACCATCGATCCGTGGGCCGGTTCCTATTACGTCGAACGGCTCACCCATGAGTTGGCCGAGAAGGCCTGGGGTCACATCCAGGAGGCTGAGCGTGCCGGGGGTATGGCCAAGGCGATCGAACAGGGCATCCCGAAGATGCGGATCGAGGAAGCCGCTGCCCGGACCCAGGCCCGACTTGATTCTGGTGCCCAGAAACTGATCGGGGTGAACACCTACCGGCTCGCGGATGAGGACAAACTCGATGTGCTGAAGGTGGACAACGCTGCTGTTTACCAGCAGCAGGTCGCCAAACTTGAGCGACTGCGCGCCGAGCGCAACCAGGAGGATGTTGAGTCTGCCCTGGCCGCACTGACCAGGGCCGCTGAGCAGGGTCCCACCAGGGGCTCCCTGGATAACAATTTGCTGGCCCTGGCCGTGGCTGCCGCCCGGGCCAAGGCTACCGTGGGTGAAATCTCCGATGCCCTGGAGAAGGTCTACGGACGCCACCAGGCTGTCATCCGTACGATTTCTGGTGTGTACAAGCGTGAGGCCGGAGCGAATGAGGCCGTGGAGAAGGTGCTGGCCGCCACGGAGAAGTTCGCCACCAACGAGGGCCGGCGACCCCGCATCCTGGTGGCCAAGATGGGCCAGGACGGTCACGACCGGGGGCAGAAGGTCGTGGTGACGGCATTTGCCGACCTGGGCTTCGATGTTGATGTTGGTCCGTTGTTCTCCACGCCTGAAGAGGTGGCCCAGCAGGCAGTTGATGCCGATGTGCATGTGGTTGGCGTGAACTCACTCGCCGCAGGTCATCTCACCCTGGTCCCGGCCCTGAAGAAGGCTCTGGCTGACCTGGGTGCCCAGGACATCATGATCGTGGTTGGGGGCGTGATCCCTCCCGATGATGTGCCGACCCTGCTGGAAATGGGAGCTGCTGCGGTCTATCCCCCGGGCACCGTCATCGCTGAATCAGCATTGGAGCTGTTGGACAAGTTGGCCCAGAAACTACAGCACCCCAACTGATTTGTGATGGCCTACGACGTCGGGTCCCTGGTCGAGGGAGTACGCCGGGGGCTGGCTGCCCCGGGTGGCCGAGCCGCAATTGCCAGGGCCATCACCCTGGTGGAGAGTGGGCGTCCGGACCACCGTGTCCTGGCACGTCAACTTCTCGAGGAGCTGTCGGCCAATCCGGAATCGGTGCGGATCGGTGTTTCCGGTGTTCCCGGGGTGGGCAAGAGCACCTTTATTGAGTCCTTCGGAACCCACCTGACTGAGCAGGGATTCAGGGTTGGTGTGCTCGCGGTGGATCCATCATCGGTGCGCACTGGCGGTTCGGTGCTGGGGGACAAGACCCGCATGGCCCGGTTGTCGGCTGATCCATTGGCGTATATCCGGCCCTCCCCATCTGCAGGCACTCTGGGTGGGGTGGCCCGGGCGACGGCTCAGGCCATGATGGTCCTTGAGGCTGCTGGCTGTGATGTGATCCTGGTCGAGACGGTGGGTGTGGGTCAGTCTGAGGTGACCGTGGCCGGCATGGTCGATACCTTCTTGTTCCTTTCGCTGGCCCGAACCGGTGACCAACTACAGGGAATCAAGAAGGGCATCCTGGAGATCGCGGATGTGATCGCGATCAACAAGGCTGATGGGGATCATGCAGCCGAGGCGAGGGTGGCGGCCAGGGATCTGGCCGGTGCACTGCGATTTGTGCAACCCGCAGGAGCGGTGTGGACTCCTCCGGTGCTCACCTGTTCTGGACTCACCGGCGACGGTGTTGATCAGGTTTGGCAGCGAGTCCTGGCCCACCGTGAGGCACTGGGGTCCGAGGGCATTGCCGCCAAGCGGGCCACTCAACAACTTGATTTCGCCTGGGCACTGGTCCGCGACGAACTCGAACAGCGGCTGGTGGAATCCGCGGCGGTGCAGGGGATCGCGGTCGAGGTCAAACGCCGGCTATTGGCCGGTGAACTGGCCGCACCCGCAGCAGCCGACCAGATCCTGGCTGCCTACGACGGTAAATGATCCTGCGTGCGAACGTTGCTGCCAGTAGAGTTGATCCCATCTTGTCTGATCCGATTTCCTCGCTGAGTGCTCAGGTCCGGGCGGAGATCGACCTGCTTGCTGCCGATCTGGTCGACCTGCGCCGTGATCTGCATGCCCATCCGGAGCTCAGTTGGGCTGAGGAACGCACCACCAATCTGGTTGCCAAGACCCTGGATGAGGCTGGCCTGAGCCCGGTGTTGCTGCCGCGTGGGGGCCTGCTGGTGGACATTGGATCAGGTGAGCAGATCAGTGCCCTTCGGGCTGACCTGGACGCCCTCCCAGTTGATGACACCAGTGGCCTTGAGTGGGCCAGTACCGTCCCGGGAGTTGCCCACGCATGTGGCCACGATGTGCACACCGCGGCACTTGTCGGTGTGGGGTGTGCCCTGGCCAGGTATCAGGAGCGTCTCCCCGGGAGGGTGCGGTTGATCTTCCAACCCGCCGAGGAGGTGATGCCGGGGGGAGCCCTGATGGCGATTGAGTCCGGAGCCCTGGATGGGGTGGGACACATATTTGGACTGCACTGTGATCCCTCCATCGACGTGGGCACCTTCGGTCTTCAGGAGGGTCCATTGACCGGTGCGGCCGACTCCCTGGACGTGCATCTGCGCGGCACCGGCGGCCACACCTCGCGCCCACACCTGACCGAGGACCTGACCTTCGCCCTGGGCAAATTGGTGACCGAACTCCCCGCAGTGCTTTCCCGTCGCCTGGACCCACGCGCTGGTGTCTCAGTGGTGTGGGGGTTGGTTCGTGCTGGAGCAGCGATGAACGTGATCCCAGCGGTGGGTCGTGCCGCCGGTACCGTGCGGATGCTGGATCAGGTTGCCTGGGTCGAATCAGAGGCATTGGTCCGGCGGACCATCGCCGAAATCGTGGCTCCGTACGGCGTGACTGCCGAGGTCAGCTACATCAGGGGGGTGCCGCCGGTGGTCAATGAAACCGTGGCGACCCGGGTGCTGGGCGGTGCCATTGAGCAGGTTGTGGGTGAGGAAAATCGCTTCGGCACCGCGCAGAGCCTGGGTGGTGAGGATTTCGCCTGGTACGTGGAGCAGGTGCCCGGGGCCATGGCCCGGTTGGGCACGCGGACACCTGGTGGTCCCACCTTTGACCTGCACCAGGGTGACCTGAACGTCGATGAACGTGCCATCGGTTTGGCGGCAAAGGTTCTGGCCACCGCCGCAATCCGGGCCTTGGTCACCACTACATAACAACTGGTCACTTCTTGGTGTTTGGGTCTGGGAGCCAGGGCTGGGGAGCACTATTGTGCAGAACACCAAACACCCATCCGGGTGAAACAAGTTCAAGGAGGCAGTCTTGCGCACGTTCAGCAAGATGGCAGCAGTAGTCATGGTCGGAGCCCTTGCTCTCACCGGCTGCGGCAAGACCAGTAATGACAAGGACACAAACACCGGTAGTTCCAGCGCTGATGTCTGCAAGGGCAGCAAGGGTGAGCCGAAGGTCGGGGTTGCCTACGACGTCGGTGGACGAGGCGACCAGTCGTTCAACGATTCCGCCTACCGGGGTCTGGAAAAGGCAGTCAAGGATCTGGGTGCCAGTTGTATCGAGGCCAAGGCGACCACCAGTGACAACGACAGCATCCGTGAGCAGCGCTTGCAGACCCTGGCTGACCAGGGGTTCAACCCGATCATTGCCGTTGGCTTCCTCTACAGCCCGGCAGCAGCCAAGGTGGCCAAGGCAAATCCGGACACCAAGTTCGCGGTGATCGACGGATACAGCACCACGCTCCCGGACGCCAAGGGTCTCAACAACCTCTCTGACCTGGTCTTCGCCGAGAACGAGGGTTCCTATCTGGTTGGCGTGGCGGCCGCGTTGACCACCAAGTCCAAGCACGTGGGCTTTATCGGTGGCACCCATGGTGACCTGATCAAGAAGTTCGAGGCTGGATACGTTGCTGGTGTCAAGTCAGTTGACCCGAGCATCAAGATCGACATCACCTACCTCACCGAGGACCCCAGCGATGCAGCCACCGGATTTGAGAATCCCGCAGGTGGCAAGCAGGCTGCGGCTGCGATGTACCAGGGTGGAGCAGATGTGGTCTACCATGCCGCTGGCAAGTCCGGCATCGGCTTGTTCGAGGCTGCAGTTGCCGCTGGAGAGGGCAAGTGGGCAATCGGTGTTGACTCCGATCAGTACCTGACTGCAGCTGCCAACCAGCAGCCACACATCCTGACCTCGATGCTCAAGCGGATCGACACTGCTGTGTTTGAGTACGTCAAGGCGGTCAAGGACGGCACCGTGAAGCCGGGCTTCGTGCTCTATGACCTCAAGGTCGATGGCGTTGGCTACTCAACCAGTGGCGGATTCGTCGATGGCATCAAGGCCCAGATCGATGCCGCATCAGAGAAGATCAAGAGCGGTGAGGTGAAGGTTCCAGAAAAGCCGTGATCCAAACCGGCTGAACCAGCGAACTGCCCGGGCGACGCGCTAAGGTGACGCCCGGGCAGTTCGTGTCAGTTCCGATCGAAGTCATCCTGCCAAGGAGGATCTGTGGGTGCTGAGCAAGAACCCGATTCGGACCGGTCATCCCAGGATGCCCCGGTAGCGATCAGGCTGCGCGGGATAGGCAAGCGATTTCCCGGAGTGATTGCCAATCACGACATCGATATCACCATCAGGGAAGGCAGCATTCACGCCCTGGTCGGGGAGAACGGCGCCGGCAAGTCAACCCTGATGAAGATCCTCTATGGGGTACAAAAGCCCGACAGCGGCACCATCGAGGTCAATGGCAAGCAGGTCACGCTCGCCTCACCATCAGCCGCCATTGAGATCGGGGTCGGGATGGTCTTTCAGCATTTCATGTTGGCTGACAACCTGACCGTCCTGGAAAACGTGGTCCTCGGTGCTGAGAAGGTTGCGGGTATCGGGGACGCGGCCCGTCAGAAGATCCAACAGATCAGTGATGACTACAACTTCGGACTTGACCCGGACGAATTGGTCGAGACCCTTGGCGTTGGTGAGCGCCAACGGGTGGAAATCCTGAAGGTGCTTTACCGTGGTGCCCGGATCATCATCCTGGATGAACCAACCGCGGTTCTGGTGCCCCAGGAAGTCGCTGCCCTGTTTGAGAACCTGCGTCAACTCAAGGCCCAGGGCCACACCCTGATCTTCATCTCGCACAAGCTTGACGAAGTCCTATCAGTGGCTGATCAGATCACCGTGATCCGCAAGGGAACCACCGTTGCCTCGGTGACGCCGGCGGAGGTGAATGCCCGTCAATTGGCCGAACTCATGGTGGGCAGCGTGCTTCCCTCGCCGAGTACTGAGGGCTCCACCGTCACTGATGAGGTCCTGCTCCAGGTGACTGACCTGGAGCTTGATGACAGCGCCGGCCGTCCGGAACTGGTCGATATCGATCTCACCATTCATGCTGGTGAAATCCTCGGGATTGCCGGAGTGGAGGGCAATGGTCAGACCGAGTTGGTGGAGACCATCATCGGCATGCGGAACCAGAGCCGGGGAACCATCGAATTATCAGGTGAGGACATCTCCGGTTGGTCAACTCGCAAACGCCGGGCCAGTGGCATCGGTTACATACCTGAGGATCGGCATCGTCATGGACTGCTGCTGGACTCCCCGCTCTGGGAGAACCGAATTCTTGGACATCAGACCCGCCCGCCATCGGTGCGGGGGCCGTTCCTGAACCCGCCGGGTGCCCGGGCGGATGCCACCCGGATCGTGTCCGAGTACGACGTGCGGACCCCGGGCGTGAACACGACTGCCCGGGCCCTCTCCGGTGGCAACCAGCAAAAGTTCATCGTGGGACGGGAGATGAGTAGCGACCCGGTGCTGCTGGTTGCCTCGCATCCCACCCGGGGGGTGGATGTTGGTGCCCAGGCCCAGATCTGGGGCCACATCAAGCAGGCCCGGAAAGCCGGATTGGCGGTGCTGCTGATCAGTGCTGACCTGGATGAACTGATTGGTCTCTCCGACACGATCAAGGTGATCCTGCGAGGGCGTTTGGTGGCGTCCTTTGATCCGCACACGGTTACACCGGAGCAGTTGGGATCAGCAATGACCGGCGCCGATCAACTACAGGAGGATCAGGCATGAGTAGGTTCGTGCGCCTGGGTCTGCCGGTGGTCGCGGTGTTGTTGGCGCTGGTGTTCTCCGGTGTGGTGGCCACGGTGGTATTGCTGTTCACCGGTGATGATGTGGCCGGTTTCTGGCGGGTGATGCTCACCTGGCCCTCCCAGAGGGACCTGGTTGACATCCTCAACATGACCGCGATCCTTTATCTCTCCGGTGCTGCTGCTGCGATTGGCTTCCGGATGAACCTGTTCAACATTGGCGTTGAGGGTCAGTACCGGATCGCTGGTTTGTTTGCCGGCGCCTTTGCTGGCCTGGGTCTACTGCCCGGGAAGTTGAATGTCCTGGCCGCCATCCTGGTCGCCATGGCGGTGGGCGCACTGTGGGCTGGCATCGCCGGTGCCCTGCGAGTCTGGCGCGGGGTCAGTGAGGTCATCTCCACCATCATGCTGAATGCGATTGCCGGTTCACTGATTGGTTACCTGTTGGTGAAGTGGGGAGTCAGTACTGGCAATGCCCGCAATACCAAGCTGATGCCCGAGGACACCTGGGTGGGTAGTTGGCGGATTTTTCCAGATGTCACCGGCGGGGTGTACCTGCTGGCCATCCTGGCGCCACTGGTCGGGATCGTGTTCTTCGTCCTGGTCTATTACACCCGATTCGGCTTTGACCTCAGAGCCGCTGGTGCATCTGAGTCCGCTGCAGTGTCAAGTGGTGTCTCGGTAAAGAAGATGGTCTTCATCTCGATGTTGTTGTCCGGTGCAGTAGCTGGACTGATCGGGCTACCGATGATGTTCTCCGATTCGCATCAGTACGGGTCTGCTTTCCAGACCGGGCTGGGCTTCACCGGAATAGCCGTGGCCCTGTTGGGTCGCAATCACCCAGTGGGCATCGCCTGTGGCGCCCTGATCTTCGCCTTCCTGGGTCAACAGGCAAATCTGCTCAACATCCTGGCTGGGGTTTCTCCGGACATAGTTGGCATGACCCAGGGCATCATCGTGCTTGCCGTGGTAATCGCCTTTGAGGTGATCCGCCGCTTTGCCAACCGGATAGAGCAGCGCCAGGTGGCCGCGCAGTTGGCAGCGGAGCGGACCAATGGCAGTGACGCACAGGAGGTCTCGGCATGAGCGTTCCGACCAGCTCACCTGCCCTCGCACCGATTGCGACGGCACAGGTTCTCAAGCGCCAAAAAATTCGCAACTACACCCTGATCGCTCTGGCTGGATTCGCACTGCTATCCCTGGTGCGGTTGCTCACTGGTGCCGGAGAACTGACCTCCTCAGGCACCATTCAAGCGGCGCTGACCTCCACCATCCCCATTGCCATGGCTGGTCTGGGTGGCCTTTGGTCGGAACGGGCCGGAGTGGTCAACATCGGCCTGGAAGGCATGATGATCCTGGGTACCTTCGGGGCGGGATACTTCGGTTATCACTACGGATCCCTGGCCGGCATCCTGGGGGCCATCATCCTGGGCATGGTCGGTGGCCTGCTCCACGCAATTGCCACTGTGTACTTCGGGGTTGACCACATCGTCTCCGGTGTGGCCATCAATATCATTGCTCTGGGTGCGGCCGGCTTCCTCGCGGAAACCTATTTCACCGGATTGGCCGGTGGTGGCCCCACTCAGTCACCGCCGTTGCCGACCCCCTGGACGATCAACATCCCGTTCCTGGACGACCCCCTGGCCCGATTGGAGGGTCAGGACTGGTTCCTGGTCAGCGATGCTGCTGGACTGCTTCGGGTCCTGGTCAACGATCTCCCCGTGCTCACCATTGTCTGTCTGGGGTTGTTCGTGCTGACTTTCTGGGTGCTGTGGAAGACCAGGTTCGGACTCCGGTTGCGCTCTTGTGGGGAATCCCCTGAGGCTGCAGAATCCCTGGGCATCAATGTTTACAACTACAAGTTGGTTGCCGTGGTGATCTCCGGTGGTCTGGCGGGTCTGGGCGGGGCATTCCTGGCGATGGTGGCCTCCTCTGGTTTCCAGGTTGGCCAGACCGGTGGCCGGGGCTATATCGGCCTGGCGGCGATGATCTTCGGCAACTGGCGACCGACTGGTCTGTTGCTTGGATCGGGTCTGTTCGGCTACACCCAGGCGCTGCCCCTGCGCCGAGAGGCGACACTCTCCATCCACGCCCTGCTATTGCTGATCGCGATCCTGCTGATTGCGGTGGCTGTCTACCAACTCACGCGGCGCAATCATCTGCAGGCGATCGGAGCAGCTGCCTTTGGGGCGGCCTTCCTGGTTTGGTATCTCAGCACAGATCTGGTGCCGGCTGACTTCACCAAGATGGCCCCCTATGTGACCACCCTGTTGGTCCTTGCCCTGGCTTCCCAGCGGCTACGAATGCCCAAGGCCGATGGCCAGAGCTATCGAAGAGGGTCAGCAGGATGAGTGAGGACCAGATCGCGGTGGACTGGGCCGCCCTGATCAGGGCGGCCGAGCAGGCAGCCGAGCAGGCCTATGCGCCGTACTCCAACTATCAGGTTGGCGCAGCGGCGTTGGTTTCCGATGGACGCCTGGTGAGTGGCTGCAACGTGGAGAATGCCGCCTACGGGGTGGCCTTGTGTGCTGAATGCGGGTTGATTTCCCAGTTGGTCCTCACCGGTGGGGGCAGGTTGACCCATTTCGTCTGCGTCAACAAGGAGGGGGAGGTGATCATGCCCTGTGGCCGCTGTCGCCAGTTGTTGTTCGAGCATGGTGGCAACGACCTGATCCTGATGACCGTCAATGGGGTACGCCCGATGAGCCAGGTGCTCCCGGATGCCTTTGGGCCGGATGACTTGATGGCGGTGAACCAATCTTGATCGACATCACCGACCCAGGCGTGATCGCTGATCCATATCCCCACCTGGCCAGTGACCGGGCCCAGCATGAATTGGCCTGGCACCCGGATCTGGGTGGCTACCTGACCTTTTCCCATGCGATGGCCAGCGCTGCCTTGCGGGATCGGCGTCTGGGCAGGGTCTGGGTGGACCGGGAGCCGGCGTCGTACCTGGAGCCGTTCAATCTGCTGCACCGCAATCAGATGATGGAGAACGAACCACCCGAACACACCCGCTTGCGTCGGCCAGTGGCCACCGCATTTGCTCGTGGGCATGTGGAGCGCCTGCGTCCACGGGTTCAGCAGGTGGCGGCCGGGTTGCTTGATGAGGTTGGTGCCCAGTTTGATCTGATCGCTGACTTCGCCGAGCCGTTGCCGGTGCTGGTGATCGCTGAATTGCTTGGGGTGGGGCAGACAGATGTAGCGGCTCTGCGCCGTTGGTCCCAGGCGATTGTGAAGATGTATGAGCCGCGACCGGATCAGCAAGTGACTGACCACGCGGTGCAATCAGCCCAGGAATTCGCTGCTTTTGCCCGGGACCTGGTCCGGCTCCGTCGCCGGACTCCACTGCCCGATGACCTGATCAGCGAATTGGCACACAGCGACCTCAGTGATGATGAAGTTGTCGCCGCGGTGGTGCTGTTGTTGAACGCCGGCCATGAGGCCACGGTGAATGCCTTTGGCAATGGCCTGGTGGGGATGCTGAATGCTGGCCAGCGACCCGCAACGGATCTGACCCGGACCGTGGAGGAGATGCTCCGGTTTGATGCGGCTGCCCAATTGTTTGAGCGCACGGCCCTGGAACCAGTCGAGTTGGGTGGGGTAACCATCGAACCAGGGCAGAAGGTGGTAATCCTGCTGGGGGCAGCCAACCGGGACCCAGAGGTGTTCCCGGATCCGGATCGATTCCTTCCCGATCGGGATCCAAATCCGCATCTGGCCTTTGGGGCTGGCCTGCACTTCTGTCTTGGTTCACCACTGGCCCGGATGGAACTGGTTGAGTCCCTGGCCGTGCTCACCGCACGTTACCCGGAGCTGCGGTTAGCGGCCCCACCGAAGTCGCGGGGTACCTTCGTGCTCCGTGGCTACGAACAGGTCCTGGTCCAGGGTTGAGCCCAGCTCCCGACTCCCCGGCTGGTTAGGATCCAGGTCATGGGCCTTTGGGGTGAGCACGTCGTACCAAGACTTGCAGATGCCATGTTGCGTGGCAGGGAGATGGGTCAACTGCGCGGGTTGGCCTGCTCCTCGCTGAGTGGGCGGGTCCTGGAATTGGGATTCGGTGGCGGACTGAATATTCGTTGGTATCCACCAGAGGTGTCTGAGGTGGTTGCTGTGGAGCCATCGGATGTTGGATGGGGGCTCTCGCAACGGCGTCGAGCCCGCACTGACCTCTCGATCAGCCGTGGTTTCCTGGATGGCCAACACCTGGCTGCCCCCGATGGCGCCTTTGATGCGGTGTTGTCGACCTTCACCCTGTGCACCATTCCTGATGTGTCACAGGCCCTGGCCGAGGCGAGACGCGTGCTCAAATCCGATGGCAGGTTTGTGTTCCTGGAGCACGGTTTGGCTCCCACGCCAGGCATGGTGAGCTGGCAGCGACGGCTGGATCCGATCCAGAAGGCCTGTGGAGGTGGTTGCCATTTGAGTCGGGATATTCCGGCACTGGTGGCTGAGCACTTTGACGTGCGGCTCGACCATCAGGGTTACCTGGAAAAACCAAGCCCATTCACATATCTCTACCGCGGCGTGGGTCGAAACTAGTTCCTCAGGCCGCCACCTCTGATAGACAAAGGCCATGCACGACGCTGTAGAAGTGATCATCGCCAAGAGGGACGGTCAGGAGCTCACTGCCAGCCAGATCGACTGGGTGATCGCCGCCTATACCGATGGTCTGGTGGCAGATGAACAGATGTCGGCACTCGCGATGGCCATCCTGCTCAATGGCATGAATCCAGCAGAGATCTTCCGATGGACCGATGCGATGATCCGCACCGGGGAGCGGATGGAATTCTCCGGTCTGAGCCGGCCCACTGCGGACAAGCACTCCACTGGTGGGGTGGGGGACAAGATCACCCTGCCCTTGGCTCCCCTCGTCGCTGCCTGTGGCGTGGCTGTCCCGCAACTGTCGGGCCGGGGCCTGGGACACACTGGAGGCACTCTCGACAAGCTCGAGTCAATCCCCGGTTGGCAGGCGGAGTTGAACAACGAGCGCATGCTGGAGCAATTGCAACAGGTTGGTGCGGTCATCTGTGCCGCCGGAGCGGGTCTGGCACCAGCAGACAAGAAGCTCTATGCCCTGCGAGATGTCACCGGAACGGTGGAGGCAATTCCACTGATCGCCTCTTCAATCATGAGCAAGAAGATCGCTGAGGGAACCGGCTCCCTGGTCCTGGACGTGAAGGTGGGTAGCGGGGCCTTCATGAAGGACCGCCTGAGTGCTACCGAGTTGGCCCGGACGATGGTGGGGTTGGGACAACGAGCCGGTGTTCATACGGTTGCGTTGTTGACGGACATGTCCACACCATTGGGCCACACTGCTGGGAATGCTCTGGAGGTCCGCGAATCAGTTGAGGTTCTGGCTGGCGGTGGTCCATCAGATGTGGTCGAACTGACCCTGGCCCTGGCTCGGGAGATGTTGGCTGGTGCCGGAGTTGAGGCCGACCCCGAAGCGGTACTTCGTTCCGGTCAGGCAATGGATGTATGGCGGCAGATGATCCGGGCCCAGTCCGGTGATCCTGAGGCCCCCCTGCCTACGGCCAGGGAAACCCAAACCATAACGGCCACACGCGCCGGAGTGATTACCCGATTGGATGCCATGGCGGTAGGCCTGGCCGCCTGGCGGTTGGGTGCTGGTCGGGCCAAACAGGGGGACCCGGTACAGGCTGGTGCGGGTGTGGAATGGCATGCGCGACCCGGTGATGTGGTCAGCCTCGGCCAGAGGTTGTTCACCTTGCATACCGATGAGGCAGAGAGGTTTCCCAGGGCCCTGGCAGCGCTTGAGGATGCGGTTGGGATTGCGGATAATCACGTTGATTTCACACCCGTGCCGCTGGTGATGGACCGGATCTGTTGACCGGCGTTATTCCACCAACGTGACCAGTCCGGTATCGAGGTCATAGCGGCCGCCCACGACCAGGGGTCGCTGTTCCCATTCGGCTGATTCCTCGATCAGGGCAACACTGCGTCGGACATGCTGAAGCATGGTTTCCTCGGCAAGGTGATCCGGGTGTACGCCGGACATCGCTATGTCATCAACTGCCGGCCGAATCATGGTGAGCAAGGCGGGCAGATGGCCCCGCGGCGCTTCCTCTTCATGACGAGCGGCGAGCGCGCTGGCAATGGCGCCGCACCTGGTGTGCCCAAGGACCAGCACCAGCCTGATTCCCAGGACCAGCATTCCGAACTCGATTGTGCCCATCACCGATGCACCCACACAGTGGCCAGCAGTACGGACCACGAAAAGGTCGCCCAGCCCACAATCGAAGATCAACTCAGGTACCTGCCGGGAGTCCGAACATGAAATCACCAGCGCGCTTGGATTCTGTTGCCTGGCGATCTCGGTCCGCCGCAGTCCATCGCGGTGGGGGTTCAGTGTCTGGCCCGAGGCAAAGCGTTGGTTTCCCTCAAGCAACAACTGTAACTGGGCTTGAGCAGGTAGGTTCAGCCCGAGAATATTGCTCACGTCCATGGCAGAATTCTCTCAAATGGCGGATCCGCAGATTGAGCGCATATACCCCTAGGGGTATCATGAATCCCATGTTCCAGAAACTGGTTGTTGTGTTGATCACCATCGCGCTGCTCCCGGCTCTGGCCGGTTGTGCGGGCTCACAACCTGATTCAGTTGAGATCACCCAGGGCACGGTCCTATTGGATGTGCGTGACCAATCGGAGTACCAATCCGGACACCTTGAGGATGCCCGCCTGCTCAGCCTCAACTCAGGTGAACTTTCTGCAGCCCTACCCGATCTGGATCCTGACGCGCAGTATGTCATCTACTGTCGATCCGGAAACCGCTCGGCTCAGGCAGCGGCGCTGATGAAAAGGGCCGGGTTCACAAATGTGACCGATCTGGGATCGATGAGCAACGCTGCCTCTGCGACTGGTTTGGCGACTGTGACCCAGTAGCCACCGGCTGATCTGTTCTCAGGTCAGGGCAACAGGAGAACTACTGTCTCAGCGACGCAGGCGGGTTTGGCCTCGCCCTCGATCTCAATCACATAGCCGAGGGTGAGTTGCTTGCCTCCCGCCAGGTCGCTGACCTCCTTGATTGACACCTGGGCCCGAACCCGGGAGCCCACCCGGACCGGGTTGGGGAAACGCACCTTGTTCACGCCATAGTTCAGCCTGGCGCCAGGGGTATCGAGGGCCATCACGGAGTCGCTGAGTCCGGGGATCATCGCCAGGGTCAGGTAGCCATGCGCAATCGTGCCGCCGAAGGGGCCGGACTTTGCCCGTTCCACGTCAACATGGATCCATTGGTGGTCACCGGTGGCCTCGGCGAAGGTGTTCACCTGCTGTTGGGTTATCTCAACCCAATCACTGGTGCCGATCTCCTGCCCTGCCGCTGATTCCAATTCCGCGAAGGTGGTGAACTTCCGCATCTGCTTACCTGTCCTGTCTATTGCTGGGAGGATTCGGTTATGTCAGAAGATATCGCTGCCACCCCGGAACAGATCAAGGCAGCCCCGAAGGTGTTGTTGCACGACCACCTCGACGGCGGCCTGCGCCCTCAGACCATCATCGAGCTGGCCGCTGAATCAGGACACCAACTGCCAGCAACTGGGGCAGTGGATCTGGGGCACTGGTTTTCAGAATCTGCCAATTCAGGGTCTCTGGAACGCTACCTGGAGACCTTTGCGCACACCGTTGCCGTGATGCAGCAGGCAGATCACCTGACCCGGGTTGCCCGCGAGAGCGTGGAGGACCTGGTTGCGGACAACGTGGTGTATGCCGAAACGCGTTATGCCCCGGAGTTGTTCATCAATGGCGGTCTGAGCCTGGACGAGGTGGTCACAGCAGTGCAGCGCGGTCTGGACGAGGCGGTGGCGGCAAGCGGGAACAGGATCGTCGTACGTCAGATCCTGACTGCGATGAGACACCAGGCCAGGTCCCGCGAGGTTGCTGAGCTTGCGGTGAAATACCGGGACCGGGGAGTGGCTGGGTTCGATATTGCCGGTGCCGAAGCCGGGAACCCGCCCACGCGACATCTGGACGCCTTTGAATATCTGCAACGGGAGAACTTCTGCTTCACGATCCACGCCGGGGAGGCCTATGGGCTGCCCTCGATCTGGGAGGCCATCCAGTGGTGTGGTGCGGATCGACTCGGCCACGGTGTGCGGATCATCGATGACATCAGGATGGTTGCTGGTGAGCCGGTGCTGGGTCGCCTGGCCACCTATGTCAGGGACAAGCGCATTCCGCTGGAGATGTGCCCACATTCAAATGTGCAAACCGGTGCCGCAGCCTCTATCGCTGAGCATCCCATTGATCTGCTCACCCGACTCCATTTTCGGGTCACGGTGAACACCGACAACAGGTTGATGAGTGACACCTCCATGACCAAGGAGTTCGCTGCTCTGGTGGATGCCTTCGGCTACACCCTGGCGGACCTCCAGTGGTTCACGGTGAACGCGATGAAGTCCGCGTTCCTGCACTACGACGAGCGGCATGCCCTGATCACCGAGGTGATCAAGCCGGGATTTGCGGCCCTTTAGGAGACTGGTTCAGATCCCCATTGGGTGCCACACGGTCTTGGTCTCCAGGAAGGTGGTCATCCGGGTCAGGCCCGGTTCGGCAAGCAGGTCTTCCACCCCGGCGCGACGGATCCGTTTCAGGTTCACTGCGGCCTCTGCCTCCAGGCTGCTGGCCAGTTCTGGATCGGAAACGCCGGTCAGATCGATGCCATTCACATCCAGGTGTGAGGCCAACCAGGGGGCCAGCTCTGCCTGGGGGCCGGTCAGGATGTTGACCACACCACCGGGTAGGTCGCTGGTGGCCATCACCTCAGCCAGGGTGATTGCGGTCAGCGGGTGTGGCTCTGAGGCGATCGCCACACAGGTATTGCCAGTGGTGATTACCGGGGCCAGCACGCTGACCAGGCCCAGGAGAGGTCCACTTGGGGCCACGATGGCGATCACTCCGCTTGGCTCCGGGGTGGAATGGTTGAAGTAGGGGCCGGCAACTGGGTTGGCGCCACCGGTAACCTGCGCCACCTTGTCCGCCCATCCGGCGTACCAGACCAGACGGTCAATGGCAGCATCAACGTATTGGCGGGACTTTGCGACTGCAATGCCTTCCTGTGCCCTCAATTCGGACTCAAACTGGGTTCGCCGGCCTTCCAGGACCTCGGCGATCCGGTAGATGATCTGACCCCGGTTGTACGCCGTCCGGCCGGCCCACCCGGAGAAGGCGGCTCGGGCGGCTTGGACTGCGTCCCTGGCGTCCTTGCGGGAGGCATGGGCGACATTGGCCAGGAAGTTGCCGCTGGCGTCGTGAATCGGTTGGCTACGGCCGGATTCGGACCTGGGGAACTCGCCATTCAGGTACAACTTATAGGTCTTGCGCACATCGAGTCTGGGCATCTCAGTTACCTCCTGTCGTTGCGGGAGCCAGGTAGGCGGCCAGGCCGTGGCGTCCGCCCTCTCGACCAAATCCGGATTCCTTGTAGCCCCCGAAAGGACTGGCCGGATCAAATCGGTTGAACGTATTTGCCCAGACCACGCCAGCTCTCAGCTGGTTGGCCAGCCACAGGCTTCGGGAGCCCTTCTCGGTCCAGATTCCGGCGGATAGTCCGTAAGGGGTGTTGTTGGCCTTCTCGACGGCTTCCCGGGGAGTGCGGAAGGTCAACACGGAGAGCACCGGGCCGAAGATTTCCTCCCTGGCGATGCGATGTGACTGGCTCACCTCGGTGAACACTGTCGGGGGGAACCAGTAGCCACGTTCAGGCAGTGTGCAATCCGGTGCCCATCGGTGGGCGCCCTCTGCTACTCCGCTGGTCACCAGAGCGGTAATTCTCTCCAATTGTTCAGCGGAGTTGATCGCGCCGATGTCGGTGTTCTTGTCCAACGGGTCACCTACCCGAAGTGACTGCATCCGATGCCTGAGCCGTTCACCCACCTCTTCTGCAATCGACTCCTGCACCAACAACCTGGAACCCGCGCAGCACACGTGACCCTGATTGAAGAAGATGCCATTGATGATGCCCTCCACGGCCTGGTCAATCGGGGCATCGTCAAAGACAATATTGGCTGCCTTGCCGCCCAGTTCCAGAGTGATCGACTTATCGGTACCAGCTACCTGGCGTGCGATCGACCGGCCTACGTCGGTGGAGCCGGTGAAGGCGATCTTGTTGATGTCCGGATGGGCCACCAGTTCAGCACCGGTTTCCCCAGCCCCGGTGATGATATTCACCACCCCGGCAGGGAGATCGGCCTGCTGGCAGATCTCGGCGAACAACAATGCCGTCAAGGGCGTGGTCTCTGCTGGCTTGAGTACGACGGTGTTCCCGGTGGCCAGAGCCGGAGCGATCTTCCAGGCAAGCATCAGGAACGGAAAATTCCACGGGATGATCTGGCCAGCCACCCCAATCGGACGGGGGTCGGTACCCAGGCCCGCGTAGGCGAGCTTGTCTGCCCAACCGGCGTAGTAGAAGAAGTGTGCCGCAGCTGTCGGGATGTCGACATCACGGGATTCCTTGATTGGCTTGCCGTTGTCCAAGGACTCGAGAACGGCAATTTCCCGGGCCCGCTCCTGGATGATGCGGGCAATCCGGAAGAGGTATTTGCCACGTTCGGCTCCTTTGAGCCCGGACCATCTGGGGAAGGCGCGTCTGGCGGCAGCCACGGCCTTTTGCACGTCCCCAGATGTTGCCACCGCGACTTCGCTGAGGACTTCCTCCGTTGCTGGGTTGATGGTGCTGATGGAGGTGCCCGTACCGGCGCAGAATTCACCGTTGATGAACAGGCCATGACTGGAGGCAATGTTGACGATGCTGGTTGATTCCGGCGCCGGGGCGTACTCGAACCCGGCTGCGGTGCGTGCGGGAGCCGTGGTGGTCGGGGGCTCCATCTGGGTCTTCTTGGTTGCCATCTGATCAGTCCAGGGTGAAGTAGTCGGGGCCGCTGTAACGGCCGGTTTTCATCTTCGTGCGTTGCATCAGCAGATCATTGAGCAGGGTGGATGCCCCGAATCGGAACCAGTCCGGGTGCAACCATTGGGGCCCTGCCACCTCATTGACCATCACCAGGTATTTGATGGCATCCTTGGCGGTCCTGATCCCACCCGCAGGTTTGACGCCGATCATCTGCCCCGTGACTGCTCTGAAATCGCGGACCGCTTCCAACATCACCAGGGTGACCGGAAGGGTTGCCGCGGGTTGGATCTTTCCGGTGGAGGTCTTGATGAAGTGGGCGCCGGCCAGCATCGCCAACCAGGAGGCTCGCCTGACATTGTCATAGGTTTGCAGTTCCCCGGTTTCGAGGATCACCTTCAGGTGTGCAGCTCCGCAGACTGCACGAACCGCAGCGATCTCCTCGAATACCTGCAGGTAGTGACCGGACAGGAATGCGCCTCGGTCAATTACCATGTCAATCTCATCTGCCCCCGCGGCCACTGCTGACTCGGTGTCAGCCAGCTTGATCTCCAGGGCTGCTCTGCCGCTTGGGAAGGCAGTGGCAACTGAGGCTACTTTCACATTGCTGGTGCCCAGGGTCTCCCGGGCCTGGGGGACCAGGTCTGGGTACACACAGACCGCTGCCACCTGTGGACAGGTTGGGTCGGCTGGGTCCGGGTGGGCGGCCTTGGTGGCCAGCGCGTGGACCTTGCCCCGGGTGTCTGCTCCTTCCAGCGTGGTCAGGTCAACCATCGAGATGGCCAGGTCAAGGGCTGCCGCCTTGGAACTGGTCTTGATGGAGCGGGTACCAAGAGCTGCGGCTCGCTGTTCGGCACCAACCTGATCCACCCCGGGCAGGCCATTCAGGAAACGTTTGAGAGCAGCATCAGAACTGGCTACTTCGGACAGATGGTGCCAACCATCCGGCGGGCTGATCAGAGTCACCCAATGCAGTCTAGGGTGTGCTGCGTGACCCGGGTGCAAAGACAGGCAGGAAGCTCCTATGGCCCAGGTCGCAGCCTGCCACAGGCGATTGTGGGCATCGTGATCTGCGGGTCCGGCCTGGTGTCGGTTCTTCTGGCTGACCCACACTGGCGGGACCTGAGGGTGGTCATTGCTCTGTTGTTGGGCATCTGGGTGATCCATGTGGTGTTATTGCGGCCCCGGGTCTACCTCACTCCCGAACTGCTCACTATTCGCGGCTCCCTGCGTGACGTTGAGATTCCGATCAGTCTGATTGAACGGGTGTTGATTGGTGGTTACACCAGAGTGGTGACCACTCAGGGAATCTTCGCCACGCCGGTGATTGCCAGGCCCAGACGGATCTCACGATTACCTGGAGGACAGGATGGCCTGAGCGAGGCTGATCTGTTTGAACAAGAACTCATGACCCTCATCCGCAATCCCACCCCAAACCCAGGAGCGTCCAGAACGGTTAGGCGTAGCGGGGCAGCACTGGAATCAGCGATCCTGTTGTTGCTGTTGGCGCTGCTGGGAGTTTCATTCTCATTCAGTTGAGGTCTGTGGTAACTGCACCCGGCCGGTGTCCGGCTTCTCCCCATTGGCGACTGCCTGAAGTCGTTGCCAGGCTGCCTTGGTGATCGCCCGGGCCACGGGTTCATCCGTTGCTGAGTAGTTCAAATAGGTGACAGCCAGCAGGTTGTTGTCCTTGATTGCGTGGGTGAGCCACAGTCCTGTTGGTATCTTCAGCCCCTTGGTGCTGGAAACCTCGCCCAGCCCGGTGGTGTTCAACTGTGCTTCGCTGTCTCGTAGCCGTCGCTTTTCATCGTGTTGCACTTTCATGTCAAACCGACTGGTCTGCCCCTCGATGGCCACTTCCGTGCATCTCTTGGCTTGTTCCCTGATCGCCGCCATGACCACTTTGGCCTGGTCCCGGTCGGCATAACTGCGCACCTCCACCCGCACCGCTGGGAGGCCAGAAAGACTGTCGTTGCCGAACTGAACTGCTGAATGGGCCGCTGGCTTTACATCGGCTGCTCCGCTGAAGTTGCTCATCTCCTCGATGCAGCCCAATTTGGTGGTGAGGGGTTCGGATTCACCACTGATGAATGTGGGGCCGATATTTGTTTTGGTGAGCAGCGCCTGCTCAACCTGTTTGGCGGTCAGGGGTTCCGGGGCGCCACACCCGGAAAGGGTCAGGAATGCGATGGCCAGGCTCAACTGGGCGCAGAATTTGATCAGCAACAGTGACTCCCTCGGGTTATGGACCGATGCTACGGCGTATCAATCCGGCACCGATAGGCTGGTCCAATGAGTTTTGCCCTGTCTGAGGAACATGAACAGTTTCGCCGCTCGGTAAGAGATTTTGCCGAGCAGGCCATTGCTCCCCATGTGGCCCAATGGGACCGGGACCACCATTTTCCGGTGCCGGTGATCCAACAGATGGGGGAGCTGGGGCTATTCGGACTCACCGCGCCGGAGGAGTACGGAGGCAGTGGGGGTGACTTCACCAGTCTGTGTGTCGCGATTGAGGAGATTGGTCGGGTTGATCAGGCACTCGGAATCACCCTGGAGGCCGGAGTTGGCCTGGGCATCAACCCGATCCTTGAGCATGGAACCGATGAGCAGAAGCAGACCTGGTTGCCGGATTTGGTCAGTGGGACCAAATTGGCCGGGTTCGGACTTACCGAGCCCGGTGCTGGTTCAGATGCTGGTGCCACTCGAACCCGAGCCGAACTGCTGGACGGCCAGTGGCTGATCAACGGATCCAAGCAGTTCATCACCAACTCGGGTTCGGAGATCACTTCGCTGGTGACGGTGACGGCCCGAACCGGCGAATTACCCAGTGGGAAACCGGAGATCTCCACAATCATCGTCCCCTCCGGTACGCCTGGTTTCACCGCTGAGAAGGGCTATGACAAGCTCGGCTGGAATATTTCTGATACCCATCCACTCAGCTTTGTGGACGTACGGGTCCCAGAGGCCAACCTGCTCGGTCAAAGGGGTCGTGGCTATGCCCAGTTCCTGGCTGCTCTCGATGACGGGCGGGTGGCAATCTCGGCGCTGGCGGTGGGCTGCATCCAGGCCTGTTTGGATTTCTCGGTCAGGTATGCCAATGAACGCACCGCCTTTGGTGCCCCGATTGGGCGCAAGCAGGGTGTTGCATTCCAGATCGCCGACCTCCAGGTGATGGCCACTGCCGCTCGGGCGCTCACCTATCAGGCAGCCTGGATGAAGGACGTGGGACGTCCCATGCAGGAGTTCAAGCAAGCAGCCAGTGTGGCGAAGTTGTACTCGTCCGAGGCGGCAGTGAGTGCCACCCGGATTGCCACCCAGGTGGCTGGAGGTTATGGCTTCATGGAGGAGAACCCAATGGCCCGGTTCTATCGGGACGCCAAGATCCTTGAGATCGGCGAGGGCACCTCAGAGGTGCAACGGATGCTGATTGCGCGCGGTCTCGGACTTCCCGTTGAATAGCTGATGCACGAGACTGCCCGGCGGGTCGGGGGAGAAGCAGCGAAGTTCACCATGGTGAACATCGTGGCCACTGCCGTTGCTCTGGTTGGTTTCAACTTCCTGGTGCATGGCGCCAAGGGCTTGTTCGCTGGCCCCCTGCACAGTTATCCGCTGACCGCTTATGTGCTGGCCAACAGCCTGGGGATGGTGATTAGTTTCCTGGGGTCACGCCATGTCGTGTTCCGGGATCGGCGTCCAATTGGGCCCGGTGGCGGTGTGGTCGTCTTTGCGGTGATCAACCTGTCCTCATTCGCGATTCCGATGTTCTGTCTGTGGTTCTCGCGGAATGTGCTGGAGAACAACTCGATCTGGATGGACAACCTCTCCGGTAACCTGATCGGCGGCACCATGGCCACCCTGTTCCGGTTCTGGGCCTTTCGCCGATTTGCTTTCAAGCGTCATCACATCACCTGGAAGGATCGCAACGAGGCCTACGCGCACCTGGTCTCAGAGGGTGATGAATCCGGTTGGAATGAGGACGAGGATGACCTCAGCCGCCCGGTCGTTGACGCCACAGATCCGTGATCTCATAGCCGAGTTCAGCAAGCAGCAGTCGGATCAGCGGAAGGCTGATCCCGATCACATTTGAGGGATCGCCGGTAATCCCGGAGATGAATGGGCCGGCCAATCCGTCCAGTGTGAAGGCGCCGGCGACCGCGGTTGGCTCACCGGTGGCCACGTAAGCCTCGATTTCCTCGTCGGTGATCGTTGCGAACCGCACCTGAGTGGCTGCGCTCCGGGAGACCCAGACCTCGCGCTGGGTGTCAACCAGACAGTGGCCGGTGTGGAGCACTCCATAATGCCCACGCATCTGTTGCCAGCGTTCCCGGGCCTCGATGGCATCCAGTGGCTTTCCGAAAACCTGGCCCTGGAACTCAAGCAGTGAATCACAGCCGATGATCAATGAATTGGGCTGGTTGGCCGCTACCGCGACTGCCTTGAGTTGGGCCAGTTTCAGACTCAACTCCGCTGGGGTGTCAGCGTCGATCCCGTGCTCATTGACCCCACTGACGATCACCTCGGGATCCAACCCAGCCCCCTGCAGGACCTTCAGTCGCGCCGGTGAGGCGGAGGCCAGGATCAATCTCGGAATGGTCACCCGGGAAGCCTAGGAGGTCAGCGGGGCAGAGCGCTCACCCGCCACGCCCCCGGGCGTGGGTGGTGTACATCGCGAGTGGCCCGGTGGGGTGCCGCCCAGGTGGTTCTGGGTGCCGGGGTGGATGGTGTCGAGGTTCCGCTGGCGGCCAGTACGGCGACCAGCGCCGCCACCTCCTCGGCGGTGGCATTCGGCGTGATCACCCGCAAAACAGCAGGTGTTACTTCCCCTTCAGGCTGCTGATTCCCGGTCACAGCGGGATATTCCCATGCTTCTTGGGCGGAAGGGTTTCCCGCTTGGTCTCAAGCAGACGCAGGGCCCTGACCACTTCGAGTCGGGTTTCGTGCGGAGAGATGACCGCATCCACATAGCCACGCTCGGCGGCAATGTAGGGATTGGCCAGGGTGTCCTCGTATTCGCTGATCAACTCCGCGCGCCGGGCCTCGACATCGCCACCGGCTTCCTCGATCTTCTTCAATTCCTTGCGGTGCAGGATGTTGGCCGCACCCTGGGCACCCATCACCGCGATCTGTGCGGTTGGCCAGGCCAGGCTGATGTCGGAGCCAAGGTGCTTGGACCCCATCACGTCGTAGGCGCCGCCATATGCCTTGCGGGTGATCACGGTAACCAGCGGCACGGTGGCTTCTGAGTAGGCGTAGATCAGTTTCGCGCCCCGGCGGATGATTCCATTCCACTCCTGGTCGGTGCCGGGCAGGAATCCGGGCACGTCAACGAAGGTGAGGACAGGGATGTTGAAGGCATCACAGGTGCGTACGAAACGGGCTGCCTTCTCCGAGGCATCGATGTCCAGGGTGCCAGCAAACTGCATCGGCTGGTTGGCCACAATGCCAACGGACTTCCCCTCGACCCGCCCATAGCCAATGATGATATTCGGCGCGAAGAGCTCCATCACCTCGAGGAATTCCTCATCGTCCAGGACGGTTCGGATCACCTCATGCATGTCATAGGGCTGGTTGGGGGAGTCCGGGATGATGGTGTCCAGCGCCCGATCCTCATCGGTGAAGTCCATATCCGCGGGAGCAGCAAAAGTGGGCACCGGATCCAGATTGTTCTGGGGCAGATAGGACAGCAGGGCCTTCACATATTCAATCGCGTCATCCTCATCGGCAGCCATGTAATGGGCATTGCCCGACTTGGTGTTGTGGGTGCGGGCGCCGCCGAGTTCCTCCATGGTGACGTCCTCACCAGTGACGGTCTTGATCACATCAGGCCCGGTAATGAACATATTGGAGGTGCCGTCGACCATGACGGTGAAATCGGTGACAGCGGGTGAGTAAACGTGTCCGCCAGCGCAGGAGCCCATGATCATGCTGATCTGGGGAATCACACCAGAGGCGTGGACATTGCGACGGAAGATCTCGCCGTAAAGGCCCAGGGACACCACGCCTTCCTGGATCCGGGCGCCAGCGCCCTCGTTGATGCCCACGATCGGAGCGCCGGTCTTGATGGCCAGGTCCATGACCTTGCAGATCTTTTCCCCGTAGACCTCGCCAAGTGATCCACCAAAGATGGTGAAATCCTGGGAGAAGACGCACACCTGGCGACCGTCCACGGTGCCGTAGCCGGTGATCACTCCATCTCCATATGGGCGGTTCTTCTGCTGACCGAAGGCGGTGGACCGGTGCCTGGCCAACTCATCCAACTCCACGAAGCTGCCCTCATCGAAAAGCGCCTCGATCCGCTCGCGGGCGGTCTTCTTGCCCTTCGCATGCTGCTTCTCAACAGCCTTGGCCGATGCGGCGTGGACGGCTTCATCGATACGTCGATCCAGATCGGCCAGCTTGCCAGCGGTCGTGTGAATATCGATGTCGGTGGGTACGTCAGTGCCCTCGCCGGGTTTTGCGCTCACGAAAGACTCCTTGTGGATGTTGGTGCCATCGGCCAATCTATTCTCCATGAACTCAGCAGTCGATGCTCGCCCACCCCTTGAACCAAACAGATTGCGTCTGACCGAGCCCTTTCGGGTGGAGGTGGTTGAGTCGCTGCCCTCAACCAACCAGGAGTTGGGGGATCGCTTCACGGGTGGTGCTGGAGAAGGCCTGGTGCTGGTTGCTGAACACCAGACCTCAGGTCGCGGTCGCCTGGATCGGGAATGGGTCACCCCGGCCCGATCCGCAATTACTGCTTCCCTGCTGCTGACACCGCAGGTACCTGCGGTGCGGTGGACCTGGCTTCCGTTGCTGACCGGTCTGGCGGCAACACAGGCGATTCGTGACACTACGTCACTAGTGCCCACCCTGAAGTGGCCAAATGATGTGCTACTGGAGGGGCGCAAGGTCGGCGGGATCCTCCTGGAACGGATCGACCTGGGCCCGCGTGCGGCAGCGATTGTGGGTATCGGTCTCAATGTGCACCAGACCCAGGCAGAACTCCCGGTGCCGGAGGCCACCTCCATTGCGATTCAGGGTGCTGATGTGGACCGAACTGAGTTGCTGCAATCCCTGGTCAACGCCTTCAGCCAGGAGTACTCCCTATGGATCGCCGGATCCGATCCTCGCGAGCGCTATCTTGCTGAGTGCGGAACCGTCGGCCAGGAGGTGGTGGTTCACACCATCACCGAGGATGTGGTTGGTGTGGTGACAGACATCGATGACAGCGGGCAGCTGGTGGTGGACACCGACTCCGGAACCAGGCATCTTGCTGTGGGTGATGTGGAATATGTCCGTCCACAGGCCGGGATCTGAGAGGATTGCCCCGTGGGAATTCAACCTAAGCTGCTCAACCAGGGCGAACACGTAATCATCGCCACCCGTACGCACCTGAAGGCGATGCTGATGCCCGGCGTCTGGCTCCTGGTCATCAGTGGGCTGGCTGGATTCCTCTCCACCCTGGCCAGCGGCGACCAGAAGTCCCTGATGCTGATCGTTATCTGGGTGGCGGCGGCGATTTGCCTGATCATCTTCTCCCTGGTGCCCTTCCTGAAATGGCTGACTTCCACCTACGTCTTCACCAACCGCCGACTGATCACCAGGTCGGGAGTCCTGGCCCGACGCGGCCACGACATCCCGGTGCCCAGAATCAGTGATGTGGCCTTCGAGAAGGGTGTGCTGGACCGGATTCTTGGCTGCGGCACGTTGATCGTCACCGATGCCAGTGAGACTGGTCAGGTCAAGTTGCACGACATTCCCCAGATCGAAAAGTTCATGTTGGCCATCCAGCAAGAACTCGCCCACTCCAGCGGCAAGGCCGATGACGGAGCCTGAGAGCCTGCAGGAAGCCCTCCTGGCCGACCTGCCCGGTGCGGTCGACCAACAGGCCATCGAGGAGGCCGGCCTGGACCTGAGTGACGGATTGCGATTGTGGCGCGCCCTGGGTTTCCCGGAGCCGGAGTCCCCAGAGGACTTCGACCAGAGTGATTTCTGGGCAATGGGGGAGGTCGCCCAGATCATGAAGAACACCGGCATGGACCTGAACCATGCCGTGGCCCTCACCAGGGGAGTCGGCACGACCATGTCCCGTCTTGCCGAATGGCAGGTTGGGCTATTCGCCAGCTTCCTGGATGGCCTGGAGACCGATGAGGAACGCCAGGAGGCTGCTTTCGCTTTGTTGGCTGGGATGAGGCCACGGTTTGAATCGCTGCTGTACTACGCCTGGCGACGCCACCTGGCCGCTTCAGTGGCCCGTCTGTCCAGTGTGGATCGCCCCGAGGAACTTTCCATGGCCACCGTGGGTTTTGCGGATCTGGTTCAGTTCAGTGCGCTGTCCAATGAACTCAACCCCGATGAGGTCGGTGAGTTGGTGGAGGTCTTCGAGGGCAACTCCCACGATGTCGTGTTCGAGCACGGTGGCCGGGTGATCAAGGGGCTGGGCGACTCTGTGTTGTTCACGGCGCCCAACCCGGAGGCCGGAATTGCGGTTGCCTGGGACATCATCGACATGGTCTCGCGCTTCGATTTGATCCCTGATGTGCGCACCGGTGTGGTTTACGGGTCTGTGGTCAAGCGCATGGGGGATGTGTATGGACCAGCGGTAAATCTGGCCTCCCGGCTGACCGCAGTGGCGCGACGCAATCGGGTGATCACCGATGGCCGCACTGCAGATTTACTACCGGATGGCTATGTCACCAGGGTGTTGCCGGCTCGCGAGGTCAGGGGTTTTGGGATCATTGAGCCAGTGTCAGTTGGACGACCGCTCGGCTAGGTTGTCGGCGTACGTCACCAGTCGGCGCAGGAAATCCTGCATCAGTGGTTTGAACACCAACATCACCAGACGGCCATTACCGCGGAATGACTCCTGAAAGCTGCCACTCCAGGTAACCAGTGTCCCCGCAGCATGGGGCTCGAACTCCACCAACGACCGATAGCCCTTCAGTGGGGCTCGATCCCGGGCCATCTCATAGCCATAGCGATGTGGTCGTTCATGGATTGTGGTGCGTTCGCGGGCTGTCGTGAATCCCGGCCCGAGTGCCCGGATTGCACCAACTCCAGCGTCCTGGTCTGGTCCCAGATAGGAGAAGTTTGAGGACAACACCATGGGGCCGGCCCAGTGCTTCCACTGGTCCCCATTGGCCACCAGGTCAAAAAGTGTTTCGGGAGGTGCGGTGGAAATCCTGATGAAGCGGTAGGTGATGGTTCGCGACATGGAGGCTCCTTGGGTCAAACTGCTGCCCAGCAACCGTACTGTGCCCAGAGCGTGCTCCGGAGAATGGATAGGGTCAGCAGTGTGAGTGCAACAGGTGCGCCGAAGGTGGCCGTGATTGGCGGGGGTCAATTGGCCCGGATGCTGGCCGAACCAGCAGCAGCCCTCGGGATCCCGTTGCGACTACTTGCGGAGTCGCCAGGCGTTTGTGCAGTTGAGGTGATCGGTGATCATCAGGTCGGCGACTACCGTGACCTGGACACCCTGAGACAGGTCGTTGCTGGGTGTGCTGTGGTCACCTTCGACCATGAGCACGTGCCAACCGATCACCTGTACCAGTTGCAGGAACTGGCTGCTGTGCACCCTGGCCCAACTGCGCTGATCCATGCCCAGGACAAGGCAGCCATGCGGGAGCGACTGGGGGAGATGGGCATCCCCTGCCCGCGGAATGCAGTTGTCGCATCCCTTGAGGACGTTGCTGAGTTTGGTTATCCCTGTGTGCTGAAAGCAACCCGTGGTGGATACGACGGTAAGGGTGTGTGGGTGGTGACCGAGCCAGCCGATGCGACTGCGGTATTTGCGGCGACTGGGGAGTCGGGGGTGGGCATCCTGGCAGAGGAGTTGGTGGATTTCAGACGCGAATTGTCTGCGCTGGTGGCGCGCGCTCCGTCAGGCCAGGTGGCCGCCTGGCCGGTAGTTCAAACCACTCAACGCGATGGCATCTGTCATGAGGTGATTGCGCCAGCGCCTGATCTGGCAGTGGAACTGAGTGATCAGGCCCAGCAGATTGCCATCCGGATAGCCGGGGAACTCGATGTGGTGGGCGTACTGGCGGTTGAACTCTTCGAAACCACCGACGGGCGGATCCTGGTCAATGAGTTGGCCATGAGGCCACACAACACCGGTCACTGGACCCAGGATGGGGCGATCACCTCGCAGTTCGAGAACCACCTGCGGGCAGTCCTGGACCTACCGCTTGGGGCCCCGCACGCACGGGCCACCTGGACAGTGATGGTGAACATCCTTGGGGGGAGCCAGAGTACCGGTCAGCTCTATGAGGGTTACCCCCATGCATTGGCCCGGGATCCCCGAATCAGGGTGCATCTGTATGGCAAGGAGTTCCGGCCGGGCCGCAAGGTGGGGCACGTCAATGCCTATGGCGACGATCTGGATGATTGTCTGGAACGTGCTCGACATGCAGCGGGTTGGTTTGCAGGAGAGTTGGGAGACACCAGTGAGTGATCAGGGAGGGTCCGTGCGGCCCCGGGTTGGCATAGTGATGGGCTCGGACTCGGACTGGCCGGTAATGCAGGCAGCAGCACAGGCTTGCGCGGAGTTTGGGATTCCCCACGAGGCAGATGTGGTTTCGGCGCACCGGATGCCTGATGAAATGCTGGATTACGGTCGCCGGGCCGCGGCTCGTGGGATTGAGGTGATCATTGCCGGTGCCGGTGGTGCTGCTCACCTGCCCGGGATGTTGGCTGCGGTGACACCGTTGCCGGTGATCGGGGTGCCGGTACCGTTGAAATATCTCGATGGTATGGATTCCCTGCTCTCCATCGTGCAGATGCCGGCCGGGGTTCCAGTTGCCACCGTGGCCATCGGCAATGCCCGCAATGCTGGGTTGCTGGCGGTGCGCATCCTGGCCAGTTCCGACCCGGTGCTGCAGGAGCAGATGATTGCCTTCCAGACTGAACTGCGCGACCTGGCCTCCGCCAAGGGGCAGGTGGTCCGGGGGTCAGCCAGCGAGGAAGGCTAGCACCTCAGCGTTGACCGTACTGGGGCGCTCCAGGTGCAGGAAGTGTCCTGTATTCGGTATCTCCACGGACCCAGTCAATCGTGACAGGGCTGGACTGAAGCAGCCATCCGTTGCCCCATGCAGGTACTTGACCGGTACGACGGGTTGGCGCAGCCAGGCCTCGTCCCCCCGGACCCGACGTAACGCCCGGTAATAGTTGAAAACCGCCTTCCGGTGTTCTGGCGTTGCCAACGCAGCCAGGGCACCAATCAGATCCTCAGTGGCGTCGTATCCGGGTGACCAGGACCGCCATAGGTGACGAATCAGCGGGTGGCTCACCCGTTCCGGCAGTGCGGGCAACTGGTTGAAACCGATGTACCAACTGCGACCCAACTGGGCCAACAGCGGGAGCACAGCATCTCTGGTGTGGGCCTGGTCGACAAGTGACCAGAGCGACGGAATAGCCAGGGAAACACACCTGTCGAAGTCGGACTCCGGAACCGCGGCCAGCGCCTGGGCAGTGATTCCACCCCAGTCATGTCCGATCGCCACAGCTGGTCCACTGGGATGGAGCTGTCGCCGAATGCTGCTGGCATCCCCGGCCAGGGCGGTCACCGAGAACAAGTTGTCATTGGGTAGCCCAGACGGGGCATAGCCACGAGTGAACGGTGCCACGACGTGGTAACCAGCCCGGGCCAGGTCTGGACCCAGGAATCGCCAGGTATTGGCAGAGTCGGGAAAGCCATGCAGGCACAGGGCCAGGGGGGCCTCAGGGTCACCCCATTGCAGCGCGGTCAACCGCACCTGCGGCAGATCCAGGGTGATCTCCCTGGGTCCTGGCTGATTCGACATGGCCCTGAGTAGATCACGGTGCCTTGACGCTTGCCGTGGGTAGGCATAATCTACAACCAAATGGTTGTAGATGAAATGACTGCGGAAGACGTGGACCGGATCTTCCAGGCCCTGGCCCATCAGGTTCGACGCGACATATTGCGGCGCACGATGCGGTCGAGTGCCAGTGTCAGCGAGCTGGCCGCTAGCTATGACATGTCATTCGCAGCAGTGCAGAAACACGTGGCCGTGCTGGATCGGGCAGCACTGATCACCAAGCAGTCACGTGGTCGGATCTGTGTGATCAGGGGGAACCCGGAAACGCTGGTCCGGGCACAGCAGTTGTTGTCCGAGTACGAACAGATCTGGCGGTCGCGGATCTCGCGGATGGACGCCTTGTTTGCCGAAGAAGATGAGTAGGAATAGCCATGCCAATCAGTTCAGTTGAGCGCGATGTCGAAGAACTCACCATGACAGTGGTGGCCGATTTTCCGGTGCCGGTGTCCCGGCTCTGGGATGCCTACGTTGACCCCAGACAGTTGGAGAAATTCTGGGGCCCACCGATGTGGCCAGCCACCTTCACCCAGCATGATGTTTTCCCCGGTGGTCGCTCCGCATATGCCATGACCGGCCCGGAGGGGGAGCGCTCACAGGGTTACTGGGAGTTCATCCGGGTGGAGCCATTGAAGAGCTTTGAGGTGCTGGACGGATTTGCCAATGACGATGGCACCCCGAATCTCGAAATGCCCAATATGCGGATGGTCTTCCAGTTTGACGCCACATCCTCGGGGTCCCGCCTGATCACCACGACGTACTTCAACAGTCTGGCCGAGTTGGAACAACTCATCGGGATGGGCATGGAAGAGGGGATGCGGCAGGCGATGGGCCAGATTGATGAGGTGCTGGCCGACCTCCGCTCCTTTGCCGCGGACCAGCCCACCCGGGCTCAACAGATCGGTGAACTCACGCTGCGCACCAGCCGGATCATTCGGGGTTCGGTGGGACAGGTCTGGGCGGCGCACCATGATCCAGTCCAGGTGGCTGCGTGGATGACCGGGCCGGATGGCTGGTCCATGCCCACCTGCGAGACCGGGAGCCGGGTGGGGGAGTGCTATCGCTATGTCTGGCGTGAGGACAGCAGCGGGGTCACCTTCTGGTCAACCGGGGAGATCCTGCAATCCAGCCCTCCCCATCGCGAGGTCTTCACCGAGCGGATGGAGGGCGAAGTGATCCCGGAGCCAACCGTGACCACCACTAACGAACTGACCCTGACCCCACTTTCCGAGGGGACCCTGTTGGCCATCGTCACCACCTATCCCGACGAAGCCACCCTGAATGCCGTATTGGGCACTGGCATGGTGGCCGGCATGGAAACCAGTTACCTACGCCTGGAACAGGTACTCGCCGAGCGCTGACGCGACAGGTCAGTCGCGGTCCCCGAAGACATCCGGGATGTCTGAGGTCAGGGAGGAGAATTTCGGATCACGTTTCTCCAGGAAAGCAGCCACGCCCTCCTTGCCGTCATTGATGCTGGTGTAGAACATCGCCAGGCTGTCCGAGCGATGTGCCTGGACCGGGTCTGTTGCAGTTGAGTTGCGGTAGAGCAACTGCTTGGCCAGCCCGACCGCCACCGCGGAGCGACCCACCACGAAACTGCGGGCCAACTCCAGGGCAGCTTCCACCAGCTCATCGGCAGGGTGAACCGACCGCACGAGACCGCCGGACCGGGCCTGTTCAGCGGTGAGGATCTCTGCGGAGTAGACCCACTCCAGGGCCTGCTGTAGGCCTACCAGTCGGGGCAGGAAGTAGCTGGAGCAGGCCTCTGGGACGATTCCGATCTTGCCAAAGACGAATCCGATCCGGGCGCCTTCTGAGGCCATTCGGATATCCATGGCCAGGGTCATGGTGGCGCCGATACCGACTGCTGGACCATTGATGGCCGCAATCACTGGTTTGGCGAGATTGTGGATGGCCAGGGTTACCTTGCCGCCGGTGTCCCGGACTCCCTGCTCGATCTCAGGATCATCGAATCGATCCCGAAGGTCGGCCGGGGTGGGCTGCAGGTCCTCGTTCAGGCCAAAGACATTGCCCGAACCATTGAGATCCATGCCAGCACAGAAGGCTCGCCCGGCTCCGGTCACCACTACGGCCCGGACGGCGTCATCGTGGGCTTCCTCGGAGAACACCTGGTGTAATTCCCGGGCCATGGTCACCGAGAACGCGTTCAGCGCATCGGGGCGATTCAGGGTGAGCAGGGCGATGCCGTCCTCATCGACTTCCCAGGTCAGGGTTTCAAAGGTACTGCGTTGGGGCACGGTTGGGTTTCTCCTCTCCAGGCTGCTGGGAGCCGCGCCGGGCCGGTCTATTCAGGCAGGCCACCAGGAGTGCACAGTCTCTTGGTGATGGCGTCGGTCTGGTCCGCTTTGAGCAGCCCGAACAACTTCTTTGCCCTCTCAGTATCCCAGTGAACCGCCAAATCCCTAATTGGGACCGCGCAGGTGAGACCCTTCTCACCACTGACCTTCGTCATGGCCAGGGCAAAGCCAGCCATCGCAACCGGCCCGGTGCCCTTGCTGATCGTGATCGAGGAGGACACGGCCTGGTTGATGCGGTAGTAGCGGAAGGGATTGACGAAGGTCCATGGTGACTTGACCTCGTCCCCGATGGCACCAAGGACCTCGCGTTGGTGTTGAGCCCGACCCAGATCACCATTTGCCATCGTGTAGCGCGAACGCGAGTACCCCAGAGCCACCACTCCGTTGACTTCCTGGCAGCCCTTGTTGATCCGCAGGTTGGCCTTGGGATCAACCATCCTCCTGGTTGGGCAGATGGTCACTCCACCAACTGCGTCCACGATCCTGACGAAACCGCCGAATCCGATCTCCACGTAGTTGTCAATCCGTAATCCGGTGTTCTGTTCAACGGTGCGGACCAACAGTTTGGGGCCGCCCCAGGCGAATGCGGCATTGATCTTGGAAGTGCCGTGCCCGGGGATTGGCACCAGCGAGTCACGGGGGATGGACATCAACACCGGCTTCCCGCTGCCGGTGTGGAGGATCATGATGGTGTCGGTGCGTTGTCCAATATCCCCAACTCCGCCGGTGCCCAGTCTTTTGTTCTCCTTTCGGCTCAACCCTCGCCGGGAGTCACTGCCGACCAGGAGGTAGTTGGTACCCGGTTGGTCTCCGATCTGATTGGCAGTGGAGATGTCCACCCGATTGATCCGGGACCAGGCCATGATTGGCACCACGACCAGGAAAACCAACCAGAGGGCCAGCAACCCGATCACGATTCGGAGGAGAGGAATCCGGCGTCGAGGTCGTCCGGGTTGGTTGGGTTGAACGGCCGGCCTCGGTTTCCGGCCAGTGCGTTGATATTCCCGCAGATCATCGCGGGAGATGATCCGGGTGGACTCAGGTGTACTCCGATTGGGGCCGGGGCGGGCACCGTAGAGCCACTCGAACTCAGGATCGCCTTGACCGGGAGACTGCTGTGGCGGTTTGGGCATGCAGCAGACGGTACCGGTACCAACCTGAGGAATTGCCGCTAGCTTGGGTCTGTGAGCGAAGATCCCACAACGGCGCTACCGCCCTCCTACAGTCGGGTGACCCTGACCCTGCTGGCCAGTCAGACCCATGTCAACCTCTATGGAACTGTTCACGGTGGTGAGGTGATGAGACTCGTGGACAGCACCGCTGGAGCCGTGGCCGGTAGACACAGCGGTGGTCAGGCGGTCACCGCTGCGATGGATGAGATGGCCTTCCTGGCCCCGGTGCACGTGGGTGACATCCTGCGGGCCAGCGCTCAGGTGAATTGGGCCGGACGCACCTCCATGGAGGTTGGGGTTCGGGTGATGAGTGAGCCATGGAATCGGGCTGGCATCGAGCCGGTGCATGTTGCTTCTGCATATTTGGTCTTCGTCGCGGTTGATCCCGATGGACGTCCACGTGAGATTCCGGCACTGCGTCCGGAGACCAAGGAGGAAATCCGCAGGATGCGTGAGGCCTCGATTCGGCGAACCCATCGGTTGGCGGCCAAGCGCGAGATCCGTGAGGGCCGCAGTTGAGGTGATCCGCGTTCGGCGTGGCGTGGCGTCTGTTGCGGATGGGGCTGGTGATACTTGGACCAGACCTGCCCGACCTCTACTTCCCCCCCCAGAGAGGCCTCACATGGCGACCATGTCATCGCCGGTGCCCAGGACAACTGGGCGCACCCAGCAGTACGGCGCCGCGATCAGTCGGATTCGTTTCCGACGGGCGATCGCACTTGCGCTGATGACCATGATCCTTCCCGGTTCAGCGCAACTTGCCGTGGGCAACAAGAAGGTGGGTTGGATTGCCATCAGGACCGTGCTGGGCCTGGCGCTTGGCCTGGCCCTGGTGGGGTTGGTCGCCGCGGTCTTCAATTCTCTGGCCTTTTGGCTGTTGACCAATACTTTTGTCCTTGGGTTGATCCGCTTCGGATTGATTGGCTTGGCCATTGGCTGGGCATATCTGTTCGTGGATGCCTGGCGATTGGGTGACCCACTCAGCATGGAGCGCAAACAGAGGCTGGCCATTGTTTCGCTCAATTCCGCACTGTGCCTGTCCCTGGTGGGCAGCCTGCTCTATGCGTCGCATGTGGTCGGGGTGCAGAAGAGCCTGATTGCCAACATGTTCGGTGCCTCGGCTGTGAGCAACGCCCATGATGGACGGTTCAACGTGCTACTGCTCGGTGGTGACTCGGGCAGTGACCGGTGGGGGTTGCGAGCGGACTCGATCAACGTGGCCAGCATTGACGAGGAGACTGGCCGAACGGTGCTGTTCGGATTGCCACGCAATATGCTCAACTTCCCCTTTGCCAAGGGGTCCATCATGGACAAACAGTTCCCCAATGGCTACAACTGTGGTTCCGAATGTGAGTTGAACTCCCTGGCCACCTACGCCGCGGATCACAAGGACCTGTTCCGCAAGTATCGGAATCCGGGTGTGGAGGCCACGATCGAGGCGGTCGAGGGAATCACCGGCCTGAGGATCAACTACTGGGCCATGGTCAATCTCAGAGGTTTCGAGAAACTGGTGGATGCAGTTGGTGGGGTTAAGTTGCGGGTGCGTGACCGAATCCCGATTGGTGGAGTTGGAGCCCCAATCACCGGCTATATCGAGCCGGGTCACAAGAAGTTGAATGGTTTCCAGACCCTTTGGTTCGCTCGTTCCCGCGCCGCAGCTGATGACTACTCCAGAATGGCCCGGCAGAAATGCGTGATGAGTGCGATGTTGACCCAACTGTCGCCACAAACCGTGGTTACCAAATTCGGCGACATCGCCGCAGCGAGTGAGGACCTGGTCTCCACCAACCTGCCGGCATCGCAACTGAGCACCTTCATCCCGTTGGCGCTGAAGGCAAAGAAGCAGAAGATCAAGACGGTCTCCTTTGTGCCTCCCCAAATCAACACTGGTCGACCGGACATCAAGAAGATTCAGCAAATGGTTCGAACTGCCATCGATCCACCCCGCAAGAAGGCCACCCCTGATCAGGCACCATCGGGATCCACTGCGACCACACCGGCTGGTACCGGCTCGACCAGTGGCTCGATCGGGAACATCCGGGATGGCTATGCCGCCAATCAGTCAAAAGACCTGGCTGGCTCCTGCTGACCGTCGCGTAGGGTTCACCCCGTGTCTGCACCTGATCTGATCGAGTCGATTCGGGTCGTGGCCGTGGTGGTTACCTGGAATCGGCGGGCCCTGGTTGAGGAGTGCTTGGCTGCCCTGGCTGCCCAGACACACCGGCCTGCGGCGGTGGTGATCGTGGACAACGACTCCGATGACGGCACCGCTGAGTTCCTGGACGCACAGGCATCTGATTGGTTGCAGGTGGTCCACCTGTCCAGCAATACCGGAGGTGCTGGTGGTTTTGCGGCCGGCACCCAGTTGGCACTGGGTCATTCTCCGGACCTGATCTGGCTCCTGGACGATGACACCATCCCAACGCAGACCGCTGCCGGGGAACTGGTCACCGCCTGGGCCAGCTACGCGCCTGACGTCGCAGATCGTCCAGCAGTGCTGGCCAGCAGGGTGGTCTGGACGGATGGCCGCGATCATCCGATGAACACGCCCAGGGCCAAACCCGGTGCCCGGCCTGCGGAGCTTCAGGCAGCCGGGGCTGTGGGGGCAATTCCGGTCAGGTCAGCCTCATTTGTATCCATCATGTGTGCTGCCGACGTGGTCCGCGAACGGGGCCTCCCGATTGCTGACTATTTCCTGTGGAATGACGACTTCGAGTACTCCACCAGGTTGATTCGGGGTGGGGTGGGGTTGTACTGCCCACGAAGTGTGGTGGTGCACAAGACCAGGGCATTTGGGTCCACCGACGCCGATCCGGGTGAGCGCTTCTTCTTCGAGGTGCGCAACAAGATCTGGCTTTTCGGTAGGGCCACCAGCCTGGGACCGACGGAGAAGGCGCTCTATGGTGGCTCGACGCTGCGACGTTGGGCCCGCACGGTTGCCGGTTCCAGCGATCGCCGCACCTTGTTGCGTGCGGGTTGGCGGGGTCTCAAGGAGGGATTTCGAAGATCCCCGCGACCAAATGCTGAAGTGCTGGGCGAGGCCGGTTTCCGGGCCTACCCCAGAGAGCCTGATGGCTCGTCGGTACCCGCACCATTCAGTCTGCTGATCAGCACCTATGCAAAGGATGTGCCGGAGTACCTGATCACCGCCTTTGAATCCTCTGTTCGGGACCAAACCCGACCGCCAGCAGAAGTGGTGCTGGTCCAGGATGGACCAGTCCCTGAGGAACTGAGTCGGGTGATTGCGGGTCTGGTCGCCGACAGTCCGGTGCCCGTCGTACATCTTGAGTTGGGGGAGAACCGGGGCCTGGGGCCAGCCCTTGATGCCGGACTGGCTGCTGCCTCGCACGAGATCGTGGCCCGAATGGATGCCGATGACATCTGTGTTCCTGATCGCTTCGCCAAACAGGTTCCGCTGATCGAACAGGGTGCTGACCTGGTGGGCTCCGGGCTCTATGAATTCGGTCGGGACCAATACGACATCGTTGGTCGGCGAACGCCTCCGGTTTCGGCTTCCGAGATCCGTCGGGTGATCAAGTTCCGTGATCCGTTCAACCACCCCACGATCGTTTACCGCAAGAGCGCGGTGATCGCAGCTGGTGGTTACTGTGACCTGGCCCTGCTTGAGGACTATTTGTTGTTCACCCGGATGGTGACCAGCGGTGCCGAGCCAGCGAACCTGGCTGAACCCCTGGTTTATTACCGGGTTGGAGCCGGGGCCTACGCCCGCCGTGGGGGCAAGGCTCTGTTCAAATCAGAACTCGCCCTGCAACGGCGATTCCGTCGGCTGGGGATCACCACGCGTTGGGAGTACCTGCGCAACGTGGGCGTGCGGGCCGGATATCGCCTGATCCCGGAATCCCTGCGAAAAGCGGCATACCGGAAGTTGCTGGCAAATCGCAGCGATGCCCCAACGGGATGAATCCCAAATGTGACGCAGTGGACGCGCGCAGAAATCGCAGTAGGGAGCATCCACGGCTAGACTGAACCGGGTTTGTCCACCCCTGCCCGCAACCTGTCGGGCAGTATCCGACTCCATGGGAGCTGCATTGACCACCGCGCAAGATCTGCCCGACCTCGTTGTCGTGGGCTCGGGCTTTTTCGGATTGACGATCGCCGAGCGGATGGCAGCAGAACTGGACAAGAAAGTGCTCATCCTGGAACGGCGGTCCCATCTGGGTGGCAATGCCTACAGTGAGGCCGAGCCCGAGACCGGGATCGAGGTGCACGTCTACGGCGCCCATTTGTTCCACACCTCAAATGAGAAGGTCTGGGAGTATGTGAACCGGTTCACCACCTTCACCAACTACCAGCACCGGGTCTTCGCCAAGTACCGCGATCAGGTCTATTCATTCCCGATGAACCTGGGCCTGATCAATCAGTTCTTCGGCCGCAGCCACACCCCGGATGAGGCCCGGGCCCTGATCGCCGAGCAGGCCAGTGAGATCGACACCCAGGCTGCCACCAACCTGGAGGAGAAGGCGATCAGCCTGATTGGGCGCCCGCTCTATGAAGCCTTTGTCAAGGGGTACACCGCAAAGCAGTGGCAGACCGATCCAACCCAGTTGAGCCCGGACATCATCACTCGACTTCCGGTGCGCTACACCTTCGACAACCGTTACTTCAACGACAAGTACGAAGGCCTACCCACCGACGGTTACACAGCCTGGCTGAACCGGATGGCTGATCATCCCAATATCGAGGTACGCCTGGAAACCGACTTCTTTACCGTGGCTGATCAGTACAAGGGCCGGGTGCCCATCGTCTACACCGGCCCGGTCGATGAGTACTTCGGCAATTGTGAGGGGCGATTGTCCTGGCGCACCGTGGACCTGGAGCCCTCAGTCCTTGAGGTCGATGATTTCCAGGGAACCTCAGTGATGAATTACAACGATCAGGAAGTTCCCTGGACCCGGATCCATGAGTTCAAGCACTTCCACCCTGAGCGCACCTATCTTCCCGGCAAGACCGTGATCGTGCATGAGTACAGCCGATTTGCCGAGGAGGGTGATGAGCCCTATTACCCGATCAACACCCCTGAGGATCGAGCGAAGTTGCTCAAGTACCGGGACCTGGCCCGCAAGGAGCCCATGGTTCTCTTTGGTGGACGGTTGGGCACCTACAAGTACTTGGATATGCACATGGCCATCGGGTCAGCGCTGTCCATGTTTGAGAACAAACTCAAGCCCCACTTCACCGAGGGTGCTGAGTTGAAATCCGGAGGAGTCGACGAGTGACTCAGGTGAGCACAACCCCATCCACCCGGCGGATCCTGCAACGGTTCATCCTGCCTGCTGACCGCGACCTGGATGTCCTGGCCCTGTACGTCGATGCAGAAGCTGCCGTGCTTGATGCCGACAAAATGTCGGTGGGCTATTCCAAGGAGGCCAAGAACCTCAACCGGGCCGCAATGCGGCAGTCCACCTCCACTGGCCGGGAGTTGTCAGCCGAGAACATCCTCGGGCGTCACTCTCTGCGTATCGAAGCCGGGGAACGGCTCTCCCTGGGCACCTATTTCAATGCCTTCCCAGCCAGTTACTGGCGCAAATGGACCGTGGTCAAGGAGGTCCGCCTCAGGGTGACCCTGCAGGGACAGGGCACCTCGGTCGTGGTCTACAAGTCCATGGCCAATGGCCGTTCCCAGCGAGTGGATTCGGCAACTGTCGCCGGTACTGGTGCGGAGACCTTCGACTTCGAGTTGGACCTGGTTCCGTTCCAGGACGGCGGCTGGTACTGGTTTGACGTGGTCTCAACGAACGCCGATTCCACCCTGGTGGCGGCCTTCTGGGATGCGGAAGTCCCAGTAGAGCGCCTCTCACCGGGATCCTGCACCATCGGGATCACCACAATGAACCGCCCTGACTTCTGTGCCAGGTTGATCAAGCAGATCAGCGATGACCCCGAGGTTTCGGCACTGGTTGACGAAGTCGTGGTAGCCGAGCAGGGCACCAAGAAGGTGGCCGACGATCCGGAGTTCCCAGCGGCTGAGGAAGCCCTGGGAGGCCGGTTGCGGGTGATCGAACAGGCCAACCTCGGTGGATCCGGTGGTTTTGCGCGCGCGCAGTACGAAACCCTGAAAGCGGATCGGTCCACCTACGTCCTGTTCCTTGATGATGACATCGTGATGGAGACCGAGAGCATTCTGCGCTCGATCACTTTCGCCGATCTGTGTCGCCGCCCCAGCATTGTGGGTGGGCACATGTTCTCCCTGTTCCGGCGCACTCAATTGCACAGTTTCGGCGAGATCATCAATCGCTGGCGGTTCTGGTGGATGTCACCCCTGACCGTGCACAACGACTGGGACTTCGCTGCCCGAAACCTACGCAGTACCAGGTGGTTGCATCGGCGCATCGATGCTGACTTCAACCCGTGGTTCTTCTGCCTGATCCCCACCCAGGTGGTACGCGAGATCGGCCTGGGACTACCACTGTTCATCAAATGGGATGACAGCGAGTACGGCGTGCGCGCCCAGGCAGCCGGCTTCCCAACCATCTCGATGCCGGGTGCGGCGGTCTGGCATGTCCCCTGGTCCGACAAGAATGATGCCCTGGATTGGCAGGCCTATTTCCACCAGCGCAATCGGTTCGTTGCGGCTTTGTTGCACTCTCCATTCCCACGCGGTGGCCGGATGGTGCGCGAGAGCCTCAACCACACCGTCGTTCATCTGCTGGAGATGCACTACTCCACCGTGGAGTTGCGCTTGCGGGCGATGGAGGATGTCCTGGCCGGGCCGCACCAGTTGCACCCGGACCTGGCCACCAAGCTTGGTGAGATCCGTGAGATCAGATCAGGTTTCGATGATGCCCAGACCCAGAGTGATCCGGATGCCTTCCCCCCAGTGCGCCGCCGGAAGCCCCGAAAGCGTGATTTCGATCATGAGTTGATTGGACGTGGGGCCCAACTGGTCAGTGCAGCGAAGGGATCCATCCGCCAATTCCTGCCGGTGCGCCCACAGTCGCGGGAGTTCCCGGAGGCCGCCATCATGGCCCAGGACGCATTCTGGTGGGTGATGGCCGCTCAGGATTCGGCAATTTACAGCATGCCGGACGGCACCTCTGCGGCCTTCCTCAAGCGCCAGCCGGAGTTGTTCCGCAGCCAGTTGAGACGCGCTCTGGAATTGCACAAGAGGATGCTGCAGGAATGGCCTGAACTGGCCAGGCAGTACCAGGACGCACTGGGGGAGATCACCTCACCCGAGACCTGGGCAACCACCTTCGGCGTGGACCAGAAGAGTGAGGCCTGATGGCTCGGGCTGCAAACAAGCGCAACGGCGCACCGACGGACGAGAAGGGGCGTCGCAAGAACGCTGCGCGGCGGGCCCGGGCGCTGGCCAACCGCAAGGCGGATTCGATGCCGGTGGCCCCCGCCATGGCTGGTCCGCAGGTGGAGCGTCAGGTGAACGCCGAATTGGTGCCACCCTCACCCAAGGGCGGCCTACTTGAAGTGCTCTCGCGTCCCTACCTGCTCAGGCTGATCACCCAGCGAGAACTCGCCGCCCAATACGCCGGGTCCATGCTGGGATTGTTGTGGTCTTATGTGCAACCGGCATTGCGCTTTGTGACCTATTACATGTTGATGTCACTACTGCGGGTGCACGACAGCATGCCCAACTTCGCCCTCCACCTATTCACTGGCATGGTGGTGGTGCACTATTTTGGGGAAACCTGGAATGGTTCCACCAGATCCATCTGGCAGAACCGCCCTCTGGTCCTGAAGATGCGGGTCCCTCGCGAAACCTTCCCGGTTGCCGCAATGGTGGTCGCGGCGATTCATACCTTCCCCCAACTGGTTGTCTTGTTGGTGGCCGCGATTGCAGTTGGTTGGAGCCCGGACTGGGTGGGATTTGGCTATGCCGGACTCGGACTCCTGGTTTTGGTGAGCTTTTCGGCGTCACTGGGGTTGATCTTCTCCGCACTGAACGCGATGTACAAGGACTTCCAGAACATCGTGGCCACCCTGATGCAGTTCATGCACTTCCTGGTCCCGATGATGTATCCCTTCAGTCTGATCTACAAGATGAAGGAATCCAATCCAATCCTCTATGAGGTGTATCTGGCCAACCCGGTGACCCAGTCAGTGTTGATGTTCCAACGCATGTTCTGGTATCCGACCATCGACAATGCAGATACCAAGATGGCCTGGTGTGGTTACCTCAAGGAACGCGACCCAGCGGCTTTTACCAGTTGCCAGATCCCGGTAGAATTTCCACCGGACATGTTGGTGCGCGGTTTGATCACACTGGGCCTGAGCCTGATTCTGCTTTGGCTGGCGCAGAGATTCTTCAAGAAATTCGAGAACAAGTTCCCGGAGCGACTCTAGATGGCTACTTCAATCGTGGTGGAGAACTGCACCAAGGAATTCACTCTCTACTATCACCGCACCATGAAGGCGATGGCCACAGCGGCCATTCGCGGTCTGCCCCTGCGGGAACGATTCACCGCCCTCAATGACGTTTCCTTCACCGTGGAGCAGGGGGAGTCGGTAGGGTTGATGGGCCTCAACGGCTCTGGCAAGAGCACTTTGCTTACCCTGATCAACGGAGTGATGACCCCGGACAAGGGCCGGATCCTGACCCGGGGTCGGATTGCTGGGCTGATCGCTACCGGCGCGGGGTTCCATCCGCAGATGACTGGTCGGGAGAATCTCTACCTGAACGGCGCAATCCTTGGGATGAGCCAGAACGAGATCAAGCGAAAGTTCGATGCGATCGTCGATTTCGCCGACATTGGTAGATTCCTCGACACCCCGGTTTCGCACTATTCCTCGGGAATGTATGCCCGTCTGGGCTTCTCCATTGCGATCCATGTGGATGCCGATATCTTCCTGGCCGACGAAGTACTTGCCGTTGGTGACAAGCCGTTCAAGCAAAAGTGCGTCACCAAGATGCAGGAGATCCGTCAGCAGGGGACCACGATTTTCTATGTCAGTCACGCCGCCGCCTCAGTGCGTTCGATGTGTGACCGGGTTTTGTGTCTGGAATCGGGAAACCTGAACTTTGATGGACCGGTTGATGAGGGCATTCGGTACCTTCAGTACGACGAGGCTGAAGAGGGCGTCGAAGCGACCATCGATGCCGAATTGGGTGCAGATATCTAAAACCACTCGCCGCGGATATCCAGTCGATAAACTGCCGATAAATCGCTGGCTCCGAAATTGAATTACATGTTTGTAATTCACTAATTACATGTTTGTAATTAGTGAAAACCGCTTGCCAATACCAGTGTGACTAATGTGAAACTTGGTACTCGTGTGAATTACATCCCCGATCACATGGAGCCAAGTAAATGCGTCAGAAACGCTCGCGGTACGTCGCCCTTTGTCAGCAATTCCTGGTCGTTGGGACCGTTGGAGTCCTGGGAGCCACAGCTGCTGGGATCCACACCCTGGAGATTGTCCCGGCCTCCCCGGAGGTTTCGGCCAGCCAACTGCGCACAGCAGTGAGACAACAACAGGCCACCGTTGATGTCGCCCCAGTGAGCCCGCGAGTGGAGGAGGTTGCCGTCACGGGGATAGACGGCAAGGCAGTTGCGGCTGCCCCCTCGGCTGGTGCTCCTGGGGCGACATCGACGGGTACCCCTCAGCCAACCGACGCCAATCGGCTGAGTGCCCCCCGGGATGGGGCCCAGGATTCCGACAGCTTGCAGTTGGCCGCCCAGAGCGAGCCGCAGCCAGTCCATGGATATGGCACCGTGGGAGTCACCTGGCAGCATGGCGTGGAATTGTCCGAGGACGAGATCTCCGTCGAGGTGCGCACCCAGTCCGGTGGGAATTGGTCGGATTGGCAGCCGGTCAGCTATCACGACGATCATGGGCCGGATCTGGCCGATGCTGGGGAGAACTCCTCACGGGAGCGGCCCGGCACCGATGCCATCGTGGTTGGTGATGTCGACCAGGTTCAGATGCGAGCCCTGACAGCTGATGGCGTGGCTCCTGCTGATCTCAGGCTGGCTGTGATCGATCCGGGTGTGGGTCGCACTGAGACCGAGAAACCAGCCATCGACACCCGGGAACTGGCCAAGCCCAACTCACCCGCCACCGAGCAAGCGGCATCTGTTGCAGACCAGGTGAACGATGACCAGGGCTCTGATTCGGATCGAGCGGCACTGTCGGCGATGGCGGTGGCCCCGATGCCACAGATCTACTCCCGTGCCCAGTGGGGGGCAAATGAGAAAATGCGTGATGCGTCCTCCCTGCGATATGGCACCATCCAGACCAGCTTCGTGCACCACACCGTCAATGCCAACAACTACTCCGAGGCCGACGTGCCCGCCCTGCTGCGCGGAATCTATGCCTACCACACCAAATCCCGGGGCTGGTCCGACATCGGTTACAACTTCCTGGTGGACCGCTTTGGTCGGATCTGGGAGGGCCGTTACGGTGGGATCGCGAAGTCGCCAGTGGGCGCTCACACCCTGGGATACAACGAGGTTTCCTTCGCCATGTCAGCGATCGGCAACTTCGACATAGCCCAACCCTCGCAGGCAATCGTCAACTCCTTTGCGGCCTTGTTCGCCTGGAAACTCTCCATGTACAACATCCCGGCCAGCGCAACCGGCCTTCGGGTCAAGGGCAAGACCTTCCAGGCCATCAATGGTCACCGTGATGCAGGTTCCACTGCATGTCCCGGGAAATATCTGTATGCCAAGCTTCCTGAGATCCGGGCTCTGGCCACGGCGATCCAGAACGGCGGGCAGGTGACCCCACCGACTCCGCCGATGCCGACCGTGCCATTCACCTCACCAACCCAGGCCCCAGCGCCGGCTGCGCCCCAACCGGCACTCTCCAACCCACGGGCGTTCAGTCTCAATGGAACCGGGGAGGCCAGCGTCGTGACGCTTTCCGCCAACGGGGACATCAGGGTGATCCCCACCATGGGGCAGATGGGTTTCCGGGCCCCAACCAGTTCCCGTTCGGGAGCGGCTACCGGAGGGTTGAGCGCCTACCTGGGTGATGTAACCGGGGATCGAATCGGGGATGTCCTGACCCTGCGCCGTGGTACCGGGAGGGTATACCGGGGCTACTCCAACGGCACCTTTGCCAGGGCCGGCAAGGCTCGGACCAGGGCCTTCCGCGGTTCCAACCTGTTGATCGGGGCAGGGGACTGGAATGGAGACGGTCGGATGGATGTGATCACCCGATCCGGTGCCACCCTGAAGCTCTTCCTTGGCCGGCCCAGAATGCGTTGGTCCAAACCGATCGTGCTTTCAGCTGATTTCTCTGCCTACTCCAGCATCGCCGTGCCGGGGGATCTGAATGGAGATGGCAGCCGCGATCTGGTGGCACTTGGCCACGATGGCGGGCTGTACCTGTTCGCTTCCACTGGACTCCACATCCGGGGGGCAGTGCTGATCACCAGGGTGCCCGGTGTTAACGGGATCGCCGGTGGTGGTGATCTGACTGGTGATGGGCACCCCGATGTGGTGCTGCGCAGTGGACCCAACGTATCGGTGCTCACTGGCCTGGGAGCAGGCCGGTTCGGCCCGACACTGGGGCCATTCGTTGGCTATGGCGGGATCAGACAGTTGAGCGTGGCCCAGTTGGCCAGTAGCCGCTTTGCTGGTTTGACCGGTATTTCTGGTAGGCGTTACCTGAGTCTGGCCAACAAGGGCACCCAGAACATTGGTTCGATGCTGCCGGGCAATTTGCGTCGGCCTGGGGCCACACGTGTGCTCAACGTTGGTGACTGGAACCGTGATGGCAACGGCGACCTGATCACGGTGGAGAACAACGGAGACACCCTGGTCTTCCACCCCGGACTGGGCAATGGTTCCTTTGGAGCATCGTCGGTGATGAGTGCAGGTTGGCAGCAGGTTTCCGGACTGACTGTGGTTGGGGACGTGACCGGGGATGGCAAACCGGATCTGGTCGGCCGTACCTCAGCGGGAACCGTGATCTTCCCCGGCAACGGGGCATCGGGCTTCACCGGTTCACGGTTGGCTCCGGCAAACATGAAGACCTTCAACTCAGTCGGTCCCGGACTCTGGGATGCCAGTGCCTGGAATGTGCTCACCGGAACCAGTAGCGGAGTTGTGCCCAGGGTGGGTACAGGTGTCGCGAACGGTTCTCGCTACGACGTCATTGTGGGCTCTGGGGATCTGGATGGGGATGGCCTGGCTGATGTGATGGCCAGGGATAAGACGAGTGGCACTCTTTGGTTGTTGCCGGGTGCGACTGGTGGCATCGGTACTCCCAGGCTGCTGGCTGAAGGCCTGGGTGGTTACCGCAGCATAGGTTAATCGGGGCGGTCAGTCGCCCGGATCGAGTCTGTGGCCTTCTCGGTGGCCATGATGGCCGCCCAGTTGGTGAGATCCGGGTTCCTGACCAACACCATTGAGCCCCCACCCCGGAGTAGGTCCAGGAACAGGCCGGGATGAGTTGCTGGATCGAGATCGGTGATCACCCGTGCTTCTGATGGGCTCTGGCAGGTCACCTGGGTGGCATCGTCCGGGTTGCCCAGGAAAACATCTGGTTGGCTGGGCCAAAGGCTCCCGAAATCATGTGCCCTGATCGGTTCCGGGAAAGCTAGTGCAAAGGGATGGAAAGAACAGGCAATTGCCTGGGGATCGGCTGCGCACTCCGGGCCACCGATGAGCAACCCGGTGCTCTCCCCGGATGCCGATACCGTTGCGCCGCAAAGCCAGGTGGCACCCAGGAGGATCGGGGTGAGCCAGTGGGTGCCGGTGGTCAATCTGATCCGGTCACCTGGCTCGGTGTCGAAGTCCTCCAGAAGCACGTTCGCGGTCTTGGCCACCCAGTTCGCATAGGTGGTCATGGAGAGTTCAGTGCGTTCCCCGGTGGCATCGTCATAGAAGGTGATCAGGGGATTGCCCGGAGCGGTACGCAGGCGGTCAGTCAGCAGATCAGAGAACCTCACCTTCCTGACGCTAGCCGAGTAGGGAAAGATGCCTGCCATGACCCTCGAACCAACGGCAGTGCTGAGCCAGCTATGGGCAGTCGTACCGGCAGGCGGAGCCGGGACCAGATTGTGGCCGCTCTCCCGGGCCAACAACCCGAAGTTCCTCCATGACCTGAGCGGAAGTGGGAGGTCATTGATCCAGGCAACCGTGGACCGATTGGTGCCGGTGGTGGGACAGCGGGTGCTGATCGTTACCGGTGCGGCGCATGAGGCCGCCGTACGAACTCAGCTACCAGAGGTGAGTGAGGTATTGGCCGAGCCATCACCGCGCGATTCGATGGCCGCGATCGGCCTGGCCGCGGCAATCCTGGAACGACGTGACCCAGAAGCGATTCTGGGGTCCTTTGCGGCAGATCAGTTGATTGCCGACCAGGTGAAATTTGAGGCCTGTGTGCGCGAGGCGGCCCGGGTAGCCACCACCGGGCTGGTGGTGACCCTGGGCATCCAGCCAACCTATCCAGCCACCGGATTTGGATACATCCATGCCGGTGCCCGGTTGCCTGGATTCGAGAGCGCGGTTGGGGTGCAGAAGTTCGTTGAGAAGCCGGATCGCGCCACCGCGCGGGCCTATCTGGACAGCGGTGAGTACCGCTGGAATGCCGGCATGTTCGTGGTGCAGGCGCGGGTATTGCTTGACCTCCTGGCCCTGAACCACCCCGAGTTGGCAGCCGGGCTGCGCCGGATCGCTGCCCATCCCGCGGAGTTGGATCAGATCTGGCCGGGATTGGAGAAGATCGCAATCGATCATGCAATAGCAGAGCCAGCAGCTGACCTGGGACGGGTGGCCATGGTGCCCGGAGAGTTCGCCTGGGAGGACATCGGTGACTTCGCGGCCCTGGCTGGCCTACAGCAGGGTACTGGACTGAGGGTGCTGGGTGATGATGCTTTGGTGCTCAGTCATGATTCCAGCGGCCTGGTCTGTTCTGCAGGGCGCACCGTTGCCGTGGTGGGGCTCAGCGATGTGGTGGTCGTTGACACCGAGGATGCGATCCTGGTGGCCTCGTTGGAGCACGCCCAGGAGGTCAAGAAGATCGTTGATCAGCTCAAGGCCCAGGGGCGTACGGATCTGACCTGATCAGGCAGCGCCCGGTTCTGGTGCATCCAGTTTGGTGAATTCCTTACGGAATGAGTCCAGAACCTCACTGCTGGGCGCGGCACAGAACTGTCGTACGGCACGTTGGTCATCGGGTCCGGTCCAATGGGTCAGGGCCAGGTGTTTTCCGTCGGGGAGCGCGGCACCGTCGGTAGCATTCCAGGGCACCATCATCAGGTAGTCATCCGGTTTCAGGGATGCGGCATAGGCCTTCAGATCCGAGTAGGCACGGGTGCCTGGCGTGATGGTCTCGTCGTACCAGACCAGGGTGTGCCCGTGCTCCAGGCTGTGCACCAGTTGCTCCACCGGTGGTCGGTCCTCACGGGTGTAGAAGTTGCGGATCTGGGGGCCATACAAGAAGTTGCCCCAGTGGGGGCCACTTGCAGGGGGCCCGTCTGGAAAGCTGAGTCGGGTGCCCTCCTTGCGGTGGTCACCACCCCCGGTCGCAGCGGATTTCTCAACCGGACCACAACCGGCCTGGGCGGCAGAAACACCTACCGAATCGCCAGCCGTGATCTCCTTGTCATCCTGCCTGGATTGAGCCAGCAGGGCAGCGCCGATCACGGCAAGGAAAACCAACACCGACACCCCGAGGATCACGAACCCGCGCAATCGAGTGCTTGGCTGGGACGGGGATTCGGACTGGTCACGACTCATGGAGTCGAAGTGTACGGAACCAGTTCCAGGCGCTGTGGTGGGTCCGTCGACGAATCCTCAACAAGCGACCAGGAATGCGCAGTTGCCACCAGGCGAACCCTTGCCAGGGTGCCCTGGTCAATTGACGGCAGTTGCCAGCCAACCTGGCCAGGCGTGGCCTGGACTCCGATCGATTCGAGCGCCGATAGCACTTCTTCGCTGCTTGCCGGTGCCCCGAAGCAGTCGAGTTGGGTGTTGGTCAGAGCAGCCATGACTGCCTCACGGGTGCCCAGGGCGAACATGTCCGCTGACCGGTCCCTGATCAACTCGCGGGCGCCCGGCCCGTCCAAGCCCCGTTCCAGCACATATTCAGCCAGGCCCCTGACCAGGGCTATCGGTGCCCAGCCCAGTTTTCCGGTGGCCAGTTCAGCAGCGCTGGCCAGTTCATCGGCAATCGCCGGGGCCGTAACCGCCAGCTGGTTTCCATGGTTATCCGCCACTCCGGTGAAGGACAACAAGGGTGGGATTCCGGCGACTCCGATTGCGATATCAGTCTGGCCATTGCGCCACGGCCGCCCAGCGGTATCGGTAATTACCACGCCAACATTCACGGTGAGTGCGGCTCGAATCTGACGAGCTGTCCGATCCGGGTCCTCGGGTAGCAGCAGCACCGAATCAGGAGCCACATTTGAACTGTCCACCCCGCTCGCGGCCATGGTCAGTCCCAGGTGGTTCTCGGTGATCGTGGTGCCATTGCGCTGGGCCACGATCCGTTTGGTTTCAGAGGCAATGGCCTCAGCCCGTTCCTGAGTGCGGATCCGACCCTGGGACTTGCTCACAATCTTGCTGGTGATCAACACGATGTCCCCTGGCTGCGGTCGACCCAGTTCGACCAGCTCGCTCAACTCGGTTCCCGGGGCTACCTCCCCAATGCCGTGGATCGGGATCACTGAGTATTCAGGCACTTGGCAACACCAGTTCCAAAGCGGCGGCGAAGATCTCTGCAGTGGCCATGGAATCGGTCATCCACAGGGGCACTGCAGCACAGGGGATGCCACCTGCCTGGATCCTGGCCACCAGATCCGCGTCGGAGGAGTCGATCAGCCAACCATCCAACAAGCCACCATCCCGGCGGGCTCCATAGTGCTCTGCCACGCCAGCTGCACTGCATTCCACGCCAATGACCTCAAGTAATTGCCGGGCCATGCCGCGCACGTGCTCGCCATTGATGATTCCGGAGATGCCCACGATCGGCGCTGATGCGGCCAACAGGGCCTTCCTGATCCCGGGCACGCCCAGGATGGTGCCCACCGAAACCACTGGATTCGATGGCGGAATCACGATCAGGTCGGCTGACTGGATCGATTCCAGTACGGCATTTGTGGGACGGGCCTGCTCGACCCCGATCTGCACCACGGCGCTGGCTGGTACTGATGCCTGGTGTCGGATCCAGTACTCCTGGAAGTGAATCGCCCGGCGTTCATCGTCAGTGGGATCCTGAATCACCACATGGGTTTCGATCCGATCATCTGACATGGGTAGGAGTTTCACTCCCGGTTGCCATCGTTGACACAGGGCCCGGGTCACGTCGGTCAGGGAGTACCCCGCGTCCAGCATCTGGGTTCGAACCAGGTGGGTGGCCAGGTCCCGGTCACCAAGGCCGAACCAGGTTGGTTCCACTCCGTACGCGGCAAGTTCCTCCTTGGCCCGCCAACTCTCATCCTTGCGTCCCCAACCACGCTCAGTGTCGATGCCACCGCCCAGGGTGTACATCACGGTGTCCAGGTCGGGGCAGACCTTCAGGCCATGGAGCCAGATGTCGTCACCGGTGTTGGCGATCACGCTCACCTGGGAATCGGATCCCTGGTGTGTGATTAATCGCAGGATGCCCTCAAGGAAGCGGGCGCCGCCCACTCCTCCGGAAAGGACGGTGATCTGTTTGGGCAGGGATTTGAGCGTGGGCATGAGGGACAGTGTGGCAGGAACCGAACCCTCAAGTTGAGATTGAGGGAAGCCGCTTTACCTCAAACTGGGCTTGACTTTGAGAAACGACACAACTGTAATCACATATGTGTGATTATTAACTCGACCCAAAAGGGTCGGAGGGTCGAAAAGGGGCACGCGGTGACAGAATTGTATTTGGTCGAGGGAGAAGTCGACGAACTGGCCTGGCAGGAGCGGGGATTGTGCGCTCAGACGGATCCAGAAGCATTCTTTCCGGAAAAGGGTGGTTCCACCCGTGAGGCAAAGAAGGTGTGCCTCACCTGTGAGGTCCGTCAGGAATGCCTTGAATATGCACTTGCAAACGACGAACGCTTTGGAATCTGGGGAGGGCTCTCCGAGCGCGAGCGGCGCAAGCTGAAGCGCCAGGCGGTTTGAGGGCAGCAATGCGCTGACTCGGGCAGGCTGTTTGGGTTTGCCCATGGTGGCCTCATAGGGTGATTACTCGTGAAGGTCACCACCATCCTGGTCAGCCACAACGGCGCTCGCTGGTTACCAGCGGTGTTGGCCGGGATTCAGAGCCAGCACCGGGCTGCTGATCAGGTGTTGGTGGTGGATACCGGATCCACCGATGACACTCTGGCCCGTTTGGAGTCAACCCCGTACCAGGTGCTTAGCGTCGACGCTGCGACCACCTATCCGATGGCGGTGGCTCTCGCCCTTGAATCGCTGCCCGCAGCTGCACCAGATGAATGGATCTGGTTGCTGCACGATGACAGTGCCCCTGAAGCGGGGGCTCTGGCCCAACTCACCATGGCCGCTGCGGAGGCCGGTCCGGAGCACGCTGCGATCGGACCGAAGATCAGGGAATGGCCCTCCTTGCGCAGATTGCTGGAGGTGGGGGTCACCATCACCGGCACCGGCCAGCGTGAAACCCACCTGCTGCCCGGCGAGTACGACCAGGGACAGCATGACAATATCCACCATTCGCTGGCGGCCAATACCGCTGGACTCCTGATTCGCAGGTCAGCTCTGGAATCACATCCACTGGATGTGCAACTACCGGTCTTCTACACCGAGATCGACCTGGGCTGGCGGTTGGCCAGAGCCGGGTTGGCCACGGTGATTGAACCACGTGCTGTGGTTTTTCATGCCGAAGCGGCCCGGCGCGGGTTGCGGGATACGCGCGCACTCAGGCATCCGAGAGCTCTCGCCCGGGAAGCCGCGGTCTACACAATGCTGGTGAACTCGCCAGCCTGGTCGGTTCCTCTGAAGGCTTTGCGCCTGCTTGTCGGGGGGCTGCTGCGGGCCCTGGGTCTGCTTCTGGTGCGCGCGGTGGATGATGCCATTGATGAGGTGGTCGGGGTCACCCGAGGCCTGTCCCGAATCAACCGGATCCTGTCCGGACGAGCCCAGAGGCGTAGTGAGGAACACGGCCACAGGGTTCGCGGTCTGCTGGCACCCTGGTGGTTGCCCTATGCCCATGGTGGTGATTTCCTCTCTGACATCTGGGTCGGAATCTCCGACTCGATTGCCGGTGTATTTGCTGCTGACGAGCAGCAACAACCCTTCTGGAAAAGGGTTCTGGCCAGTCCATCGACCTGGGGTCTGCTGGTCTCGTTCGGGCTGGCCCTGGCCATAAACTGGCGCTGGCTGGGAGCCAGCAACCTGCACGGTGGGGCCCTGCTGGCCGCTCCCACGGACTTTGGCCACTGGTGGTCATTGTGGGGACAGGGTTGGCATTGGCTGGGCAATGGCACCACTACACCAGCCGCACCCTACGTCGTACTGCTGGCCCTGGGCAGCCTCGTCACCCTTGGCCATCCCGGCTGGGTGGTCTGGCTGCTGTTTGTCCTCGCCGTACCACTGTGCATGATCGGTGGTCTTGTCTTCGCTCATCGGTTGCTCGAATCTCCCTGGGCTCGAGTATTTCTGGCTGGTTCCTACGCACTGTTGCCGGTGGTCTCAGGCGCCGTTGCCCAGGGTCGAATCGGCACCGTTGCTGCCCTCATCCTGTTGCCCTGGCCAGCTCTGAGCGCGCTCCGCCTGGCATCGCCGAAGAGCCAGGTCAGAGTCCGGGCAGCCTGGCGGACCGCAACGGGTGCGGCCCTGGTGGTGATGTTCGTGCCATCTGCCTGGTTCCTGGTGGCACTCCTGCTGGCTGCCTCTCCGTGGTTGACCGGACATCGACTGCGGAGGCAGGTGTGGTTGCCGATCCTGGTGCTGCCAGTGCTGTTCTGTCTGCCCTGGTTGGCCCAAACCAGCACGATCGCTGGACTGTGGCTCTTTGAGTCCGGTTCGATCATCGATGCGGGCGCTGATTACGGGTTGTTGGATGTGCTGGCCGGCAGAAGCGGGTTGGACCAGGCTGCACCTGCCTGGTGGGGACTGTCCCTGCTCGCGTTGGCTCTGCTGGCCTGGCTGCGTCCGGACACCAGACAGCAGGTGGCCCGGTCCTGGTTGGTGATCGCTGCTGCAGCCCTGACGGTGTTGCTTTCGCTGGTATTGGTCACCCTGCCCGGGATCCCGGTCACAGTGCATCCGTGGCTGGGTTTCTCGATGGCGGTGGTACAGGCGGGTTGTCTGCTGGCGATTGCCCAGGCCTCAGCCGGAATCTGGGCCCGTCTGGGTGATGGTGTGTTGGTACGACGGGTTCTGACCCTGACAGGTGCCGCCCTGGTGACTCTGGTGCCGCTCACCGGGGTGCTTTGGTGGGGGATCAACGATCCCACTGGCGTGCTGGGCACCAGCAGCAATCGCAGTCTGCCGACGTATATGCAGGACCTGGCCCGGGCCGGCAACCACAACGCCACTCTGGTCCTGAGCGGTGGTGATCAGGGAACGCCAGTACGAATGCAACTACTGCGCCGGGGGACCCTGGTCATGGGGGACGAGGGTGTCCTTGCCGGCACCAGCACCGATCGGCCACTGGCGCAAACAGTGGCGAACATGCTGATTGCCCCGGGACCTGAGTTGGCCAGCGAACTCCAGGCGCGCGGAGTCACCTATATCTATGCCCCCCGACCCGTCAGTGATCTGGTCAGCGGTGCGATTGATGCCGCTCCTGGACTGGTGAGCGCGAGTGAACCGCGAGCTGGAACCAGAGCCTGGCAGGTGGCTGAAGCGGATCCGGATCCACTGACATCGCAACCTAACCCCTGGCATCCGATTCTGCTTCTGGTGCAGGTGTTTGCCTTCTTGTTGGCGCTGGTGCAGGTGCTGCCCAATGACCTGCGTCGCACGGGGGTGAACTGATGGCCAGGTCACGAGGACGTCGTACGGCGATCCGGGAACGCCGGACTCCGGTGGCCCCGCCCAAGCGTCGCCATGAACCCAAACTCACAACCAGCTCCCTGCCCCGCTGGGGATTCCCGGTTCTGGTGTTGGTCTGTCTCGCAGCTCTGATCAACGCCGGGATCTGGAGCCGACCCGCGGGTGCCCCGACCCAGTTGGTGACTGGAACCGGCACGATCGAACACACCATGGTGTGCGGTGGTGGCATCACTGGAGCGCAGAGCATCACCTCAACGACTCCGACCACACCGGTGATCTCCCAACCGATTTCAGCTGACAAACCCACCGTGGTGCGATCCCAGAGTGACCAGTCGGAACCTCCGGTCGCCGCTCAATGGGCGGCGTCGGCGAAGTACCTGGCTCTGGCTCCGTGCCCAGAACCGCGAGCAGACTGGTGGTTTGTCGGGATTGGAGGCGCCCAGACCCATCCGGCGACTCTGTTGCTTGACAACCCACGGTCAGGAGCGGCGGTCGTTGACGTGCGCGCATTCAACGCAACGGGGCTGGTGGATGCTCCGGGATTGCGTGGGATCAGGCTCCCAGCAGGCAGCCGCCAACTTCTGGACCTGAGACAGGTGATTCCCTCTGCGACCGACCTTGCCGTTCAAGTGGTGGCTACCCGTGGGCTGGTCAGTGTGACTGCGATCGATCAGTGGTCGAGCTCCGTGATCGGTAGCAGGGTCAGTGATTGGGTACCCGGGCAACCCCAGGCCGCAGTGGATCAGGTGTTGACCGGGCTGCCGGACCAGCCTCAACAAGCCACTCTGCTGGTCGTGAATCCCAGGGACACCGAGACGATTGTGAAGGTCAGGGCCATCGGTGCGTCCGGCACCTTCACCCCTCAGGGAGCAACCAGCCTCAGCGTTCCTGCACAGTCCCTGGCCAGCCTTGATCTGAAGACTGCATTCGATGGCAATCCGTTGGCCTTCCGGCTCTCCAGCGAGTCGCCGGTGAGTGCGACCATTCGGGCGGTGCAGCATCAGGATCTGGTCTATGGGCAGGTTGCCTCCGTTCTGGAGCAGGCAGCAATTGGTGTCCCTCCCGGATCTCAGGGTCAGGTCCTGTTGTCCTCACTGGGCCGGTCCGGCGTGGTGCAGGTGCGTTTCTTTGACCGCACCGGACAGCAGATCGGCACCGAAATGTCAGTGTCGGTAGCGGCTGCCACCACCAGTGGTGTTGACCTGCCGGCAAATACGGCAGCCATCCGATTGCGTTCCAAAGCAGCTACGCATCCAGAAGGCATTGTGGCCGGATTGTCCTTGACCCGGGGCAGGGGATTGGCTGGTGTGGCGTTTCCGGTTCCGAGGAGTCTGGGCCGGCCTCCAGCCGTACTACCTGGCTGGTGATCAGTCCTCAGTGGGGTATCTGGGGTGTACCTCGGCGGGAGAAATGCCCAGGAATCCGGCCACCTGTTCCACCAGGCAGGTCAACAGCATTGCTTCCAGATCGCTCCTGGACTGTGCCCGGGATTCGATTGGCTGGCGGAAAAGCACCACTCGAGGTGGAGTGGTGGCCGTGCCGGCAACCAACGAGGCAAGGGGGATTCTGGTGCCGGTCCAGTTCTGGGGCAGTACGGGTACTTCCTCAACTGCCAATTCCACAAAGGCGAGTTGTTTCTTCCAACGGGATTCGATGTCTGCCATCACACTGATCGCGATTTCATCAAAACGCTGTCGGCGGGTCCGCCTGGCTGGTACTCGTCGAGCAGCCCGTTGTTGATCCAGCAACCCTCGGTCGGCACCCACGTGGTAGTCGGGGACCGGCACCACCACCAGACCCCGAAGTCCGCGTCCATGTCGATCCCGAACCGACAACCGTCCGGGGGAGTGCTTTACCACGGGATCAGCCTAGACATCCGGTGTGGCAGCCCGCGCTGGGCGCGCCGTACCGGGTAATCTCTTGGTCGTGGCCATCCAAAGACGTTGCTCCCGTGCAGCATGTGATGCCCAGGCGACCACCACCCTCACCTTCGTGTACGCCGATCAGACGGCGGTGGTGGGTCCACTGGCCACCTACGCCGAGCCCCACGCCTACGACCTGTGTGAACAGCATGCCCAACGGCTCTCCGCGCCCCAGGGTTGGGAAGTGATCCGGTTGGCCCATGATGTGGATCCACAACCATCTGCTGATGAACTGGTCGCTCTGGCGGATGCCGTGCGTGAGGTGGCAGTGCCACCGGTGGTTGCCGCCGGGTCGACCGCGGAGATCCCCCAGATGTCCCCGGCCAATGTGGTTCAGAAGGGGCATCTGCGTTCGGTGCCCACTGGACCCTGAGTCAGCACCGAGCCGGTAGCGTTGCGTTATGGCCGATTACTCGATTGAGCAGCTGAACCAGGTTTTCAAAGCCTATGACGTGCGTGGCACCGTCGATGATCAGATCAATGAGCCACTGGCTCGGGCAATCGGAAACGCATTTGTGGTCCAGACAGACGCGGATGCCATTGTGGTTGGCCACGACATGCGGCCTTCCAGCCCCGGACTGGCGGCTGCTTTTGCCGATGGCGCTGCCACAGCCGGGGCCGATGTGACCATGATTGGGCTGGCTTCCACCGATCAGCTCTACTTCGCGTCCGGGCTGATGGAGCGCCCCGGAGCGATGTTCACTGCATCCCACAACCCGGCTCAGTACAACGGGATCAAGATGTGCCGTGCCCTGGCTGCTCCAGTGGGCATGGAATCGGGTTTGGCCCAGATCCGGGACCTGGTGGCTCGCGGTGAGATTCGCACCCATGCGCTCAGGGGCACGATCACTGAGCTTGATGTGTTGGACGCCTATGCAGACTACTTGTTGCAGTTGGTCCCGGTCACCGGTCGCCGCCTCAAAGTAGTGGTGGATGCCGGTAACGGCATGGCTGGTCTGACCGCTCCAGCAGTGCTGGGCAGGCTGGACCTGGATGTCACACCGATGTACTACGAGTTGGATGGCACCTTTCCAAACCATGAGGCCAATCCGATTGAGCCCAAAAATCTGGTTGACCTGCAACTCCGGGTGCGAGAGGTTGGGGCCGACATTGGTCTGGCCTTCGACGGGGATGCGGATCGCTGCTTCCTGGTGGACCAGGATGGCGAACTAATCAGCCCTAGTGTGCTCACGGCACTGATCGCGGTACGCGAGTTGGGCAAGGAGCCCGGTGCGACGATCATTCACAACCTGATCACCAGTAGAGCAGTCCCTGAGATTGTTGCCGAACATGGCGGAAGTGCAGTGCGGACGCGCGTAGGCCACTCGTTCATCAAAGCCACCATGGCCGAAACCGGTGCCATTTTCGGTGGCGAGCACTCTGGCCATTTCTATTTCCGTGACTTCTGGCGGGCTGACTCGGGGATGCTGGCTGCCCTGCATGCTCTGGCAGCCCTGGCGGAGTCAGATCAGTCGTTGTCTGAGGTGATGCGCCCCTATCAACGCCACGTTTCCAGCGGTGAGATCAACTCGGCGGTCACAGATCAACAAGCCGTGCTGGACCAGATCCGGAATCAGTATGGTGCCGATGCCAGCGTGGAGATCGATGAATTGGATGGGCTTACCGTGTCGGCTCCGGACTGGTGGTTCAACGTCCGGGCGTCCAACACTGAACCACTGCTCAGGTTGAATGCAGAGGGCCGGGATCAGGACACCATGGAGCGCATTCGCGACCAAGTACTTGGCACGATTCGAGGAGAGCACTGATGAACATCGATCCGACCCTGCTGGACCTAATCGTGTGTCCTGATTGCCATGCAGACCTCACGTCTGATGCAGAACACTCCGAACTCGTCTGCACTGGATGTGGGCTGGCCTATCCGGTCCGTGATGACATCCCAGTGCTGCTGGTCGATGAGGCTCGCCAGACCCGAACCAGCCAGGAATAGATTTGTTCGAGGACGCCCTGCTCGATGACCCCCAGGCCCTGACCCGGGTTGATGCAAGGCTGCGTCATCTGGCGGAGTCCGGGTCCCGGGTACGCCGGGAAGCGGCGAGTGCAGCCGAGGCGCTGAGCCAGGCAGATCAACACCTGGGCTTGGATCAACCGAGGGCGATCGTGGCCGCTGGTCCGGATTCCCGGCTGCTCCGGGCCGTGCTGGAACCGGTTTGCCCGGTGCCATTCGTGGCCTGGCCACGACCGGGATTACCCGGTTGGGTGGGCAGTCTGGACCTGGTCGTGGTGCTGGCTCCGGAGGGAAGTGACCCAGAGGTCGCCGAGGCAACTGCAGAGGCGACCCGACGCGGCTGTCAGTTGATTGTTTTTGCGCCGGAGGGGTCTCTGGTTGCCCAACACTCCAGTAGTCGCTACACGACTCTGATCCCCACTCAGACCAACGATCACAACGCAGTGGCGGTGGCGGCACTCTGGCTACTGCACCAGCAACACCTGGGGCCTGAGGTGAACACTGAGTACCTGGCCAAGGCCCTTGATGAGGTTGCCGTGAATTGCTCTCCGTTCCGGGAGAGCATGATCAACCCCGCCAAGAACCTGGCGATCGGAATGGCAGATGCCAACCCGGTGTTATGGGGGACCAGTCCGTTGGCCGCCCGAGCGGCACGTCGAGTGGCAGAGGCCATCCGGGCAGCGACCGGCAGATCGGCGTTGGCCGGCCTGGCTGATCAATTGCGACCAATGCTCGAGGCCGCCGAGCCGCTGGACCTGTTTGCGGATCCCTTTGCCGATGACAACGATGGGGTAGTGGCCCCGCGTCCGGTTCTGGTTGTTCTGGATGATGGCCCAGTGGACCCCCGGGTAGCAGCCGATCGCAGTGAGCTCGAAGCCGCGGCGCACGCCAATCGGCTCAGAGTGGAGCAGATCCAGGCAAGTGCAGAGGGGGAGTTGGCCCGGTACGTCTCGATGCAGCTGATCGGGCAGTTTGCAGCCACCTATTTGCAGGTCGGACAGGCCGGGTAGATAACCTGCTGCCATGTCAGCTGAAGGTGGTACCAAGGCGGTTGTGGCTGCCTTGTTGGCCAATATGGGTATTGCCGTCACCAAATTTGTGGCGTTCTTCCTGACCGGTGCCTCCTCGATGTTGGCTGAGGCGATTCACTCGGTGGCAGATTCAGGGAACCAAGTCCTGCTCTTGCTGGGTGGGCGGACCTCCAAACGGGAGCCAACTGCCCAGCATCCATTCGGTTTCGGTCGGGAACGCTATATCTATGCCTTCATTGTCTCGATCGTGCTGTTCAGCGTGGGTGGTTTGTTTGCCCTGTATGAGGCATACCACAAGTTGCAGCATGTGCTGGAGCATCCCGGTGATCTTGGCGCCATGGCCGGACGTTGGTGGTGGGTACCAGTGGCGGTGCTCGGGATCGCCATCGTGATGGAGAGTCTGAGCTTCCGTACGGCCATCAAGGAGTCCAACAAGGTGCGTGGATCAGTTTCGTGGGTGGACTTCATTCGCCGGGCCAAGTCCCCGGAATTGCCGGTGATCCTGCTGGAGGACTTCGCCGCCCTGGCCGGCCTGCTCTTCGCGCTGTTCGGTGTGGGTCTGACCCTGATCACCCAAAACCCGATCTTCGATGTCATCGGCACCGCCTTGATTGGTCTGCTTCTGGTAGCGGTGGCCGTTGTGCTGGGGGTGGAAACCAAGAGTTTGCTGCTGGGGGAGTCGGCATCCAAAGCGGATCAGGAGCAGATTGCGACTGCGTTGCAGGCCACCGAGGGAATTCTGGGGATCATCCACATGAAGACCCTGCACCTGGGCCCCGAGGAACTCCTGGTGGCGGCCAAGATCGATGTCAGTGGCACCGAGACGGCGGCTGCAGTGGCTGAGGCAATTGATCGCGCTGAGGCCAATATTCGGGCAGCGGCACCGACGGCAAGGGTGATTTACCTGGAGCCTGATCTGCGCCGGCCCTGAGGCGTAACCGTGACGTGCGCGCGGTCTGATCGTTTTGTAGAATCAGCGCCGCGCCTTGCGCACGAGATCGTGGCCAGACGCTGGTACACGACAACCCCAATCAAGTGAGGAACCTTCATGGACTACAAGGTCGCTGACCTTTCCCTGGCTGACTTTGGTCGCACCGAGATTTCCCTGGCGGAACATGAGATGCCGGGCCTGATGGCCATGCGGGCTCGTTATGGCGCCGAACAGCCACTCAAGGGCGCCCGGATCGCCGGATCGCTGCACATGACGATTCAGACGGCGGTCCTGATCGAGACCCTGGTAGCTCTTGGTGCTGAGGTGCGTTGGGCTTCCTGCAATATCTTCTCCACCCAGGATCACGCCGCCGCTGCGGTCGTGGTGGGCCCCAATGGGACCCCGGAGAACCCGCAGGGCGTGCCGGTATTCGCCTGGAAGGGTGAGACCCTGGAGGAGTACTGGTGGTGCACCCAGCAGATCCTGGACTGGGGCACGGACACCCCCAACATGATTCTGGATGACGGTGGTGACGCCACCCTGCTCCTGCACCTGGGTGTGGAGGCGGAGAAGACCGGGCAGGCTCCGGATCCGGCCACCGCCACCAGTGGCGAGCAGCGGATCATTTTCGAGGTGCTCACCGAGCAGTTGGCCAGTAGCAACAACCACTGGACCCCGATCGCCAACTCCGTCCAGGGCGTCACGGAGGAAACCACCACCGGAGTTCACCGACTGTACGAAATGATGAAGGAGGGCAAACTGCTCTTCCCGGCCATCAACGTCAATGACTCGGTAACCAAGTCCAAGTTCGATAACAAATACGGTTGTCGTCACTCCCTGATTGACGGCATCAACCGGGCCACGGATGTATTGATCGGCGGCAAGGTTGCGGTCGTGTGCGGCTATGGAGACGTGGGCAAGGGATGCGCCGACTCGCTGCGCGGCCAGGGTGCACGAGTGATCATCACCGAGATCGATCCAATCTGTGCTCTGCAGGCATCCATGGATGGCTATCAGGTGGACACCCTGGAGAATGCCCTTCCCGTTGCAGATGTGATCATCACTGCCACGGGCAACAAGGATGTGGTCACCCTTGAGCACATGCGGGCGATGAAGCACAACGCCATCGTCGGCAACATTGGCCATTTCGACAACGAGATTCAGATGGCTGAGCTCGAGGCCGATGGCGTGGCCGAGCGCAAGAACGTCAAACCCCAGGTTGATCTGTGGACCTTCCCCAACGGCAAGTCCATCATCATCCTTTCCGAGGGAAGGTTGATGAACCTGGGCAACGCCACTGGGCACCCATCCTTCGTGATGTCCAATTCCTTCACCAACCAGGTGCTGGCCCAGATCGAGATCTTCACCAAGCTGGATCAGTACCCAATCGGTGTCTATGTGCTGCCCAAGCACCTTGATGAGGAGGTGGCCCGGCTGCACCTGGACTCCCTGGGTGTGAACCTGACCCAGCTCACCCAGGACCAGGCTGACTACCTGGGACTCCCGGTTGAGGGGCCCTACAAGCCGGAGCATTACCGCTACTGAGGTACCTACTGGGGAATAATCCCAGTCATGGTCCAGACAAATTCTGTGCACACCAGTGGTGAGCGTCCCAGGGTCCTGGTCGTCGATGACGATGCAGCACTCGCTGAGATGCTCACCCTGGTGTTGCAGAGTGAGGGCTTCATCCCGGAGATGATCTCCAGAGGGGATCGGGCCCTGGCTGCGTTTCGTGCCTTTCAGCCAGACGTGGTGCTGTTGGACCTGATGCTGCCGGGATTGGATGGCCTTGATGTCTGCCGGCAAATCCGAGAGGAGTCCGGGGTTCCAATCGTGATGCTCACCGCCCGGACCGACACCGTTGACGTGGTCGAGGGGTTGGAAGCAGGTGCTGATGACTACGTACTCAAGCCCTTCAAGCACAAAGAACTACTGGCCCGGCTCAGGGCCCGGATCCGCCGCGCACCCCGGCTCAACCCCGAAACCCTGCAGATCGGTGACATCAGTATTGATGTCACCGGACATGAAGTCCGGCGAGCAGGGCAGCTGATCCCGCTCACCCCGCTGGAGTTCGATCTGCTGGTCACCCTCGCCCAGAGTCCGGGGGTGGTGATGAGTCGCGAAGTGCTGTTGGAGCAGGTCTGGGGTTATCGACATGCTGCCGATACCCGGCTGGTCAACGTTCACGTGCAGCGACTGCGGGCAAAGGTGGAGCTCGATCCGGAGAATCCCAGGGTAGTGCTGACCGTTCGTGGAGTTGGTTACAAGGCAGGCTCCACGGATGAGTCCTCCGAAAGCTGAGCACTCGCTGCTGGGTGCGATCAAGCGGTTCCCGTTGGCGGTGTGGCGCCGTTGGCGCCGGTCCCTGCAGACTCGTGTGGTCACGATGGTGATACTGCTTTCCGCTCTGGTCGCCGGCGGAGTTGGTTGGATGGTGATGAACCAGATCTCCGCGGGATTGGTCAACGGTCGCGCGGAACAGGCAGTTGCCGAGGCCCGAAGCGAAACCCAGTCAGCCCAGTTGCGGCTGAGTGCCTCCAGTAGCAGCGATTCAGATCCTGATTCGCAGGTACGCCAGTTGGTTTCCGTGCTGGTGGCCAGAGGGGACATCAAGGGATACCGGGTGATCGTCTATGGGCCGGTTGGGGATTCGACCGCCTCTGCCCAGGGTGTCCGTAGCACTCCGGAAACACCACTGGAGTTGGTGCCGCAAAGCCTGCGGAAAGTGGTGGACTCCTCCCCGGACCTGGCCTGGACCTTCACCTCTATTCCTGCCGCGAATGGGGAGGTGCCCGCACTTGCCGTGGGTTCCTCAGTGGTGCTGCCAAGCGATGGTGGCCGTTATTCGGTCTACTACCTGTTCAGCCTGAAGCGGGAACAGGACACCATTTGGTTGTTGCGCCAGGCCTTGTTGACCTCCGGATTGTTGCTGGTTGCCCTGGTTGCCGCGGTGGTTGGTCTGGTGATCAGGCAGGTGATTCGACCGGTCCGTCTGGCCAGACATGTTGCTGAGCTGGTAGCCGGCGGCAGCCTGGCTGAGCGAATCCCGGTCAGGGGTGATGATGACCTCGCCCGATTGGCCACCTCGTTCAACCAGATGTCGGCAGCTCTGCAGACCCAATTCCAGCAGTTGGAGGACCTTTCCCGGGTGCAACGCCAGTTCGTCTCTGACGTGTCCCATGAACTACGCACCCCACTGACCACCGTACGGATGGCCGCTGAGGTCCTCTATGACACTCGCGAGCAACTGGATCCGGTGGCGGCGCGTTCGGCGGAGTTGCTGCAGAACGAACTGGATCGCTTTGAACACCTGCTCACTGACCTGCTGGAGATCAGTCGCTTCGATGCCGGCGCCATGGTCCTGGAGCCAGAGCCCGCTGATCTGGTGGCCCTGGCCAACAGGGTGGTGCAGAGCTTTGAACCAGTGGCGGGCCACCGGGATGTGCAAATGGCTGTGGAGAGTGCCGGTGAAGTGGTTGCCGAGATCGACGTACGCCGGGTGGAACGGATCCTGCGCAACCTGATTGGTAATGCGATCGATCATGCCGACGGAAGTGCAGTGGTGATCAGAGTGGCACAGGACGAAGAGGTGGTGGCCATCACTGTGCGTGATCGCGGGGTGGGGCTCAAACCGGGACAGGCAGCGCAGGTTTTCAACAGGTTCTGGCGTGGTGACCCGGCCCGGGCGCGAACCACGGGTGGCACTGGTTTGGGGTTGGCCATCTCACTTGAGGATGCCCGCTTGCATCAGGGGTGGCTCCAGGCCTGGGGGGCTCCGGGTGCAGGTGCTCAGTTCCGGCTGACCCTGCCCAGGCGGTCTGGCGAGCCGGTAACCCACAGCCCACTGCCACTGGTCCCCGAGGGGGTGGGCACCATTGCCCAACCGATCAGGCAGGCCCACTGATGAGGGGGTTCAGCCTTGCCGTGCTATTGGTCCTGGCCATCACCGGGTGCTCCGGTATTCCAAGTTCCGGACCCGTGCACCGGGTTCAGGCCAGTCAATCGACAGTCACCACCCAGTTGCCCAACTTCGCCCCACCCGGTCCGCAACCGGGGGCCGATCCAGAGTCCCTTGCCAAGGGCTTCCTGCGCTCCCTGACCGCTGTTCCCTTCACCACATCAGTTGCCCGAAAATTCATGACCAACGATGCGGCCTCCTCCTGGAAGCCGGATGGCGGCACGATCGTCTACAGCGCCGTCCGGGTAACTCCCACCAGTTCGGGGGTAAAACTGCAACTCACCGTTTCCCAACGACTTGATGGTTATGGTGCCTGGCAACCGGTGCTTCATCCAGAACAGCAGATCACCCTGGATCTGACCTGGGAGGCCGGACAGTGGCGGATCTCCAATCCCCTGAATCAACTGTTGGTGCCCGAGCCCTACTTCATTGATGGCTTCCAGAGACTGGGGTTGTACTTCTTTGACCAGACGGGTAGGGCACTGGTCTCAGTGCCAGTTTTCCTGATCCGGGGGGAGCAACTGGCCAGTGAGTTGGTGCGTAGCCTTTTTGCTGGCCCCGGCGATGATGTGGCAGAAATCCTGCATACTGAGTTCCCGCCTGCAACCCAGGTTGATGACTTCTCCGTGGTGGTGTCCAGCAGGGGAGTGGCTCAAGTGCCGGTCTCCCCAGATGTGTTGGACCTAACCGGTGAGCAACTGAACCGGGCCATGGCGCAATTGTCCTGGACCCTACGTCAGATTGACGGGGTCTCCTCGGTGTCACTCCTACTTGATGGGGCGCCGTTGAGCGCCGCCGGACAGGAAAATGCCATCCCGGTCAACGACGTGGAGGAGTACAACGCCCTGGCTGGAGGTTCGGAGATCTGGGCTCTGGAGGATGACCGTGTCGTGGTGCTTGCGGAAGGAAAGGCCCGAGCCGTCGCCGGGCCTCTCGGAAAGCAGTCCCAGCCCTGGCGCTCAGTTGCCGCCAACGAGCGCACCCATACCGCTGCAGTTGTCACTGCAGATGGGCAGGAACTACTCCTGGCCAGCACCGAGAAGAATCAGCCCGGCCAACCGCAGCCATTCCTGACTGGTGAGGACTTGTTGTCCCCCACTTTCGACGCCCTGGGGAACCTCTGGGTTGTTGATCGCAATCGGGGCCGGGCCCGGGTCTGGCTGATCACCAACCAGGGCTCACGGCGAGTGTCCATCCCGGGAGTCTCGGGTAGCCCAGTACGGGCAGTCTCGGTGTCCGGCGAGGGCGCGCGGTTGGCCTTCCTGTTTGATTCGGATCCGACCCGGATCGCGTTGGTGAACCTACTCCGGAAACCCACTGGGGATTTCCTCGGTGTGGGCCGCATGCGTGTCTTCCGGCTTCCGGCTCCACCTGGTGACTCCGGTCAGATTACGCAACTGGGGTGGCGGAACTCCGACACCCTGGTAACCATGACTGTCGATCGGGGGGTCACCCGGATCAATTATCTGGGCAGTGACGGATCCCCGGCGGATTCTGGGCTGATCACGACGATGCCATTATTCCGAGCCGGGCGCTGGTTGGCGGTCAGCCCTGATTCAGCTCTACCGATGGCCATCGGGGATCGGGACGGCCAGGTGTCGATGTTGGGCACCGGTGGTGATTGGCAAGTGGGTGCCAGTCACCTGGTGGCACCTACCTATAGCCGATGATCCACAGGGGGGATTGAGTTGACTTTGCCAACTGGCCCAAACGGCGCACCATGACGCCATGGATGGGTCGGGCCGGTTGGTTGCTGCCTGGCTGGATCTGTTTGCCGGATCCAGTTGTCTGGGCTGTGCTAAAGCGGGCGCCTTGCTCTGTGCTGATTGTGGATCTGAACTCTCAGGTATGGCCCAGCGGGTTGGGCCGAGTCCCAGCCCGCCTGGATTGCGACCCTGCTGGGCCAGCGCCCCATACGACGGGCTGGCCGGTGAACTGGTGCTCTGGCACAAGGAACGAAATGCGCTGAGTCTGACCCGACCTCTTGGGCTGTTGTTGGCCGAAGCGGCGTACCAACTGCTCCGGAATCATCCGCCAGATCCGCATACTGAGGTGCTCCTGGTTCCGGTGCCCAGCCGGGGGGAGGTAGTCAGGTCGCGGGGGCACAATCCAGTCAGGGCTATCTGTCTGGTTGCTGCTGACCAACTGCGTCGACTCGGCCTTCCGGTCCGGGTGGAACCACTCCTGCGCCAACGCTTCCGGGTACGCGATCAGTCAGCTCTATCAGCCATTGAACGCCGCGAGAATCTGGCTGCCTCGATGATGGTCAACAGGTCGGCTCATGCCGCCCTGGTCAGGCAGGCAAGACCAGTGACCACGGTGCTCTGTGATGACATCCTGACCACCGGCGCAACTGCTCGGGAGGGCCAGCGGGCGCTTGAGGACAATGGGCTTCAAGTGCGAGGCATCGCCACCATTGCCTTTACTTCGCGAAGGTCTCAGTGAAGTGGGCAATTCGATTACCCTTTTGTCGTCGGGGGGACTAGGTTGGACTCATGGAGGTCTTCTGGAATCGATAGCCCGGGGGGACTCCCGTGCTGGCGATCCGGGTTGGCTTTCGGAACCTTGAAAACGACCGCAGGAGGTGCGAGATGGATGTCGTAGTAACCAGCCGTCAAACGGAGATCACAGACCGATTCCGCGAGCATGTGGAGGACAAACTGGCTCGTTTGGAGAAGCATGATCAACGCATCATCCGGATCGACGTGGTTGTGGTGGAACGGGATCACCGGCGCGAACCGGACAAGCAGGTCAGGGTCGAATTGACCGCTCGCTCCAAGGGCCCCGTGGTACGCGCAGAGGCGGTTGGTGAGGACAAGATGGCCGCTCTTGACCTCGCGGTTGACAAGATGCAGGCCCAGATGCACAAGGCTGCTGATCGTCGAAAGGTGCATCGGGGCAACCACACCCCGGAGTCAGTACATGCTGCCATGGCTCGCTCGCTGCCAGAGGACCTCCCGGAGCAGGAAGAAGTGGTGGCTGAGCGCAAGGTGGGGCCGGTCACGGTAACTGGCGAGGGTCCCCTGGTGGTTCGGGAGAAGACTCATCAGGCGGCGCCGATGACCTGCGAGCAGGCGCTCTACGAGATGGAATTGGTTGGCCACGACTTCTACCTCTATGTGGACAAGGAAACCGAGAAGCCATCGGTGGTCTACCGCCGGAAGGGATATGACTACGGCGTGATCACGCTGGAGCTTTCCTAGATTGCAATTTCTCAGGCGTGGGGCTTGCCTGCATATCGGTTCTGCGTGCCATGATTAGCCGGTGCCCAGGGAGCCCCACGCCGATGCGTCGGTACGCGTCGTCATAGCTGACGACCAGGAACTGTTTCGTCGTGGACTGGTCATGCTGCTCAATGCAGAAGATGGTCTTTGCGTGGTTGGCGAGGCCGGCGATGGTCACATGGCGGTTGAGGTGACCCGTGAACACCGCCCTGATGTCGTGCTCCTGGATGTGCGGATGCCGAGGATGGGCGGTCTCGAGGCCTGCGCTGAGATCCTGACCAACGCGCCTGGTACCGGCATCATCATGCTCACTGTCAGTGATGAGGAGAATGACCTCTATCAGGCGGTCAGGAATGGCGCTTCTGGATATCTACTCAAGGACGCCTCCACTGAGGAGGTGGCCCGAGCGGTGCGCGTGGTTGCCGAGGGACAGTCACTGATTACCCCGGCAATGGCCACCAAACTGATCGAGGAATTCAAGGAACTCGCGGCAGCATCTCGGGAGAGTCCGCACTCCAAGTTGACCGAGCGGGAATTGGAGGTGCTCCGACTGGTGGCCACTGGCCTGAACAATCGCGAGGCCGCCAAACAGTTGTTCATCAGTGAGAACACGGTCAAGAACCACATGCGCAACATCCTGGACAAGTTGCAATTACATTCCAGGATGGAAGCGGTGATGTACGCCGTTCGTGAGAATCTGATCAGCCCGCCTCAGGCCTGAGGAAGTTCTGGTCTATCCCAATCAGAGCGCAACCATTGCCAGGATCCGTTCCACGGTGTTGGCTCAACCCTTACTGTTGTTCGGTCCAAATCAACCGCCACACCTGTGAGGTACTTCTCGATGCGGCAGCCACGCGCCTTGCTGATTGCTCTGGTTCTGGCCCTTGGGCTCACGGTCATGCCGCTACTGCCAGCCCAGGCTGCTTTCACGGGCACGACTGGGGGAGCGCCGGTTCCGGTGCGCAATCCCAATTGCCATGCCACGCTCAACGCGGCTGACCGACAGGACCTGATCGCCTCCACGGACATGTCCACCATCACCGGCTTTGATGATGTCCTGCCCAGGGTCGAACACATCCGGGATATTTTCCTGCGCAATCACGACAACGCCGGTCTGTTCCCTCTGGTCTATGGCGAGATCACCAGACGTGGGACCGATCAGATCGGTGGGAATGGCACTGAGTACGCAGATCCGGCCTTCGTGGACCGGTTGATGGTGGAGTTCTTCAGGTTGTACCTGAAGAACCTCAAGGCCTATCTGACTGGTGGCCGGATGGATCCACAATGGCGCTCCTATTACCAACTGGCCAGTGACTGCAACCGGACCATTGGTCGGGTGGCTGCTGCCGGAATCAACGCCCACATGGTGGGTGATTTCCCATTCGCGATCCGAGCAGCGGGGGCCACCTGGGCCAACTACGAGGACTACATGAAGATCGGGATCGACCTGGTCAAGGCCATTCCGGTGATTTCCGCTGCGACGCAATCGGCCTACGGTGCTGATCTGACCCAACCGATGACCATATACTGGGTGGGCAAGCTCTTTGATTCGGTCACCCAACCGAACATGAGCCCATTGATGGTCTTTCAGGCTGTTCGTTGGAATGCCTTCGTACAGGCGATGATGCTCACTGACCGCGGCCTGGTGGAATGGGTCAGGTTCTTGTCCAACCTGATGTGGGGAACCGCGGATCTGATCCTTTCGGGGCTGGAAGCCAACAACCTGCTCTGATTCGTGATTCCGTGACGGCCACGGGGTAGGTTGCCTGCATGGCCGATGACTCGATGACGGATTTCACCTGTGCACCCTTCACCAGTGATGGGTTCACCCATGACGTCTTCTGGTCCGGCTCGGGGCCAGCTGTGGTTGTGATGGCCGAGATGCCCGGGATCACGCCCAATGTGTTGCGTTTTGCCCGCTGGGTTCGTGATCTTGGGTGCACTGTGGTTCTTCCAGATCTTTTTGGCAAAGCCGGCTTCGACAGCACCTGGTCGGCCATTGGTAAGGCCCGGGGGATCGCCTACGGTGCCAAGGTGTTGACCCAAACCTGCGTTCGCAAGGAATTTGTCTGTTGGGCAACTGGACGCTCATCACCAGTAGTTGCCTGGTTGCGGGCCCTCGGTCGCGAGGCGCACCAACGGTGTGGAGGTCCGGGGATCGGAGCGGTTGGGATGTGCTTCACCGGTGGCTTTGCGCTCTCGATGGCAACAGATGACCGGTTGCTGGTCCCGGTTCTCTCCCAGCCAGCCAATCCATTCGGGGTGACCAGCAAACAACGGTCATCCATCGATATCAGCGACGCTGATCTGGCCACGGTGCAGCAACGATGTGCCGAGGGGCTGGAGGTGATTGGCCTACGCTTTACAGGGGATCGGTTGGTTCCACCGCAACGGTTTGCCATGCTCCGAGAAAAGCTCGGGGACTCTTTCATCGCTGTCGAATTGCCAAATGAGGCGGCCAATCCGGAAGCAGATGTGCCACCGCATTCAATGCTCACTGAGCACGTTATTGATCAGCCGGGGCAGCCAACCCGGGCAGCTGTCGATCTGGTGCTGGATCACCTGCATCGTAAACTCGTGGCCCCCATGAGCGCTAACTGATCAATCCCAGACCTCGCCCCCTGGCCACAGCACTCGTGCGATTGTCGACCCCCAGCTTGGTGTAGATGTGCACCAGATGGGTTTTGACGGTCGCCTCACTGATGTGGAGTTCGGCTGCGATCTGTCGGTTGCTGAGTCCCCGGTCCACCAGGGCGAGTACGTCGATCTCCCGGTCGCTGAGCTTCTGCGCCGTGGTGCCCAGCGAGCGGGCGGCCCGCCGGGCCAGGTCCGGATCCAGGACGTCCCGACCAGCCGCAGCACCCAGTACGGCTGCAGTGATGGTGGCTGGATCGGCATCCTTGAGCAGGTAACCAGCAGCGCCGGCCTCAATCGCCCGGACGATGTCATGGTCGTGGTCATAGGTGGTAAGGATGATCACTGCCGGGGGGTCAGCCAGTTCCCGGAGAGCTGCGGTCAGTGCCACCCCATCCATTCCCGGCCCCATGCGTAGGTCGGTGAGGACCACCTGGGGTCGGGTGCTGCCCATCAACTCCAGGGCATCCTCCCCGGTTGCTGCCTCGGCCAGTACCTGGAGTTCCGTTTGGGCGGACAACAGCGCCGCGAGGCCTGACCTCACCACCGGATGGTCATCCACGACCATTACTGAAACTGTCATGACACCCTCAGAATCGGGACAGTGGCGAGCAGTGTGGTGCCAGTCGTGGAGGTGGATACCTCAAGATGACCACCGAGTTCAGCCAGTCGGGTTCTCATTGCCGCCAGCCCATATCCAGATTCCGAATCCGGCTTGCGTTGGGCATCGAAGCCGTGCCCGTCGTCAATTACTGACAGGGTCAGGATGTCATCGTCTGCAGAGACACTGATCTGCACCTGTTGGGCAGCTGAGTGCTGTCGCACATTGGCCAGGGCGCTCTGGGCTACCCGCAGCATGGCTATCTCCTGCTCAATTGCCAGAGCTGGTACGCCTGTTGTCTCCAGATGAGTGCTGATGCCGGTCTCCTCCTCGAGCCTCGTGGCCAACCTGTCCAGCGCTGCAACAAGTGGTTGCTCCTCCAGTGCTGCTGGGGTCAGGGCAGCCACGATCCGACGGGACTCCTCAAGGTTTTCTCCAGCAGTTCGGGCGATCTGGGTGAGGAGTTGTTCTGAATCCGAATCAGTCGACAGGCCAGCCCGGGCGAGTAGCAGGATGGAGGCAAAACCCTGGGCGAGAGTGTCGTGGATATCCCTGGACAGCCGGGTCCGTTCGGCCAGTGCTCCCGCTTCGCGCTGGCTCACAGCAAGTTCGTCCTGGGCCCGGATCAGGCTGGTCAGTAGGTCAGCCCGTTCCTGGGCCAGATGGATCAATTGCAATTGCCCACGCGAAACCCCGAAGGCAAACAACATCCCCACACCAGGTCCGATGATGGCTGCGGCATGTGGAGGACCCGATTGGGTCCAGGGAATGGCAATCGCCAGGAACAACACGATCACCGAGAAAGAGATCCCAGAGGCCAGGTTGAGCACATGTCCGGCCAACATCCACAGCACGAAGGCCAGCCAGATGAACTCCGCTGAGATCAGCACCAGACCCACCCATAATAGGGCGATCATGCTTAACCAGATCATTGATGCCAAGCTCGGGGAGGATTGACTGCGTACAAATCGTGGGCCGATCAGGTAGGTGGCAACCAATACACCAACCAGGAGCACCAGGCCAATTCCCTGACCTGGGCGCCACTTCTCGCTCAGGTCCTGGATCGCTCTGATCAGGCAGATCAGCAACAACAGGGCGCTGCTCAGGTGCTGCAACCAGGTATGTTGTCGCACGGATTGGTTCATACGAGGGCGTCGACCTTTGGTGTCGGGGGAATTACTTCAGAGGCTGGTGCGGTTGGTCTCCTGATTGTGCCACTGAAGACCGCGAATACCGCCGGTACCACGAGTGTGCGCACCAGCAGGGTGTCCAGTAGAACTCCAACTCCAACGATGATTCCCAGTTGGCCAAGGATCATCAGCGGGAGAGTGGCCAATGCGGCAAAGACCCCTGCAAGGACCACTCCGGCACTGGTGATCACGGTGCCGGTACTGGCCAGTCCCCGGACGATGCCCTCCCGGGCCCCGTGAGTTCGGGACTCTGCAGAGATCCGGTGGGACAAAAACATGGTGTAGTCGATTCCAAGGGCCACCAGGAAGAGGAATGCCAACAAGGGCAACTGACTATCCAGAGCGGTGGTGTGCAGCACCGCCTCGCTCAGCAGTGTGCCCAGACCGATCGAGGCCGCCGCACCAAGGGCATTGACCAGCAGTAGGGCGAGCGGCACCAGAATCGACCGGAGCAACAGCACCAACATGATCAGGGATACCAACAACACCAACGGTGCGATCAACCAGAAGTCAGCCCGGGCTGACTGTTTGATGTCAACTTCCTGCGCCATTGGGCCGCCAACCAGGATCTGCTGGTCCACAGACGCCAGACTGGAGCGCAACGACTCCACGGTCCTGACCGCTGAGTTGGTCCCCGGAGCAGCAGTGCTGATCACTCTCCAGTGGGTGACTCCTCCGTGACTGGCCTGGACGTCGGCTCTCGCGATGCCCTGGGTTCCATTGAGCGTAGTTCTGACCTGATGATCAAGATTGGTGGCGGCGAGTACATCGATGGGTTCAACCAGACCCGCTGGGAAGTGTCTGGTCAGGGTGCTCAGGCCCGCTGCTGACTCCGATGGAGTCCTGAAGGTCTCTGCCTGGCTCAAGCCCACCTGTGCGGTGGCGAGACTGGCGGCCAGGGCGCCGAGGAGGAGCGCGCCAACAGCAAGGATGGAAACCGGGCGCCGCACCACCTGTCGGCCGATCCGGCCCCAGAGGCCCTTGGTGGGATCAGGCTGGTCCCCCGGTTGGGGTTGGAAGGGCCAGAAGATTCTCGGGCCGCAGCTGGCCAGAGCTGCCGGAAGGGCGGTCAGGGTGGTCAGCAGGACGACCACCAGCCCAACTGCGCTCGCCATGCCCAGATCGCGGGTTTGTGGAAGCGTGGCGAGCAGGAGTGTCGAGAGGGCGAGCACAATTGTCAGGTTGCTGGCCAGGATGGCTGGCAGGCTGGCCCGCCAGGCACTGGCAAGGGCAATCCGGTGATCGCGCTCGATTGCCAGCTCTTCCCGGTAACGCGAGATCAACAGCATGGCGTAGTTCGTGCCAGCACCGAAGACGAGCACACTGACGATGCCAGCATCAAAATGCAATGAGAATGCGGCGGCCAATTCCCTGGTTACGACGGCAGCGACCTGATCGGCCATCGCCACCACGACCAGTGGCACCAACCAGAGGACGGGGGATCGGTAGGTCAGCAACAACAACAGGGCCACGACTGCGATCGTGGTCAGCAACAACTTCAGATCTGCTCCATCGAATGCCGAGGCGATGTCAGCACCGAAGGCGGGTCCGCCAGTGACCTGAACCCTGAGTCCGTCCAGATCATGGTCGGCAATCTGGTCGCGCAGGTCCTGGATCTGGCTGGTTGTCTGCGCTGTGCCACTCGAATGGGGCATTGGCAGCGAGATGATGGCCGCCTGGTGATCGCCGGAGGGGATTGCTGGAGATGCCTGCGGGCTCAGGTCCTGACCGAGTTGATTGAAATCATCGAGTTGTCCCTCGCTCAGGGGGCCGGATCCGCTGGCCACCAGGATCACTGTGGAGCGATTGGCGTCGGGAAACTCCTGCAATGCTCGTTGCACCCGGGCTGAATCGCTACTGGGGGGGAGGTTATCACCCCGCGGCGGCGCCACCGCAGACCCCAGTGCGGCCATCAGTGTGCCCATGATGAGCACGGCCAGGACCAGAGTTATGCGGGCACCACGACGAGAGACCAGAATATTTGGCATGAGTCCATTGCAGTCGACCCAGCCGCGGATCACATCGGATGCCCGGTTGATCCTGCGATCCACCTTTTGATTGATACACCCGCCCGATAGCATGGGCGGCGGCCCCTGGCCACCAACAGGTCCACACCCCAACAGGGAGTACTAACACGTGTCGCTTCTCGACAAGATCCTCCGCATCGGCGAGGGCAAGATTCTGCGCCAACTCGAAGCCATCGCCAAGGCAGTAAATGCCATTGAGGATGACTTCGTGCAGATGTCTGATCAGGAACTGCGCGATCAGACTGATGAATTCAAAAAGCGCCTCGAGGCCGGTGAGAGCGTGGATGATTTGATGCCAGAGGCCTTCGCGACCGTCCGTGAGGCGGCAAAGCGCGTCCTGGGTCAACGCCACTACGACGTACAGATCATGGGTGGGGCTGCGCTCCACCTGGGCAATATTGCCGAGATGAAGACCGGTGAGGGCAAGACCCTGGTCGCCACCCTTCCTGCCTATCTGAATGCGCTCACCGGCAAGGGTGTGCACGTGGTCACTGTAAACGACTACCTGGCCAAGTACCACGCCGAATGGATGGGCCGGGTACACCATTTCCTGGGGTTGACCACGGGTGTGATCCTGCCTGATATGAATCCTGCCGAGCGTCGGGATGCCTACAACTGTGACATCACCTACGCCACCAACAACGAACTTGGCTTTGACTATCTGCGCGACAACATGGCCAGTGACCTGGCTGAGTTGGTACAGCGGGAACATCATTTTGCGATCGTCGATGAGGTGGACTCGATCCTGATCGACGAGGCCCGGACCCCGCTGATCATTTCTGGCCCCACCCAGGATGAGGTGGAGTGGTACGCCGAGTTCGCGAAGGTGGCCCGCATTCTGACCAAGGACACCGACTATGAGGTGGATGAGAAGAAGCGGACCATCTCCATTCTGGAACCCGGCATCACCAGGGTTGAGGATCACCTGGGCATCGAGAACCTCTATGAGTCAGCCAATACCGCCCTGATCTCATTCCTGAACAACTCGATCAAGGCCAAGGAACTCTTCCACAACGACAAGGAATATGTCGTCATGGATGACGAGGTGCTGATCGTGGATGAGCACACCGGCCGCATCCTGTCCGGGCGCCGTTACAACGATGGCCTGCACCAGGCGATCGAGGCGAAGGAGGGGGTGACGGTCAAGGAGGAATATCAGACCCTGGCCACGATCACCCTACAGAACTATTTCCGGCTCTATGACAAGTTGTCGGGAATGACCGGTACCGCGATGACCGAGGCCTCGGAGTTCGACAAGATCTACAAGCTCGGCGTGGTACCAATTCCGACCAACAAGCCGATGATCCGCAAGGACCAACCTGATCTGGTTTATCGCACCCAGGAAGCCAAGTTCGCTGCTGTCGTCGAGGACATCGCCGAACGTCATCAGACTGGCCAACCGGTCCTGGTCGGCACCACCTCAGTGGAGAAGTCAGAAC
>CAZRKI010000005.1:0-31560 GCA_964600765.1 uncultured Marmoricola sp.
ACCCAGGATGGTCCAGGCCCGGGATCCGTCCGGTGCCTGGTTGTTCGTCCGTACCACGAGCGTTGGGTCCCCGTGTACGACGTACTCATCGGGGATTTCGGGCACCTCGCCGCTCAGGCCCAGATGACAGACCAGTGGCGGCATCGCCGGCAGGGTTTGGCTGCTTGCTGGGCGCAAAGCCGGGAGGGATCGTGGGTCAATCGCGCAGACCACTGCATCGGCAGCGATCTCCTGATCGGAAAGCCGTACGCCCACAGCCCGATGGTCCCGAATGATCAGATCCTGGACTCTGACGCCGGTTTGAACCTGCACGCCACGGGTGGCGAGTCTTTCAGTGAGTACTTCGCTGAGCACGCCCATTCCGCCAACGATCTTCCAACGGCCGAAGTTCTGCTCCAAATAACTGAACAGGCCCATCCAGGCGGGCAGGCTGCGGGGGTCCTGGCCGGACATGATCGCCGGTTGCAGGGCCAACATCCGCAGTCTTTCATCGCGTAACGATCGATTGACCGCCTTGTGCAGGCTCAGTCGACTGCGAATCAGGGCACTGGTGTGTTTGCTGAGGTGATTGGCTGACCATGGACGTTCGAAGAAGTCCTTGCGCAGAGCCTCCCAATCATCGGCGAAGGCGTCGGTATAGGTCGCCCACTGGGCACCCAACCCCTTCTCCAGTTGGTCGAGGGCGGCGATCTGCTCTCCTCTGCTGCCGCTGGGTAGATCAACCTCGCCCAGTTTTCTGGCCTTCTTGTAGAAGACATGCCTGGTGGGAGTGCAGGGCACCAATTCCAACTCGCGCTCCAGCGGCCGACCTGACTTGCGGAACAGGTCCCGGAGAACAGCTGGCAGCAGGGTGGTGTTGGGTCCGGTGTCCCAGGCGAAATCCCCCTTACGCAGGAAACCCACTGCTCCGCCGAGGTGGTCTGCGGCTTCCATCAGGGTGACCTGATGACCCAGTTTGGCAAGTCGAACTGCTGTTGCCATGCCGCCAAGTCCGCCGCCAATGATCGCCACCTGCATGGCCGCTACCCTATGTGATGGGTCGGCCCTTCCAACGCCGCCAGCCATTGCGGATCCGACCCATGAGCCACCAGATCGTGGTCAGCCCAAGGATCAGCAGTAACGCTGTGATCAGCAAGGCAATCCAGGGATGGTTGAGCAGCAGTACCACCACTCCAACGACGACACCGTCCTCAACCAGGCTCGCAGCCGTATTGGTGATTGGTTCTGGCGATGAGTTGATGGCCAGTCGTGAACCCGCCTTGACCGAGTGTGAAGCCAGGGCGGTGCCACCGCCGAGGCCGGCCAACCCGATGGTTTGCCAGGCCGTGGTGTCTTGTTGCATGCCCACGGCCACTCCAATAGCAGCCGCCACGGTTGGCCTGATGAAAGTGGAAACCAAATCCCAGGCCGAATCCAGGTAGGGGATCTTGTCGGCCACGAACTCCATTGCATAGAGCAGGGCTGCTGCGATCAGCACATCGGTACGCCCGAGCACGTCGGGGATATCGGCAAAGTCCCCGTATCGATCGATCAGACCCAGGACCAGGACCACCAGGTAGGCGTTTACGCCACTGGCCCAACCGCTGGAGAACACCAATGGGATCAAAGTGCTCATCAGAGCCTCCCGGGGTCGGACATCCTGGTGATGTCGTTGAATCCATCAACGCGGATGTGGGGTGTGGATATTTCTGCAGACCGGGTGGTGATTGTGGTTCAGGGGAGCACCTGATCCAGGGCCTCACTGTCCCGGGCGATCACCGTAGTGCCATCTGCCGCGGTGATGATCGGGCGCTGGATCACCCTGGGGTTCGCTGACATGGCCTCCAACCAATCCTGACGATGGGCTGCATCCCTGGGGAGGTCGATGCCAGCATCCCGGGTCTCCCTGGGGCGGGCGATGTCCCAGGGTTCCAGTGCCATTCGGCGCAGTACGTCCTCCAGTTCAGCGACCGTGGGTGGATCCTCCAGATAGCGTCGAACCACGTACTCTGCACCCGAATCGTCCAGGGCCTGCTGCGCGGTGCGGCACTTTGAGCATGCGGGATTGATCCAGATCTCGATTGGCTCACTCATCTACTGGCCTTCCTTGGGTTGCCTGACTCGGGGCCAATGGTAGGCGGTGTTCAACCCGGAGGATGTTTTGTAGAACATTTGTTCGAGAACTATTGACTATCTGTCGGCAGGGTGGGGTAGTCTTTCCTTATTCGAACAACAGTTCGATCAGCGTCTTTGGTGACCGGCGACCTCGACCCCCACCTGTCACCAAAGACGCGCCGGGGTCGTCGGAGGAGAGGAAGACAGGATGCGGCGATATGACGACCCGGTCGAGGTGCGCAGGGGAAATCTTGACGGTGCGGATGGACCTGACCAGTTCATCTGGCAGGGGCGGTTGTGGCAGGTCCGGGAAGTGGTTTCCCACTGGGTGGAGACCAGGCCCTGGTGGCTGGGCAGCGGGTCCGGTCAGACCAGTGAGGCCGCAGCTGCTGACCCGGATCTTCTTGATGAGCATGAGGTCTGGCGGGTCACCGCAATTGATCCGGGTAGGGGAGTAGGAGCTGCTGGGCCAACTGTCCCGATCGGTGCCAGGGGTGGGTTTGGGGTCTTTGACCTGGCCCTGAACATCACTGAGGGCAACTGGAAACTGTCCCGGGCACTGGATTGAGGTGGATCAGATGATTTCTTTTCTTCCCGCGGCCAGCCACGCTTATCTGGAGCGTTCAGCCCAATCGCTCACCGAGGCCATGAATGCTGTTGATGACATTCCGGGCCGTTATGCGGGTGCACACGTTTCAGCGCTGCAGGCCACCGCCGCATTGTTGGCGGCCAGGGCTCGACCGGCCTCAGGCAAACCGAGAGCCCAGAAGAATGCCTGGGTGCTGTTGGCTGAGGTTGCCCCGGAGTTTTCTGAATGGGCTGACTTCTTTGCTTCTGGAGCCCGAAAGCGGGCGGCAGCGGAGGCAGGGTCCACTCGGGCGGTGAGTGCCCGTGAGGCTGATGACCTGGTTCGTGAGGCAGACCGGTTCCTGGCCCTGATTGAGACCTCGCTTGGATTGTCAGCGCATCCGACCCTGACGGTTGCACCGGCCCAGAGACCCAGAAGTGCCTGAGCAGTTCACCCACCTGCACGTCGCCTCGAGTTATTCCCTGCGTTTTGGGGCATCGCATCCAGACGCCCTGGTTGAGCGAGCAGCCGAACATGGGATGGACTCCTTGGCTCTGACCGACCGGGATGGTGTCTATGGTGCGGTTCGCTTTGTCAATGCCTGTCAGCGGGCTGGGATCAGCCCGATCCTTGGTGCTGATCTGGCTGTCCATGAGACTGGTTCGGCACCGTTTGGGAGCACTGTTGGTGGCACCCCTGCAAAAGGAGGTCGGATCCGGGATCAGCGCTTTCCCCGGGTTACTTTTCTGGCCAGCAGTTCCCGCGGCTGGGCTGCTCTGTGTCGACTTATTTCTGCGGCCCATGCCCAGGCGGCTGTGAATCAGGGACAACCAGTCTGTACTCCTGAACTGCTTACGAAGTACCTGCCCGGTTCAGATCTACTGGTGCTGCTCGGGCCCGCCTCGGCTCTGGGGCGATTGGTTACCCAGCATCGATATGACCTGGCAACTGATTGCCTGAACTGGTGGCGCGGCCTGGCTGCAGATCGGCTCCTGGTTGAACTGGTTTCTCATCGACTTGCCGGCACCGGGCCGGCTTCTGGGGCTCATGCGGCCCGGATGGCTGGGCTGGCCCAACGGTTGCAACTCCCCACAGTGCTGACCAATGCAGTGCGTCATGGTCATCGAGGTGCCGCCCCCACGGTGGACATCCTGGATGCCTCCCGGCGACTGGTGCCGCTGGATCCCCGACACCTGGACCGCAGTAATGCTGAGGGATACCTGAAGTCCGGGGCGCAGATGCGCCGGCTTGCTGAGGAGATCTGTAGTGCTGCCGGCCTGGGTGCCAATGCGGCGTTGCGCTTGTTGACCCGGACCAGGGCTGTGGCTGAACAATGTGTGATCGATCCAGTGGCTGACCTTGGCATTGGCCGGGTGCACTTTCCCGAGTTCGAGATCGCTGGTCAGCCCAGTACCCGTTCGGCAGCACTGGCCCTGAGATACAAATGTGAGGCAGCGATTCCTGATCGCTATGGCAATGGGCCCAGACAACGGGTCTGGAAGCGGCTGGATGACGAACTCCAGTTGATCGATTCCCTGGGTTACGCCTCCTACTTCCTGGCGGTTGCTGAGGTCACCGGGATCATCAAAGAACTGGGGATCAGGAGCGCTGCTCGCGGGTCAGGTGCAGGCAGTCTGGTCAATTACCTGCTCGGGGTATCCGGTGTGGACCCGATTCGGCACGGGTTGTTGATGGAACGATTCCTCTCGCCGCTGCGTACCTCCCTGCCTGATATCGACATCGATGTTGAATCAGCCAGGCGGTTGGAGGTCTATGACGCGATCCTGGCCAGATACGGGACGCAGCGTTGTGCCGTGGTCTCGATGATGGACACCTACAAAGTGCGTCATGCGATTCGGGATGTCGGCGCGGCCCTGGGGATGCCTCCCGGCGAGATCGGTGCCCTGGCCAAGGCGTTCCCCCGGGTGCGGGCCCGTAACGCCCGGGCGGTACTGGCGCGGCTTCCTGAGTTGCGGGATACCGCGCTGGCCAGAAGGGCGCTGGCTGGGGAGTGGGGTTGTTTTGAGACCTTCTTCGAACTGGTGGAAAGCCTGGATGGTTTGCCCAGAAATATTGCCATGCATCCATGTGGAGTACTGCTCTCGGATGTCTCCCTGCTGGACCGTACCCCGGTGCAACCCAGTGCCCTGGGCTATCCGATGAGCCAGTTCGACAAGGATGACGTGGAGGACCTGGGCCTACTCAAGCTGGATGTTCTCGGGATCCGGATGCAGTCAGCAATGGCACATGCGATTGAGTTGATTGATCGGGTGGATGGGGTCCGGGTGGATCTGGACGACCAGACCCAGGTGCCATTTGATGACCCAAGCACCTATCAGTTGATTTCAAGTGGCCGGACGCTTGGAGTGTTCCAGATCGAGTCACCAGGTCAACGCGAATTAGTGGCGAAGTCCGGGATTGATGGCTTTGAGGACATCATTGCCGATATCTCCTTGTTCCGCCCCGGGCCGGTCAAGAGCGACATGATCAGGCCCTACCTGAATGCGAAACAGGGCTGGAAGCTTCCTGAGTACCTGCACGATGACCTGCGTCCCATCCTGTCCTCCACTCGCGGGGTAGTGGTTTACCACGAACAGGTGATTGAGGTGCTGGCCCAGCTCACCGGGTGCACCCTGGCGCAGGCAGATGAGGCCCGCCGGGCGCTGGGCAGACCAGAGGATGTGGCCCGGACCAGGCATTGGTTCTTCAACCGTGCAGTTGACAGGGGTTATTCGAGGGACGTGACCACCCGGGTGTGGGAGGTGTTGGAGTCCTTTGGGTCCTTTGGGTTCTGCAAGGCGCATGCTGCAGCCTTTGCGCTGCCCACCTTTCAATCTGCCTGGCTGAAAACTCATTGGCCAGCTCACTTCATCGCCGGAGTGCTGACCCATGATCCGGGGATGTACCCCAAGCGGATGCTGCTTGATGATGCCCGGCAACTCGGCATCGCAATCCTGCCGATTGATGTCAATACCAGTGCGAAGACCTATCAGGTGGAGAAGGTGTCAACCGGTTATGGCATCCGAATCGCCCTGGCGCAGCTCAAAGGGATCAATGAGGCTGAGCTGGAACAGATCCTGACCGCTCGTCGGGCGGGCAGTAGGTTCAGCTCGCTCAGTGACTTCTGGCATCGTGCGGCCGTGTCCCGACCGGTGGTGGAAAGGCTGGTGCTGGCCGGAGCCTTCGACCAGATCCATCAGATTGGCACGGAGTACTCGCGGCGACGGGAGCAACAGACCCGCCGGGACCTGCTCCTGCAGGTGAGTGAACTGGATCAGCTGCACCGGGCCAGCAGGCCCCGAGTCGCAGCCGGCAGGGTCGCTGAGCCGGTTTCCTCGACTCAATTGGTGTTGGATCTGGGGACAGGTCAGACAGCTGTACCTGCGCTCCCGGAGATGTCTGCAGCCGACCGGGTCCGGGCCGAACTTGAGGTACTTGGCCTGGATGTCAGTCAGCACGCCCTGGATTTCTATGCCGAGTTTCTCGCTGAGTTCGGGGTGACCCGAGCAGATCAGTTGCTTCAGGCCAGGAACAGGACGCAACTGTGGGTTGCTGGCGTGAAGGTGGCCACTCAGACGCCACCACTGAAGTCAGGGCGGCGGGTCATCTTCCTGACTGTTGAGGATTCCACCGGGCCGGTTGATGCCACCTTCTTCGAGGATGCCCAGGCGACCTGTGCCAGCACCGTTTTCGGGTCCTGGTTGCTCCTGGTGCAGGGCACCCTGCGGCGTACTGGCCGCAGAGGTGTGTCCTTGGTTGCCACCGGAGCCTGGGACCTGGCGCAGTTGCATTCGCTGTGGCGGTCCGCAGGGATGTCTGCGGTGCACGAGCATATTGCGGGGCGGCCGGTGGCACAGTCGACTCGGGCCGCACCGCAACAAGCTGCTCCGAAGTTGTGGCACACAAGCCAGGGGAGTGCGGGGTGAGGCCATTAGTGTGGGTCCCATGGCAGACCCTGACCGGCCCTCGCGACGTCGCAGCCTCGTCCGTACCGCAATCATCTGGGATGAGTTGCAGGCCTTGTTGGACAATGCCACCACCCCTGCGCAGGTCCTGGATATCGGCGGCGGGACCGGCGGGTTCGCAGTCCGGATCGCAGAACTTGGGCATCAGGTCACCGTCATGGATCCCAGCCCGGATGCCCTGGCTGCTGCTGCTCGCCGAGCTGAGGAGAGCGGTGTTGCGGACCGGGTGGTTGGTATCCAGGGCGATCTGGGTGACCTGGCGGCGGGGCGGCTGGCTGCTGGACTGGGCGGTGTTGATCTGGTGCTCTGTCATGAGGTTTTCGGTGTGGTCGGGGATCATCAGGCCGCTCTTGCTGGTATTGCCAGGGCGCTTCGGCCCGGCGGGGCTCTTTCCTTACTGGTGCGACAACGCCATGCAGGGGTCCTCAGTCATGCAATGGCCGGGCATTTCCAAATGGCTCTGGAACTGTTGGACAACCCAACCGCAGACCGTGAGCACAGGTTCACCGAGGCCGAACTGCGTACGCTCCTGGAACAGTCCGGCTACCTGCTGGGCTCCCTGCACGGAGTTCGGGTTTTCACTGATCTGGTACCTGCTGCACTCGTGGACCTTGAGCCCGGAGCCGGGTCCGCCCTCATTGACCTTGAACGGGCCGTGTCGCAACGCCCGGAGTACTTCACCCTGGCCACCCAGCTCCACGCACTTTCCTTCAGGTAGTCGTCGTACTGGTCAATCCGCTGGGTCGCGGTTGGGTTGGTCGCAGGTGGTCAGTCGGCGCCAGGCTCCCTGGGGGCTGGGATGAACTCACGCCTGATGGATTGCTCGATCATGCACGTTGACATGGATGCCTTTTTCGTCTCCGTCTCAACCCGCCATCAACCACGATTGCAGCAGATTCCGGTAGCAGTTGGCGGCGGCATTCGCGGGGTGGTGCTGGCGGCGAATTACCCAGCCCGCAGGCATGGCCTCAGCGCAGGTATCTCGATGACTCGTGCTCATCGCCTGTGTCCTGACCTGACTGTGCTGCCGCCGGATTACCAGACTTATGAAATGGTCTCCCGGTCAGTGATGCAGGTACTGCGGGAGGTTTCCCCAGTGCTGCAGATGGCCTCCATGGATGAGGCCTTTCTGGATCTCACCGGAACCCGGCGCCGCTATGCCGGACCGGTGGAGGTAGCCGAGATGATCAGGGCCCGGATCGCAGACGAGCAACAGATCCCATGCTCGATCGGGATCGCTGGGTCGGTTTCGATGGCGAAGTTGGCCAGCCGTAGGGCAAAGCCTGATGGGGTGTTCGTACTGCCACCAGAAGAAGTAGTGAGCCTGGTGCATCCACTGGATGTGGGTGAACTGCATGGTGTTGGAGAGCGGACCCGCGAGCGGTTGCACCAGATGGGCCTGGTCACCGTTGGGGACGTGGCCCATACCCCGATCGAGGTGCTGCAACGCATCCTGGGAGCAGCTGCTGGCCTGGCCCTCCATCACCTGGCCTGGGGCACGGATCAGAATGTGCTGTCAGCGACGAACCGGATGACTGGTGCTGAACGCAGTATCGGTAGCGAGGAGACTTTTGGGCGCGATATTGATGACCCCGTGGTGGTCCAGCGGGAGTTGCTCAGGCTGAGCAACAAGGTGGGATACCGAGTCCGTGCCGCTGGGCTGGTTGGTCGCAGTGTGGTGCTCAAAATCAGGTTCTCTGATTTCAGCACCATTACTCGTTCCCGGGTATTTCCAGAAGCGACAGATGTGACTGAGGAGATCTATGCGCTGCTTGGCCAGCTCTTTGCTGGCCTGCACCTGCAGCGAGCCCGCATCCGACTGCTGGGAGTGAGACTGGAGGGGCTGATCCCCAAAGACAGAGTGCACCGTCAGTTGGTGTTGGGTGCTGGTGGCCGTGGCTGGGAGGACATTGATGCTGTCCGGGATGCAGTGGCCACCAAATACGGTCAGCAGTTGATTGCTCCAGCCGCATTATTCTGACTTCCAGCAATGAACTGGAAAAAAGATCTGCCCTTGCCTACCAAGATGGCCGGGTACCTGCCTAGACTTGACGGGTATCGAGGAGGAGGCAAGGTGCCACTATCCGATGAGGAGAACCGTCTGCTGGCGCAGATGGAGCAAGCCCTGGCTGCGGAAGACCCCAATTTCGTGGCCACTTTGCGCGGTCGCAAACAGCAGCGTGCGGCGAAGGTGCGTGCTGGTGGAGCCGTGGTTGGCGTCATAATCGGGTTGGCCATGCTCCTGGGCGGTGCCATGGCTCAGCAGACCTGGTTGGGCATCCTGGGATTTGTGGTGATGGTGGCAGCTACCACGATCACGCTGGCAGCCTGGCAGGGACGACAGGCCTCCCATTCCGGTCCAGAGGCCGACCACATCATTGATGGGGGCTTCTTGAAACCACGAGGCCGAGAAGACGATCCCCCCTTCTGAACCGCACCGGCCTGCGCTGGCTGGATCATCACGCAACTAACCCGACTCCATCCGGAGTCGGGTTTTTTCTTGCCTGCAGTCACCGGCACCTGATTGGCCACCGGTAGCTCCGCCTAACCGGCCGGCTTGTGAGCCCCCACTCAAGAAAGTGGAGAAATTGATGAGAAAAGTAGTGTGTAGTGGAGGAAAGTGGAGTACGGTGGTGGAAAGTGGAGGAAGAGAGGTGCTGAATGTTCGTTGGCACCCACACCCCGAAACTCGACGGAAAGGGTCGACTCTTCCTTCCGGCGAAGTTTCGTGAGGAGATGAAGGAGGGTTTGGTGATCACTCGCGGTCAGGATCGAGCGCTGGATGTGCGCACCAGGGCAGCCTTCGATGAGTTCTCAGCCCGGTTCGCCCAGGCCTCCCAAACGGATGGACGGTTGCGCGCCTATGGCCGGATGCTGTTCGCCCTGGCCAGTGAGCAGGTTCCGGACGCGCAGGGCCGGATCACGATCTCCCCAGAACTGCGGGAGTACGCCGAACTGGACCGCGAAGCAAAGGTGATTGGGGTCTACACCCGTTTGGAGATCTGGAACCCAACCAAGTGGGCGGAATACACCCAGGCCCAGGAACCCGGCTATTCAGACCTGCAAACCGAAATCTTCCCTGGCTTCTAGGGGAGATCCAGACAACTAAATAACGGTGCTCGCATGACGAGGCTCGCGTCTGCCCCTGGTGGGCCAACTGACGCACCTTCCCCGGCGCCAGTCGGCCGCTTCCCTCCCGCTGTCGTGGCTCCACGACAGATCAGGGGCAGACGCTGAACCTGGTCAGGCGATCACCCAGCAACAACCAGCCAACAAACGAGGGGTCGATCCAGATGAGTGGCAATACCTGTGTCTCTGCCGGGACACCGCAACGGCGGGTCCGCCATGAGTTCATGGACGCGGCCCTGACCATGCTGGTCACCGCCATGATGTCCACCGCGGTGGCACTCCTGGTGTTGGGACTGTCGCTACTGGCCCAAAGGCTGGGTTGAGCAGATGCCGAATCCGACCCACGTTCCGGTGTTACTGGATCGGGTCCTGGCTCTGTTGGCACCTGCGCTTGAGGAACCCCAGTCGGTGCTCGTTGATGCCACACTGGGGCTTGGTGGTCACAGCGAGGCGGTCCTGCGCCATTGCCCGACAGCACGGGTCATCGGGATTGACCGTGATCCCAATGCATTGGATCGGGCTGGGCAGCGACTGGCTGGATTTGGGGACCGGGTCACCCTGGTACATGCGGTGTATGACCAGATACCCCAGGTACTGGCCGATTTGGGCATGGATGAGGTCAACGGGGTGTTGTTTGACCTGGGTGTCTCCTCCATGCAACTTGACCAGACAGACCGGGGCTTCTCCTACTCGACTGATGCGCCCCTGGACATGCGGATGGATGATTCCACCGGCATCACCGCCGCTGAGGTGCTCAATACCTACTCAATGGGTGAGATTGCCAGGCTGCTGAACAAGTTTGGCGAGGAACGATTTGCCCGCCAGATTGCCAAAGCCATCGTCAAAGAACGGGAACGCGAGCAGTTCAGTACCTCTGCGCGCCTGGTCGACCTGATTCGGGAAACCATCCCGGCAGCAGCCCGACGTACTGGTGGGCATCCAGCAAAACGCACCTTCCAGGCGCTACGGATCGAGGTCAATGACGAGTTGGGGGTACTCCGCAAGGCACTTCCAGCGGCTATTGAGTCCCTACGGGTGAAGGGCAGGATTGTGGTGGAGAGCTACCAATCCCTCGAGGACCGGATCACCAAGCAGGTCCTCGCCGAATACAGCACCTCCAAACTGCCTCCCGACCTACCGATCAGGGGTGAGGCTGACCAACCGCCGCTGAGATTGCTGACCAGAGGCGCCGAGAAGGCCTCAGAGGCTGAAATCGCCCAGAACCCGCGCGCGGCATCGGTGCGCCTGCGCGCTGCTGAATTGGTATCCAAGGGGAGAGCAGCATGAGTACTAACTGGTCAGCAGCAAAGGTCCGGGTTCCTCGGTTTGCAGAGGTTGCCGTGGAACGGGCTCGGTTGGTGGTGGTGCCACCGGTACCGGCAAAGGCGGCAACCGCGCCTTTTGTGATCCTGCTGATGGCGATCATGGTGGCGGGGGTACTTGGGATCCTGGCCTTCAACACAAATATGCAGGACAAGGCATTTGAGACAACGCGTCTGCAGAACGAGGCGGATGCGTTACTGGCCAAGGAACAACGCCTATCCCTGGAGCTGGACGCGCTGCGCAATCCGCAGGCCCTGGCGCAGAAGGCAAAACAGATGGGCATGGTGCCACCAACCGCTCCGGCCTTCCTGCAGCTCAGTGATGGCAAGGTCCTGGGTGATCGAACTCCAGCAGTTGGCGGACCGGGAATTCGGATCAACCCGAATCCAGCAGGCAAGCCAGCGCAACTGACTCCGAAACGGATCGTGTTGCGGGTACCGGCTGCTCCTGCGCCAGGAACTGGTGAGCAGTTGTCCGCTGACACCGCAGCCCAAATTGAACAATCCCCGACTGGAACCGGCGCTGCCTCCCAGAACCGATAACCGGGAACAGGTAGAAATGGGAAGCAGTTGTAACACAACTCAAATCTCACGACTGAAGCGTCCGGAGTCCACTGTTGACACAAACAGCTAAACCCAGATCAGGAGCCAAACCCAAGGCCCTGTCCGGTAAGCGTGGGTCCAGCCATGCCAGGTTGCGATTTGTCTTGGTTGTGGTTGTGGGTGTGGCTGTTCTGTTTGGGGCACGGTTGGTCCAGATCCAGACCGTGGGAGCCAAGGACATCGCTCGGAAGGCCGGATACTCCGGAGGGGTGACGTTGACCCTGCCGGCCACCCGCGGGGAAATCCTGGACCGCAATGGCGTGGCGCTGGCCAAGTCCATCGATGGCGTGATGCTGGTAGCCGACCCTGAGTACACAGCGCCTGACGCGCCTGCGATCGCCAAGATCATCGCGGATCACATCAATGCTGATTACTTCGAGTTGCTACCCAAATTGCAGCAACCTGATTCCCGGTTCGTTTACCTGGCCCGACGGGTGCCGGCAACCCTCGGCAAGGAAGTTCTCGATCAGATCCGGAAACACAAATTCAAAGGGATTGATTCCCGACCGGATCCAGTGCGCTACTACCCAGCAGATGACGTGGCCGCCAATCTGATCGGATTCCTGGGCGAGGACAAGGAATCCGATGGCAAGGAGAAGGGACAGGGTGGTATCGAGCGCGCCTTTGATCGGCAATTGGCCGGGCGCGATGGCAAGGAAAGCTTCGAGTTGGCATCCGGCAACAAGATGCCCCTGGGCGAGAACTCGCTGACCCCACCGGTCAATGGGAACGACATCCAATTGACCATTGATCGCGATGTTCAGTGGTATGCCCAACGGGTACTCAGAGATGCTGTGCAACGGGCAAATGCCGATTCAGGCAGTGCGGTGGTTCTTGATTCCCGAACTGGCGAAATCCTCGCCCTGGCCGACTTCCCGACCTTCGACCCCAACAACCGGCTGAGATACCGAAAGGCTGACCTGGGTTCACGAGCGGTGAGTGACGTGTATGAACCGGGCTCGGTGGAAAAGGTGCTCACCTTTGCCTCGTTGCTGGATGCCAACAAGGTGACTCCTACTACCCAGATCTCCGTTCCCGGCGAGTTGCCCGTCATGGATCGGGTCATCCATGACTACTTCGACCATGGGCGACTGAATCTGACTGCCACCGGGGTGATCGCCAAATCCTCCAATATCGGCACCGTCCTTGCCGCCGAACGGTTTTCAGCCACCCAACTCTGGACCTATCTGAAGAAGTTCGGCCTGGGACAACGCACGGATATCGGCCTACCCGGGGAATCGCGGGGCCTGCTCCCGGATCCGGCCGCCTGGTCAGCCCTGTCAAAGGCAAATATCAGTTTTGGGCAGGGCGTTGCAGTTACCGCATTGCAGATGGCGACAGCGGTGAACACCATTGCCAATGACGGTGAGCGAATCACCCCAAGCCTGATCTCAGGTAGGCAAACCAACTACGCCGGGCAGACGGTCGGTACGGAGACGGCCAGTAGACATCGAGTGGTCAGTAGATCTGCAGCCAAGCAGATGAGCCAGATGATGGAAATGGTCACCACCGAGGGTGTGGGCACAGCGCCTCGGGCAGGGGTGGTTGGTTACCGAGTGGCTGGGAAGACAGGAACTGCTCAGGCAGTCGGTGGTGCCTGCAACTGCTACCAGGGTGGCGGGTTTGATGTCTCCTTTGGCGGATTTGCGCCCGCCGATGCAGCCCGGTTCACTGTCTATGTGGTGGTGCGCCACCCTCAGGCTGGCGGAGCATCTGGTGGTTCCACAGCAGGTCCTGTCTTCCACGACATCATGAACTATGTCCTGCAGAAGTACGCCGTGGCGCCAACCGGAACGCCAGCAATCAACCTGCCCGCATACTGGGGTCGGGGCAGCCGGTAGCGTCGGTCTGTGATGGACCACTTTCCCCAGCGCCCCCAGAACCTGCAGCCGGTTGCCCTGGGCACCCTGGCTGCCCTTGTGGGTGGATCTGGTCTCCGTTCGGGTGGCTCCGGGGTCGAGATCAGTGGGATTACCCTGTCCAGCGCCCTGGTTTGCCGGGGGGACCTATTCGTGGCCCTTCCGGGTGAGCGCACCCATGGTGCGCGGTTTGCCGGTGAGGCCATTTCGCGAGGTGCGCTTGCGGTGCTCACCGATTCAGCAGGTGCCGGACTCTGCACGGCGTACGACGTGCCAGTGGTTCAGGTGGAGAATCCGCGTGCGGTACTGGGCAGGGTTGCAGCGGCGGTTTACCACCGACCCAGTGAGCACCTCCGGATGCTTGGGGTAACCGGGACCCAGGGCAAGACCACCACCACGCGTTTGCTTGAGGGAGCCCTTTCGGCCATCGGTCATCCGGCAGCGGTGGTTGGCACCATCGGTACCAGAATCAACGGACTTGAGATTGACTCCGCGCTGACGACTCCAGAAGCATCCGAACTGCAGGGCCTGCTGGCCATGATGGTGGAGCAGGGCGTCGATGTCTGTGCCATGGAGCTTTCCTCACATGCACTGGTCCTTGGTCGGGTCGACGGAATCATTTTCGACGTGGCTGCCTTCTTGAATCTCGGGCGTGACCACCTTGATTTTCACCATGACCTGGCTGACTACTTTGCGGCCAAGGCCGGGTTGTTCACAGCAGAGCGGGCTCGAATGGGTATCACCAATATTGATGACGAGCATGGGCGGGACCTGCTTGGGATCGCCTCGATCCCCATGCAGACCATGTCCATCAGGGACCGGAGTGCCGACTGGGTGGCCACTGAGATTTCCCAGGACCTGGCTGGTTCCAGTTTTCGGGTGCTGGGTCCAGATGGCTTGGACCTGAAGGCCCGAACCGGGTTGGTTGGCGAGTTCAATGTCGCCAATGCCCTCTGCGCCATTGCCTTGGCCACTAATTCAGGCCTCGACCCGGCGCAGGTCGTGGCTGGGTTGGCTGGAGTGACCAGTGTTCCGGGTCGTCTGGAAGGTGTGGTCGCTGGTCAGGACTTCCTGGCGGTTGTTGATTATGCCCATAAACCAGATGCAGTCAGGGCGGCTCTGGAATCGCTGCGTCAGATGGTGCCTGGTCGGGTCATCGTGGTGTTGGGTGCTGGTGGTGATCGGGACCAGGGCAAACGGCCACTCATGGGGGCGGTAGCCGCAGAATTGGCTGATGTCCTCATCATCACTGATGACAACCCACGTTCTGAGCAGCCCGAATTGATCAGATCCCAGGTCAGGGAGGGGGCCGATCAGATTGCTGAAGGCCTTCGGGCCCAGGTGTTTGAGATAGCCGATCGGGGTACGGCTATCCGGACGGCGGTTTCCCTCGCTGGGTCGGGAGATGCTGTCCTGGTGGCCGGGAAGGGCCACGAGACCGGTCAGGAAATTGCTGGAGTGGTGCGCCCCTTTGATGATCGGGTGCAGTTGCGGGCCGCACTGGAGGAGGCCTGATGATTCCACTCTCACTGGACCGGGTGGCCCAGGTCGTTGGTGGCCAGATCCATGGTGACTCCGACGTTGAGGTCACCGGTGTGGCTGTGATTGATTCAAGGGAGGCAATGCCGGGAGACCTGTTCGTGGCGTTCCGGGGTGAGCACGTGGATGGCCACGACTTCGCTGAGGTGGCCGCTGCCGCTGGAGCGGTGGCAGTACTCGGCTCCAGGCCGGTCGGCGCCCTGCCGACGGTGGTGGTGCCCGACGTACAACTCGCCCTGCAGGAGTTGGCCAGGGTGGTGCTTGCCCAACTTCGAGAACATCTCATCGTGGTGGCAGTAACCGGTTCAGCTGGGAAAACCACGGTCAAGGACATGTTGGCCTGGATTCTTGCCAGGTCGGCCGAAACGGTTGCCACCAGGGGCTCGTTCAACAACGAGATCGGACTCCCGCTGACAGTGCTGAGGGCAAACCAGAGCACCCGATTCCTGGTTCTGGAGATGGGTGCCAGGGGGATTGGGCATCTGGCCGAGCTGGCCCGGATTGCTCCCCCCGACGTCTCATTGGTGCTCAATGTGGGCACGGCTCACCTGGGTGAGTTCGGGAGCCGCACCAATATCGGCCTGGCCAAGGGTGAGTTGGTGGAGGCGCTGGATACAGATGGTGTTGCAGTGCTCAACCAGGATGATCCTGAGGTGGCTTCAATGGCTGAGCGGTGTGCGGGATCAGTAATTACCTTCGGCCGGGCGCAGAGCGCTGATCTGCAACTGAGCCAGGTGCGACTCGATGACTACGGGCGCGCCCGGTTCCAACTTAGTAACCGTGGGGTAGGACAACAGGTGAGCCTGCAACTCCTTGGTGAACACCAGGCGCTGAACGCAGCTGCCGTGGCAGCGGCTGCAGGGGCCTGTGGGCTTGAGTTCCGGGAGTGCGTGAGCGCACTGGAACAGATCACGACACTGTCGCCGTGGCGGATGGAGCTGCGCGAGGGTGCTGATGGGTTGGTGGTGATCAATGACGCCTACAACGCCAATCCCGAATCCATGCAGGCCGCGCTCAGTACCCTTGGTGCCATTGGGAAACGAACCGGGCGCCGCACCATTGCTGTACTCGGGGAGATGCGAGAACTGGGTGCAGGTAGCAGCCGGCTGCACCAACAGGTTGGCTCAGGTACCCAGGACATAGACGTAGTACTGACTGTCGGTCCTGGCGCCAGTGGGATCGCCCTTGGGCGAAATGCGCTGGCTGGTGACCGTAGCCACACCGTCAAGGTGGAGTCGCCTGATGGGGCCACTGAGTGGTTGCGCCAGAATGTCCGGAGCAATGACGTTGTTCTGGTCAAGGCATCACGGTCGATCGGCCTGGAAGCCGTGGCTCAAGCGTTACTGGAGCAACACCCGGGTCGGCACGGAGGTCAAATAGTTTGAGAGCCATACTTCTGGCTGGCGGCCTGTCCCTCTTTCTGGCTCTGATTGGTACCAGATACGCCATCGCCTTCCTGGCCCGCAGGGGCTATGGACAACTCATCCGTGAGGACGGGCCCACCACACACCACGAGAAACGAGGCACCCCGACCATGGGTGGTCTGGTGATCGTGTTGTCCACAGTGATCGCGTACTTCACGGCGAAACTGCTGACTGGTCGTCCACCATCGGAATCAGCATTGTTGTTGCTCTTCTTGTTCGTCGGACTGGGTAGCGTGGGATTCGTCGATGACTACCTGAAGATCGCCAAGCAACACAACCTGGGATTGCGTAGTCGGGCCAAGTTCATTGGCCAGACCGCGGTTGCGCTGGTCTTCGGATGGCTGGCCCTCTCCCCGATGCTGGCAGATAGTCGGGGACAGACCCCGGCCAGTCATGCGATCTCATTCACCCGGGACATCAGTTGGCTGGTACTCCCAACTTTCCTGGCTCTGGCCTTCATCTGGTTGCTCATCGCCGGAGCCAGCAATGCGGTCAACCTGACCGATGGCCTTGATGGTCTCGCGGCAGGTGCCTGTGTGATGGTCTTTGGTGCCTACACCCTGGTGAATATCTGGCAGAACAACCAATGGTGCGGCCGTTCTCCGGGACCCAAATGCTATGAGGTCAGGGACCCACTCGACCTGGCTGTGGTCGCAGCAGCGATCACAGCAGCCTGTTTCGGTTTCCTGTGGTGGAATGCCTCACCGGCCCGGATCTTTATGGGGGACACCGGTTCACTGGCTCTTGGTGGCGCCCTGGCCGGCATGGCCATCCTGACCCGAACCGAGTTCTTGTTGGCACTTCTGGGTGGTTTGTTCGTGGCCCAGACCTTGTCGGTGATCCTGCAGGTGGGCTTCTTCAAGGCCACCAAGGGCAAACGCCTGTTTCGGATGGCGCCACTACACCACCACTTCGAACTGCTTGGCTGGGCCGAGATAACCGTGGTGATCAGGTTCTGGCTGATCTGCGGGATCCTGGTCGCCCTGGGCCTGGGTGTCTTCTATGCAGAATGGGTTGCTGGTTCATGAAGCCAGGATTGGACAGCCTGGGACGGCTGGACGACTGGAGCGGGATCCGTGCGGTGGTCGCCGGAATGGGGGTTTCTGGGTTTGCGGCTGCCGACAACCTGACCCACCTGGGTGCCTCGGTGACAGCTTTGGATGACTCCACAGCGGGGGATCGACCTGAAAAGGCCCATCTGCTCGAGATCCTGGGGGCCACTGTTCGGCTTGGTGAGGGCAGCTCCTCAGTTCTGCCCGACAACACTGATGTACTGATTACTTCGCCGGGCTGGCGTCCCAGTTCGGACCTACTGGTCCAGGCCCGGGATCGGGGGATCCCGATCTGGGGGGAGGTCGAACTTGCCTGGCGCCTGCGTCACCCAGATCATCCTGCACCCTGGTTGGCCGTGACCGGTACCAACGGAAAAACCACCACGGTCCAGATGCTTGAGCAGATTCTCAGGACATCGGGCCGCCGGGTAGTTGCCTGTGGAAACGTCGGATTGCCGATCGTGGAAGCAGTAATGGATCCTGAACCCTGGGATGTGCTGGCGGTGGAGTTGTCCAGCTTTCAACTCCATTACACCGATTCGATGCAGGCTCAGTCAGCAGCGGTGCTGAATCTCGCTGAGGACCATCTGGACTGGTATGACTCGATGTCGGCTTATGCAGCCGACAAGGGCAGAATCTATCTCGGTGTGCAACGGGCCTGCATTTACAACGTGGCCGACCCGGTCACCGAACAACTGGTTCGGGACGCTGATGTGGTCGAGGGGGCCCGGGCGATCGGTTTCACTCTTGGCGCTCCCACGGTCGGCATGGTTGGTCTGGTGGAGAATGTCCTCGCTGACCGAGCCTTCATCGAGGACCGACAGACGACTGCCGCGGAGATCTGCACTCTGGAGGAGTTATCCAGCCAGGCTCCGCACTTCGTGGCCAATGCGCTGGCGGCGGCGGCACTGGCCCTGTCCCACGGAGTACCTCACGCTGCGGTCAAGCAGGCACTGACCAATTTCCACTCGGATGGCCACCGGATTGAGTTCGTTGCCTCGGTGAATCAGGTTGCCTATGTCGATGATTCAAAGGCCACCAATCCGCATGCAGCCACAGCGTCATTGCAGGCATATGAATCCATCGTGTGGGTGGCCGGTGGGCTGGCCAAGGGAGCCAGATTCGATGAATTGGTCCTTGCCGTCCGGGATCGGTTGCGTGGCGTCGTACTCCTCGGCGCGGATGCGCCACTGATCAGGGAGGCCTTGCAACGACACGCGCCGCAGGTGCGCGTGATTGAGTCCAACCCCAGTCACACTGGATCCAGCGAAAACAGCACGATCATGGATGAGGTGGTCCGCGCAGCCGCAGGACTGGCCCAGGCCGGTGACACCGTACTGCTGGCGCCTGGGTGTGCATCCATGGACATGTTTGCCAACTATGGCGAGCGTGGTGATGCCTTCGCTGCGGCCGTACGAAGGCTGTTGGAGCAAAACGAGTAGGACTGCGTCAATCAGATCAGGAGGTGACCATGAGTATCAGCAGTACCTCCAGGTCATTGACCAGCCCGGCCTGGGTCCAGCAGGCCAAACAGCGCTTTGATCGGCCGCTGACTGTCTATTACGTGCTCATCGGATGCAGTTCCATTCTGTTGGCCTTTGGCCTGATGATGGTGCTCAGCGCATCCAGCGTTTACTCCTACCGACAATTTGAACAGGACAGCTACCACGTTTTCGTGCGTCAGGTGGTCTGGGTACTGCTGGGCCTGGGTGCAGCATTTGTGGCCTCCCGGTTCCCGCAGCGCTGGTTGCGTATCCTGTCCTGGCCCGCAGTAGCAGGGGCGATTGTGCTTCTTATCCTGGTGCAAACTCCTCTTGGCGCCACGGTTAACGGCAATCGAAATTGGCTGCGCCTGGGGCCGGTCCAGATCCAGCCCTCCGAAGTAGCCAAGCTCGCAATCATCTTGTGGACGGCGACAGTGCTGAGCAAGAAGGAGAAACTGCTCGACCAAACCAGACACATCCTGCTCCCGGTGGTGCCGGCGGTGTTTGTGATCACGGTGCTGGTGATGGTGGGCCAGGATCTGGGAACTGCGCTGGTGCTGATCGGCATTCTGCTGGGAATGTTGTGGGTGGCCGGGCTACCCGGGCGCTGGTTCCTGATGGCCCTGGGCATCGCTGGGGTGGGAGTGCTCTGGATTGCCGCTACCAGTGAGAAGCGATTGGCCCGGTTGACCACATTCATGGACCCCTTCCAGAACTTCCGGGAAACCGGGTGGCAGGCGGGTAATGGGCTGCTGGGTATGTCCAATGGTGGTCTGCTGGGCAGGGGACTCTCGGCCAGCCAGCAGAAGTGGGGCAACCTGCCCGAAGCCCACACTGACTTCATTTTCGCGGTGATTGGTGAGGAGTGGGGCCTCTTTGGCACCCTATTGGTCCTGTTCTTGTTCAGCGCGCTCCTCTGGGCCTGCTTTCGACTGGCGATGACCACCGCTGACACGTTCGTGCGCTATCTGGCTGCAGGGGTGGGAGTTTGGTTGCTGGTACAGATGATGATCAACATCGGCATGGTGTTGGCAGTGATGCCGGTGATTGGGTTGCCATTGCCGCTGGTGTCCTATGGCGGATCAGCACTGGTGCCAATGCTGGTTGCCCTGGGGCTGTTGATCAACTTTGCCCGCAATGAACCAGAAGCCCGACTGGCCCTGGAAAACCGGAGGCGGGCCAGGAAGGGTAGTGCTTCGTCCGGGGATTCAGTTGCGGTCCTCAAACCCTGGCGCGGTAGGTTCGGTAGGTGACCTCAACCCTCCGGGTGTTGATGGCCGGAGGCGGATCCGCAGGCCATACCTCACCCCTTATTGCCACGGCCGATGCCCTTAGGCGTCAGTCCCCGGATTGCCGGATCACAGCGCTGGGGACAGCACGCGGACTGGAGACCCGGGTCATTCCAGCAGCCGGTTTGCCACTTGAACTGGTACCAGCAGTGCCCCTACCCCGTCGATTGGGCGCTGACCTTGTTGCCGCCCCCAGAAGGGTGTGGTCGGCACTGCAGGCAACGCTGGAGGTGATCGACCGGGTAGAACCGGATGTGGTGGTCGGGTTCGGTGGTTATGTATCGGTTCCGGCCTATCTGGCTGCGCGCAGGCGTCGGATCCCGATCGTGGTCCACGAGGGAAACGCGGTGCCTGGATTGGCCAATAAGTTGGGTGCGCAACTGACTCGTTGGGTGGCCACCAGTTTTCCGGGTACGCCGCTGCGCAATGGTCTCTACATCGGACTTCCGGTGCGCTCCTTGATCTCCGGCCTGGATCGTTCGGCGTATCGGGCAGAAGCCAGGGACTTCTTCTCGCTCAGGGAGGGCTTACCGACTCTTCTGGTGACCGGAGGTTCGCAGGGTGCTCGCCGACTCAATGACTCCATGATTGGAGCAGCAGCCTCATTGACGACCGCCGGTATCCAGGTTTTGCATGTGGTCGGACCCAATGGACAGGTTGTCACAGGCATCGGTAGCGAGGCGGTTCCCTATCGGATGGAGACCTACGTGGATCGGATGGACCTGGCCTACTCAGCTGTTGATGCGGTCTTGTGCCGGGCTGGCAGCAACACGGTGACTGAGGTGTCTGGGTTGGGCCTTCCGGCGGTCTATGTGCCGCTGCCGATTGGCAACGGTGAGCAGGCACACAACGCAGCTCCTGTTGTTGCAGCCGGTGGGGGGATGTTGGTGGCGGATGATGAACTGACACCAACCTGGGTGGCCGAGCAGATCCCTCGTCTACTGGGTGACCCGGCCCGACTCCAGGCAATGTCGCTGGCCGCACAGGGCGTGGTACCTCTGGATGCAGACGAGAAGTTGGCGGAGATGATCCGGGAAGCAGCGGGGGGGAAGTGATGAGGGTTCCGGTACCGGATGTGGTTCTCCCGGCTGATCAGCTGGGCAGGGTTCACTTCGTTGGCATTGGCGGTGCCGGGTTGTCAGGTATTGCCCGGATCATGCTGGCCAGGGGAATTCCGGTCTCAGGCAGCGATGCGAAGGATTCCACCACCCTGGCGGCACTGCGGGCACTGGGCGCGAGTTGCTACGTCGGTCATCGGGCTGAGCAGGTGCACGGTGCGGATACCCTGGTGATCTCAACTGCTGTCCGGGAGGACAATCCCGAGGTCAGGGAAGCTGATCGGCTGGGGTTGCGATTGCTTCCCAGGTCTGCAGCCCTGGAATCGGTGATGTCCGGTCATCGGGTGGTCGCAGTAGCAGGTACCCATGGCAAGACCACCACCACGTCATTGCTCACGGTGGCGCTGCAGCATTGTGGAGCAGATCCATCCTTTGCCATCGGTGGCGATCTGAACGTCACTGGTTCAAATGCGCATCAGGGCAGTGGTGATCTGTTCATTGCTGAGGCCGATGAGAGTGATGGCGCCTTTCTGGTCTATCGGCCATTTGGCGCTTTGGTCACGAACGTGGAAGCAGATCATCTGGACAACTACGGTACGGAGGCTGCGTATCATCAGGCCTTCAGTGATTTTCTGACGCGCATCGATCCAACTGGTTTCCTGGTTTGCTGCACCGATGATCCAGGTGCGGCGGCGCTTGCTGTGGAGGCTGGGGACCTGGGTCTTGAGGTCATCCGGGTGGGTGAGGGCACCGAGGCTGACCTGCGGGCCACCGACCTGGAGTTCGTGGGCGCTCGCTCAGAGTTCACCGTCTTCCAGGGTGATATCCAACTGGGCCGGGTCTCCTTGCAGATTCCCGGTCGCCACTACGTCCTGGATGCCATGGCCGCCTTGGCCTGTGGTCTTCGACTTGGGTATGGGTTCGATTCCCTCGCTGAGGGGTTGGCCGGTTTCACAGGCACCCGTCGGAGGATGGAATACAAGGGCGAAGCAGGCGGGATCCGGGTATATGACAGCTATGCCCATCACCCACGGGAGATAGCCGGTGACCTGCAGGCTGCCCGGGCCATCGCGGGCAAGGGACACCTGGTGGTTGCCTTTCAACCCCACATGGTTTCGCGCACCAAAATCTTTGGCGAACAGATGGGCGCGGCACTGGGAGCCGCTGACGCTGTGGTGGTGATGGATATCTATCTTGCTCGTGAGGATCCAGAACCCGGAGTCAGTGGCGCCATGGTGCTGGCTGCCTGCCCGCTTCCGGACTCTCAAAAGGTATTTGAATCTTCCTGGTCAGCCACCGCGCCGCAGTTGATTCGCCTGGCAACTCCGGGTGATGTCATTCTCACCCTTGGGGCTGGTGACATCACCTTGTTGGGGCCTGAAGTACTGCATTTGCTCAATCAAGCCAATTCCAGCGAAGCCAATGACGGCGCCTAGGCCATCCCTCCTGGGCCGATTCCGGAAATCCCAGCCAATCGCTGGCCCCGATGAGGAAACCGTTGTTCTGGAGGATCTCGCCCGCGCTGACTTTGCCAGGCGGAGGAGAGCAGAGCGTTGGCGCAGGTTCAGGTTCTGGCTCCTGGCTTTGATCCTGGTGCTGCTGATCGGGCTGGTGATCTGGTTGTTGTATCTCTCCAGTTTCCTGGTGGTTCGTAACGTCAGGGTCACGGGTAATGGGCTCATCTCTGAACAGCGAATACTGCGCACCGCAGCTGTGCCCAAGGGGGTTCCCCTGGCCAGGATCGACCTGAAAGCGATCCGGGAGCGGGTTGAGGAACTGCCGCCAATTGAGTCGGCTGAGGTTTCCAGGGATTGGCCGGATCAGATCAGGATCGCCATCACCCCACGCACGCCAGTCGCCGTGATGGAAACTGGTGCAGGCTTTGCAGCCTTCGATGATGAGGGTGCCCTGTTCGGGAACTACGCTGATCGGCCACCTGGATTGCCACTTGTGCAGGCCAGTCCCAGGATCAAGAAAACCGCCCTGGCTGAGAGCGCCAGGGTGCTTGGTGAACTTCCCACTGAACTGGCCCAGAAACTCGACTTCATCCGGGTTGCCAGCGTCGACCAGATCACCCTGGTCCTGCTCAATGGACGCACGGTCCAGTGGGGGAGCTCGGCCCAATCAGAGCAGAAGGCCGAGGTGTTGGAGGCTCTGTTGAAGCAACCGGGAAATCACCTCGATGTCAGTGTGCCGAGCCAGCCGACGATCAGGTAATCGCATTCCGGTCATCAAGTAATCGTGGTTCTTCCGCGTGTTGCCACGGTTTCATGCACTTCCTGCCCTAACTTGATTACACGATCTCAGGTTGACATAACATTAACCCTCTAGTTGAAGGTTAGGGTTTCCGACCAGGGAGCGGACCAGTTATCCAGCACAATCACGTGAGGGGCACCACCGTGGCACCACAGAACTATTTGGCCGTAATCAAGGTCGTCGGAATCGGTGGCGGTGGCGTGAATGCCGTCAATCGAATGATCGAGGTAGGACTGCGAGGAGTTGAGTTCATCGCGATCAATACCGACGCCCAGGCGTTGTTGATGAGCGATGCTGATGTCAAGTTGGATATCGGCCGTGAACTAACCAGGGGTCTGGGAGCTGGGGCCAATCCCGGAGTTGGTGCACAGGCTGCTGAAGACCATTCAGCGGAGATCGAGGAAGCCATCAAGGGGGCCGACATGGTCTTCGTGACTGCTGGTGAGGGTGGTGGCACCGGTACCGGTGGCGCTCCGGTCGTCGCTCGAATTGCCCGCTCGTTGGGCGCCCTGACCATTGGCGTGGTCACCCGACCGTTCACTTTTGAGGGTCGTCGGCGGGCGCAGTCAGCCGAGGATGGTGTGGCCGCCCTTCGCGAGGAGGTCGACACCCTGATCGTTATCCCCAATGACAAGCTGCTGCAGATCTCAGATCGCAATGTGAGCATGATTGATGCCTTCAAGCAGGCAGACCAGGTGCTGCTACAGGGCGTTTCAGGGATCACTGATCTGATCACCACGCCGGGGTTGATCAATCTCGATTTCGCCGATGTGAAATCAGTGATGTCCAACGCAGGTTCGGCGTTGATGGGCATTGGTTCGGCTCGCGGGGAGAACCGAGCGGTGGAGGCGGCCGAACTCGCCGTTTCCAGCCCACTACTGGAGGAATCCATCGATGGCGCCCAGGGGGTGCTGCTATCGATTGCTGGTGGTACCGACCTGGGGATCCACGAGATCAATGAAGCGGCAGCCATGGTTGCTGATGCGGTACACCCCGACGCCAACATCATCTTTGGTGCAACCATTGACGGTGCCCTGGCTGATGAGGTTCGGGTCACGGTGATCGCGGCCGGGTTCGAGGGTGGTCGACCCAAGCGTCGGGAGGAGGCAACCGGCCTACGTCGGCCGGAGCCCCGTCCCCAGACCCAGGAGGAGACCAAGGCCGCAGCTGCCGCCATCTCGCAGCAGCGCAGGTCAGCACAAGCCGATCAGCCTCAGCCCGCCCGGGAACCGGTTACGGTCGGGGTAACTCGTACCTCGCCGCGGCCGCCAACCACCAGGCCGGCCAGTGCACCGGTTGGGGCCTCGAGTAGCACCGAGGACGATCTGGATGTGCCTGATTTCCTGAAGTAGTAGATCCCTGTTCAGCTTTCGCAAACGAGTTGGCCCCGCCGAGTTGGTTTTCACGGATCGACATGGCGGGGTCAGCACCTCCCCATTCAACAGTCTCAACCTGGCTCTGGCTGATGCCGACTCCGCCGAGAATCGGCATCAGAACCTGGACATTGTGCTGGACCGGTTTGGTGCGGGTTCAGATCTGGCAGAGATGAGACAGGTGCACGGGCGCCAGGTAGCGGTGATGACTGGACCGGGTCGGCCAGAGGCAGATGCACTGGTGACGACCACAGCAGAACTGACTCTGTTGGTTCGGGTGGCAGATTGTGTACCAGTGCTCATGGCTGCTGAGCAAGGAGTGATTGGCGCGGTCCATGCTGGTCGTCAGGGCCTGGCACTGGGAGTGGCTGAGCGAGCCGTGGCGAGGATGCGTGATCTGGGAGCAGAGACGATCAGTGCTTGGCTTGGCCCACATATATGTGGCTCCTGTTATGAGGTGCCAGCAGATCTGCAACAGCTTGTTGGACAGCAAGTGCCTGCGGCGATCTGTGTCACCAGGACGGGTACACCGGGGCTGGATCTGGCTGCCGGTCTGACCGCGCAACTGGCTGGCCTGGGGGTGGTAGTGCACCAAGTTGGCGGTTGCACCCTGGAGGATGAGAATTACTATTCATATCGCCGAGATGGGCAGTGGGCAGGTCGACAAGCTGGTTTGATCCGGATGATGACCTGACCCCGATCCCGGGTCTGATCAGAAAGCATTCGATGTGAGCGACTCCCGAAAAGAGCAACTGAGCCTCAACCTGGCTCGGGTCAGGGATCGGATCCAGCAGGCGGCGTTGGCTGTTGGACGGGATCCCGAGGAAATCACCCTGGTGGTGGTGACCAAATACTTCCCGGCCAGTGACGTCCGCCTGCTGGCTGGACTGGGGGTGGGCGATGTGGGTGAGAACAAACATCAGGAAGCCAGTACAAAGGTGGCCGAATGCGCTGAGGTGCCGGTGCGCTGGCATTTCATTGGCGGCATTCAGAGCAACAAAGCAGCCCAGATTGCTGGATACGCAGATGTGGTGCAATCTGTGGACCGGATCAAGTTGGTATCCAGGTTGGCCCAGGGTGCTGGCGCTCGACAGTCTCCTTTGGAGGTGCTGATCCAGGTCAGCCTGGATTCCCCCGATCAGGGGAATGCAAATAGACAGGGGATAGACCCAGAACAGGTCGCTGCCCTTGCTGATCTGATTGCACAGACTTCTGCCCTGGAACTCAGAGGTGTGATGGGTGTGGCTCCGCTCGGGGTCCAGCCAGAACCCGCATTCACAAAATTGGCCGCGATCAGCCAGGAACTGCGCACCCAGCATCCAGCCGCAACCTGGATCTCCGCAGGCATGAGTGGGGATCTGGAGGCAGCTATTTCAGCTGGTGCGACACACGTACGTGTTGGATCCGGGATCCTCGGTCCACGGCCGGTAATGAAGTAACGTCTCAACTGAAAAGGGGTGCTCGAATCCTGCAGCCCGGGCAGAAAGAGGAAGACACGATGAGCGCAATGCGAAAAATGGGCGTATATCTCGGGCTGTTCGAGGATACCGAGCAGGAGTACGTCGATGACGAACGCTTCGACGCTGAGTTCGAGGAAGACCTGGATTCCCGCCCGGTGGCGAATCTGGCTGAACGGCGTACGCGGCTTCAGTCCGCCGATCAGGGCCCTACCGCTTCGGTGCGGCCGCGGACTGCAGAAGTCGGCCTGTCCCGGATTACTACCCTGCACCCACGCACCTATAACGAGGCAAGGGTGGTTGGGGAGAACTTCCGTGACGGGATTCCGGTGATCATGAATCTCTCCGAAATGGACGACGCCGATGCCAAGCGATTGGTTGACTTCGCCGCAGGACTGGTCTTCTCGGTTCGGGGTTCGATCGAACGAGTCACCAGCAAGGTCTTTTTGTTGTCGCCCCCAAATGTGTCGGTGGACATCGAAGCCCAACAGCGCATTGTTGAGGGCAGTTTCTTCAATCAGAGTTGATCGATTCCTGGATTCATAGGGTAATAAGTGCCTATTGGGTTTAGAGGGGCTATTGTTCTATCTGCACTCAGAAAGCCTGGAGTGCATTACCTGTTGTCTAATAATGAGATTGGGTGAGGTCATGCCGTTGACACCTGAGGACGTCAGCAACAAACGATTCACTCCGGTGCGCCTTCGCGAGGGCTACGACATGGGAGAGGTTGACCAGTTCCTCGATGAGGTTGAGGCTGAACTTGGTCGACTGATCAAGGAAAACAATGACCTTCGCAGCAAACTTGAGGCTGCCCAGAAGGGTGGCGTGGTAGCAGCCGCACCTACCCCGGTTCCTGAGGCGAAGAAGCCCGAGCCGGAGCCCGCTCCGGTTGCGCCTCCGGCGCCAGCAGCAGCACCCGCGCCGGCTGCGGCACCTACTGAGCTCAAGGTGACCACTGTGGGTGAGGCTTCCAGTGCAGCGGCCCGGTTGCTTGAGATCGCCACCAACAATGCTGACCAGATGGTGAATGAGGCCAAGGATGAGGCCGACCGCATCGTGGGTGCAGCCAGGACCAAGGCCGAGCGCTTGGAGTCCGAAACCAAGATCAAGACCGATCGCCTGGAATCAGATGCACGTACCCGGGCGCAGATGTTGGATTCTGAAACTGAGAACAAGCGGCGCGAACTGCTGGGCAGCCTCGAGCGCGAGAAGGGCCAGATCAACGATGAAATCGAGAAGCTGCGTGCCTTTGAGCGGGAGTACCGCAGCCGCTTGAAGGGTTACTTCACCCAACAGCTTGCTGCCCTGGATGGCAATGGAGCCGCCGAGAGCAGTGCAGATCTGGCTGCCGGTGGTGCCAACCCTCCGGCGCCAAAGAGGTTGAAGTCGATCCTCGGTGAAGAGGACAACAACTGAGATTTCGTGATCGCTGGGGGCGGACAGATCGCTGTCCGCCCCCAGCGTATTCAATTCTTCGTGATTGAAAAACTGAAACCCAGGTCGTCATTTCGCTGCGGTTGCCCGGATTCACTTCGGGTGACCCTGGTGGCGAGTACTTCCGTGGCGATCAACTGTTCATGATCCATGATGGCCGAAGCGGTTTCCCCGGTTGCCTGCCAGGTCAGTGAGATTCGGTCACTGACCTCAAGCCCGATGGACTTTCGGTGTTCCTGGATCATCCGAATGATCTCTCGGGCAGTGCCTGCACGTCGCAATTCGGCGGTGATCTCCAGGTCCAATGCCACAGTCTCGCCCTGCTCGTTGATCACGGACCATCCCTGTCGGGGACGCTCGGACAGAATCACCTCGTCTGGGAAAACCTGGGTTGGGATTCCATCCAGGTCCACCTCAGCAGAGCCGGATTGCAACTGGGTTGCCAACCTGCCAGCATCGGCTGCGACGATAGCCGCTGCGACTCGGGGGGTGTCCTTGGCGAAGCGCTTGCCAAGCGCTCTGAAGTTGCCCTTGGCTGAGTAGTCAATCAAGTCGGCTCCAGCCGAGGAGAGCGGTTCCAGGCTCCCGATGTTCAGCTCTTCACAGATCTCCTGTCTGAGCTCAGGTGAGATCTGTTGATAGGCAGCTGTGGCCACGAGAGCCCGGCTCAGTGGCTGCCTGGTGCGGACCTTTGCCTCAGCTCGCGCGGCCCGCCCCAACTCCACGATTCGTCGGGCGAGTTTCACCTGGGATTCCAATTCCTGGTCCTGTAGGGCGGCGTCACTGGCCGGCCAGGAGGCCAGGTGTACTGAGACAGGTGCATCCATGCCAGAGAACATGTCCTGCCAAACCCGCTCAGAGATGAACGGGACCATTGGAGCCAGTAGCAGGGTGACGATCTCCAGGCACTCATGCAGGGTCGCAAAGGCAGCGCTGTCCCCATCCCAGAAGCGTCGTCGAGAACGGCGTACGTACCAGTTGGACAGATCATCAACGAAGCTGGCCAGCAGGGTCCCCGCCCGTTGGGTATCAAAGTCCTCCATGGCAGCAGTCACCTGATCGATCAGCTGGTGTGCTGCAGAGAGCGCCCACCTGTCCAGCACCGGGCGCTCGGCTGCTTCTGGCCGCGGAGTTGCCGTTGGGTCCCAGTTGCCCAGATCGGCATAGAGCACCTGGAAGGCCACGGTGTTCCAATAGGTGAGCAGAACCTTGCGTACCGTCTCCTGAATCGTCTGGTGTCCTACACGTCGGGCAGCCCATGGGGAACCACCAGCAGCCATGAACCAGCGCACGGCGTCGGCTCCGTGCTCATCCATCAACGGGATGGGCTCAAGGATGTTGCCCAGATGCTTGCTCATCTTGCGTCCATCCTCGGCCAGGATGTGTCCCAGGCAGAGAACGTTCTGGTAGGAGGACTGCTCAAAGACCAGGGTGCCCACGGCCATCAGGGTGTAGAACCACCCACGCGTTTGGTCGATGGCCTCACAGATGAAATCCGCTGGGTAGGCGCCGGCCAATTTTTCATCGGAACCTGCGGCCCATGGGTAACCCCACTGAGCAAAGGGCATGGCGCCGGAATCAAACCAGGCGTCAATCACCTCGGGCACCCGGTGGGCGGGTTCGGTGCAGGTAGGGCAGGCGAAGCTAACCTCATCAACAAAGGGTCGGTGCGGATCCAAGCCGCTCTGGTCAACACCGGTGAGCTCTCCTAGCTCGCCCAGTGAGCCCACGCAGGTCTGATGGCCCTGATCACAGCGCCAAATGGGCAGGGGAGTGCCCCAATAACGTGACCGGGACAGTGCCCAATCGATGTTGTTGTGCAACCAGTCCCCGTAGCGACCATTCTTGATGGTTTCGGGATACCAGTTGGTCTTCTGGTTCTCCTCGATCAGGGCTTGCTTGATCTGGGTGGTCCGGATGTACCAGGACGGTTGGGCGTAGTACAGCAGTGCAGTGTGGCACCGCCAGCAGTGGGGATAGGTGTGCTCGTAGGCCTGATGGCGGAACAACACTCCGCGATTCTCCAGGTCCTTGAGCAAGTCGGTGTTCGCGTGTCTGAAGAATTGGCCACCGACCAGGTCCACGTCGCTGGAGAACTCACCCTGAGGAGTTATTGGGTTCACCAGTTCCACGTTGTTGCGACGACAGGACAAGAAGTCCTCCTCGCCAAATGCAGGGGCCTGATGAACAAGTCCAGTGCCGTCCTCGGCTGAGACATACTCCTCGGTGACCACGAAATGCGCCTTGCCCGGCCAGGTGACCAGGTCAAAGGGGCGTTGGTACTCCCAGCCCACCAGGTCACTTCCCAGAAATTGGCTCTCAACCACCCAGCCCTCACCAAGTACAGAATTGAGAAGAACCTCAGCGACGACAAGTACCGTGTCGCCATTTCGAGCAGCGACATAGGTCAGCTCCGGATTTACGGCGACCAGGGCATTGGCTGGCAGGGTCCAGGGGGTAGTGGTCCAGATGAGTAGATCTGCCTCGCCAGCCAGAGGGCCGCTGAGCAGGGGAAAGCGCACGAAAACCGAAGGGTCGGTCACCGTTTCGTAACCCTGGGCCAACTCGTGGTCAGACAACCCGGTTCCGCAGCGAGGGCAGTATGGGGCTACTCGGTAGTCCTCAACCAGGAGTCCCTTATCGTGGATCTGCTTCAGAGCCCACCAAACGGATTCGACATAAGCAGAGTCCATGGTCACGTAGGGGCTGCGCATGTCCAACCAGCAGCCCATCCGCTCGGTCATTTCCTCCCACAGGTCCACATGGCGCTGCACTGATTCACGGCACTTGGCGTTGAACTCCGCGATTCCATACGCCTCAATGTCAGCCTTCCCTGAGAAGCCCAACTCCTTTTCGACTGCCAGTTCAACCGGCAATCCGTGACAATCCCAGCCGCCCTTACGGTTCACCTGGTAGCCCTGCATCGTCTTGAAACGGGGGAAGATGTCCTTGAAAGTGCGTGACTCCACGTGATGGGTGCCCGGACGCCCGTTCGCAGTTGGGGGCCCCTCAAAAAAGGTCCAGGTCTGGGAGCCCTGATTGCGCTCCAGAGACCGGTTGAAGATGTCCTGTTCCCGCCAGAACGCCAGTACGTCGCGTTCGAGTGCGGGTAGATCTACCTGGGGAGGTACTGGGCGATAACTGCTCACGTTGGTCCTTCGGGTGGTCTCTTCTACATTTCTGGCGAAGGGACGAACCATGCGGTCCGCGGTACCACCCTCCTTGGTTGAGGCAGAACCTGCTTCAACCCACTCGCGAGGTGTTCGCAGCTGGGTCTAGTCGGCAAGCTGCCTTTCTTCCAGCGACTACGGGATGATGTTGGCTCCAGGTCGTGCCATCGGGCTCTCACCATCCCCGACTCGCTCCTGGCCGTACCGGGAGTTACTGGTCCCATCAAACGCCATGCGAACGACGCCAATTGTGCCAGATCGCGATTCCGGGCGGGATGGCGAGTTGATCGTGAGCAATCTGACACATATCCTCTGGCCTCGTCCCTGGATGCGTATTCGGTTGCAGGGCAACCGAACCAATGAAGCGCACGGGGATCAACGGATCGAGGAAAATGATGGCGGCAACCAAGAAGGCCTCCCTGATGAGCCGCGCCAGCGCTGCGGCTCGCAAGGCAGTTGGGCGTAAGTCGGCGAGCGACGACAA
>CAZRKI010000005.1:31660-73941 GCA_964600765.1 uncultured Marmoricola sp.
GGCCGCGCCTGCGAAGAAGGCCGCGCCCGCGAAGAAGGCCGCGCCCGCGAAGAAGGCCGCGCCCGCGAAGAAGGCCGCGCCTGCAAAGAAGGCCGCGCCCGCGAAGAAGGCCGCGCCTGCGAAGAAGGCCGCGCCCGCGAAGAAGGCCGCGCCCGCGAAGAAGACTGCGCCTGCGAAGAAGGCCGCGCCCGCAAAGAAGGCCGCGCCCGCAAAGAAGGCCACGCCCGTGAAGAAGTCTGCTCCTACGAAGAAGTCCGCGTCGAACAAACTGGTCGTGCTCGAGCAGGAGGACCCCTGGTCCAAAGCCGAGTTGCTCGAGGTCAAAGGCGTCCTGAAGGACGACATCAAGCGGCTGACTGCTGAACTACTTGAGGTGGAGGACGACCTTGAGGAGATGATCCAGTCAGGTGTGGATGCGGCTGGAAATGATCAGGCCGACATCGGCACTGCTTCCTTTGAGCGAGACCAGGAAATGGTCATCGTCAACAATGCCCGGGACATGCTCCAACAGTCACAGCATGCTCTGGAGCGCATTGGGGCCGGCACCTACGGCATCTGTGAGGAATGCGGAAACCCGATCGGAAAGGCGCGCCTGATGGCTTTCCCCAGGGCCACCTTGTGCATGAGCTGTAAACAGCGTGAGGAACGCCGCTGAGTTCTGAAACTGATCAGCAGAACTTCCACGAAAATGGGTTGGCCAAGTCCAACCTGATCATCGTGGCGGTCTCCTTGCTGCTTGCCGGTCTGGGTCTGTTGTTGGACTTGGCCACCAAGAAATGGGCAGCTAGTGCCCTCAGCGACGGACGGACGGTTCCGGTCTGGGGAGAATTGATCCAGTTCCAGCTCACCTATAACCCCGGCGCTGCCTTCTCGGCTGGTTCGGAGTTCACAACTGCGATTTCAGCGTTCGCGATGTTTGCAGCACTGGTGGTCATCGTGGTGATTTTCCGGGTTCGAAACTGGTGGTGGGGGGTGGTGCTTGGTCTGCTCCTTGCTGGGATCCTTGGAAATCTGCGGGACCGCTTGTTTGAGCCACCAGCACCGATGCGGGGCCATGTGATCGACTTCATCATGTTGCCGCACTGGCCGGTTTTCAATGTTGCCGACATCCTGATCAATCTGTCTGGAGTGGCTGCCTTCATCCTGATCATCAAAGGGGTATCACTCAGGGGTGGAAAGGCACCAGCGTCGGAATCAGCCAACGGGCGGACAGAGTGACTTCTGCGCAACACCGAACCCTGTTCGTTCCGGATGGGCTCGCTGGTGAACGAGCAGATGTAGGACTCTCCCGATTGTTCGGGCTCTCTCGAACCAGGGCAGCGGATCTGCTCGATGACGGTTTGGTGCTGATATCTGGTCAACAGGCCTCAAAGTCCGATCGTCTGGAGGCCGGTGCCCTGATGGAGGTGACCATTCCTGAGGTGAGCAGCCCACTTGATGTACGACCGGAGTTGGTTGCCGGTATCAGTGTCCTTCATGAGGACTCCGACATCGTGGTGATTGACAAGCCAGTCGGGGTAGCAGTGCATCCATCCATGGGGTGGACCGGCCCGACAGTGGTCGGGCACCTGCGGGCCGCAGGGGTCAGGATCAGTACCAGTGGGGCACCCGAACGTCAGGGAATAGTGCAACGCCTGGACGTTGGTACTTCCGGGGTAATGATGATTGCCAAGAGTGAGATCGCCTATTCCAGGTTGAAGAACGCCTTTCGCAGACGAGCCGTCGACAAGACCTACCACGCACTGGTCCAGGGCCATCCAGATCCACTGTCGGGCACCATTGATGCCCCGATCGGCCGGCACACCAAATCGGACTGGAAGTTCGCTGTGAAAGAAGGCGGGAAGCCTTCAATTACGCACTACGAAACCCTGGAGGCGCATCGTTTTGCCAGTCTCCTGGAGGTGCACCTGGAGACTGGTCGGACCCATCAGATCAGGGTTCACATGGCCGCGCTGAAGCATCCCTGCGTGGGTGATCTCACCTATGGGGCAGATCCGAACCTGGCCAGACGGGTGGGCCTGGAGCGGCAGTGGTTGCATGCTGTCCGGTTGGGTGTGGAACATCCCACTACAGGGGATTACGTCGAGTTTGAGAGTAAATACCCGGCTGATCTGGCCCGGGCGCTGGAGATCATTCGATACTCAGATCACGATTGATCCCGATCCCGAACCGGTATGTCGGGTGCTGTCTGGTTCTGTGGTCACGGTGACGTAGGCTGATCATCTTCCCCGCTGGTCACCCCGATGCTGTTGTTTTGGTGTCGGAGCTATGAGCGATGCTGGAAACCGTTTTGGTCTGGTTGATCTGGAGGTGCACAGGCACATATGTCGAGTGGGTCCAAGGGCGATTTCGTCCATCTGCACGTGCATACCGAGTACTCAATGCTTGATGGTGCTGCTCGATTGGGCGACATCTTTGATCGCACTGCCGAGTTGGGGATGAGTGCGATTGCCATGACCGACCACGGCAATGTTTTTGGCGCCTATGACTTCTGGTCCAAGGCTCGCGACAAGGGGATCAAGCCAATAATCGGGATGGAGGCATATTTCACCCCGAATACCCCAAGACAGGAGCGCAAGCGGGTCCGTTGGAATGACGGCGGGCAGGATGATGTTTCCGGTTCCGGTGCCTATACCCACATGACGTTGCTGGCTGAGAACACCACCGGGATGCACAATCTGTTCCGACTCTCCTCAAGGGCCTCATTGGAGGGATACTTCTATCAACCTCGAGCTGATCGGGAATTGCTGAGCACTTATGCCTCCGGCCTGATTGCCACCACCGGTTGCCCTTCTGGAGAGGTCCAGACCTGGCTTCGCATTGGGGACTACGAAAAGGCCAGGGAGGCTGCTGCTGAGTTCCAGGACATCCTGGGCATGGACAACTACTTCCTGGAACTTATGGACCATGGACTCTCCATCGAGAACCGGGTCCGCGATGGCTTGCTCAGGCTGAGCAAGGACCTCGGCATTCCTCCGATTGCCACTAATGACTCACATTATGTGTTGCGTGAGGATGCCCCCTCTCACGAGCACCTGCTCTGTGTTTCCTCCGGAAGCACCATGTCTGATCCCAAGCGGTTCAGGTTTGATGGTGATGGTTACTACATCAAGTCTGCGGCTGAGATGCGGGAACTCTGGGGAGACCGGAATGGGTTGCCGGAGGCGTGTGACAACACCCTGCTGATCGCGGAGCGTTGCGAGGTTGAGTTCAACGAGTCCGCCAACTATATGCCCCGGTTCCCATGTCCGGATGGAGAGAATGAGGACTCATGGTTCGTCAAGGAAGTTGAGAAGGGACTGCATTCCCGATACCCATCGGGAATCCCTGACGACGTACGCGCGCAGGCGAACTTCGAGATCGGTGTCATCACCAAAATGGGTTTCCCCGGCTACTTCCTGGTGGTTGCGGACTTCATCAACTGGGCCAAGAACAACGGGATCAGAGTAGGGCCTGGGCGTGGGTCGGGGGCTGGATCGATCTGTGCCTATGCAATGCGGATCACTGACCTGGACCCACTCCAGCACGGTTTGCTGTTTGAGAGGTTCTTGAACCCGGATCGGGTATCCATGCCGGACTTCGACATCGATTTCGATGAACGTCGGCGCGGAGAGGTGATCAAGTACGTCTCTGAGAAGTACGGCGATGACCGGGTTTCGATGATTGTCACCTACGGCACCATCAAGGCCAAGCAGGCCATCAAGGATGCCAGTCGGATCCTGGGCTACCCATTTTCGGTTGGTGACAAGATCACCAAGGAAATGCCTGAAGCTGTCATGGGCAAGGACGTGCCGCTTCATGACCTCTTCAACGTCAAGCATGATCGTTACAAAGAGGGCGAGAAGTTCCGTCAGCTCTACAATTCAGATCAGGACGTCAAGACAGTTGTCGATACCGCGAGGGGTATCGAGGGTCTGAAGCGCCAGTGGGGCGTGCACGCTGCTGGGGTGATCATGTCCAGTGAGCCGCTGATGGATGTGATTCCGTTGATGCGGCGCCCCGCTGATGGGGCCATCATCACCCAGTTCGATTACCCGACCTGCGAGCGCCTGGGCCTGATCAAGATGGACTTCCTGGGCTTGCGGAACCTCACGGTTCTTGATGATGCCTTGATCAATATCGCCAATAATCGCGGCGAACAGGTGGTCCTTGAGGATCTGGAACTAACCGATGAATCCACCTATGAGCTTCTTCAACGAGGGGACACCCTGGGTGTATTCCAACTTGATGGTGGCCCAATGCGGGCGCTGTTGCGATCCATGCGACCAGACAACTTCGAGGACATTTCAGCGGTTGGCGCGTTGTACCGACCAGGTCCCATGGGTGCGGACTCCCACAACAAATACGCGCGACGGAAGACGGGCCGGGAGCAGGTCGTACCGATCCACCCAGAGCTTGAGAAACCTCTTGAGGACATTCTGGGAGAGACTTTTGGGTTGATCGTTTATCAGGAACAGGTGATGGCCATTGCCCAGAAGCTGGCTGGGTACAGCCTGGGTGAAGCCGACATTCTGCGCCGGGCAATGGGCAAGAAGAAGAAGTCAGAGCTGGACAAACAGTTCGACACCTTCTCAGGTGGGATGACCGAGCGTGGTTATTCGATGGATGCTGTCAACACGCTGTGGGAGATCCTGGTCCCCTTCTCCGACTACGCCTTCAACAAGGCCCACTCTGCCGCCTATGGGCTGGTGTCCTACTGGACGGCATATCTAAAGGCGAATTTTCCCGCCGAGTACATGGCTGCGCTTTTGACCTCTGTCAAGGATGACAAGGACAAGATGGCCGGTTATCTCAATGAATGCCGACGGATGAAGATCCAGGTGCTGCCCCCGGATGTCAATGAATCCGAGGCTGAGTTCACCCCGGTCGGCACCGACATCAGGTTCGGCCTGACCGCGATTCGCAATGTTGGTTCAAATGTGGTGGCCCAGATCATTGAGGCTCGCTCAGAAGCGGGTCGGTTCACCGATTTCGCCGACTTCATGGCCAAGGTGCCAGCGCAGGTTTGCAATCGCCGAGTCATTGATTCACTGATCAAGTCAGGCTCATTTGATGCGATGAATCATCAACGACGGGCACTGTCAGTGATCCACGAGGCTGCCGTGGACCAGTACGTCGATCTCAAACGCAATGCCGCGATCGGCCAGGATTCGTTGTTTGAGGGACTGGATGACGATGCTGGTCTTGGGATCAGCATTTCCATCCCGGACATCCCTGAGTGGGACAAGCAGGTGTTGCTATCCCACGAGCGCGAGATGCTGGGGCTTTATGTTTCCGATCATCCACTCAAAGGGCTGGAGCATGTGCTGAGTAATGCTGCAGATTGCTCCATTGGCGAGTTGATGGTTGACGAGAATCGGGCCGATGGGGAGGTGGTCACCATTGCTGGTCTGGTTACTTCGGTGCAGCACAAGGTGACCAAGCACGGCAAGGGTTGGGCCATGGTCACCCTGGAGGATCTGGAAGGTGCCATTGATGTGCTGCTCTTCCAGAATGCATATGAACTGGCTGGTCCCCTACTGGCCCAGGATGCTGTGCTGTCCATCAAGGGGAAGCTTTCGCGGCGCAAGGACATCCCTGAGTTGCACGGGGAACAGGTCTCAAATCCGGATCTTTCAGTCTCTGGTGCCGGTACTCCGGTGACGCTGGTGCTGGCTTCAGCTCGATGTACTCCACCTTTGGTTGACTCACTTGCCGCGATACTTCGCACTCATCCGGGGATGAGCGAGGTACGGCTGCGTCTGGAGAACCGAAATGGCAGCAAATTGTTGAAACTGGATGATCGCTTGCGAGTAACACCATCACCGGCGTTGTTCGCTGATCTGAAGCATTTGTTGGGGCCTGGATGTCTGACCTGACCACGAGCCGGAGCAGAACCCTGAGGCAGGCCGGGATTCTGCTCGGCAGTTGCATCCTGATGGGACTTGTCGGTGGTGTGCTCTGGTGGCTCGTGACTCCCTTGCCCCACTATCAGGTCGTGTCCGGCCAGGTGTCCATGGACGCAGTACAACTGATGAAACAGGCGAACAGTGATGTTTTCTACACGGTGATCGCCACAGTTATTGGTGTGTTGATCGGTGGATTCTGGTCACTGTCCCGCGGCGGTGACGCACTGAAGTCGGTCATCCTGCTGGTGTTCGGTGCTGCCATCGCCGGATTGGTCATGTGGCAGGTGGGTGGCTGGCTCAGCCCAGGTGCGAAGTCGGTGACGCTTTCTGGACTGAAGTCAGGGCAACAGCTGTCGGTCCCGCTTCGGTTGGACAGCATGGTCACTCTGCTCATCCTGCCTGTTGCCGCAGTGTGTGCTTCGGCCATTGTCCTGTGGGCTCGTGCCGTACCAACCCAGCCCGGGAGCGACCTTGAAACAGAATCCTCAGATGGGGAACCGGCCACCAGGTTGGACTGAGTTGTTCTCACCAGGTGTGCGCTGTTCTAGTTTGGTGACCACCTGGTGCGGGCAAGTTCGGTGGCGGGCAATGAGGGAATAGCCCGCATTGCCGCGAGTTCCTCGGTGATGTACTCACCCCAGAGTCGTAATCGCTGCGCGACATCAGATTCCTCCAGCAGACACTGCTTGTGGGGTAGCGGTAGCAGGGCAGAAGTTGCCAGTGTGAAGGATAATTCGACCGCAGAAACAGGCATCGGCTCGCGGTACAACGCAAAGCCGGATAGGGCGTGCACCTGACCTTGATAGCGCTGGAAGAGCGCTTTCGCCTCGTTCACCAGTTCAGCTGGAGGAGTGGCCGTGGACTCCGGAATGATCTCAGTGTTCCCTCGCAGATAATCTGACCCGGTTTGGGTCGTGGCCACCCTGGCTCGGGCAATGGCTCTGACCTCAATGTCGAGGCTTCCGTCAGGATTTTGTTGGGTATCCCCGAGTTGGACGAGGGTTCCGGTTGAGTACAGGGATTGACTGCCGAACTCGCCAACCTCATAACCATCCCTGATGGCCAACACGACGAATCTGCGTTGTTCTGGCTCCGGGAGAGACATCAGGTCCCGCAACATGTGCCGGTACCGGGCTTCAAAAATATGAAGTGGCAGGACCATCCCCGGGAACACAACCGTGTTGAGGGGAAAGATGGGAGTCACAGTCGCCACCTGGTCACTCTAGGGCTTCTGTGCTGCAGCCAGGGCGAGACGACCCGGTGGTTGATTGCCTGATTCTCTAGACTGGCTCCCATGATCAGGCGGATTGACCTTCGAGGATCGCAGGTGAGCAATTACCGCGATGTGGTGCCAAGAGCAGACCTTGATGTGGCCGCGACCCTGCATGTGGTGGAACCGATCTGTGATGCGGTCCGGGACCGTGGAGAATCCGCAGTTCTTGAGTACTCTGCTCAATTCGACGGCGTTGAGCAGGATTCAATCGTGGTGCCCCGGGAGGCATTGGCGAGTGCGCTGGCAACCCTTGACGCCCAGGTGCGGGCCGGGCTTGAGGAATCCATTAGGCGACTCAGGGCAACCTGCGAGCGCGAACTGGAGTCTGAATCGATTACTGATTTCGGGCCTGGTGCCAGGGTTACCCAGAAACTGATCCCCATTGATCGGGTGGGACTCTATGTCCCTGGTGGGTTGGCCCCGTTGGTGTCCAGTGTGGTGATGAATGTGGTCCCGGCCCAGGTGGCTGGTGTTGGCTCAATAGCCCTGACCAGTTCCCCACAGAAGGAAAACGCCGGCCTGCCGCACCCCACCATTCTGGCTGCCTGCGAACTTCTCGGCGTTCGCGAGGTATACGCGGTTGGTGGCGCCCAGGCCATTGCTATGTTCGCCCACGGCGCGGGTCCCTGTAAACCAGTGGATCTGGTCACCGGGCCGGGAAATATCTATGTGGTTTCGGCAAAGCGGCTACTGAAGGGGATCATCGGAATTGATTCTGAGGCCGGGCCAACCGAAATCGCGATCCTGGCAGATCAAACCGCTGACGCGGGATTCGTGGCGGCGGATCTGATTAGTCAGGCCGAACATGACCCAATGGCCGCTTCGGTGCTGGTAACCGACTCGCCCCGGTTGGCCCAGGAGGTGGAGGAAGCCCTGGAGATCCAGGTGGCGGCCACCAAACACAGCGAACGCGTCAGTACGGCCCTCTCGGGCAGGCAGAGTGCGATTGTCCTGGTCGATGACCTGGCGATGGGTCTTGATGTGGTCAATGCCTACGCCGCAGAGCACCTGGAGATCCACACCGAGAATGCCGCTGATGTGGCGGGATTCATCCGCAACGCCGGGGCGGTGTTCGTGGGACCCTTTGCGCCGGTTTCTTTGGGTGATTACACCGCGGGTTCCAACCATGTGTTGCCCACAGCTGGTTGCGCCTGCCATTCCTCTGGACTCTCAGTGCGCTCGTTTCTCAAGAATGTGCACTTCGTCGAGTATGACCAGGAAGCGCTCGAGGATGCCGGTGCCCATGCTGAGGTGCTCGCCCTGGCGGAAGATCTGCCCGGACATGCGGCTGCCATCTCGATCCGCCGGAATCCGCAGTGAGCCCGGCTGGCCCCCAGGGCTGGGGATGGCCACCACTGCGGGTTGACCTGATCGGAGAGCGGCCCTATGGCGCACCACAACTGGATGTGCCGGTCCAGCTCAATGTGAATGAGAATCCATACGGACCCTCAGCGGCCGTGGCAGCGGATGTGGCAGCCGCAATTGCGCAGTTGACCCCCTCCCTGAACCGTTATCCGGACCGGGAGTTCACCCAATTGCGTGAGGCCCTGGCTGCCTACCTGGGACATCAACTCACCCCTGCCCAGATCTGGGCTGCAAACGGTTCCAATGAAGTGATGCTTCAGATCCTGCAGGCTTTCGGTGGCCCGGGGAGGACCTGCGCATCCTTTGCGCCGACGTATTCCATGTATCCCGAGTACGCCCGGAACACCCTCACCGAATGGGTGGTGGGTGCGCGTAATGAGGATTTCAGTCTCGACCTGGAACAGGCGGGTGAGGTCATCGCCACGCATCGCCCCAGCGTCGTGCTGCTGCCCAGTCCGAACAATCCAACCGGCACTGCATTACCGCCAGAGGCGGTGGGGGAGCTCTGTGCCCTGCTGGATCAGGAGGATCAACCCGGAGTGTTGGTGGTTGATGAGGCCTATGGGGAGTTCCGCAGGGATGGAACCCCATCCGCTTTGGAGTTGTTGCCAGAGCACCGCAACCTGATCGTGACCCGGACCCTGAGCAAGGCCTTTGCCATGGCCGGAACCAGGCTTGGCTATCTGGCTGCAGCTCCGGAGCTGATCGATGCTTTACGCCTGGTCCGCCTGCCCTACCACCTATCGGCGGTAACCCAGGCAGTTGCGGTAACAGCCCTGCGCCATGCGCCAGAGTTGTTGGGAAGGGTGGCTGAACTGCGCCGGGAACGTGACGAAACGGTCTCCTGGCTGCGTTCTCGGGGGTTCAAAGTCGCAGATAGCGACGCAAACTACGTATTGTTCGGTTTATTCGAGGATCGTCACGCCATCTGGCAGGGACTTCTGGACCGCGGTGTTCTCATCCGTGAAACAGGCCCCGAGGGATGGCTGCGGGTCTCGATCGGCACAGCAGCAGAGATGACAGCGTTCAGGAACGCATTACTGGAGGTCACCGGTGGTTGAGCAACGCACTGCGCGCATTGAGCGGCAGACCAAGGAGTCCAAGGTGTTGGTCGAGTTGAATCTCGATGGCACCGGACGAACCGACATCTCCACTGGCGTTGGCTTCTATGACCATATGCTCGACGCCCTGGGGCGTCACTCCCTGATTGATCTGACCGTGCAAACCGACGGTGATACCCATATTGACGCCCACCACACGGTCGAGGACACCGCAATAGTGCTCGGCGAGGCAGTGAAGCAGGCCCTTGGGAACAAGGTCGGCATCCGTAGGTTCGGCGACTCGCTGGTGCCCCTGGATGAAGCGTTGGTGCAATGTGCAGTTGATGTCTCCGGGCGACCGTTCTGTGTGCATGTCGGGGAGCCAGAGGGGCAGCAGTATGTGTTGATTGGGGACGCCTACCTGGGATCCCTGACCCGACATGTCTTTGAGACCATCGCCCACCACGCCAGTCTCGGATTGCACATCCGGGTGCTCAACGGTCGAGACCCACACCACTTGGTGGAGGCCCAGTTCAAGGCATTTGCCAGGGCGCTACGGGACGCAGTGGCAATGGATCCGCGCGAAACCGGCGTGCCCTCCACCAAGGGGCTGCTCTGAAGACAGTAGTCGTGCTCGATTACGGATCGGGCAATGTGCGCTCTGCGGTCAGAGCATTGGAACGTGTTGGAGCTGAGGTCACGCTGACCGCTGATCGCGATCAAGCCGAGGCCGCTGATGGCCTCCTGGTACCCGGAGTTGGCGCATACGCGGCTTGTATGGCAGGCCTGCGTGCCGTGAAGGGGCCGGAAATCATCGGTCGTCGATTGGCGGGTGGAAGGCCTGTGTTCGGCATCTGCGTAGGGATGCAGGTCCTGTTCAGCAGGGGCGTGGAACACGGCGTGGAAACCACAGGATGCGATGAATGGCCTGGTGTGGTGGAGCGCATACAGGCTCCAGTCGTACCGCATATGGGGTGGAACACAGTGTCGGTGCCCGAGGGCACCGAATTGTTTGCCGGAGTGGAGGATGAGTACTTCTATTTCGTGCACTCCTATGGAGTTCGGGTCTGGGAACTCCAAACCAATGACCGCACCAGGGCCCCGCTGGTTTCCTGGACCCAGCATGGAACCGAAACCAGATCGGATCGGTTCGTTTCAGCTGTGGAGAACGGCCCCCTGTGGGCCACCCAGTTCCATCCCGAGAAATCCGGTGACGCGGGAGCGGCGATCCTGCACAACTGGTTGCAAACGCTTTAGGAGAAGATATGCAAGAGCAGAATCCACACCTGGAACTGCTGCCTGCTGTGGATATAGCAGGTGGCCAGGCGGTGCAGTTGGTGCAGGGGATAGCTGGTTCGGAGAAACAGTTCGGGGATCCGATCCAGGCTGCACTTCGCTGGCAGGCTGCTGGTGCGGAATGGATCCACCTGGTTGATCTGGACGCCGCATTTGGCAGAGGGCACAACCGGGAATTGCAGGCCAGGATCGTGGCCGCTTTGGACATCAATGTGGAGATGAGCGGAGGCATCCGCGACGACGAGTCGCTGGAGGCAGCGATGGCCACGGGTTGTCGCCGGGTGAATATCGGCACCGCAGCCCTGGAGAAGCCTGAATGGTGCGCTGCAGCCATCGCCCGGTACGGCGATCGGGTCGCGGTGGGCCTGGACGTTCGGGGTACCACGCTTGCAGCCAGGGGATGGACCCGCGAGGGTGGTGACCTCTACGAAGTGCTCACCCGGCTCGACCAGGAAGGATGTGCCCGCTACGTCGTCACTGACGTGAACAAGGATGGGATGCTGCAGGGACCCAACCTGGAACTCCTCCGTGACGTATGTGCCCGGACGGACCGACCGGTTGTGGCATCGGGAGGGATCACTGAGCTCGATGACCTCAAGGCACTAATGGCCCTGGTGCCAGTAGGCGTGGAGGGAGCCATCATTGGTACCGCGCTGTATGAGGGTCGGTTCAGTCTGACCGAGGGGTTGGACCTCACCTGGCCAGAGCGGCCGCGACCATGACCCTTGCGGTTCGGGTGATTCCCTGTCTCGATGTAGATGCTGGTCGAGTGGTCAAGGGTGTCAATTTCCAAAACCTTCGTGATGCCGGGGATCCAGTTGAACTGGCCAGGGCATATGACCGGCAGGGGGCAGATGAGCTGACTTTCCTCGACATCTCCGCTTCACACCAGGCTCGGGCCACCACCCTGGAAATGGTCAGCGCCTGTGCCGAACAGGTGTTCATCCCACTCACGGTCGGTGGCGGAATCGGCAGCGTGGCTGACGTGGACACCATGTTGCGGGCCGGTGCAGACAAGATCTCGGTCAATACCGCCGCGATCAGACGGCCGGAGCTGTTGGCCGAAATCGCAGATCGATTCGGCAACCAGGTCCTGGTGCTGTCGGTTGATGCGCGCCGTGCGGTTGACACGGATTCCGGATTTGAGGTGACCACCCATGGCGGCCGCAAATCCGCGGGACTTGATGCGATCGCTTGGATCGCGCGTGCTGCAGAGCTGGGGGTCGGGGAGATCCTGCTCAATGCCATGGATGCTGATGGCACCACTGATGGGTTTGACCTTGAGCTGATCAGGATGGTTCGCGAAGAGGTAACCATTCCAGTGATTGCCAGTGGCGGGGCGGGGGCCCTGCATCACTTTGCACCTGCAATAGCAGCGGGGGCAGATGCAGTTCTGGCTGCGACGGTCTTTCATTTTGCCACGTTGAGCATCCCTGAGGTGAAACAGGAATTGGCGAGATCCGGTTACCCGGTGCGGTGATCAGACCTCTGGTAGCCAGCAGATACCGGACCGAGAGCCGCCTTGCCATTGCTCCGGGCTCGGCCAGGTGAACACCCAGGAGAACTTCAATCTGTCCCCGGCTGCAGTCGCTGCGGCATCCTTGCAGAACTGATCAGCGGTCGTTGTGATTCCGGCATCCAGATACTTTGCCTGATCTGGAATCAGAAAGACCCGAGTGGCCCGCCACTGATGGGGAAGCCTGCAGGCAACCTTGGCGAAGTCGCTCTGGCCAGGAGTTCCGGTGCCACAAGTGGAGAAACCAGTGCTCCCAGGCCGAGCCAGTATGCCCTTGGCGCGGGCCGGTAGGCGGAGAAGCTGGCCATCTCGCTTCACAGCGACCACATCGCAGCGATACCAGTTGGCACCCAGGTCGGCCTCCTTGAGACTCGGGGTGAACCAGATCGCCCGGAACTGACTCAATTGCAGGTTTTCCTGAGTGCCACCAAGGAAACCAGGTAATTCGGCTGAGCAGGTTTTGTCCAGTTGCGCCTGGATGGTTGGTGAGTCCACGGCGAGGAGGTGACCATCGCGTAACTGGGGCAGTGCGCCAACCGCTATGGTCACAGAAGTATGAGGTTGAGAACAGCTCACAGAGGCGCTTGGCGCCGTGGCTGTACTCGCCTGTCGGAAGGTGATCTGGTGGCAACTATTCAGCTCCGGCACTGATTCCCGATCGCTGGTTGACTCAACTGTTGGCGCAGTGTCTCGTTTTGGCGAGGGTGTTGTCGGGCCTGAACCACAACTACTCAGGAGCAGGCAGCCGATTAACAGAGAGCAGAACAGCAACCTGCTCATCAGGTGGACTCCATCAACACAGCCGCAACGGTAGCGCCCAGGTCATAAGCCTGCTCGAGCACCTGTGAGTCGAGATCGCCCAATGGCGACAGCACCCCGCTCACTTGTTTCCAGCCCAGGGCCTGGGTGATGGACAGAACTGATCGCTGAGCACCAGTGGTGTCATAGCGCCCATGAAGATATAGCCCCATGGGTCTCCCCGCGGTGGTACCGGAGGGGGTTTGGACGCCAGCGCCAGCGTCATCCAGAGCTCCACCAATCTGGAGGAAGGTGCTGTCGAACATATGCTTCAGGGCGCCGCTCATGTATCCGAAGTTCGCGGTAGTACCCAGGATATAACCGTCTGCATTCAGAAGAGTTTCTGAATCAGCAGCCCCATTGGCAAAGTCAAGTGCAGCCACTACCTGAACCTGGACTCCCTCGATCGCATCATCTGTTGCCCCCGCATGTACCTGGGCGGTGAGTGCCTGCATGGTTCGGGTTGGGGAGTGGTGCACGATCAACAAACGGGGCATCCAATGAGTCTGGCACGAGCAAGCGGGGTCGAAGTGGGAATTCGGCGGTCCGGATCAACTGATATGATGAATCCATCATGATGCGCCAGCTCCTCCTTTGCTGCCGCAGTGAGGTCTGATCAGCCGGACCCCTCGCTGCGGAGAATTAGTGCGCGCCGGCTCATAATTCAGCCCGCCAACTCCACCAAGGACAGCACTCATCATGCCTCTGCAGCACAGCGGATTCCGCAACAACCAACAAGCCAGCCCAATGCCGATCGAGCGCTATCAGGCATTCCCACCCATTGAACTTCCAGACCGCACCTGGCCGGACAACCAAATCACCAGAGCGCCGCGCTGGTTGTCCACCGATCTCAGGGATGGCAACCAAGCGCTCATCGATCCAATGAGCCCAGCGCGCAAGATGAAGATGTTCGATCTGCTCGTCAGGATGGGATACAAGGAGATCGAGGTTGGTTTTCCGTCTGCTTCCCAGACTGACTTTGATTTCGTACGGCAACTGATTGAACAGGACCGGGTACCTGAGGATGTGACCATCTCGGTCCTGACCCAGGCTCGTGAGGACCTGATCGAACGCACGGTTCAGTCCCTGGTGGGTATCCACCATGCAAATATCCATATGTACAACGCTCTGGCCCCGTTGTTCCGGCGAGTGGTATTCCATGCCTCGCGTGACGAGGTCAAGGACATTGCGGTGCATCACACCGGCATGGTGATGAAGCATGCTGAGAATCTGCTCGGCGCCACGGTGATTGGCTACGAGTACAGTCCAGAAATCTTCACCAGCACCGAGTTGCCCTTCTCGCTGGAGGTCTGTGAGGCGGTCAGCGATATCTGGCAACCCGATGACGGTCGCGAGATTATCCTGAACCTGCCGGCCACGATCGAGGTGGCCACTCCCAATGTCTATGCCGACCAGATCGAATGGTTCTCCCGCCAATTGACCCGGCGGGAGTTCACCACGATCAGCCTGCATCCCCACAATGATCGGGGCACTGCAGTTGCCGCCACCGAACTGGCCGTCATGGCCGGGGCTGACCGGGTGGAGGGCTGTTTGTTCGGGCATGGCGAGCGGACGGGAAATGTCTGCTTGGTGACCCTGGGCCTCAACCTGTTCAGTCAGGGAATCGATCCCCAGATTGACTTCAGCGACATTGATGAGATCCGGCGGACGGTCGAGTACTGCACCCAGTTGCCGGTACACCCCCGACACCCCTATGCGGGTGACCTGGTGTATACCGCCTTCTCTGGCTCCCACCAGGATGCCATCAAGAAGGGTCTGGAGGATCTCGAACAGAAGGCAGTCAAGGCTGGTGTTCCGGTATCGGAGTTGCCCTGGGAAGCCCCCTACCTGCCCATCGACCCACACGATGTGGGACGTACCTATGAAGCCGTGATCCGGGTCAACAGTCAATCCGGGAAGGGCGGTGTGGCCTATGTGCTCAAGTCCGAGCACAACCTGGATCTTCCCCGCCGGGCCCAAATCGAGTTCAGCCGGGTGATCCAACAGCACACGGACAGTGAGGGTGGAGAGATCACACCTGAGGAGATCTGGGAGATCTTCCAGAACGAGTATCTCAACCAGTCCAGCCCATTGCGTCTGAACTCAGTGCACACCTCCAGCGCTGCCGGTGAGAAGGATGCGCTCAGCGTGAATGTATATGTCGATGATGAGGTCCAGACGCTGGAGGGCACCGGTAATGGACCTATCGCTGCTTTCGTGACCGCCTTGAACCAGTTGGAGAATGGATTTGATGTCCGCGTCCTCGACTACGCCGAACATGCGCTTTCATCCGGCGGCGATGCGATAGCGGCTGCCTATGTCGAATGCGCTGTTGGTGACCAGGTGTTGTGGGGAGTCGGTTTGGACCCCAATATCGTGACTGCCTCGCTCAAGGCCGTGATTTCAGCAGTGAATCGGGCGGTCAGGACCCGCTGATCAGGATCGCTGGGACCTGGGAGAGGGTTGGGTTGGAACCAGCCCGTTGGCCAATGGCAGGTTGATCCGAACCGTGGTGCCACGGTCCACTTCGGAAGTGACCGCGATGCTGCCACGATGGCTCTCCACGATTGCCTTCACGATGGCCAGGCCCAGTCCAGTGCCCTGGATGGCATGTTCCTCGGCATTGGCAGAGCGGAAGAATCGGTCGAAGACATTCTCCAGATCATCGCTCGGGATACCGATGCCATCATCGGTGATCTGGAGGATCGCCTCGCTGCTGGTCCTGGAAAGGTGCACTGAAACCGTGCCCCCATCCACGGTGAATTTGATCGCATTGGAAAGCAGGTTGCTGATCGCCCGTTCAAGGTGGAAGTGGCTGCCATTCACCATTATCGGGGTAGTGGGCAGATCGGTGTTCAGGTCGATGGCACGACCGTTGAGGGTCATCCCCATTGACTCCAGGGACTCACCCACGACATCGCGCAGGTCCACCTGATCCTCTTGCTGGGGTTCCTTGCTGGAGTGGAGTTTTGCGGTCAACAAGAGATCATCAGCCAGAGTGAGCAGGCGCTCCCCATTGCGGGAGATGATGTCCAGCATGCTTCGTTGGCCATCAGTTAGCGGCCCCCCCATCTCATCCTCCAGCATTTCGGTGGTACCGATGATGCTGGTCATGGGTGTTCGCAACTCGTGGCTGACCGTGGAGATGAACTCATCCTTGACCCGATCCAGGCTTCGCAATCGATTGACTGCCTCACGTTCCCGCTTCAGAGCCAGGACCACTATCTCCTGGCTGCGCCGGGCATCAGATACATCCCGGGCCACAAAGAGATATCCCGTGGGTAGATGGCCAAATGGATCCAGCACCACGCTGGTGGTCATGGACACCCGAAGTGCTGCTCCACTCGCCCGGACCCAGGTCCAGTCGCGGGTCTCAGGCACACCATCCTTGGCCACGTGGGAAACGACGTCACCAAATGTGGGGTCGTTGGTGGCGGCATAGCCAGCCAGCGCAGCCGGGCTCAGGAACCTGATGAAGTCGGTGCCAATAGCGGTGCGAGCGGATTGCCCAAGGAGGGTTTCTGCTCCTGAATTGAACAAGGTCACCCGGCCATCCAGGTCTGTTCCGATGAAGGCGACCGTTGATGCTGAGTCCAGGAGTTGTTGGCTCAGGTTACTGGCCTGTCGTTGTTCGGTGATGTCCAGTGCTGTGTACACCTCAAGTTTTTCACCGGTGGTGCTGGAAACCAGGTCGGATTGACGATAGGTGAACAATCTGCGCTCGCCGGTCTTGGTCATCACCACGGTTTCGTCGTTGTCCGGAGCATGGATGTTCTTCTGGAAGGCGTCCTTCAACTCGTCGCGAAGTTCTGGAGGAGCGGCGATGTCGTAGTACTTGCGGCCGATCAGTTCAGCCTCGCTGTAGCCGACGATGTCGCACCCAGCCTGGTTGCAACTAACAATGGTCCCATCAGTCTTGGTGACCATGATTACTGAGGACGAGGACCCCAGAACAGCCGCGTTGTAGTTGCGTTCTTCCTCAAGTTGAGCAAGGACCCTCGCCTCCGCAGTGAGGTCATGAATCGTGAGCGACAGCTGTGGCGCCGGACCAGCGGAGTCCAGCCGGGAGAGGATGATTGACAGGGCGCTATCCGGAGTGGCGACCAGATGGGCTCTTCCCTCCCATCCGGACCTGGTGCCGCTGTTGATCGCTGCCGCAATGGCGGAGATGTCCTCGGGAAGGATCAACACACTGGAGACTGGGCGCCCGATGAGTTGTTCCCAATTGGTGTCGAACAGACGCTGGCCCGCAGCATTGATGTCCTCAATGACCAATTCTGAGTTGATCCAACGGGTCAGTGCGATTGGCATCTGGGAGTTGCGATAACTGCTTTTGAATACCTGTGAGGTAAGCAGCATGTCGTGCAAGGCGTCATTGCGTTCCCGGCTGGCCATTGCCACCGGCATGCAGATCGTGAACATCAGCAGCAGATATAACTCGGCGTACCAATGGGTCTCGGTCTCGGCATTGTTGGAGATTGATATCAAGAAGGTGGCACCCAGATAGATGGTCGCCAGCTCAATTGCGATGATCTGCTCGCTGAACCGGAAACTTCCCCAGATGACCAGGGCGATGGGAACCCATTGCAACGGACCCAACTCGGGATACAGGAAGGCCGCGATCAGGGCCAAACCCACCAGGGTCGCCTGGATGCCCACCTCTATTCGCACCGGTCTGGTTGCTGGGTGGTGCTTGGTCAGGACCAATGGTCCAAGCAACAGGATGCTGGCCAGTGCGCTGGCCGCTGCAGCGACAAAGGAACTGCCCAGTTGATGCGGGGTCAATAGACTGAAGCCGGCTGCAATACCGCCGATCAGGACGGCAGCCAACAATCCACCCATGGTGAACCGGGCCAGGGCACTGATTTGGACCAGGTATCGGCCTGGGATGGGTGCCATCAGGTAGCTGATCAGTAGTCCGGAGAGAGACATTGCAAGCGCTGCAGTGGCGCTGGCCCTCAGTTCGCTCCCAAAGGAAATCAAGGCAATGGTGAGGATCACGAACAGTAGTGCCGAGCCCAGAACTCGCCAGGCCCTGGGAGTGAGAGCCAGGATCAAAAAGCAGAATCCAGTGGCTGCCCAGGGGCCAGTGCCATCAATGGATTCATAGGGACCCAGAACCGCAAATAGTGCCGCCACTGGGGTCAACAGCATGGCAATCACAAGTCGCCAAAGCGTGCGACCAGATCGGGTTGCCGGATGCATAATGGTGATTCTTCCCGTCGTTCTTCGTATCTGCGGCATATTTGCCAGAATTTGGGCGTTTTCGTTTCGAAATTGTCCGGATTTGTTGGTGCCTGATCACATCTGGAGTTCAGCGTGGCAGGGTCGCTCGATCAGGGAATGGGTGGAGAATGACCTCATGCCGGTGTACAGCGACGAAGCGATAGTGCTGCGCACCCACAAATTGGCCGAGGCGGATCGGATCATCACGCTGTTGACCCGTGATCATGGGGTGGTCCGGGCGGTGGCAAATGGAGTACGGCGCACCTCGTCGAAGTTCGGTTCCAGGTTGGAGCCCTTCACCCATGTCGACCTCCAACTGGTCATGGGCCGCAACCTGGATCGGATCAAGGAGGCCGAGACCAGGGCTCCGTATGGTGACCGGATCAGTGGCAACTATGAGCGTTATGCAGCAGCCAGTGTGATGGCGGAAACCGCAGAGAAGATCGTGGTCGAGGAACGCCAGCCAGCCCGGCAACAGTACCTGTTGCTGGTGGGCGCAACCCGGGCAATGGCAGTTGGGGAGCACCGCAGCACAGACATCCTGAATTCTTTTTTGCTGCGCTCGTTGGCTGTGGCAGGTTACGCCCCCAGTTGTGCTGCCTGTGCCCATTGCGGGGAAATCGGGCCGCATCGTTGGTTCAACCCGGCAGCAGGAGGTGCCCTGTGTAGTCGTTGCCGGATCCCCGGGAGCGCCAGTCCCGCCGCGGAGACGATGACCCTACTGGGTGCACTTTTGGCAGGGGATTGGTCAGTGATCGATGCAGCTGAACAGCGTCATCGTCGCGAAGCCAGGGGACTGGTCGCGAACTACGTCACCTGGCATTTGGACCGGGGCCTGCGCTCCCTTCAGTACGTCGTGGAAAGCTGAGCCGGTGACCAGTAGACCTAAGCCGGTGCGTCCTCCTGACCCTCATCCCAGTGGAGTCCGTCCCCCTGAGTTACCCAAGGAGGCCATTCCCAACCACATTGCGGTGATCATGGACGGCAATGGGCGTTGGGCAAAGCAACGAGGCCTGCCCAGGACTGAGGGGCACAAGATGGGGGAGGCCTCCTTGTTCGAAGTCGTGGAGGGTGCCCTTGAGATCGGGGTCAGAGCTGTTTCGGCATATGCCTTCTCAACCGAGAACTGGAGTCGCTCTCCAGCAGAGGTCAAGTTCTTGATGGGCTTCAATCGAGATGTGATCCGGCGTCGTCGCGATGAGATGAACGAGCGTGGAGTCCGGGTCAGATGGGCGGGGCGGGCCCCCAGGTTGTGGAGTTCGGTTATCAAGGAACTCAGGATTGCTGAGGAGATGACCCGGGATAACGACCGGTTGACCCTGACCATGTGCGTCAACTACGGCGGTCGGGCTGAATTGGCCGATGCGGCGGCAGCCCTGGCCCGGGATGTCCTGGCTGGACGGGTCAATCCGGATCGGATCACCGAGAAAACCTTCGCCCGATACTTATATCTTCCTGAGTTGAGTGAGGCGGACCTGGTCTGGCGTACCTCCGGCGAGCAACGCTTGTCCAACTTCATGCTCTGGCAGGCGGCCTACAGCGAGATGGTCTTCAGTGATGTGCTGTGGCCGGATGTGGATCGCCGCCATTTGTGGCAGGCGATAGAGACCTATGCTGAGCGCAATCGCCGCTACGGAACTGCCTGATCAATCCTGGTTGGTTTGGCAGTCGGCACAGATACCGATGATCTCAATCCGGTGGCTGAGATTCGCATAACCGTGGTCCCTTGCGATCGCCTGGGTCCATTTCTCAACCAGCGGGCCCGAAACCTCCTTGGCGCCGCCACACTGACGACAGACCAGGTGATGGTGGTGCGTGCTGGAACAACGGCGGTAGACGCTCTCCCCGGTCTCAGCCAGCAGCGAATCGATGACTCCGGCTTCTGCCATTGATTGCAGGGTGCGATAGACGGTGGCCAGGCCCACCCTTTCTCCACCAGCAGCCAGCAGGGCATGGATTTCCTGGGCGCTGCGAAAGCCATCAAACTCGTCGAAGACCGCGGCTATGGCGCGTCGTTGCCGAGTGGGTCTGCGGGGGGTTCGCACTGGTTGATCAGTGTTGGTCATAGTGGCCCCCATGGGCGGCGTGCCGTTGCCCATCGTGGATGTAATCAACGTGGTCGCCATGCTCAACTGCGATGTGACCGCAGCCCGGTCCATGCAGGTGCTGGTGGTTTTCCTGGGGAGGGTGGGCATTCAAGTGATGGTTGCCACCGTCATCAGGGAACGGAACCAGAGCCCGCCGACGGCGCTGGATCAGGATGCCAACCGGCGCAGTCAGGGCAAATCCGAAGAGGCTGACCAGAACTATGGTCGCTCCGGGAGGGGCGTCGATGATGGCTGTGCTGGCTACACCCAGAAATCCTGCCAATGCTCCTGCTCCCATTGCAGTGACCATGGTGGTTCGGAAACTGCGTGCGAATTGCTGGGTGGTGGCCACCGGGATGATCATCAGAGCGCTAACCAGCAATAGGCCAACAGTGCGCATGGCCACACTGACGCTAACCGCGGCCATTACTGAGATGGCCGTGCTGTACAGCCACACCGGCAATCCCTGGGTTCTGGCGTAGCTTTCGTCGCTGGCCACGGCGTACAGCTGGGGTAGCAATGTGAAGGTGAGCACCAGCACCGCAACAGCCAACAAACCGCTGACCAGGACATCCTGCCCAGAGAGACTGGTGATGGATCCGAAGAGGTACTGCTGCATGGAATACATTCCATTTCCGGCACGCGAAACCAGCACCAGACCGGCCGCGATACCGCCGTAGAAGAGCAGAGCCAGCGCGACATCACCGGAGGTGCGACCAGATGCTCTGATCAGCTCGATCAGGATCGCGCCTATCACTGCAGCAGCAATGGCGGTCCAGGTGGGGGAGGTACCGGTGAGAATCCCCACCGCGACCCCGGTCACCGTGATGTGCCCAATGCCGTCTCCGAGTAGTGACAATCGCCGTTGCACGAGAAAGGTGCCAACCGCTGGTGCTGAGGCACCAGTCAGGAGTGCGGCGAGTAATGCCTTGAGCATGAAGGCGGAGGTCAGTACGGCGATCATGATTCACCCCGGATCAGACCCTCGTAGGCACTGGGATGCGCTGGAGTGGAGTAGTTGTGGTGAACGTGAGGCGTGCGAGCTGAATCGGGTAGTGACTGCGCGCTTCCCTGATGGGTGATTCGGCCATCCGTCAGCACCACGCAACGCTGGATCCATGGTTCAAAAGGGCCCAATTCATGGAGCACCACGACCAGGGTGGTGCCAGCATCCACCAGCTCGTGGAGGCTGTCTGCGATCAGTTGTTGGTTTTGTAGGTCAACACCTGCATTCGGCTCGTCCATGAACAGCAACTCTGGTTGGCCGGCCAGGGCTCTGGCGATCAGTGCTCGCTGTTGTTGTCCACCGGAGAGGGTGGTCATCGGCTGGCTGGCCCGATCCGCCAACCCCACCACGTCCAGGGCAGCTGACACAGCATCCCGATCCTGCCGCGAAACTGGATGGAAGGGCCTGCGGCGAGACAACCGACCTGAAGAGACAACTTCTCTTACCGAGGAAACCACGCCGTGGGACAAGGCAGAGTGCTGGGGGACATAACCGATCCGTGACCACTGCCGGAATCCGGCTGGTGGGTGCCCGAAAAGCTCAACCAGCCCAGTGCTGGCTGGCACCAGACCGAGAGCGGCCTTGACCAACGTTGATTTTCCGGATCCATTGCCACCCAGGATGGCGAGCACCTCACCGGGTCTGATGCTCAGATCAATATCGCGCAGGATTGGGCGGGCATTGATGCTCACGCCAAGACCACGGAGCTCCACTGGAGAGGGAGTCACTGGCATTGGTTTGCCTTCCGCAGGGCGCTCAGGTTGGCCTGCATAAGGTCAAAGTAGTCCGCGGCGCCCTGCCTGGGCTTGCCCTCGATCGGATCCAGAACAGCCAGATCAGTGCTGGTCTCCCTGGCCAGGGAAGCAGCCGGATCGCGACTGGCGAGGGGTTCATAAAAGATCGTGGTGATCCCTTTCTGTCGGATCAATTCACTGAGTTCGTGTAACTGCTTTGGCGAGGGCTCGGCGTCTGGTGCCAGGCCGGCAATTGAATGGACACTCAGCCCATATCGATCCGCCAGATAGCTGAAGGCATTGTGGCTGACCACGATTGAGGTCAACCTGCAGTTGCTCAGTTCTTCTCGATACTCAGCATCAAGTGCCTGCAGTCGTTGGTTCAGGGCAGTCGCATTTGCGGCGTAGGCAGCGCTGTTGGCAGGGTCGGCTGCCTGCATCTGCTCGGCGAATCCAGTGACCACCGAGGTGGTCAGGTCAGGATCCAACCAGAAATGCGGGTCCAGATCCGAATCCGGGTTCTGGTTGGTGGCCCGGGCCACCAGGTCCAGGGCATTCACTGCGTGCTTGGGATCCTGATTGGCTACTACCTTGTCCAATTCGGGTTGAAAACCAGCGACATAGAAGACAGTTGTGGCCCTGGTCAGGGCAGCGACCTGGCTTGGCTGCAGGGCCAGATCATGAGGCTCGGCACCGGGAACCGCCAGATTACGCACCTGGGCATGGTCACCGACCACCTCCCTGGCGATGAACTCAAGTGGGTACAGGGCGGTAACCACAGTGGGCTGTCCCTTACCCGGGTCATCCTGTTGGGAAAGAGAGCAACCCGTAACGGCAAGCAGGAGACTGAGGAACAGGAGGATGTTGGGTCTTGGCACCCTCCGAATCTAACGCTAATGAGAATCGTTATCAAATTTGGTGAAGTAGCCGATATGGTGATCCGGTGCTGGTTGTGAACAGATTTCGTGCATCGGGGGTCCTCGATTTCGGCCATGAGCTGGAAACTGCCCGTGACGCACTTGCTCAATGTGTTGGCTTTCAGGATGGTCAGGTTGCCCGCAACCTGGATGAACCAGACCTGTGGTGCCTGGTAACGCGATGGGCGGATGTAGGTAGTTATCGACGGGCCCTGTCCAGTTATCAGGTGAAGTTGAATGTGGTGCCACTCCTGAGCCGTGCCCTTGATGAGCCCTCAGCGTATGAAATCGCCGGTGCCGAGCCTTTCAATGTGCAACTACCGAGGGAGTTGCACTGAGCGCATCCAGACCCGGGCTAGTCTTGGTCGCTGAATCGACAGCCAGTCGATGTGAATGACTAGGAGTCCTTGTCGTGGCCAAGCCCGCCCCTTCTGCTGTGGACAACGTGGTTTCGTTGGCCAAACGCCGTGGTTTCGTGTATCCGTGTGGAGAGATCTACGGCGGTACCCGAAGCGCTTGGGACTATGGGCCGCTTGGGGTGGAACTCAAGGAGAACATCAAGAAGCAGTGGTGGCGCTCAGTGGTGACCGCTCGCGATGATGTGGTCGGCCTGGACTCCTCAATCATCCTGCCCCGTCAGACCTGGGTGGCTTCTGGCCATGTTGGGGAGTTCAGTGATCCGCTAACTGAATGCCTGTCCTGTCACAAGCGATTCCGGGTGGATCACATGCAGGAAGCGGTTGCTGACAAGGCAGCCAGGAAGGGCAAGGAGGTTGATCCGGACACTGTTTCCCTGGAGGAGATCGCCTGCCCGAACTGCGGCACCCGGGGTTCCTGGACCCAGCCGCGAGAGTTCAACATGATGCTCAAGACCTATCTGGGCGTCCTTGAGGATGAATCCGGTATGCACTACCTGCGCCCGGAGACAGCGCAGGGCATCTTCATCAACTTCGCCAACGTCGTCAATAGCACCCGGCAGAAGCCCCCATTTGGTATTGCTCAGATCGGCAAGAGCTTCCGCAACGAGATCACGCCCGGGAATTTCATCTTCCGGACTCGCGAGTTTGAGCAGATGGAAATGGAATTCTTCGTCAAACCGGGTGAGGACGAGGAATGGCATCAGTACTGGATCGATGAGCGCACCCGTTGGTATGTCGATCTTGGTATCTCTCCGGACAACCTGCGCCACTATGAACACCCGAAGGAAAAACTCTCCCACTATTCCAAGGGGACCGTGGACATCGAGTACCGGTTCAACTTCACTGGCTCTGAATGGGGTGAGTTGGAGGGCATCGCCAACCGCACTGATTTTGATCTGGGCACGCATGCCAAGCATTCCGGACAGGACCTGAGCTATTTCGACCAGGCAGCAAATGAGCGCTACCTGCCCTATGTGATTGAACCCGCAGCCGGACTGAGCCGGAGCCTGATGACCTTCCTGGTCGAGGCCTATCAGGAGGACGAGGCGCCGAACACCAAGGGCGGGGTGGACAAGCGCACTGTCCTGCGACTGGATCCACGCCTGGCTCCGGTGAAGGCAGCAGTGTTGCCGCTGAGCAGGAACGCAGACCTGACCCCAAAGGCCAGGGACCTGGCGTCTGAGTTGCGCCAGTTCTGGAATGTTGACTTTGATGATTCTGGGGCGATCGGACGACGTTACCGCCGCCAGGATGAGATTGGCACGCCCTATTGCATCACCGTCGATTTCGACTCGCTTGATGATCAGGCGGTAACGGTACGTGAACGCGATTCGATGACCCAGGAGCGGATCTCGATCGCCGGACTGTCCGGTTGGCTCGCCGAACGCCTCATCGGAGCCTGAGCCCAGAACTGCATGGAGTCACTGAAACTTGGGTCATTGATCGTGGACACCCCGGTGGTGTTGGCGCCAATGGCTGGGATCACGAATGCGGCCTATCGTCGGTTGTGTCGCGAGCAGGGCGCGGGACTCTATGTCTGCGAGATGATCACCAGTCGTGGACTGGTCGAGGGGGACGCGACCACCAGGTCCATGCTCGTCTTCGACGACGCCGAGACCACCAGGTCGGTCCAGTTGTATGGCACCGACCCGAGCTATGTGGGACGGGCCACAGAGATCCTTTGTGCGGAGTACGGCGTGGCTCATGTCGACCTCAACTTCGGATGCCCGGTGCCCAAGGTCACCCGCAAGGGTGGGGGCGCAGCCCTTCCCTGGAAGCGAAACCTATTGGGGCAGATCCTCACGGCTGCAGTCAGGGCGGCGGATCCCTATGGCGTACCGGTCACGATGAAGACCAGGAAGGGTATCGATGATGACCATCTGACTTTTCTCGATGCCGGGCGGATCTCACAGGATTGTGGTGTTGCCGCAATCGCTCTGCACGGGCGCACTGCGCTGCAGGGATACTCCGGCACGGCGGATTGGCACGCGATCGCTGAACTGGTCTCGGCAGTGGACATTCCGGTGCTGGGCAACGGGGACATCTGGGAAGCCGCCGATGCGATCCGGATGGTGGACCAAACCGGGGCCGCTGGCGTGGTGGTCGGTCGTGGTTGTCTGGGGCGTCCCTGGCTGTTCCGCGACCTCGCGGCGGCCTTTGCTGGGAAACAGGTGGCCACCCTACCCACGCTCGGAGAGGTAGCCGGAATGATGCGGCGGCATGCGGAATTGCTTTGTGAGCACATGGGGGAGGAGCGTGGCTGCAAGGAGTTCCGCAAACACATCTCCTGGTATCTCAAGGGCTTCCCCGCTGGTGGTGAGTTGCGCCACGCGCTCGCCCTGGTTACCTCGCTGACTGAACTGGACGCACTCCTGGCTGAACTCGATCCCACTGCTCCTTTCCCACGAGGCGAACTGGGTACGCCGCGTGGTCGCCAGGGTGGGCCACGCAAGCGAGTGGCACTCCCGGAGGGCTGGCTTGGTGATCAGGATGAGACTGGCCTGGTGCTGCGTGAGGAAGTCGACGAGACCAGTGGCGGATGATTCCCCAGGTTTGAAGATGTGGTCAGGATCACTCGCCCCGACTAGGCCAGGATTTCGGGATTCCAGTGGCTTTGTGGTTACCTCTTGGGTGTCCTTTTAGCCCCGGATTGGAATCGTTTTGTCCAAAGGTAAGCATGCCGCTCGTCATCGTGCCCCGCGGAAATCCATTCTCAGTGCACCAAAAGCAGCCCTGATCGGCGCTCCAGTGCTGACCACCGTTGCAGTGGGGGCAGGGGTTGCCGCGCAGGGCCCAGTTGCAGTGACCGCGGTGGCCACCCAAAGTGTCGTACCGGATCAGCAGGCCAAACAGGCCGCTGAGGATGCGGCTCTGGCCGATCGCGCAGTAGCAGTTTCGCGTAGCTCCGAAAGGACCACTGCGGCAGCCCGTCCGGTCCAGGTCACCGGTAAGAAATGGACCCACCGGGCGCTCGATCTGCGGGTTACCCCCTCTGATTCAGGTGCGATCGTGGGTGAGGTCAGGACTGACCAACGAGTTGATGTCACCGGTCGCACCCAGAACGGTTTCACCGAAGTGGTGATTGGCGGCGTGCCGCGATGGGTCAATTCCGACTTCGTGGCCGATAGCCGCGATCCAGCGAGCCTGCCACTGGCCACCTCGCCATGTGCGGGCACCTCCTCAGTGATGAGTGGTCTGACCTCGGATGCGGACCGGGTCTACACGGCAGTGTGCAATGCATTCCCCCAGATCAGGGTGTACGGCGGGCGTGATCCCCACGGTGAGCATGTCAATGGCAAAGCCATCGACATCATGACCTCAGAGGTGACCCTGGGCACGAATATCGCCAACTTCCTGCGAGCCCATGCCAGCGAGTTGAACCTCTACAACGTGATCTGGCGCCAGCACATCTGGACCCCAGTACGTTCCGGTGAGGGCTGGCGAGCCATGAGCAGCCGTGGTTCGGCCACCGCAAACCACATGGACCACGTCCATGTGTCAGTCAACTGATCAGCAGGTCGGTACCCAGAACCGATTCACGTAGGGTGGCTGCATTGTGAGCGCTACCCAGACAACAGACCGGTCAGTTTCTGATTCCGGCATGGGCGCCGGGTTCGCGGTCCTTTGGGTGGCGATCAGGGCAGAACCCTGGGTTTTCACCATCTCGACTCTGGGCAGCCTGTTGTTCGGCGCACTGACTGTTGCTGATGCGTGGGTACTGGGATGGGCCACCGATCACGTTCTGCTTCCCGCCTTCGCCAATGGGGTTGCGCCAGCAAGTGGCCTGATCGCGGTTGCTGCCCTGTTCATCGGTGTTGCCCTGCTGCGCGCGGTTGGCATCGTGGCGCGTCGCTTCGGGGCTGGGGTGATGCAGTACCGGATGCAGGCCGCCTATCGGAGGGAGGTCACCGGAAAGTACCTGACCCTGCCGATGTCCTGGCACCACCGCCACCCCACTGGGCAACTGCTCTCCAATGCAAACTCTGACGTAGAAGCGGCCTGGGCGCCCATTGCCCCACTGCCGATGGCAGTCGGCACGGTGGCCATGATCGTGGTGGCGGTAGTGCAGATGATGCTCACTGACCTGGTGATGGCCGCAGTCGGCCTACTGGTGTTCCCACTGGTTGTGCTCGCCAACCTCGCCTATCAGAGGCTCTCCTCGCCGATCTATACCCAGATCCAGGAAACCCGCGCTGTCCTCAGTGAGATCGCGCATGAGTCCTTCGAGGGTGCAGTCGTGGTCAAGACCCTGGGACGAGAGGGCGAGGAGACGATCAGGTTCTCCGAAAGGGCCCATGAATTAAGGGAGCTTGGGATCAGAGCGGGTCGGATCCGGGCTGCCTTTGATCCGGTGCTTGAGGGTCTGCCAAACCTTGGCGTGCTGGCTGTCCTGGCCGTCGGGGTCTGGCGGGTTGCTGAGGGTGCCGCAGCGCCCGGTGCCGTGGTCACCATTGCTTATCTGCTCACCATTGTGGCCTTTCCGATTCGCTCCATCGGTTGGCTGCTGGGAGAGTTCCCGCGCAGCGTGGTCGGCTTTCGCCGCGTTCAGGGTGTCCTGTCCGAGCAAGAGGCATTCAGCCATGGAACCAAGCGGATTCCATCCACTGCCAGGGGAGCGCACCTTCAGGTGGAGGGCCTTGGTTTCAACTACGACTCAGGGCCCGCAGTACTGTCGGATCTGAACCTTGAGGTGCGCCCGGGTCAGACAGTGGCCCTGGTGGGTGAGACCGCTGCCGGGAAGAGCACCATCAGCGCCCTGGTCATGCGGCTGATGGACCCGCAAACCGGCCGGGTGCTGATTGATGGGGTGGACCTGCGTGACCTGGCACCGGGGGCGCTGGCCGAGCACGTCGTACTGGTGCCACAGACTGCATTTCTCTTTGATGACTCGGTCAGGGGCAATGTGACCCTGGGCGGTGAGTACACCGATGAGCAGGTCTGGCAGGCATTGCGGATGGCTCAGGCGGATAGTTTCGTCTCCGCGCTGCCAAGCGGGCTGGACAGTCAACTCGGTGAACGGGGCACCAGTTTGTCCGGTGGGCAGCGCCAACGTATTGCCCTCGCTCGCGCTCTGATCAGACGACCCCGCCTGTTGATCCTCGATGACGCCACCAGTGCGGTCGACCCCGAGGTTGAGTCGCGGATCCTGCACTCGCTGCGACATGGTGACGCCGATGACAGCCAGGTGGGTTCGATGCTGCTCATCGCCTATCGGAAGGCCACGATCTCACTTGCCGATGAGGTGGCTTTCCTGGCAGCGGGCAGAGTGATCGATCAGGGGCCGCACGAGACGCTGCTGGCAGCGAACCCCGACTACGCAAACCTGGTCAATGCCTACCAGGGGACAGGGACACACCCGGGAGCGGACGGGATGGAACCAGCATGAGCGATCAATCCACCCAGGTCACCTCAGGGGAGGAACTGGCTGCCTTTACCACCATCCGTCGGGGGATGAGGATCTCACCAGAGTTCTCCCAGGGCCTCCTGCTCACCATCGGGTTGGCGCTGCTGGGCACTGCCGGTCGCGTGGTGGTGCCCATCGCCGTACAGCAAACCCTGGACCGCGGCATCAATGCCCCAGGAGGGGTTGATGTATCCCTGGTGGCCAGACTGGTCGGGCTCGCTGCTGGAGCAGTTATCCTGACCGGGCTCTGCTCGTTCCTGATGACAACCAGGCTCTTCACTGCGTCCGAGCGAGGTCTGGCGACACTGCGGATCAAGGCCTTCCGGCACATTCATGACCTTCCCGTACTCACCCAGAACACTGAGAAGCGAGGCTCACTGGTCTCCCGGGTAACCAGTGATGTTGACCAGATCTCCCAGTTCCTGGTTTTCGGCGGGATCATCGGCATCATCAGCATCGTACAACTCGCGCTTGCCACCCTGGTGATGTTGTTCTACTCACCGGTGCTCACCATTGTGGTCTGGGTTTGTTTCCTGCCGTTGTTTGCGAGTCTGCGCTACTTCCAGCGGCGACTCTCTGTTGCCTACGGCGTGGTGCGCCGTTCGGTGGGCACCATGCTATCGGCCATTTCCGAGCCTGTTGTGGGAGCGGTGACGGTTCGGGCACATGCGATCGAGGCAAAGACCCGGGATCGGATCGATCAGGCCATCCGAACCAACCAGGATGCTGCAACCAGGGCCCAGGGGTTGACGGCATTCTCCTTCTCACTGGGTGGAGTTTCTGCCGGACTGGCCAATGCTGGAGTGATCATCGTTGGCATCCAACTCGGGCTGATTGGCCAGTTGACCTCCGGTGAGGTACTCGCCTTCGCCTTCCTGGTGACCTTGTTCGTGGGACCGGTGCAAATGGGCACCCAGGTGCTCACCGATGCCCAGAACGCCATCGCTGGTTGGCGCCGGGTGATTGCGATCGTGGAGACACCTGCTGATCTGGTTGATCCAGGTGAGAGCGGGATCGACCTGCCCGGGCACGGACTGGATATCACATTTGCCGATGTTTGGTTCAGCTATCCAGATGGCCCCATGGTGTTACGCGGGGTCAGTGAACAGATCCGCTCAGGCACCAGGGTGGCCGTGGTTGGCGAGACCGGATCTGGCAAGACCACCTTTGCCAAACTGTTGACCAGGATGATGGATCCACGCGCTGGTGCCGTGTTGATCGGTGGGCATGACCTACGCCGGATCTCCAATCACAGTCTGCGGGAACGAGTGGTCCTGGTGCCCCAGGAAGGATTCCTGTTTGACGATTCGGTGCGGGCAAATGTGCTCTACGGCGACCTGACCGCCAGCGATGTTGAGATCATTGCGGCCGCAGAGGAACTGGGTCTGGGAGATTGGGTGGAGTCCCTACCTGACGGATTGGGTACTGGAGTTGGCCAGCGTGGGGAATCCCTGAGTGCAGGAGAGCGGCAGTTGGTGGCGCTACTGCGGGCCCGATTGGCTGACCCCGACATCCTGGTGCTCGACGAGGCCACCAGTGCCGTGGATCCAGCCCTGGAGGTTCGGATTGGAAAAGCGTTGGATTCGCTGATGCGGGGGCGCACTTCGGTCACGATCGCGCACCGATTGGCCACGGCTGAGACTGCGGATGAGGTATTGGTATTCGACCAGGGCCAGGTGGTGCAGCGTGGTACCCACGATGACCTGGTGGACCAGGGTGGGGTTTACGGCCGTTTGCATGAATCCTGGATGGCGCAGCGGGCGAAAGGTGCCTGGAATGCACAATGAGCACATGGCTGAACCTCTCGATCCCCAGATTGCGAAGAGACTCAAACGCAACGATGATGGCCTCGTGGCCGCGGTCGTCCAGCAGTACGACACCGGCGAGGTTTTGATGATGGCCTGGATGGATGACCATGCCCTTTCAGCCACCCTGAGCACCCGTCAGGGCACTTACTGGAGCCGCTCCCGACAGGAGTACTGGGTCAAGGGTGCCACTTCTGGTCATACCCAGCGGGTGATCTCGGTGGCCCTTGATTGTGATGGCGACACCCTCCTGGTCAGGGTCGACCAGTCTGGTGCTGCCTGCCACACCGGTGCCCGGACCTGCTTTGGGCAGGGACTCCTGCTCGGCCCCGAGGAATGACCCAACCGATGGCGAGAGCGAGGAATTCCTTCATCCCAGCGGTGGTCCTGGGCTTCAGCGGTGCTGGACTGATCACTGTGGCCGGCACCAAGCCCTGGGTGACTCTTACCGGACCGGCCCCTGCATCGGGCCCAGCCACAGATGAGTTGCTCAAGCAACCCCTGGCTGGTGCCCTCGGTTTGCTGCTGCTGGCTACCTGGGGGGTGATTATGGTGACTGGGCCAGTGGTCCGGTGGTTGGCAGCGGGCCTGGGGCTGGTCACCTCGCTCGGGGTGGTCGGTACCGTGATCGATGGCTACCAGATCGCGGAGCGGGTGAGCGTCGAGTTGGGGACTCAGGATGCCGTCCGAAGCAACTGGCTCTGGGTTGCGCTATTGGGCGCCGTACTGGCGCTCGCAGCCGGTGCGCTGGCGATCAGGTTTGCTCCTGGCTGGCCCCGGATGAGCAGCCGCTATGACTCGCCCACAGCGGCAACGCGCCAGGCAGATTCGGGGACAGCTCTCCCCGGTGATCCAGCCGCTGGTGACCGCCAAAGAGAGCTCTGGGATCAGATCAATCAGGGAAATGACCCGACCGCTCATGAACCAAACCAGTCCGACCGCCTAGACTGACCTGTAATTGTTGGAAACGACCAAGGAGCATCATGGCGCAGCAGCCACATCCGCATCCCTCGCATGGCAACACTCCCGCCGCGTGGACGGCAGTGATCATTGGCCTGATTGGTTTCGTGGTGGCATCAGTTTCAGTGATGATGCTCCAGATGACTTTCTTCTATGTCGGGCTCGGATTGCTTCCGGTGGCCCTGATCGTCGGCGTGGTGATGTCGAAGATGGGGTACGGCGAGAGCCGCTGACCCCAGATGACCCAACTCCATCCGGGTCCAGCAAGACAGGACGCCCCGCAGCGGCCCAGCAGGAAGTGGTTGGCCCCAACTGGAGTTGGTCTCGGGGTCGGGTTGGCCACCTTGGCCCTACACCTGCGTGATCCTCACCAGAGTGGTACCTGGGGTCTGTGCCCAATGCGAAGTCTGACCGGCCTGGACTGTCCATTGTGTGGTGGGCTGCGTTCAGTCAATGACCTCAGCAACGGCGATCTGAGTGCTGCTTGGTACAGCAATGCCTTGTTTGTGGCCTCAATCCCGACCCTGGTGGGGTTGTGGCTGTGGTGGTTGGTGGCCAGTCTCACCGGACGGCCGACACCAAGCGAACACAGATGGGCCAAGTACTTCATGTGGGGCTATGTCGCCATCGGCCTGGCGTTCTGGGTTTTCCGGAATACCCCCTGGGGGCAGGACTACTGGGCCTGAATTGATTTGGCTCCGGACAGGAAGCCTGCCCGGAGCCAAACCGCATCCGTTGGATCAGTAACCAGTGGTGCTGGCGTCGAAGTTGTAGGTGACCACACCTGCGAAGTACAAGATGGTCAACACGATGGAGAGCACCACCGAGAGCGCGCCCAGCACGATGCCGGCAATGGCCATGCCGCCGCCACCCTGAGTGCCACCGCTGGTCTGAATCTCCTTGCGAGCGATGAATCCCAGCACCAACGCTGCCAACCCGGCTGGCCAGCAGCAACAGATGAATCCCAGGATGCCAGTGATCAGGGCCCAGAGCGCCTTCTGGTTGTTTCCAGGTGTCACCGGTGGTGGTCCGTAGGAGCCCGGTGGCGGCGGCTGCATCGGCGGTGGCGGCGGTGGGTTGCCACCAGGGGGAGGAGGAAAGTCACTCATGCTGGGCCTTTCGGTCGCATTGTTGGTCAAGTACAGCCTGTCATGTCAGCCTGCTGTCGGCAGCCTACCCCCGGCGTGTCGGATCTGATCAGCGTGAGAACCTTGGTCTGGCACCGCCGTCGTTTCGTGGGCTCCGGTGCGTCCTGAAAGTCCGAGAAGCCTGAGGTCAAATGTCCGTACTCACCGACATCATCACCGGTGTCCGCGAGGACCTGGAGTACCGCAAAGAACAGGTCTCGATGCGTCAGTTGGCCGCCCATGTGCAGCAACTACCTCCACCACGGGACCCGGTTCCAGTGATGGCTGCACCCGGATTGAGTGTGATTGCCGAGGTGAAACGCAAGTCGCCCAGCAAAGGCGATCTGGCAGAGATCGCCGATCCAGCCGGCCTGGCGCGCGCCTATGAACAGGGTGGTGCGGCGGCGATCTCCGTGCTGACCGAGCAACGCCGGTTCAATGGCTCGCTGGCTGATCTGGACGTCGTCCGGGCTGAGGTCACCACTCCGATCCTGCGCAAGGATTTCACCATTGATGACTACCAGATCCTGGAAGCCAGGGCTCATGGTGCGGACCTGATTCTGTTGATCGTGGCGGCCCTGGATGACGTCCAGTTGCACGATTTCCACCAGATTGCTGGTGAGTTGGGGCTACGGGTGTTGGTGGAGGTGCATGAGGAGGCTGAGGTGGAACGGGCCCTGCGCCTGGATCCCGTACTCCTTGGGGTCAACGCCCGCAACCTGAAAACCCTGCAGGTGCACCCAGAGATGTTTGGCCGCTTGGCTGGTTTGATTCCGGCTGGCCCATTGAAAGTGGCTGAATCCGGGATCGGTGGGGTTGGTGATGCCCAGCGCTATGTCGATGCCGGTGCCGACGTGGTGCTGGTCGGGGAATCCCTGGTCAGGGATGGTGACCCACAGGCGGCAGTTGACCGGATGAGCGGACTGCTGCCCAGCAAATCGCATGGGGTGGAGGGACCATGACCGGAGCCGATTCGCGAGGTCACTTTGGTCGCTTTGGTGGCCAGTTCATGCCCGAGGCGCTGATGGCGGCTCTCCTGGAGTTGGATGAGGCCCGCCGAGAGGCGATGGCTGATCCCACCTTTCTGGCTGAGTTCGACACCATCTGCCGTGAATATGCCGGCACCCCGAGTCTGCTGTATTCCGCTGATCGCCTCTCCGAGGAACTCGGTGCCCGGATCCTGCTCAAGCGCGAGGATCTCAACCACACCGGAGCCCACAAGATTCGCAATGTCCTCGGCCAGGCCTTGTTGACCAAGCGGATGGGGAAGTCCCGGGTGATCGCCGAAACCGGGGCCGGCCAGCATGGGGTGGCCAGCGCAACTGCGGCGGCGTACTTCGATCTGGAGTGCCGGGTGTACATGGGGGAGGTGGACACCCAGCGTCAGGCCCTGAACGTAGCCCGGATGCAGTTGCTCGGAGCTGAGGTGATCGCGGTTTCCTCAGGCAGTCGCACCCTGAAGGATGCCATCAATGAGGCCCTGCGGGACTGGGTGGCGACCGTTGACCACACGGCGTATTTGTTCGGTACGGCGGCCGGTCCACATCCCTTCCCCTCCATGGTCCGGGATTTCTGTCGGGGTATTGGCGATGAGGCCCGGGCCCAATGCCTGGAACTGACCGGATCCCTGCCGGACACGATCGTGGCCTGTGTGGGCGGGGGATCAAATGCCATCGGCTTGTTCACTGCTTTCCTCGAAGACTCAGACGTGCGCATCGTTGGCGTCGAGGCAGGAGGTGAGGGGGTTGACACCCCCAGGCATGCAGCCACCATCGGTGAGGGGCAGGTAGGAGTCCTTCACGGTGCCCGTACCTTCGTCCTGCAGGACGAGGATGGACAGACCAAGGAGTCCCACTCCATCTCGGCCGGCCTGGACTACCCAGGAGTGGGTCCTGAACATTCCTTCCTGGCTGACACCGGTCGGGCCGACTATGTTGCCGCGACTGACTCCGAGGCAATGGATGCCTTTGCCCTGTTGGCCCGCACCGAGGGCATTATCCCGGCCATTGAGTCCGCCCATGCCCTGGCTGGTGCGGTTCGGATCGCCAGGGAACAACCCGGTTCCACCATCCTGGTAAATCTCTCCGGTCGCGGGGACAAGGACATGGGTACGGCTACTGAATGGTTCGACCTGGGCACCGCCAGCGGGGAGGACCGATGAGCGTCACCAGCACCACTGCGATCTTCGAGCAGGCCAGGGCTGAGGGCCGGGCCGCGCTGATTGGTTACCTCCCCGCGGGTTTCCCCACCAAGCAGGGAGCGATTGAGGCCATCACCGCAATGGTGGCCGCCGGCTGTGACGTGATCGAGATCGGTCTTCCCTACAGCGATCCGGTCATGGACGGACCGACGGTGGCCAACGCGGCTCAGCGGGCCCTGAATGCCGGGATCCGCACTCGGGATGTCCTGGAGACGGTGCACCTGGTGGCCAATCAGGGCGTGAGTGCGGTGGTGATGACCTACTGGAATCCAGTGGAGCGCTACGGCGTGAACCGGTTCGCTGCGGATCTGGCTTCGGCCGGAGGCCGGGGACTGATCACTCCCGACATCATCCCCGAGGAGGCAGGGGAGTGGATCCAGGCTGCTGATGAGCATGGTCTGGACAAGGTTTTCCTGGTGGCACCGTCCTCGACTGATGAACGTCTGAGGCTAACCACCGACGCCTGTCGTGGTTTTGTCTATGCCGCCGCGGTGATGGGGGTCACCGGCGCCCGTCAGGCCACACCAATGCTGGCGGAACCACTGGTGCGTCGTACCCGAGCAGTGACGGACCTGCCCATCGCAGTGGGTCTGGGGGTCTCCACGGCAGCCCAGGCCACTCAGGTGGCTGCCTATGCAGACGGGGTGATTGTTGGCTCGGCATTCATCAGGGCGCTGGAACTCGATGGGATTCCCGGCCTGAGCGCCCTGGTGGCTGATCTGGCCAGGGGAGTACGACGTGACTGAGCGCAACTGGAGCCGCCTGATCCTGCTGGTGCTCTCCGTGATCCTGCTGGGCGGTATTTCTGCTTGTGGTCAGGAATCCGAGCGACCGGGAATCGCGGTCTCCAAACCCGGCAACCACGGCTACCAGGGGGTTTACCTGGATCAGCCCTATCAACTGGCCTCGGTTCCGCTGACCTCAGACCGGGGCGAGAAGGTGGATCTCGCCACTGCTCCCGGACTGAACCTGGTCTTCTTCGGTTACACCAACTGCCCAGACGTGTGCCAGACCGTGATGAGCACCATCGCAAGTGCATTGACCCGACTGCCGAGCGCTGACCGGGACGAAGTAACGGCTTACTTCGTGACCACTGACCCAGCCCGGGACACCCCAGAAGCGCTCCGGGAGTACCTGGACCGGTTCAACCCGGACTTCATTGGCCTCACCGGACCCATGGCTGACCTGGATAAAGCAGCCCAACCCCTGGGCATCGAGATCCAGAAGGGCGCCCGGCTGCCAAGTGGTGGGTACGACGTGGACCACGGCACCCATACCTTCGCGGTTCGCGATGGCAGTTCCAGGCTGCTCTGGACCGCAGCCACGTCCCCGGCCGAAATGGCCGCTGATTTGAAACGATTGGTGGGGTCTGCGAAATGAATCCACTGTTCATCCCGAGCCCGGATAACAGCATCTGGTACCTGGGGCCGGTTCCGATCCGGGCCTATGCCCTGTGCATCATCACCGGTGTCTTCGCGGCGATCTGGCTGGCGAACCGGCGGTGGGTGGCCCGTGGTGGCACCTCTGGTGAGGTTGCCGATATGGCGATCCTCGCCGTACCTGCAGGCCTGATCGGTTCGCGGATCTATCACGTGGCCACTGACCACGAGTTGTACTTCGGACCCGATGGGCATCCGCTCAATGCGCTGAAGATCTGGGAGGGCGGTCTGGGCATCTGGGGAGCGATCCTGGGCGGGGCGATCGCCGGGATGTTTTGGTGCCGGTACAAGAAGATCAACATGCTGGCGATGGCAGACACGGTCGCGCCAGCCCTTTTGCTGGCCCAGGCAATCGGGCGGTGGGGGAACTACTTCAATCAGGAACTCTTCGGAAAGCCAACCAAGCTGCCGTGGGGATTGGAGATCGACCCTGACCATCGCCCATTGGGTTATGAGCAGTACGCCACCTTTCACCCCACCTTCCTCTATGAGTTCATCTGGAACCTGGGCGTCATGGGCGCGCTGATCTGGCTGGAACGGAGGTTCAAGCTGGGCTACGGCCGTGTCTTCGCGTTGTACGTGATGGGCTACACCTTGTGTCGGGCCTGGGTGGAGACGCTGCGCATTGACCCGGTGGAGCTGGAGGACGTCGGTGGGATGAGATTCAACTTCTGGGTCTCAGTGGTTCTCTTCGTGGCAGCGCTGGCCTACTTCATCTGGGCCTCCAGGACCCGTCCCGGGGTCCAGCCAGCCTACGCAGAGGGACGTCAGTCGGATGCGACCAGCAGTCCACCGATAGGATCCAGCGACCCAGTAGCCAATCGGGTGGCTACTGCATCGGAAGAGGAAACTGAAAATGGGATTGAGCCTGATCAAACCTAGGCTGAGCGTGCTCCTGGCCGCACTGGTAACCACTGTCAGCGCAGTTGTGCTGGTGGGACCGGCTGCGAATGCAGCGTTGATTCCTGTATCCACGAGGATCCAACTTCAGGAGATTGCCACCGCGCAGGTGGGCGGCGTACACCAGATCAAGGGGCAGGTAATCGGGACGGTTGGCAGTTCCACAGGTTATGTCGACGTCGGGACGGTCACCGCTTATCGCCAATTGGCTGGCGAAGCTGGATTCACCCCAGTGGGAACCGTTGCGGTTGGGCAGTACTTCACGATGTCCCTGCCAGCAGTGCGCAATGGGAGTTATCGATTCGACTTCAGTGGTGGCTCCGAGGTATCCAGCGGCAACACCCTTCAGTACGCCGTAAGCAGCACCACCGCCCTTGGTCCGGTATCACGGTCATTGGGACTGGGCTTTCCGGCTCATTTCCGCGGCAAATTGCGGGTCCGGGCAGCGGTGGCGCCTGGCTTCGCCAAACGCCGGATCCAGGTGCAGAAGGATGGCACTTGCACGGGTGCCTGGCGCGGTGCCGGCTTCATGAAGACCAACAAGCATGGGGTAGCCGTCAAGAAGTTCCGGGCGCCAGCCGGCCAGATGTGCTGGCAATTCATCGTCCCCGGTGATGCCAACTTCGCCCAGGGCGTCGCTGGCATCCGCACCTACAAGTCCTGACCCAACCCCCTCCTCCGCCGAGGTGGCAGTACTTAACACGCCGAGGCGGCAGTACTTAACACGGCGAGGCGGCAGTACTTAACACGCCGACGCGGCAGTAGCTCCTTTATTTATGGCTATTGCCCCATTTGCGATGTGAACTAGTGCCGCCTCGGCGATTCTGGAGCTTGTTAATTTGTGCCGCCTCGGCGGATGGGGTTTGCCGACTCGGCGGGTAGCCTGTCTGGTCCAGATCTGGCTCACACTGGGAGATTCGTGGCGAAATCAGGTACTGACGTGATGAAATCGGGTTTTGCACGCAGAATGCAGGATCCAACCTCTAGCCCGGAGAATGATGCTCTTATGGCAAAGCGCCCACTCGTCTCGATGCTGGCTCTGGTTACTACCTTGCTCGGTGTGGTCGCGATTGGCACACCCGCTTCTGCAGCACCACCAGTGGTGATGGATACCGAGGTGCGGATCCAGTCCATCCAGTCGGTGAGCGGCACCGGACCGGCCATCAGGGGCACAGTAACCCAGGTGATCGGACAGGTGATGGCGATGCCGGAATTCCAGGGTCCGATGAGCAATGTGCCGGGTAACAGGGGAACTGTGACGATCAGCCGGCAGTTGGTTGGCGAGGCTGGCTTCACGCCCATGACCACCGTGCCGCTGATCGCCTATGGGCGCTTCGTGGTGAACCTACCTGCGGTGCGCAACGCCAACTACCAGGTTTCCTACAGCGGTTGGAACGAAAGCCGTGATCCGGCGATGCTGGAGCCCATCGGTTGCGATACCCCCTGTGATCGGTTGGCGGAGTACCAGCCATCGGTCTCAGCGATCACCTTCGGCGCGGTTACCCGCAACATCTCAATCGGTCGGCCAGTCAATGTGGGGCGGGCTCCGGCGCTGTTCTGGAAGCGGATGCAGCGTCGGCAACGGATCGCCATCTCAGTGACTCCCCAGTACGAGGGACGACGGGTACGCATCCAGCGACAGATCGGTTGCCTGGGTGAGTTCCGCCAGTTCGCTGCACCACGGGTCCGGGCCAATGGCAGGGCGGTGGTTGATCTGCGGCGGGGTTCGTCATACTCCTGCTTCCGCTTCCAGATCGTCGGTGACGGCACCTATGTAGCCAGCGAGCAATCCCGCCGCCTGGGTGCCCGCGGTTGGCTGCCGGCCATCTGATGCGCTAGGCTGCTGACGCTTTCTGGGCCAACGTCGTCCCAAGCCGTTTCATCCATTATTGGTTCCATCCATACGGACGACGCCCTTCTTCAGCTGCTGGAGATCCGCGCCGACCCGTGTGCCTATCGGGAGGATGCCAGTGTCAGCGTTTCCACCGCCTCAAGGTCTCTACGACGGACAGCACGAGCACGACGCCTGCGGCGTCGCTTTCGTGGCCACCCTGACTGGAGAGCCCAGCCACAAGATCGTCGCCCAGGCCATTGAGGCCCTGCGCAATCTTGAGCATCGTGGTGCTGCTGGTTCTGAAGTGAACTCCGGTGACGGAGCCGGCATCCTGATGCAGGTACCCGATCGATTCTTCCGGGCCGTGGTCGACTTCGACCTTCCTGCCGCTGGGGCGTACGCCGTGGGCACCGCCTTCCTGCCCGGCAATCCAGAGCAGGTCACGGCCACCAGGGCACAGATCGAGAAGATCGCTGCTGCTGAAGGCCTGCAGGTGCTTGGTTGGCGCGAGGTACCCACTGATTCCTCAAGCCTGGGCCGGTCAGCCCTCGCGGTGATGCCCACTTTCGCCCAGTTGTTTGTGTCACCTGTGAATCCCACCGATCAGTTGGGACTGGAACGACTTGCCTTCTGCCTGCGCAAGCGTGCCGAGCAGGAAACCGACGTTTACTTCCCGTCGCTGTCCTCACGCACCATCAACTACAAGGGCATGTTGACGACCGACCAGTTGGACCAGGTGTTCCCGGACCTGCTGGACGAACGGACTGAGTCCTCCATTGCGGTGGTGCACTCACGTTTCTCCACCAACACCTTCCCGAGTTGGCCGCTGTCACATCCCTTCCGATTCATCGCGCACAACGGCGAGATCAACACGGTGATGGGCAATCGGAATTGGATGCGGGCCCGGGAAGCGCTACTCAGCTCTGAGTTGATCCCGGGCGACCTGGAGCGCCTGTACCCGATCTGTACGCCGGGCATGTCCGACTCCGGCTCCTTCGACGAGGTGCTGGAATTGCTGCACCTTGGCGGCCGATCGCTGCCCCACGCCGTACTGATGATGATCCCAGAAGCCTGGGAGAACCAGGCTGAGATGGATCCCAAGCGGCGTGCGTTCTATGAGTACCACTCCACCCTGATGGAGCCCTGGGACGGACCGGCCTGCGTGGTGTTCACCGATGGCACCCAGGTGGGTGCGGTCTTGGATCGCAATGGTTTGCGACCATCCCGCTACTGGGTGACCGATGACGGACTCGTCGTCCTTGCCTCCGAGGTGGGCGTGCTTGACCTGGATCCGGCCCGGATCGTGCGCAAGGGCCGGTTGCAGCCGGGCCGGATGTTTCTCGTCGACACCGAGGAGCACCGGATCATCGAGGACGATGAGATCAAGGGACAACTGGCTGCCGAGCACCCCTACGAGGAGTGGCTGCATGCCGGTTTGGTGAAACTGCCCGACATCCCCGATCGCGAACACGTCATCCACTCCCATGCATCGGTCACCCGACGGCAACAGATCTTCGGTTACACCGAGGAGGAGTTGCGGGTCCTGCTCACCCCAATGGCAAACAACGGTGCTGAACCAATCGGTTCGATGGGTACCGATACGCCGATTGCCGTGTTGTCGCAGCGTCCCCGCCTGTTGTTCGACTACTTCACCCAGTTGTTCGCCCAGGTGACCAATCCGCCGCTGGATGCCATCCGCGAGGAATTGGTGACCAGTCTGAACGGGAGCATCGGGCCAGAAGCGAACCTGCTCTCCGCGTCGGCTGCGGGTTGCCGCCAGATCGTCGTACCGTTCCCGGTGATCAACAACGACGAACTGGTGAAGATCCGCCACATCAATATCGACGGCGACATGCCCGGCTTCAAGTGTCACGTCTCCCGTGGCCTGTACGACGTCGCCGGCGGTAGCGATGCCCTGGCGGCCCGGTTGGAGGAGATCTGTACCGAGGTCAGCCAGGCAATTGCCAATGGGGCCCGGATCATCGTGCTCTCGGATCGGCACTCCGACCAGACCAGGGCACCCATTCCTTCGCTGTTGTTGACCGCTGCAGTGCACCACCATCTGGTGCGGGAGAAGACCCGGACCAAGGTTGGCCTGGTGGTTGAGGCCGGTGACGTCCGTGAGGTGCACCATGTGGCCACACTGATTGGCTTCGGAGCCGCAGCGGTCAACCCCTATTTGGCCATGGAAACGGTTGAGGACCTGGCCAGGCGGGGCACCTATGTGTCCACCAGCCCTGAAGCGGCGGTCAACAACCTGGTCAAGTCCCTGGGCAAGGGGGTGCTCAAGGTGATGTCCAAGATGGGTGTCTCCACGGTGGCCTCCTACACCGGTGCTCAGATCTTCGAGGCCCTGGGCCTGTCTGAGGAATTGGTCGACAAGTACTTCACCGGTACGACGTCCAAGCTTGGAGGCATCGGCCTGGATGTCATTGCTGCTGAGGTGGCCCAGCGTCATGCCGTGGCCTACCCGCCACATGGGATCGCGCCGGTACACCGCACCCTTGAGGTGGGTGGTGAGTACCAGTGGCGTCGTGAGGGCGAACTGCACCTGTTCAACCCAGATACGGTTTTCCGGTTGCAGCATTCCACCCGCACCGGCCGCTATGACATCTTCAAGCAGTACTCCAGCCTGGTCAATGAGCAGTCTGAGAAGCTGATGACCCTGCGGGGGCTGTTCCGGTTCAAGGATGCTGCTCTGAGTGGTCGGTCCCCGGTCCCGATCGAGGAGGTGGAGCCGGTCTCTGAGATCGTCAAGCGGTTCTCCACCGGCGCCATGTCCTACGGCTCGATCAGCCAGGAAGCCCATGAGACCCTCGCGGTTGCGATGAATCAACTGGGTGCCAAGTCCAATACTGGTGAGGGTGGTGAGGATCCCGAGCGTCTCTACGATCCACAACGGCGCTCATCGATCAAGCAGGTTGCCTCTGGTCGGTTCGGGGTGACATCTGAATACCTGACCAACTCCGACGACATCCAGATCAAGATGGCCCAGGGCGCCAAGCCAGGGGAGGGTGGCCAGTTGCCGGGCACCAAGGTCTATCCCT
>CAZRKI010000006.1:0-56479 GCA_964600765.1 uncultured Marmoricola sp.
CAACATAGGAGAGCCGGAGTTCCTCAAGTTGCTCATGAGCACGTACCCGGCTGCGGTAGTCATCCAGCGCTGTTTTGTCATATCCGGCGAGTTGGGGCAGATCAGCGGAGTCTCCGCGCAGGGGTGCCGGGATCACGGCTGGTGCAGCCACCCAGGTGGGCCGGGTCTGGTTGGATGGAAACCTGGTTTCACAGACTCCCACCAGAAACACCGATTTCCACTCCAACCCCTTGGCCCGGTGCACGGTCAACAACTTCACTGAATCAGCAGCTGTTGGGGTGGCCAGTTCCAATCCCTTCCCCAGCTCGTCCTCAGCACTGAGGTAGGCCAACACCGCGGCCATGGTTACCTCACCATCGAGGCCCCGAAATTCCGATACCACCCTGAGGAAATGGTCCAGGTTGTCACGACGGGCGGCCGCTGCTGGGTTGTTGGATGAGGCCAATTCCACATCAACACCAGTGATCTCGATGATCCACCGGACCACATCCGCAACTGGCTCGCCGGCCAGCCGACGCAACCTGCGCAACTGGGTGGATAGCTGCCCGAAGGCCAGCAGGGCAGCAGCTGAGTAGCTGCCCGCGCCCGGGTCATCCAGGGCATCGGTCAGGGCAGGTAGCTCAGTTTCGTCCAGTCCCGCAGCGATCCGGGCCAACTGTTGCTCAGGCGTCAGGACTTCACGGCGGATCGGGCTCCCAGCCAACTCCTGGGCCCTCTGGGCAAGCAGGTGCAGGTCCCTGGGGCCGATCGACCAACGCGGGCCGGTGAGCAGGGTGAGTACTGCTGAATTGGCCGTCACGCTCTGCAACAACTGCATGGTGGCCACCACCTCGGCAATCTCAGGGAGCCGAAGCAGCCCGGACAGCCCGACAATCTCAACCGGGATGCCCAGAGCAGTCAGGTGGTCGTAGGTGGTGGCGGCGGTCTGGTTGTCCCGGACCAGCACCCCAATGTCACTCCAGGCTGTGGTGTGGGCACGCTTCACCTCAGCTGCCACCCAATCAAGTTCCTGCTCCAGGGAGGCAAACACATTGACCCGGATCGTTCCGTTCTTTCGACCGGGCGCCGCCTCCAGTGGCGGGACTTGTGCTGCACGGGCCAACAGCGGCTTGGCCAATGCATTTGCAGTCTCCAGAATGCGCTTGTCCGAGCGCTGGTTCGCCGACAACGAATAGACCGGCACCTCTCCCCCAATCCCCGGGAAGGATCGCTCGAAGTGCAGGATGTTGGACACCGAGGCCCCCCGCCAGCCATAGATCGCCTGGTTCGGATCACCCACGGCCATCACTGCATGACCCAACCCCGCATCTGGAGGGCCGGAGAACAGCGCAGCGAGCAGGATCGCCTGGGACACCGAAGTGTCCTGGTATTCATCCAGAAGTACGACGGGGAACTTCTCGCGCTCCCTGGCCCCAACATCGGGGTGCTGGGAGGCCAGTTCGGCGGCGAGTGAGATCTGGTCACCGAAGTCCATGAATCCGAGCTGGGCTTTGAGCTCGCGGTAGTCGGTGACCAGTCCCAGCAGTTCGCGTCTTCGCTCAATGGTGGTGAGCGCGGCCTGGATTAGATCCACATAGGTCTTGCGATTGCGTCCGGCCTGTTCCTCCAACAGAGCGCGGTGGAATCCTGATCGGGCCGTTTCGTCAAAGGCAAGCACCTGCTCAGGAGCCACCAGGTGCTCACTCAGCATTCCATCCAGTTGCAGTAGATAGGAAATAACCGTGGCCGGGTGGTCACTGAGTTTGGTGACCCGACCCCGATGTCGAGAGATCGCCCGTTGGGCCAACTGGAATCCGGCCCCGGAGGAAATCACCCGGGTGTCCGGCTCATGTCCGATCCGCAATCCATGCTCAGCGAGCAGGTTGGCTGCGTAGGCGTTGTAGGTGGCCACGGTCGGGCCCACCAAATCACCACCCTCGGAGTCCTGCAGGACCGAGGCCCGGGACAGGGCCGCATGAATCCGATTGCGCAACTCGGCTGCGGCCTTGGTGGTGAAGGTCAGACCCAGGACCTGGTCCGGATGCACTTGTCCAGTCAGCACCAGATAGGAAACCCGTAAGGCCATCAGGGTGGTTTTGCCCGAGCCGGCACCGGCAATCACCACCGATGGTCCCAATGGCGCCGAAATGCAGCGCCATTGCTGGGGTGTGGGCTCAAACCCAATGCCAATGGCCCGGGCGAGTTCGGTTGCAGTGATCTGGGCACTCATTGCGACAACACCGACCCAGCTGACCGGGCCGGACAGATCGACCAGAATTCGCAACTGGCACACGCCGGACCAGGTGTGGCCGGAAATTCCTCAGCCCGGATCAATCGCTCAGCCCGAGCCAGTTCGACCTCCAGGTCCCGGGCCAACGCACCGTCTGGGTGTAACCCCTCCTGACCAGTCACCCGGGCTGGGCGGGCATCATCCAGACCAAGCTGAACGATTTCTGCTCCTGAGGTTCGCACGCCGTACTGCGGGAGAGCCGCACCCCGGGTCAATGCCAATTGATAGAGGGCCAACTGTGGATCGGTGGCAACCTTTGGGGCACTGATCGGGTTCTTTCCGGTCTTGAAGTCGACCACCACCAGTTGGCCGGCGGCATCCAACTCCAGACGATCAATACTGCCGTTGATTCGCAGCCGTACCCCATCCGCAAGGGACAGTTCGGTATCAAATCGTTGCTCTGCTGCCAGAAAGGTACGCGCATTCGCCTGGTGCCAGACCAGGAATCTCTCCAGGGCCAGTCGCACCCGATCCCGGGCCCGGGCCGATGACCAGGGCGTGGCAAAGGTGAACCGATCCCAGACCTGATCCACCTGAATCATCAATTGGTCCAGATCCTTGGTGGGGCCGGGAGTGGTATCAGTTGCCACCTGTTCGGCGATCGCGTGGATCAGGGTCCCGAGGTTGGCTTGTTGCCCTGAAGAACTGCGCCCCCCGGCTTCTCGTACAAAGAACCAACGGGCTGGACAGGTGATGATGTCACCAAGGGCGGAGGCACTCAGGACTACTGGGGCTTCAGCTGAACGCAATGGCGCTGGGGATCTGGTGGTGGCAGCCAATCCCCACCAGTTGGCCGGATCCGCAGCCGGCGCCAGTGGCCCGTGGGGACCCTGCTCGCTGACCAATCCAGCCAACCTTCTGGCCGCTGCCTCCCGGAGGGGCGTCGATGCCTGGGGGTCTGCCGCCGTACGGCGCAACTGGGCCACCAACCCATCCATGGTCAATGGACGCGTGGGGCGACCACTGATGTGTCGATGCCCTGATGGGGCCACCTCCTGGAGGAACCGAGAGGGTGTTTCCCCGTCCTCGTCCTTGGAATCAACCGCAGTGATCACCAGTCGCTCCCGGGCGCGGGTACACGCGACGTAGAACAACCGTCGCTCCTCCATCAGGGTCTCCCTGGTTGTGGTCTGCGTACCCGTGGCACTGGCCAGCGCCTCACCCAGCAGCGTGCCCCGAGCCCGCAGATCAGGCCACAGGTCCTCCTGCACCTGGGCCACCACGACCAGGCGCCATTCCAGTCCCTTTGCCCGATGGGCAGTCAACAGGCGCACCCCGGTAATCGGATCCTCCCGGGTTACCAGCAGGTCGGTGGGAATCTGTTGGTCGACCAGGAGTTCCAGGAAATTCCGGACGCCGGAATGTCCCCGCCGCTCCTCGGTGCGAGCGGCCATTTCAAACAAGGCCACCATCGAATCCAGATCCTGATGTGCCCGACGTCCAGCGTTTCCCACGCGCTCTGAGGCTCGTTTCAGCCTCTGTGGCCACTCACTCCCAGACCAGAGAGTCCACAACACCTCCTCCACACTGGCCCGGCTGCGTACCTGCTGCTCCACCGCCACGAGTAGGGGATTGAGCGCTCTGGCCCGGGCCAGAGCCGGATCACTCGGGTCCAGGCCCGAGCAGAACCCTTCTTCGACCACCACCCGACGCAGGAGTTCCTCGGCCGGAAGTGGACTGCGACCCGCTTCAGTGGCCCAGGCCCGGTCCCGACGCCTCAGCACCCGGGCCAGGGCCCGCAGGTCACTGGCATCCAGGGCAACCAAGGGGCCACTCAACAGTTCTACTGCAACACTGGCAGTGATGTAGTCCTTGTGGCCTGGGTCCTGGATGCTCAGGTTCAGGGCAGCACGCAGGGCGTGGAGCAGAGCCGCAACCGCGGGCTCCTGGGTTAGCGGAATTTCATCTGTTGCCACTTCCACAGGCACCCCGGCGGCGAGCAGGGCCCGGCGCAATGGCGGTATCGAGACTGCGCCGGATCTGACCAGGATCGCCATCTCAGACCAGTCCAGGCCATCCTCCAGATGCGCTCGGCGCAATAGGTCAGCCAGGTGCTCGGCTTCGGCTCTGGCGCTGTCGAAGGTGCGCACCTCCACCAGTCCCTCACCATGTTGGTAACCCTTGGCCACCGGGCTGAGAAATTCGGCCTGCGACCTGGCCCCGATGCTGCCGGCGAGGGACAGTCGGGAAGCCACTCGCCCGGCTGTGGCCAACAGGTTGGGACCGAATCGCCTGGTGGTGCGCAGGACGACCACCGGGGCATTCTGCCCCTGGCTCGTGGGGAATTGGGTTGGGAAGTCCAGGATGCCGCGCACCTGCGCGCCACGAAATGCGTAGATGGATTGATTCGGATCACCCACTGCCACGAGATTGCGCCCATCCCCGGCCAACAGTTGCAGCAGGGCCACCTGCCCGGGGTCGGTGTCCTGATACTCGTCGACGAATACGTGGCTATAGGTGGCTCGCAACTCCGCCTGGTGCTCCCCTGCCTCCAGTTGCGCCCGGCGAATCAGATCGGCGTAATCGGTGCTGCCCAATTGGTCCAACACGTCGAGGTACTGATCCAGGAAAGCACCAGCAGAAATCAACTCCGGTGCCCCCCGGTCCCGACCCAGAGCACCCAGAGCAGCTCCGTCGAGTCCCAACTCGCGGGCCCGCCCGAGCACCTGGGTCAACTCGTTTGCGAACCCTCGGGTCCCCAGAGCCCGCTTCAGGAATGGTGGCCAGGAGATTGCCTCCGGATGCACCTGGAGCAATTCCCTGAGTTGAACGTCCTGTTCAGCAGCAGTAATCAAACGCAACGGCGCGTCGTACAAATCGGTTGGGGCAAACCGTCTGATCAGCGCATAGGCGAAGGAGTGGAAGGTCATGCAGATCGGAGCGGTCAGCGTGCGCCCCAGTCTGGCGGTGACCCGGTCCCGTAGCTCAACGGCTGCCTTGCGGCCGAAGGTAAGGGCCAGGATCTGCTCTGGGGCCACCCCGGCATCGATCTTCCGGGCAATTGCCTCTACCAACGTGGTGGTCTTTCCAGTGCCGGGACCGGCCAGCACCAGCAGGGGCCCAGTGGCATGGTCCACGACGAGTTGTTGATCCGGATCCAGGGTTGGGACAGTTGGTCCCGATCGCTCAACCACCCTCCAGCGATATTGCACGGCATCCTTCACGCCCCCAGCCAATCAGGCACCACCGACGAATGGCGAAGGCGGGTGTCGCTCTCCCCAACGACACCCGCCTGAAATGCGACCCCGGCTCTCCCAACCGGTCGCAGTTTCTACTCAGCCAACGGCTGCACTCTGGAAGGCTCCTCCCAGCACCAGAGTCAGACCGCCAATACCACCCCGGTTTGCCCCATCGACGGCGTCACCCAATCCCAGCACCTCTCCCTGCGCTGCGATCAAACCAACGGCCTTTCCGTCGCCATCCACCAGTCCGGCTCCACGGTTGGTCTGATCGATCATCGGAACCACAACCTGGGACTGACCCACCTGGTTGATCACCACAGACCGAACACCGGAAGGCGTGGCGAAGTACACCCGCTCGCCGTTGGTTACCTCCGCGCGCTCGCCAACCGGGCCTCCCCAACCCGGTACCGAACCGTCCAGTCGGACACCAGCAACTGCGTGCACCTCCACCAGGGCGAAATCATCGCTTCCGGAGTACCTGAGCACCCCAGTGGCCACCTGATTTCCGGCATCAGTGATCTGTACGCTCTCCCCCAGAGCCCGCCCAGCGCATTGTGCCGAAACACTCAGATAGTGGCGCCCCGATGCTGCAAACAGCAGCCCAGCAGTGCATTCACGCTCTCCCATCGCGATGACACTGCCCGGCCCCACCCTTCCGGCCACCACGGGTGCAGCAGGTGCCGGCACCACGGCCCGATGAGTACGGATTGCTGCCCGACGCTGCTTCGCCTTCTGGCGAGCCGCCTTCTTGTGAGCCGCCTGCTTGGCTGGTTTGGCCTTGGCAACCGCCTTGCTCACCCCCACCGACTTGGTGCTGGCTCCAGCGGGGCTGGCCACCAGGACCGCTCCGGAGAGGGCGAGTGCGATTACTGTGATGAATCCGGCGAACTTCGTGAACATGGTCAAATCGTGACAGGAACTAGGCCAGAAGCCCACCATTTCGGGCGTAACGCCCTATTTCGGAATAGACCGGTTGCCGATTTTTTTGCTTTTATAGATTTTTTGTGCTATATGTCCGTTTTAGTCAGTACGACGGTTGGGACGGGTCGATCTGGTTCACCCAGGCCACCACGCCACCACCGACATGGACCGCATCCTGATAGCCGGCGCCCTTGAGCACGGCCAGGCATTCTGCGGAACGAACCCCGGACTTGCAGTGCAGGACGACCTGGGTACCAGAATCCACAGCAGGAAGCTGGCCCAGGGCGTTTCCGTTGAGGAATTCCCCCTTCGGGATCAGCACCGACCCCGGGATCCGGTTGATCTCGAATTCATTGGGTTCGCGTACGTCGATCAGCACGAAATCCCGTCCGCCGGCCTCACGCTCCTTGAGCATGCCCTCCAGCGCAGTGACCGAAATCGTGGCGCCAGCAGCGGCATCTGCTGCCTCTGTCGAGACCGCACCGCAGAAGGTGTCGTAGTCGATCAGGTCAGTGACCGTGGCATTGGGGCCGCACAGGGCGCAATTCGGATCCTTGCGGACCCTGAGCTTGCGGTATTCCATCTCCAGGGCGTCATAGATCATCAGCTTGCCCACCAGCGGTTCGCCAATGCCGGTGAGCAGCTTGATTGCCTCATTGGTCTGGATGGACCCAATCGAGGCACACAGTACGCCCAGTACCCCACCCTCGGCGCAGCTGGGCACCATTCCCGGCGGTGGTGGCTCGGGGTACAGGCAGCGATAGCAGGGAGCATCTGCATCCAATGACGGAGCAAACACCGATGCCTGACCATCGAAGCGATAGATCGAGCCCCAGACATAGGGAATTCCGAGGAAATAGGCAGCATCGTTGACCATGTAGCGGGTCGCGAAGTTGTCGGTGCCGTCGACGATGAGGTCATAGCCGCTGAAGATCTGACGGACGTTGTCGTTGTCCAGTCGCTCGTTGTGCACGATCACGTTGACCAGTGGGTTTATCTCAGCGATCGAATCCCGTGCCGACTCAGCCTTGGGACGGCCAATGTCGCTTTGTCCGTGGATCACCTGGCGTTGCAGATTGGACTCATCAACCTCGTCAAACTCAACGATGCCGATGGTGCCCACTCCGGCAGCAGCCAGGTAGAGCAACCCGGGGCTACCCAATCCACCAGCACCGATCATCAGCACCCGTGCGTTCTTCAGACGCTTCTGTCCGACCATGCCCACGTCCGGGATGATCAGGTGGCGACTGTATCGACGTACCTCATCGACCGTCAGCTCGGCAGCCGGCTCAACTAGGGCTGGATAGGACACGTGGGTCTCCTCATACAAAGTGCTGATATCGGGTGTAGCAAATAGTCACTACTCCTCAACAAACACCGACCCTGCGGCCAATGTTCCCGAGGTGCCTCAATCGTCCCGTCTTCATCACGTCATCCGGGCCAGTCCCAGATGGTGAGAGAGGCACCGGGTTGTAGGCTCAGCGCGTGACCAGTCAACGGATGCCACGAAGCCAGCGGAGAGTCCAGTTGCTCGATGCGGCCCGCGAGGTATTCGTCAGGCAGGGCTACCACGCTGCGGCCATGGATGAGATCGCCGAGAGGGCCGGTGTGTCCAAGCCGGTGCTGTACCAACACTTCCCCGGCAAACTCGATCTCTACGTCGCCCTACTGGATGACAGTTGCGATGTGGTGGTGCATGGGGTCCGCCAGGCCCTGGAGTCCACCAACGACAACAAGCAACGCGTAGCAGCCACGATGCAGGCTTTCTACACCTACGTGGCCAGTGCTGAGGGAGCCTTCCGTCTGGTCTTTGAATCCGACCTGACCAACGAACCGTTGGTGAAGGAGCGGTTGGACCGCGTCACCACCCAGTGCGCCGACCTGATCGCCCAGGTGATCAAGGAGGACACCAATCTCCCTGCAGAACAGTCATACCTGCTTGCGGTCGCACTAGTGGGAATGGGACAGGTGAGTGCCAGGTTCTGGTTGCACAACCCCGGCGACGTGGGCCAGGAGCAAGCGGCTGCCCTGGTCGCTGGACTTGCCTGGCGGGGCATCCGGGGCTATCCGCGAGTAGACGAAACCCAGTAGCAAACCAAACAGGAGTGAAAATGGAGATCAAGATCGGCGTACGAAATGCTCCTCGCGAGATCGTCATTGATGTGGATGAGGACGCCGAAGCTATCTCAGCACTGTTGACCGACGCCCTGCCTGACGGGGTGTTCAAAGTGGCTGATGCAAAGGGGCGACACATCATCATCCCCGCTCGCAATGTGGCCTATCTGGATGTGTCCACCACCATCAGTGGCACCGTGGGTTTCCGCTCCTAGATCGGAACCATTTGTTTCTGCACCACCCAACCGAAAGGTAATTCCATGAATGCAGACCTGATTGCACTATTCACCGGCCCGTCCTGGACAATCGGTGGAATCCTGTTCACTCTGATTGGTGGCCTGATCATTGGCCTGCTCGGAAAGTTCGTGGCACCGGGAAGTCGCGATGGGATCCCCCTGTGGTTGACCATTCTGTGCGGCATCGCCGGGATGCTGCTCGGCACCTACCTCTACACGGCGCTGGGTGGTTCGGCCAGCACCCGCGGGATTGACTGGCTGCGCCATTTCACCCAGATCATCATTGCTGCTGTCCTGGTGGCCATTGCCGCGACGGTGACCGGTCGGTCCACCAAGAACTGAAGCCCACCAGCCCTCTGGGGTTGGTCAACTCGACAGGCCGAGGGCATGCATCCGGTTTGCATGCCCCTCGGTCAGTCGGGAGAACATTCGGGTCAGTGCGGCGAGGTCCAGGCCCGGTCGATCGACCCCACCGGCAAGCAATGCCGCCAACGAATCCCGCTCCGCGGCGACCCGTTGGGCCTGGGAGAGCGCCTCGCCCATCAGTCTGCGTCCCCACAACGCCAATCGACCCGCTATCCGGTGGTCATCGGCAATCGCCTGGGTGACCCGTGCCACCACGAAGTCAGCGTGTCCGGCGTCATCGAGTGAATCCACGATCAGGGTCCGAGTGCCCGGATCCAGGAAGGCCGCGATCTCAGTGTAGAAATCCGCTGCCAATTGATCACCGACATATGCCTTGACCAATCCCTCCAGCCAGTCCCGGGGAGCGGTCTTGGCGTGGAACTCATCAAAGGAGGCCACAAAGGGTGCCATCGCCTCCGCAGGATCGGCGCCGAGATCCCTGATCCGGGCCAGTAGCGGCTCAATGTGATCAAACTGCACCTTGGCCATCTTGCCCAGGGCCAACTTGTCGTTGAGATCAGGAGCCAGACTGGCATCCTCAACCAGTCGCTCAAATGCGGCCAGTTCGCCGTAGGCAATCGCGCCCAGCAAGTCCACCACCGCCTGTCGGTAGGCAGGGTCGTTGAAGGCGATCGAGTCCACATCTGCACCCGGGATTTCGGTCATAACCGCACCATACCGATAGACTGGGTGCAGACCGTCGCTTGAGGTGCCCTGCCAGGGAGCCTCGCGAGGAGTCCGAAATGGTAATCCGCAGGAACCGTTCATGGTCATCATCATGGGAGCCTGCACACAGAGAACAGGCAAAACCCTGACAACTTTCAAAGAACTCGGCGTACTTCCCGAAATCGCGGATGCGCTCGCCAGAGTAAACATCATCACCCCATTTCCGATCCAGGAGATGACCCTGTCAATCGCCCTGATGGGTACCGACCTGATCGGTCAGGCCCGCACCGGGACCGGGAAGACCTTTGCATTCGGAATCCCGGTGCTCCAGCGTGCCGTGGCACCTCATGACCCGGACTATCTTGAGTTGGCCGCACCGGGAAAGCCTCAGGCTCTTGTCGTGGCACCAACCCGGGAACTGGCCATCCAGGTCAGTTCAGACCTGAACCTGGCTGGATCAGATCGTGGGCTGCGAATCCTGACCGTTTATGGCGGAGTCCCCTACGAACCCCAACTGGACGCCCTGGCAGAGGGGGTCGATGTGGTGGTGGGCACCCCTGGACGGTTGATCGACCTGATGGACCGAAAGTCATTGGACATCTCACACGTGAAGTCGCTGGTGCTGGATGAGGCCGATGAGATGCTCGACCTGGGCTTCCTGCCTGATGTGGAGAAATTGATCCGCAACACCCCGGAGACCCGCCAAACCATGCTGTTCTCAGCCACCATGCCGGCGGCCATCGTCGCCTTGGCCCGCCAGCATATGCGGCACCCGATGAACATTCGGGCCGAGCACAGCACTGACAACCAGACCGTGCCAGCCACCGCTCAGTTCATCTACCAGGCCCATGACCTGGACAAGACCGAGATGATCGGGCGCATGCTTCAGGCCGAGGGAGCTGAACTGGCGATTGTGTTCACTCGCACCAAGCGCCAGGCGCAACGAGTGGCTGATGATCTACAGGACCGCGGTTTCAAGGCCAATCCCCTTCATGGAGACATGGCTCAGGCTGCCCGGGAACGCGCCCTGGCCAGGTTTCGCGATGGCAAACTCCAGGTATTGGTCGCCACCGATGTCGCTGCTCGCGGCATCGACATCTCCGGGGTTACCCATGTGGTCAACTACACCTGCCCCGAGGACGAGAAGACCTATGTGCACCGCATCGGACGCACCGGGCGGGCTGGCGCCACCGGCACTGCGGTGACCCTGGTCGACTGGGCCGACCTGCATCGTTGGAAGTTGATCAACAAGGCCCTGGATCTGCCCTTCGATGAGCCACTGGAGACCTACTCCAGTTCGGAGCACTTCTTCCACGACCTGGGCATCGCCCCCGGGACGAAGGGTCGACTGAAGCCAGAGGGAGACTCCCCGGGCAGGAAGCAGTCCGGGACCAGAGGTGGTCGTTCGGATCGGGGCCAGAACAAGTCCGGCGGTCGGTCCGGTGGTTCACGCAGCAAGCAGGGTGAGCGAAAGCAGTCAGCAACCGGCGGAAATCCTGAACGGCGCAAGCGGCGGCGTACTCGGGGTGGCAAGTCCACTTCAACCGCACCCGCGAAGGCAGACCAGGAAGCCAGCAATAGCTAGGCGGTAACCACAACCTTGGTGCCATCGGGAGCGAAGTCCCACATGGTCTGGGCATCGCTGAGCTTCTGTCTGATGCATCCGTGGGATTGCGGCGTACCCAATTCGCTGAGTGATTGCAGGGGCTCCCCATCCTTGGTCGGGATGCTGTGGAAGCCAATGGCAGCCCGCTCTCCCCTGGTGAACCGGACGAAGTACTGCATCTCCCCGGAGTCGTCGATACCAACGGCATAACGAGAACGCGAGTAAACCTGGTAGCTACCCGGTCTCAGATTGTCGGTGAGGCTGCCTGAAACCAAATAGGTGTCCTGGACCCGACCCGAGGATCCCACCAACCAGACCCGCTGCTTGTTGATCGAGAAGACCACTCGGCGGCCATTACCTGAATCGGCGGGAAGCGCTCTCTGCTTGAGCTGGGGAGTCGGCTTCGGTGCTGGCGGCGGCACCGCCAGAGTCGGTGCTGGTGCGGCCGTTGGTATCGGTGTCTCTACAGCGGGCTGCGGCAGGGAAAACCTGGCAACCTGCGCGGCTGCAGGAGCCGTCGCGGTGGGGACCTTGTCCGCTGAGTCGTGGAAGGCTCCGAACAAGCTCGCCACCGCCACTGCAGTGATCGATACTGCGGCGCCGAGCGCAACGATCCGTCCATACCTGGGTTGCAGGGCATGAGTCGGACCTGCCCGGCGGGCACCAGGCCTGGTTGGGTTGGCCCGATGCGTAGAGGTCACCCGACGCCGTTTGGGCTGGTAGGCCCGCTTCGGCGGTGGGCGCTGCATCCGGTGTTGACCCATTGGGCGCCCTAACCCCGCCGATCCAGGGACCGGGCCACCTCTCGGTAGGCATCTGCACCCTTGTTGGTGCGTGCCGTGGCCAGAATCGAGCGTCCTGCTGCAGGTGCCTCGGCAAACCGGATCGACTTGGGTATCGCCGGCGCCAACACCTCCAGTTCGTAGGTCGTGGAGATGTTGTCCAGTACGGCGCGGGAATGGTTGGTGCGTCCGTCAAAGAGGGTGGGCAGTACCCCCCAGACCTCGAGGTCGCGGTTGGTGAACTTACGAACGTCGTACACGGTGTCCAGGAGCTGCCCGACACCGCGATGGGACAGCGTCTCGCACTGGAGCGGGATCACCACGCCCGTGGCCGCGGTCAGGGCAGCAACCGTCAGGACTCCCAGCGATGGCGGGCAGTCCAGCAGCACCCAGTCGTATTCATCCAGGTCCTCCAGCGCACCCCGGATCACGTATTCCCGGCCGGTGCGGGTCAGCAGGTCAGCCTCACAACGGGCCAACTCAATCGTGGCTGGAAGCAGGTCCACGCCGTCCTCAGTGGTGATAATCACCTCACGAGGGGCTTGCCCCTTGGTGAGTACCTGGTGCACCGATTGGTCAAGGTCCTCTGGATCGATACCGAGACTGAAGGTGAGACAGGCCTGTGGGTCCAGGTCCACAAGCAACACCCGGCGGCCCTGCTCGGCAAGGGCAGCTCCGAGTGAGGCGACTGTAGTGGTCTTGGCCACTCCGCCCTTTTGATTGGCGACTGCGAGAACTGTGGGAGATGACATCGGGACCCATTCTGCCGTACCCGCCCAGCGAACTGGCTCAAGGCTGCGGCATGCTGTGGGGTATGTCTCCAAAAGCGACCCGATCCCTGCCCGTGGGCACCGCATTGATCACTGGCGCCACCGCCGGCCTGGGGCTGGAATTCGCCCAGCAACTGGCCAGATCAGGGCACCCCTTGGTGTTGGTTGCCCGTAATCCCGAGCGCCTGGACCAGGTGGCCCGGCAACTGGGCGAGAAATACTCAGTTGCCGTCACCACGATGAGTGCCGATCTGACCCAGCGCGCCGATGTGGACCGGGTCGCCGAACGGATCAGCAGTAGCGAGGAGCCGATTGCGATCCTGGTCAACAACGCTGGTCACGGACTGAAGCAGAGCTTCCTCACCAATGACGTGGAGACCGAACAGGCACACCTGGACATCCATGTGACCGCACCGATGCGGTTGACCCATGCCGCCCTGCGCGCCATGACCACCCGCGGACAGGGCGCCATCGTCAATGTCGCCAGTGTGGCTGCCTTCCTGCCCCGGGGCAGCTACTCAGCAGCCAAGGACTACCTGGTGCGCTTCAGCGAGTGGGCCAATAGTGAGTACGCCGATCAGGGAATCCTGGTGACTGCGCTGTGCCCAGGGTTTACCCGCACCGAGTTCCATGAGCGAATGGAGGTGTCCCGGGATTCTGCACCAGCGATTCTCTGGCTGGATCCGGACCGGGTCGTAAGCGAGGGGCTGGCCGATCTGGCCGCTGGCAAGCCGGTGTCCGTGCCCAGCAAGCGTTACAAGGTGATTGTCACCGCAGCCACCCTGATCCCATCAGGAGCGCTACGCCGCTTCCAATCCCTGGGCCGGAAATAGGAATTCAGCGATACATCTCGATGAAGTCGAAGATCGCATCCGCCACCATCTGTACCGCGATCGCTGACAACAGCAGACCCGCGATCCGAGTCACCAGCAGCACCCCGGACTCGCGCAACAACCGCAGAATGGGCAGCGAGAATCTCATCGTCAACCACATCGCCAGGTGCACCACCACCACGCCCATGGCCACGGCGACAAATTCGGCCGCTCGGTCGATCCGCTGAGCAAAAACCATGGTGGCCACGATCGCACCGGGACCAGCCAACAACGGAGTACCCAGGGGCACGAGGGCCACATTTGAGTCTGCCTTGGAGCCGGCATAGGAGTTCGCCTTGCCGGTCAGCAATTCCAGAGCCACCAGCAGCAGCAAGAGGCCGCCAGCACATTGCAGCGCTGGCAGCGAAATACTCAGGTAGCTCAGGATCTGCTGACCGAAGAAGGCAAACAGCGAGATCACCACGAATGACACCGCTACCGCCTGCCAGGCCGCTCGACGCATGGCCTGGGGAGATCGCCCGCTGGTCAGGGAAAGGAAGATCGGGACGGTACCAACCGGATCCATGATCACGAACAGGGTGACAAACACCTCTACGAACAAAGTGACGGCGATCAGATCTCCCAAGAGCCTCTCCTCAGCTCACCAGCTGGTCCGGGGCCCACCAAAGGGCATCTCAATGGCCTCTGGGCCGAAACCGGTTACATCAGCCAGGAGCCATTCATCACGTAACAACAGCGCTGCTGATGCTGGCCTCATGATCACCCAGAGCCAGCGGCCATCCGCCTCACCAATGAACACCCCGGCACTCAACGGCGAGGTGTGGTTGGTGTCCACTGGCCACAGGGCAACGTGATGACCCCCTGCACGCACATGAACCAGCGCCTGTCCGTTCCTGACCTGCTCGCCCGGGTCAACCTGATTTGCATGTGCACATCGGGCGCCCAGGCCAACGCCTGGCTCTTCGGCAACAAGGGTCACCTCGACCTTGCCATCAAGGTCACTGACACCGGTGGTGGTGGTGAAAGTGGCCAGCGCCGTGGGTCGTTCGGCGCTGCGGTCGATCACCACGCCGAAATCGCTGATCTGCCAACCCGGGCTCATCGGCCAGGGCACATAGACCGCAAACTCACCACCGAGCCGGACGAGTTCAGCAAAGCTGTCGTAGTCAGCAATCTCCGGGCGCCAAAACGGGACGACGACACCATGGGTGGGACATCGGGACGAGTCCACCTCGTCAGCCAGATTCACCGCGCACTTGGGACATGCCGACTGCCACGACATACCCCCACCCTACGCGAATCACACCCAACCCCGACATCTCCACTGTCTGACGCAATGGGCAATGGACGGCTCTGAACTGTGTGAGAATGCCACCGTGGCGCAGGAATCTGATACCCGCACCCTCACCGGGGCTCGTCTGGCAACCAGCGCGGCATTCTTCTCCCAGGGACTCGTGCTCATCTCATTGACCACCAGGTTGCCCGAGATTCAGGAACGCTGGCGGATCAGTGAGTCCACTCTCTCCCTGGTCCTGCTCGGCATGATTCTGATGGCAGGTGCCGGTTCGGTACTCACCGAGGCCCTGGCTCGTCGTACGGAATCAGCCGTGACGATTCGGGTGGGCCTGGTGATCGTGATCATTGGGGTCTCCGGTGCCACGTTGATCGAGACTCCCTGGGCATCGATGACAGCAATGGTGCTCTACGGATTCGGACTGGGCATCGTGGATGCAGCAGGCAACATGCAAGCGGTTGCCCTGGAGCACCGTTACGAACGTGCCATCCTGCCATCCTTCTACAGCGCCTGGAGCCTGGGCGGATTGAGTGCAGCCATTTACGCTCTGGCGACCGCGAAGCTGTCCATCCAGATGGTTCTGATTGCTCTGTTGGTGCCCTTGCTAACCGCATTCCTGCCCTTCCTGCGCCGGATCGGTGACCCTCTCGAGCGTGCCCGACACGTGCAGATCCCATGGCGTCCGATCGTGTTGGTGGGCATCGCGATGGTGGTCTTCTACGCAATCGACACCGCTGCCTTCACCTGGGGTCCGCTCTATCTCGAACATGTCTTCTCTGCACCCAAGTCGATGATCGCTCTGGCGGCACTTGCCTATCTGGCCACCTGCATCGCATCCAGGGCAGCGGGAGATCGTCTGGTGGACCAGTTCGGAGCAGTACCGGTCCTCCGGGCCGGCGCCATGGTCGGCTTCCTCGCCCTGATCGTGATCGTTATCTCGCCCACCTGGCAGATTGCAGTCGCTGGGTTCGCTCTTCTTGGCCTCGGCGTCGCCTTCATCGCTCCGCTCAGCTTTTCAGCTGCGGCCCGAATCGCTGGTGATTCCCCCGGCCTGAGTCCAGACGAGCGGATGGCCCGGGTGGATGCAGTGATCGGGCGGTTCAATCAGTTCAACTATGCCGGGGCCCTGGTGGGTTCGGTGATGACCGGTTTGGTGGGGTCAGGCAACCTGCGCTGGGGGTTCGTTGTGCCCACAGTGGCGATCCTGGCGCTGCTGCCGCTGGCCCGCTATTTTGCCTGGCAGCCAGGGCAAACGACCCAGGATTCGCAGATAGATTGATGAGCAGGCGAATCACCCGGCCCGGGCCCGGGCCGGTACCCGAGGTTCCTGGGTACCAGGACATCCGCCACCTACCAGGCGGCCATTCCCATGAGACCTTTCTGGCCGAACGTGACGGCGTCACAGTAGTACTCAGGGTGTACGGCGCCGGGGTGCGCACCCGGGGTCCAGAAGCACCCGCCGTACAGATGGGGGTGCTGCTGTTGACCCACGGGCTGATCCCGGTGCCTGAAGTGATTGATTTCGAGGAAGGCCCCCCGGCACACCTGGCCACCACTCGGCTGCCCGGTGTACCACTGCATGGGGTCCTGAAGTCAGCCGGGGATCAACTGCAACACCGCCTGGGCCGCTCCATGGGCGAGATCCTGGGCCGGCTCAGTGGGATGGCCCTATCCGGGCCCGGACCATTCCTGGACCACCAGCAGACATTGGGGCCCCTGGACCCGGACTCATTCGCCCTGACCACCTGGCTGAACAAGCACTGGTCAGGCACCGCGCTTGAATCCCTGGGCAACTCCGGCTATTCGGCCCTGAACTCGTTGTGTGCTCACGGGGATGAACTCCTCGCGATAAGCAAACGAGCCTGCCTGACCCATGGCGACCTGAGCCCCCGTAACATCCTCTGTGATCCAGAGCAGGGAATCATCACCGGAATCATTGATTGGGAGTTCGCCCACGCCGGACATCCACTCGAGGACGCCGGCAAACTGATCAGACGAATCGCTGATCAGCCCTTCTCCCATTCCGCCCTGGAGGCGATGAACCCCTGGTTACCGACACGGGAGCAGGCTCCCGTCAACGAACTCATGGAACGCGCCCGAGCAGCCGATCTGTACTGGTTGATCGAAGTTGCGTCCAGACGAGGGCAGACCCCGGCGACCGAACGGGCCTGGAAGTTGCTGCAGAAGATGATCAGATCCAATCAGCTTCTGCCTCAACCCACGCCCCACTCACCCCAATGATTCTGGCCTCCCCAGCACCAGAGCGCACCGGTCTGTTGGATCGCACAGGTGTGTTCTGAACCCACCGAAACGGACTCCCAATCGGTCTCCTGCGCATCCGGGGTTCCAGCAGTCCTGATCTGAGTCAGGCCCGCTGGATAATCAGCTGCGCCCCAACACCACAGGGTTCCATCCACCCCAGTTGCACAACTACTCTGACGCCCAGAGGCCAGGGTGTGGAACTGCCTTCCGGGCAGGGTTGGCACCGCGGAAGTGTGGAACTGGTCAGCAGATCCCCCGGTGGAAGGCGTGGTGAAAATATTCGTTCCCCAGCACCACAGGGAATGATTCGTCTTCAGCGCGCAGGTACGACCCTCGGGTTGGTCGTTGTCCCTGTTCGCCGCAGCGATCACTGACCAGTCGGATTCATTTCCCATCCGGGTCGAGATCAATCTGGGGAAGTTGTCACCGGTACCAAGCTGCCCAGTTCCATTGATTCCCCAGCACCAGACTTCTCCGCTGGCCCTGATGCCACATGAATGAGTTGTGGCTATCGAGATCGACTGCCAGTTGGAGCCAGGGCTGACCTCAGTTGGTTCGCTGTACCAGGACGGGTACGTACCGGGAGGTAGGCCATCAAAGATGATGTTGAAACCCCAACACCAGAGAGTGCCCGATGTCCGGAGGGCACAGTTGCGGTTGCCTGACTGCCCCACGGTCACTGATTTCCAGTTGCTGTCGAATCCAACCTGCCAAGGGGTTGGATGCGGCCCTGAGTGTGGGTAGCCCAGGTGATCCTCATGGGAAAGGCTGTCATTTCCCCAGCACCACAAGGTGCCTTCCTCCCGAACCCCACATGCCGTTTCACTGTTGACACTGACCTGCACCCAGTTTGAGTCCGTCCCCACCTGAGTTGGTGTCCTTCTGGTCTGGGTGGAGCCATCCCCCAATTGACCTGAGTGGTTGAATCCCCAGCACCACAGGGTGTGATCCTTCTTGATCGCGCAGGTTGAGCTGGATCCAGCCGAAACCTGGGTCCAGTCGGTGCCGGTACCGACCCGGGAAGCAGCTGCCAACACCAGTGAGGACGCTCCTGGATCTCCGGGAGTCGTGGCACACGCAACTGAAAGGAGTGCCAAACCCAGCCCCACCAACATCCAGCGCATCGAAACCTCCGACCTGTCCTCCAGAACTCAGGATCTGTTCTGCAGACTAGCGAAGGAAGTCATCAATGCACCAGAGTCGATGAATCACTCCCCTGACTGTGGCCCGGGCCAGTTCTTGTCCGGCTGGGGAACCGGGCGACCGGGTTGCTCACCGCCCCGAGCATCCAGATAGTTCTGCTTGGGCACCATCACCTTGCGGCGGAAGATGCACACGACCTTGCCGTCCTGGTTGTAGCCGATGGTCTCGACGTAAACCACGCCCCGATCATCCTTGGACTTGCTCTCCCACTTGTCCAGGACTGTGGTCTCGCCGTACAGGGTGTCTCCGTGGAAGGTGGGGGCAACATGGCGCAGGGACTCGATCTCCAGGTTGGCAATCGCCTTGCCGGAGATGTCCGGGACACTCATCCCGAGCAGGATTGAGTACACATAGTTGCCGACCACGACGTTCTTCCCGAACTGGGTGGTCTCCTCGGCGTAGTTGACGTCCATGTGCAGCGGATGGTGATTCATGGTCAACAGGCAGAACATGTGATCATCGAACTCGGTCACCGTCTTGCCGGGCCAGTGCTTGTAGGTGGCACCCACCTCGAACTCTTCATAACTACGTCCAAATTGCATGATCGCAGTCTCTCAAAGGCCCGGGCTCAGCGCACACTCAGGACGCCGGATGCGCCTCGTTCGGCGTCGCTCATCACATGGTTCACGAAGGGATAGTCACCTGGTTCACCAGCTGACAACTCCACGAAGCCGCCCTGAGCGGGTAATAGGCCCAGCGCCTGACTGCCCACTCCGGCCTGCTTCTGGATCAGGTAGCGACCCTCAGACCACACCGTGTCGAACTGTTCGCCGACCACATGGAAGGACAGCGCCCGGTCCGGTCCGGCATCGAGCACCCAGAAACGCACCTTCTCCCCCACCCGGGCCGGCAATGGCTGATAGCGATAGGCAAATGCATAACCGTTGAAGCTCATCAGGGGCTTGCTGCTCAGATCATGCTCCCCCTGCACCAACACATAGGAACGATCGACCCGTGGGAGGTTTCGGGGTTCGATGATCACCGCGCCATAAAGCCCCTTGGCGATGTGCAGGGACATCGGCATCGTGGAGCAGTGATACATCCAAATGCCGGCCCGCCGCGCCTTGAACCGGTACACCAGGGATTCACCCGGAGCGATCGTGCGCATCACCTTGTTGGGCGCGATCTCACTGGCGTGGAAGTCGATGGAGTGGCCGATGGTGCCGTCATTGATCAGGGTCACCTCGAAGGTGTCCCCCACTCGACCGTGTAGCACTGGCCCCGGAGCGCTGCCACCGAATAGCCAACGTTCCTGTTTGATCCCCGGCGCCACTTCGAGTTTCTTCTCGGTCACCCGCATCTCAACCCGACGTACGACGGGTGGTCCGGGCGGCAACTCCGGCAGCACTGCAGAAGGGGCCTCCCAATCTGCTGGTGGCTTGGCATTGGTATCCAGTTTCGCTGCGGTTGAAGTGGTGTCGCCGTGGTCCATCCCGGCCATCCCGGCATCATCATGAGAGCTGGACGTGCTCCCCCTGGCGATGATCCGCATGGTCATCCCCATTTGCCTGTGTCCCGCGACCGAACACCAACCATCCATCGACTTGCCGATGACCCCGACATCAACCTTTTTGGTCTCCCCGGACCGCATCCGGCCACTGGTTTTCCCACTGGCCAACACCAGGTCGTGGATCTGACCGGGCTCCTTGTGGGTCAGCTTGATCACCAATCGGTCACCCTTGTCCACCGTGATCTTGTCGGGGAAGAAACGCATGTCCTTCATGGTCACAGCCACCGTGCGGGTCTTCCCCGTGGCCTTCACGTTCGAGTCACCAGCCACTGTGGAAAAGCCAGCGGCAGCGGGATCCCACATGATCCCCGACCCCACGGCAACCACCAGAGTGGCCAGGCCGGCCACCACCTGCAGGCCAATCGGCTTGGGCTCAGTGGCAGGCGGGGTGGGCTCGCCCCCCTCACGCAGGGCCCGCATCGCATGCACGCTCGCCCTTACTGCGCCCAGCATGAACACGATCGCAGCCACGAAGGGAAGCAGGATCACCACCGAGAGAGTCACCCGAATCGCGGAGATACTGGTCGCCAGCCACAGCGCCAGCCCCAGGTTGATCACCAGTACCCGAAAAATGCCCCAGCGGTCCACCACCGCGCTTCCAGCCCGCACCACGGACGGTCCACCGCCGATCACCGATGGGATCAGGTAGGCCAGGGCACCCAGCAACACCTGGGCCACGAACCCGCCTGCGAAGACCGGGGTGAGCTTGTCATAGGCCTCATGCAGGCTCTCCCAGTTCGGGCTGATCAGGATCTCGACTCCAAGCCAGACCACCCCGACCACGAACCAGACGAATCCAGCTCCCATTGACCAGGTGGCGAAATGATCTGGCTGCTTGGCCCTCACTGTGCGAGCCAGGAAGACACCCATCATCAGCAGCCCAACCGCATAGATCAATACTCCGAGGGAAGCCACCCAGCGCAGATCCACGGCAACTCCGCCCCAGACCACAGCAATTCCGACGAGCAGCACCGGCAACGCCCGGCGAGCCCACTTCTCGGTTCCGACGATCAACCTGGTACGCAGCATGGTCGGCCACAGCGTGCTCGCCGTACCGAGCACCGAGATGCCCACCCAACCCAGGACATTGGTGACCGTGTGCGCCAGGACCAGTCTCCCCTGGGCCTCGGGACCAAAACCAGCTGCCAGACAGACACCCAGTACGACGCCCACCGGCAACAGCAGCGCAGCAGCCAGGTAGTAGCGCGGGGTGTAATCGAATCGGGCCGGCAGTGCCCGCTTCATGGCGGTGATCATCGCCCAGGCGTGCCAGAGCACCGCGCCCACGATCAGGGTGGCGCCCACGATCGTGACCGGCAACCAGCGACCCAGCACCCCGATCACGACGATCAGGACACCGCTGTGAAGCAACTTCAGCCGTAGTTCCTGTTGTGGTCGGTCATCACCGGGCAGTTTCAGCAGAGTGATCACGAAGTGTCGGGACCAAACCATCAGGGAATGGGTCACCGCACCGAGTAGGAGCGCATGGACCAACAACCAGCGCGAGGAGGGAATACCCGGATGGGCAAAGGCCACCACTGCAGCCACGATCAACCAGACGATGCCGGGACGGTCTCGCCAGGCCCAGTTGCCGCGGGCAGCGCCGGTGGGCCTGATTCCTGATTTCTGGGGCCGGGGATTATTCACGGGATCAACCGTATAAAATCATTCAACATGAACGCACAGCAGCCCTTACACCAGATCGGAACCCATGAGGAAGCTGCAACCGGAGGTTGCGGTTGCAACGAACATGATGCCGATATTCCCACTCTTGACGCCACTGCGATCCCGCACGCGATCCGGCATGCCACCATCTTTGGCGCCCTGAGCACCCTTCATCCCGGCTTCTCCCTGGACCTGTTGGCTCCTCACGATCCACTTCCTCTCCTGGCCCAGATCAAGGACGCCTACAAGGAGTCCATGGTCTGGAGCTACGTCGAGACCGGCCCGCAGGTCTGGCGGCTTCGGTTCACCCGTCAGTGATCCATGGTCCAACCCGCTGTTGGGTTGGACCAGCGGTCGGTCACCCCTTGAGCTGATAGTCCTTGAGGAGTGACCGGCCAATAATCATCTTCTGGATCTCGCTGGTGCCCTCACCGATCAGCATGAAGGCCGCTTCCCGGTAGAGGCGCTCGATCTCGTACTCCTTGGAGTAGCCATACCCACCATGGATCCGGAAGGATGCCTCGACCACCTCATTGCAGTACTCCGAGGCCAACATCTTGGCCATCCCGGCTTCCACATCCATCCGCTTGCCTGAATCCTTCAGCCGGGCCGCTCGCACCATCATCGTGTGCGCCGCCTCGACCTTGGTGGCCATCTCGGCCAATCGGAACAGGATTGCCTGGTGCTCGGCGATCGGCTTGCCGAAGGTCTGCCGCTGCTGGGCATAGGCGGCACCCAACTCAAAGGCCCGCAGGCTGATTCCACAGGCCCGGGCCGCGACATTCACCCGACCCACTTCCACGCCATCCATCATCTGATAGAAGCCCTTGCCCGGCTCCCCACCGAGGATCTGATCGGCGCTGATCTGGTGGCCATCAAAGATCATCTCCGTGGTGTCGATGCCCTTGTAGCCCATCTTGTCGATCTTGCCCGGTACGACGACGCCCTGGGCCACCTCCCCGAAACCGGGTTCCTTCTCCACCAGGAAGGTGGTCATGTTCTTGTAGACCGAGTCGGCTCCCTCATCGGTCTTGGTGAGCACTGCCACCAGGGTGCTGGAGCCACCATTGGTCAGCCACATCTTCTGGCCGGTGATGGAATAGCAGTCCCCATCACGGACCGCCTTTGTGGAAACTGCCGACACATCCGAACCCAGACCAGGTTCTGACATCGAGAAGGCACCGCGGACCTCACCAGTTGCCATCCTCGGCAGGTACTTGGCCTTCTGCTCCTCAGTGCCATGCTTCATCAGCATGTAGGCCACGATGAAGTGGGTGTTGATCACCCCGGAAACGCTCATCCAACCGCGAGCGATCTCCTCCACGCACAACGCGTAGGTGAGCAGCGATTCGCCCAGCCCGCCGTACTCCTCGGGGATCATCAGCCCAAAGATGCCGAGTTCCTTCATGCCCTCGACAATTTCGGTGGGGTACTCATCAGCATGCTCCAACTCAGTGGCGACCGGGATGATCCTGGTCTCCACGAACTGGTGCACCGACTTGAGGATCTCCTCCTGGAGATCGGTCAGACCTTCGGTCTGGGCAAGGCGACCCATACTGCATCCTTTTCTCGGGGTTTTGTTACTGGCGAGTATTACCTATCCAGCTCAGTGTTTCCATGATCCATCTCACGGCGACGGGAGTCCACCTGGCCGCAGATAACCTCCAGGTGATCGAGTTGGGCAACCAAGAGCGGATCCAGGACCTGATGTTCGTGATCAGCAGCCTCCAGATCAGCCAACCGGCGCTCCAACTCACCGTAGCCAGCAAAGCCGCTGGCCGAGACCAGACGAGATCGCAGCCCGGACAACCTGCTCACAACGAGTCCCGTCGGTATTCCTCAAGTGCCTCTTCACTGACCGTTCCGGCGCCCCTGGCCACAGGTTGTAACAGGACCGTCACGAGATCAGCCAGATCAGCTACTCGCTGCTCCAACAAGCGTCGCTGCTGGGTGTGCTCCTCAAGCTCAGCCAACCGGTTCTCCAACCGCCGTCGACGTGATTCCACGGCTGGCGCAGACAACGCTCGCACCATCCGCCTGGGCAGGCTGCCACCCCCGGTGGTCGGCACCGACTCTGCCCGCTCAGCCCTGATCCGCAACAACAACTGCGCGATGGATTCCAGGGCCACCTCCAACAACTCCGGATCCGAGACCTGATCCGGGGTTCGACCACTCACCCGGGTGGCCCTGATGTCCTCAAGGTCTCCATGTATTGAAACCCCGGACTCCTGCAACTGGGTAATGGCCTCATCAGCCCGCTGGGTTGCCTCGTCGTACTGCTCATCGCTGATGGCGATTGGTTCATTGCCCTGGGGAACCAGTACCTGATGGGCAAACAGGTCCCGCAACAACAGAGACTGATCCCGGTTGTTCTCGATCCGACCGGCCAGGGTCTCGTTGACCCTACGCAGGAGCTCGGCCTCCACTACACCCATGGATTCATTAACTCTTTCCTGATCGAGGTTGAGCCCGGCAGAGTCAATCTGGCACGCACTCGCGAATCGGTCCCAGAACTCATGTTTGCTGGTCGGCCGGCGCGGCATGGTCACAATGTGCACCTGCTCAGCGGGCAGGGATGCCCCCCAACGTTGGGCCACGCCTGCTGGATCCATGGTGCGCCAACCCCACTGGGCCCGGGCTCCCATGGTCCGATCCGGGGCGAAGGTGACAAGGGGTTCAGTCAGGGCGAACTTCAGCCGCTCCTGCCAGGCTGAGGGCATGGCCCGGGCCAGGTCACGTGCGGTGATCACGACATGAACCTCGATGCCATCCAGCTTGGCCAGGGCCTTCTGCGCTTTCTCTGCACTGGCTGCGGCAAATAGTTCATAACTGCAGATGGCCGTGTCCCCGGACCAGGACTTGATCTCAGCAACCAGCAGATCCCAGGCAGCAGCCGCTTCCGGGGGCAACTTGGCCAGTCTGGAGTCCTCCCTGATCGCCATGGCTGCGTGCACCCGCCGAAGTCGCTGGTGCGCCGCCACGACGAGAACTCCTCGCTCGGCCAGAACCGCAGCATTTCCCTCAAGGATGGCCTGGAGGTACGTCGTACCGCTCTTCGGGGCGCCGATGTGCAGGTAGAGCCGCTTGGTCATGGTTTCCTCCCAGCCCGGTAGCGGGCCTGAATCCGATGCGTTGGACGCCCATCAATGCCAGGTGGCCCCGGTTCGCTGGCTTCGATTATCGCCCCGGCTTCCCGCAGCCAATCCCGGACCTGATGGATCTCGATCCGGAACCGGCGCCCGCCCCTCCAGGGGTCATGTTTGACCAATTCCCCCGGGGCAAACTCAACGAAGATCTGGTCGCCCGGGCGGCCATAGTGCTTCAACAGCAATCTGAGGTTATACCTGCCATCCTCATCCAGGGCCTCGATCAATCCAGCTATGAATAGCACTCGATGGCCTGGTTGCCAGTGCGCGATCCGGGCCAAGCCGGAAAGGGTATTCCGCAGGGAGCGCAGATTGAGATTCACGAAGTGCACCACAAGCCCATCCTGATTGGCCCGGGCGGCTGCCCTACGGAAGGTGAATCGAGCGAAGTCGGCAGCGACAACCTGGTGGCCAGCCCGAGCGAAGGCCAGGGCGTTGTGTCCCAGCCCAGCCCCCAGGTCAAGGATGGCTGCGCGGGCTGGGATCCGATCAGACGTCCAGGTGACAAAATCGCTGGGATCATCGATATCCTCATCAGGACGACGCCGGATGAATCGCTCCCAGTCCCGCCGCTGTTTCATCAAGGAACCAAACCAGGCATCGAAGCGGTCGGTTATCTCCGGCCCAGGAAGGTGTCGGAATGAGGGATCCGGAACCCGCCAACCCGGACCATATGACGCCTCCAGGAGACGCTCCACATTGCGCGGCACCGGCAACTGACGTCCCTCGAAGGAAATGGCGCCAAGCGGCACTATCTCACTGGCGGGGATCGGAGCTCGTACGGTGGCAGTCTCGTAGAGGTTCCCATCGAGGATGAAGGTCGTGTAAATGTCGACGCTGCCCTCTGCCCCGTCAGGAGCATCGAACAGAACCGTGACGAAGGCACCGGACTTGGCCAGGACCCGCAGGCCGTGTCGACGTAGCGCCCGGGCGATCGCGAACATCTCCAGGTTCAACTCGACCGGGGACTGCTTGGTCGACAAATAGGCAAGATCGACATCGGAATCGAAGGCAATCACTCCTCCTTCCCGAGCCGCACCCAGCAGGGAACCGAAGGCCAACCAACACTCGACAGCGCATTCCTGCTTGAGGATCGAGATGATCTGCTCAGTGATGTCAAGCATCTGGGTAACCACAGCAGGGTCCCGCCCAGAAAATGGGCGCTGAATCAGTCCCCATTTGTCGATCATCACCGGGATGCCGTGCTCGTCTATGAAGTTGACCCGGCCCTCCCGATCGGTAAAGCGCACCTCCTCTGCATGCACCTGGTCATCACCGATCCGGAGCGAAATCAGGGAGGGCCCCTCCAACCAGTTGCTCATCGCCCTGGGCCAGGCCACCACCCGCTCACCGCGTTGGTTGGTCGGAAATTCATCCGATGAGAACGACCAGACATGCAGCTTGTCGAAATAGACGTCATAGTTGTTGACCAAGTGAGCGGGCAGGGTGATTCCCGTGGCGCTGATCCGAATTGAAGTCACAGGGTCCGACACAGGCCCCAATATCTCATCTCACCGATGCGGTTGCTGACACCAGATGGTGATCGGTGATTCTGGGTATGGAACCACCCCTGGACTGGGAGTATCCACTGAAGCTCACCTGTGCTGTGGTCCCAAAGAGCCAGTCGATCTTTGCCGCCCCGGGAAGAACACAACCACCACCGGTGCTTCCACCATTTGCCGCTGCCATCGGGAGCGAACCGGTGACCTTGCAGAACACCGTGGACTTTTCGTTCAGGTCCCCCATGAAGAAGACCGGAATCCCGGTCGCCACCAGTTCTCTCAACTTGGCGATCTCAATAGCTACTGCTTCATCACGCTCCGTTTGGCGTTCCCGGGGAGCATTGTGGGCATTGAGCACCCAGAATTCCTTCTTGGTGGCCCGGTCCCGCAATCTGACATAGGGCATCAACCTGGATTGGCCAACGAACGGGATTGAGACCGCGCCACCATCAACAAACTCAAACCGATCGGATCGCCACATCACATTGGTTGGTACCGCCTTGTTGCCCATCGACGTTCCTGGATAGAAGGCATATCGATTGCCCAGGGAGCCATATAGCACCCCCAACTGGTCCGACTGGATCTCTGAGAATCCCACGAAGTCAAACCCATCCAACAAGCCAGCTGCCCAACCAGCGCGGGTGCGGCCACTGGCATATCGGCTGTTCCCCCGGGTGTGATTGCTCCCCAGGATATTGAAAACCGCCATCCGCAACTCCATCGGGGTGTCCCGAAGATGCACCAATTTGGCCGTCCGTTTGGCCGCCCGTTGTTGCAGGGACTTCAGCTCCTGCAGTCGTTGCTCGGCCAGGGCCTGGACCTCTTCGGAGTCGGGCACCTCACCCTGACCGCTTCCAATCCTGGCGGGATCGGGTGCATCCTGGCTTGCCTCACTGGCGAGCAACGCAGGAGGCACTTTCGGAAGCGCCGGATCCGCGAAGGTGTCATCGCCAGCAAAAGCAGGCGATCCCCACTGTTGACGCGAAGCTGCAGGCTTCAGATCATCTGAGTTGAGTAATTGCAATGACCCAAAGGCAACTACGACCAACATCACCACCATGAGCAGGGCCAGGGGTTCCACCCCCGGGCCGAGCCACAGTCTCAACATGGATCCCGCCCGTCCCTTCCCGGGCTTGATCCGTTTACCGCTGCGTGGTTTCCAACGGATCAATAGATCTCGATGTTCTTGTATGGGTTCACGCCATGGACCTTCACGCCGTAGGCCGGAGCGACCGAGGGCACCAACCTATTGACATTGGTCTTGCCACGCTTCTTGTAGCGCGACCAACTCTTCGGAGCATGGCTGAACCAATAGTTCACGAAGTCGGTGTAGTAGGCATTGGCCCAGGCATCGCCGGTGATCCGGACATAGGAATCGTCGCTGTCCTTGAGACCAACCTGGGTCCAGTTGGTGGATCCGTTGATGGTGATCTGGGAGTTGGGGTCACCGTTGTAGACACCATCGATGGTCATGAACTTGGTGTGCAGATAGAAGTCATAGACCCCATCGTGGTTCAGATCACGCACCACCTGCTGGATCGGAACACCACCACGCGGTCCGGGCGCCCGGTAGGCCTTGAGCACATTATTGCCGAAGACCGCATACACGATCTTGATGTCACATCCCTGGTCCCACAGTTGATGCAGTTTGCGGGCGATGTCCTCACCGATCGTGTCGAGTTGGGCAGTCATCGCAACCCGGATCCGGGTCCTGCCGTTGCCATTGCCACGGCCCGGCCCGGCGCCAGTGCACTGCACCTTGTTGAGGTCCTCCAGCACCAGGTTGTCAGGAGCACCAGGACCTCGAACCGGACCATTGATGAACTGGATGTTCCCGAAGGTGGCACTCAGGAAAGGAGCTGGTTGCGGGATATCGGTCCACATCTGGAAGAAAGTGGCGGTCATGTAATTGTAGAGATCCGGGTTACCAATCACGGTGTAAATGTCATTCCATTGATTGGTTGCAGCCAGATCGGTGAGGTTGGCCGAGCCATAGCTGACTACATTGGTGGCACCACCAGCGTTTGAGAACAGGTAGAACTTGGTGTGCGCGATGCCGATAGTGCCCCGGCAGGAATGGGCGCAAAGTTTAACTCCGCTCTGTCGTTCAGGAGGACGCCCCGCATTTCCCTTGGCCAGACCCCTGGCGAGTCGGGTGAAGTACTTGTTGGTCATCTTCTTGCCCTTTTGACGACCGGTGCTGGAGTTCTCCTTGGCCATGATCAACAGCACCTTGACCCCCCGCCGTTGGGCACGCAGCAGCCCCTTGACCGCGCCCATGTTGCGCATATTCCAGGAGGCGATGTAGATGTCAGAACCGGGGACGGCAGCATCAATGGCGTTGTTGAGGCGCCGTAGGATGACCCGCTTGGCTGGCTTCTTTGCCATTGGATTGTTGGCCACCGGTCCCGGCGGAGGCGGCACCGGAGCCGCGGTGGCAGAAACCGTGGGGATGGAAACCAGCCCACCCAGCAGCAGAATTGCCAGAATCAGTCCAACAGCACTACGACGTGGCCCGCGCATTATGGTGTCCCCTCAATTTGACGCACCGGATGACCGGTTCAGGCATGAGTCAGACATGCTAGCACCGCAGCCAAGCCGGTTTCAGAATCTGTTTCAGCCCCGGTCAACCGGTACAGGTGCGCAACATTTTGCGCCAAACTGGGCTTTTGCGAACATTGGGGACTTCGTTGATTACCTGCCCCAGCGCTGCGTAGTAGCGATTCTGATAGGTGGCCAACGTCTGTCCGGATTCGCAGTACATGATGTCCGGCTCTACGAACTGACCATTGACCGCACAGCCCTGAAAGTCCTCGGGCAGGACCTGACCGGTCACCCAGACCGAATCACACTCGGGCAGATTTGGCGCGTTCGTGGGCGCAGAGGACTCAGGTGCAACGCTGACCTGATCACTCTGGACAGCGGTCGGACTTGAGGAGTCAGTAGCCTCCTTCTTGCTGCTGGCACCCGGCGAGGAAGTACTGCAACCCGTGGTGAGCACTAGCAGTGTGGCTGCAAGAGCCGTCAGGAAAACCCGCAGAAACATGATCTGATTCTGTCCATTGCGCATGTGAACAGCCTAGTGAGTCGTTGGTAATCCAGCCAGCAGGTTCAGGACAGTTGCAGCTTCCGGTATGGATCAACCCCATTGACCCTGGCGCCATATCCGGGGCCGTCCGTGGGAGCCAACCTGTTGTACGACGAGCCAGTCCTGGCTGAGCGATAGGACCAACTAACTGGTGCATGCCCGAACCACCAGTCCACAAAGCGGAAGTAGCGAGCCACTGAATCCGGGTCAGCAGCCCGGGCGTAGGTCTCATCACTGACCATCGCCACAGGGGTCCAGTTGGTGGACCCGTCAACGGACAGGCTGGCCGCTGAATTCCCGCCGAGGTTGCCACTGATCGCCATTACCTTCGCATGCAGGTAGTAGTCATAGACCCCGTCATGGTCCACGTCCTTGACCACCTGTTTGATCGGCACCCCTCCCCGCGGACCCGGAGCTCGGAGCGTTGCGAGGATTCGGTTCCCCATCACGGCGTACACGACTTTGATGTCACAACCCTGCTGCTGGAGATCATGAAGTCGCTGGGCTATCGAGATGCCCAGCTTGCCAAGGGTGGCGGTCATCGCGATCCGAATGCTGGTTGCACCTCGGCCGTTTCCATAGCCCGGAGCAGCTCCTGTGCAGATGACCTGGCTGAGGTCACTGAGGATGGGATTTTGCTGCCCTTGGTTAAGCGGCAGGATATTCATCTGTAACCCACCCAGATCGGCACTGAGGAAGGGGGCTGGAACCGGATAATCAGTGCGCTCCTGGGCGAAGATATTGGCGAAATAGTGGTACAACCGGGTGTCGAAGACGGTCCGGAGCGTATTCCACTGGTTGGTGGCTGACAGATTGGTCAGGTTGGCCGATCCATACATAACCACGCTGGTGGCCGACCCAGTTGCGGAGAACAAGAAGTACTTCGTGTGGGAGATGCCTGAAGTTCCCCGGCATGAGGAATGGCAACGGATCACCCAACTTCCCATCCCGGGAGCACGGCCCTGGTTGCCCTTGCGCAGTCCTTTGCGCAGTTTGCGGAACAGCCCATTTGGAACCCGCCGACTTGCGTTTTCCTTGGCCATGATCACCTGGACCGAAACCCCGCGCCGATGCGCCTTGATCAGGGCCCGGACCGCGGATGGACTGCGCACATTCCAGGATGAGATCCGGATCTGTGAGCCCGGGTGGGCGTGCCGAATCGCGGTATTGACCTGGCGCAGGATCACGAACTGACGTTTGGGCCCGGCCAACGGATTGTTGATCGTGACCCCGGGTGTCACCTCAGCACCAGCTGGTATCGCCGTACCCAGGCTGGCGATCAGCCCAGCGACCAGGGAGCTGACCAGCACCCGGGTAAATGACCTGAACAGCCCCATGAAAGCACTCCGAGATCCTCGTCGATAAACCTCAACTGCCCCATTAGTCACACCAGTAACAGCATGAAGCGCCCTCACGCTAGCAAAAAATGGCCACCAACCCGGGAAACTCCCACGCCGAGGCGGCACTAATTAACACGTCGAGGCGGCAGTAATTAACTCCCAGTTTGGAGTCAACTCCTGCATCTGGGACGGCGTGCTATGCATAATTCACCCGAAAATCTGCAATTTAGTCTTCAGTACCTCTGGGTCTCAGGTGTTACTCATTCCATCAGAGCAAGGGCCACATGCGCCTGGCTGCCGCCTCGGTGTGTTAGTTACTGCCGCCTCGGCGTGTTAATTAGTGCCGCCTCGGCAGATTGGTCAGGTAGTCAGGGATTGGAGACGAAGGTGTTAGCGCGAGTCAGGTCCTCGTCGAAGTCAACCTCGACGATCTTGTACTCCGAGAGGTCCAGGGGACGTACCTGCAGGTTGTCCTTCTCGATGGCCAACTCGATGCCACGTTCGAAGTAGTCCTGCTCCCCGGCCTCCTCCAGGCGTTTGATCAGGGTCTGCTTGTCCTCAGCACAGACATAGTTGATCCCCACTGCCTCGCCCAGCCCGTTGACCACCTGCTTGGACAACTCATCGATGTTGCCCTGCGCATCCAGGGTGTACTTGACCTCTTCCTCTGCCACCGAATCGGTGTTGACACACACAAAGCTGCCACCTGCCTGGATCTGGTCACTGATCAGGGACAACACCCGAGGATCAAAGACCACATCACCGTTGAACCAGAGCACGCCTCCGGGGCCGGAGAGTCGCAGAGCCTTCAGCAGGCTCTTGGAAGTGTTGGTGGAGTCATAGATCTCGTTGTAGACAAAGCTGATGTCAGACATCGCCTCAATGATCAGGTCCAGCTTGAATCCCACCACAGCTGTGATCCGCACTTCTGGGTAGGCAGCAACCAGCGCATTGACCGCCCGCCGCATGATGCTCTCCCCGGATTTCAGCACGGTCAGAGGTTTGGGATGAGGTCGACCAAGTCTGGTACCCATCCCAGCCGCCAGGATTACCACCTGTATTGATTCCACGCGATCCATCCTATGGTCCCGCGATCCCCCGGGCATTCACTAGTGTGACCTTTCATGAGCACCACGCCCACTCGCGTTTTCGCGGCCAGACTCACCGGGCTCCCTGTTTTCGACCCAAAGGGCGACCAGGTGGGCAAGGTCCGTGACGTTGTCGTGGTGATGCGTACCGAGGTCAGACAACCCCGGGTTGTTGGGTTGGTGGTTGAGGTTTTCGGGCGGCGACAGATCTTCGTGCCGATGACCCGGGTGATCAGCATCGACAGCGGATCGGTGATCACCACCGGACTGCTGAATATGCGTCGCTTCGCCCAGAGATCAACTGAAACCCTGGTTATTGCCCAGATGTTGGATCGAGCCGTTCGGGTTCGCGCGACCGGCGCCGAGGGGATCGTGTACGACGTGGCGATGGAGCAGGCCCGGACCCGCGACTGGGTGCTCTCGCGGGTCGCGCTCACCGAAAAGTCAAAGGGTTTCCGACGCCGGGGTCAGACCCATGTACTGGAATGGGACGAGGTGGATGGCCTGCACCGGCGGTCCGGCCAGCAGGGCGCCACCAACCTGATCGCCACTCTCTCGGAGATGAAACCGGCTGACGCGGCCAACGCGATCCACGACCTGCCCGATGACCGCCGTACTGAAGTGGTCGCGGCCATGGATGACGAGCGCTTGGCCGGCGTCCTGGAGGAATTGCCCGAGGAGGACCAGGTGGAGATCCTCACGCTGTTGAAACCGGATCGAGCCGCTGACGTGCTGGAGGAGATGTCAGCCGACGATGCCGCGGACCTGATCGCCGACCTGCCCCAGGACCTCGCCAGCCGGTTGTTGGAGTTGATGGAGGCCGATGAGGCCGAGGACGTCAAGCGACTGATGCTGTACGGCGAGGAAACTGCGGGTGGGATGATGACTCCGGAACCCGTCGTACTTCCACCTGACGCCACCGTGGCCGAGGCCCTGGCCCACGTGCGCAACAAGGACCTGACCCCGTCCCTGGCTGCAGTTGTCTACGTTTGCCGCCCACCTCTTGAGACCCCGACCGGGCGGTTCCTGGGGATGGCCCACATCCAGCGCTTGCTTCGGGAGCCACCCTCCACCCTGGTCGCTGGGATCGTGGACAGTGACACCGACCAACTCCGACCCGAGGCCAGCATGGAGGATGTGGCCATCTTCCTGGCCACCTACAACCTGGTGGCAGCACCCGTGGTGGATGAGGATGGCCATCTTCTGGGCGCTGTGACTGTGGACGACCTACTCGATCACCTACTCCCCGTGGGTTGGCGTGACCACCGGGCCGGGAGGGCATGAGGATGGCCAGCGAGAAGGAGAACCCCACCAGCCGCCGGGACCGATTGGACCTCCCCCGTGAGTTGGGTCGCCACTTCAGTCTGAGGCCCCAGACCCGCCCAGACGCCTTTGGGGTCTTCGCAGAGCGCTTCGCCAGATTCATGGGCACAGCCAGGTTCCTGCTCTACATGACGGTGTTCGTCATTGTCTGGGTGGCCCTGAACCTGATCGGTCTCTTCGGTCTCAAGTGGGACCCCTACCCATTCATCCTGCTGAACCTGTTCTTCTCCACCCAGGCCTCGTACGCCGCTCCGCTGATCCTGTTGGCCCAGAATCGCCAGGAGGACCGGGACCGGGTGGTGGCCGAGCAGGACCGGCAGATGAACTTCCGGGCACATGCGGACATGGAATTCCTGGCCCGTGAGGTGGCCTCGCTCCGGGCCGCACTTGGCGATGTGGCCACCAGGGATTTCGTCCGCTCCGAATTGAGGGCCCTGCTCACCGAATTGCAGCCAGAACCCGAGGAACCAGAATCCGCTATCCAACCGCCCACCGAGCAAACTGGTCCGGCGACGTAGGATTCCTACTATGTCATCTGTGAATATTCCTGACGTCGAGGCTGCACTGGCCACTGTCAAAGATCCCGAGATCAAGCGGCCGATCACAGAGATCAACATGGTTGAGGACATCAGTGTCGATGACTTGGGACACGTCACCGTCAGGGTGCTCCTCACCGTGGCTGGTTGCCCACTCAAGGACACCATCACCAGGGATGTGACGGCAGCGGTCAGCAGGGTCGCCGGGGTCACTGGCGTCACCGTCGACCTGGGTGTGATGACCACCGAGCAGCGCGGCAGGTTGCATGAGTTGCTTCGTGATGGACATGCCCAACGCGAGATCCCCTTCGGCCAGCCCGGCAATCTCACCAAGGTCTACGCCGTCGCCTCCGGAAAGGGAGGGGTTGGCAAGTCCACCGTCACCGTGAACCTGGCGCTGGCATTGGCCGCTCAGGGACAGAAGGTTGGCATCGTCGATGCCGACATCTACGGACACTCGGTGCCGGCCATGCTTGGCGTGGCAGACACCCGCCCCACCCAGGTTGATGACCTGATCATGCCGGTCCCAACCGACAGTGGCATCTCGGTGATCAGCATCGGCATGCTCAAGCCCCGTCGTGACCAGGTGGTTGCCTGGCGCGGCCCCATGCTGGATCGGGCCCTGGTCCAGATGCTTGCTGATGTCTACTGGGGTGACCTGGATGCTCTCGTCCTGGATCTCCCCCCGGGCACCGGCGACATGGCCATCTCCCTGGGCCAGCACCTGCCCAGCGCCGAGGTGATCGTGGTGACCACCCCACAGGAGGCAGCAGCTGAGGTCGCAGAGCGAGCCGGGACCATGGCCTCGATGATGCATCAGCGGGTGATCGGCGTAGTGGAGAACATGTCCTACCTGCCCTGCCCGCACTGTGGTGATGAGCATCGCCTGGCTGTGTTCGGTAGCGGTGGTGGCACCAGGGTGGCCGCCACCCTCAGCCAGCGCTTCGGGTACGACGTGCCAGTGCTGGCCGAGATCCCACTTGACCTGGTACTCCGTGAGGGCGGCGACAAGGGCGAGCCCGTGGTGCTTGCGGCCCCGGAGTCACCATCAGCAGTGGCCATCCTGGACATGGCCCGGACCCTGGCCGGCAAGGGTCGCGGTCTGGCCGGGATGCAACTTGGCCTGACCCCCAGCGGAAGGTTGTAGCTCATGTTCGGGATCGGACCTGCTGAAGTGATCGTCATCGCGGTGGTGGCGCTCATGGTTTTCGGTCCCGACCGGTTGCCCGAGTTTGCCCGCCAGGCTGGTCGGCTGGTGCGTCAGTTACGACAACTGGCCAAAGGCGCCCAGGACAGCCTGCGCGAGGAACTCGGCCCGGAATTTGCTGACCTCAAGCTGACAGATCTGGATCCCAGGCAGGCGATTCGCAAGCACATCCTCGAAGCCATGGATGAGGAGGATCCCGTCGTGGGTGCGGCCGCCATCACCGCCGCCCGACTACCCAGGGGGACTCGTCCACCATTCGACTCAGAAGCAACCTGAACCCCGGTCGCGCCTCTGCTCAGCCCTCCTTGGCGGCAAGCCTCACCTTGATCTCCTGGAGCCTGCCGCCCCGCTCGACGGTCAGGGTGACCACATCACCGGCCACATGACTACGGATGGCGACCACCAGATCGATGGAACTGGTGACCGGGCGCCCGTTGATCCGCCGGACCACATCCTCGGCCTTCAACCCCGCCTGAGCAGCCGGCATCCCAGCCTCCACGTTGGTGATCACCGCTCCATTCATTCCTGAGGTGCCCCGCACCCCGGCACCGATCACCGGGAACTCTGCCCTGCCGGTGCTGATGATCTGGGTGACCGTGGTGACCACCTGCTCAGAGGGGATCGCGAAGCCAACCCCGATATTGCCGGACTGGTCACCGGTGATCCCCCCGCCCATGGAGGCAATTGCGGAGTTGACCCCGATCACCTGGCCCTGCAGGTTGACCAGTGGTCCGCCGGAGTTACCCGGATTGATCGCCGCATCGGTCTGGACGGCATTGATATAGGAGTTGGAGTCCCCACCGTTGCCCGTGCTGACTGGTCGCTGCAGGGCGCTGACGATGCCGGAGGTGACCGAGGCACTCAGGCCAAGTGGGGACCCCACCGCAATCACCGTCTCGCCTACTCGCATGTCCTGGGAAGCCCCCATGGACAAGGGGGCGAGGTCCCGGGCCTGGGGTGCCTCCAGAACCGCAAGGTCATAGACCGCCGAGCGACCCACCACCTTCGCGGAGTAGTGGTTGCCCTCGTTGTCAATGATCTTGATCGGGCCACCGTCATTTGCCGCGGACTCGATCACATGGTTGTTGGTGACGATGTGCCCCTTGTCGTCATACACCCAACCAGACCCGGTCGCTCCGTTGTTCTCTCCCTGGAACTCAGCCACGATCTGTACGGTGCTCGGCAACACCTTGGCTGCTACCGCGGGGACGCTGCTGTTGTCGGCGGGAAGGGGTGCCGCCGTGCGGGGCGGTATCTGCAGGGTGGGGGTTGACCCGGCTGTGGTCCCGATCGAATCCCTGGTAGCCAGTACGCCGCCCACCGCGCCACCAAGTATGCCCAGGACCAGGGCCAGCGCAGCCACAACCGGGAGCAACCAGATCGGCACCCGCCCAACCGGCCTGGCTGGTGGCTGCGGCGCCATCCCCGGGACCGGCTCTGCTGCCACCGGGGGCAAGGGCTGGCTTGCCCAAGTAGTTGGCACCGGCTGGATCGGCTCTGGTTGGGAGAGGGGTTCCGGGGTCGGGGGAACTTGGTCGGTCACGCCGCCTATTTTGGCAAACGGCCCGGGCCAGACCCCATGGACCGTCCCGGATTGGCTCCGGGAAGCCCAGTGGAGTCGCCGATCCGGGGTGTCTGGGGATCGATCAGGCTCAGAGCGCCAGATGCCAGCGCAGCCACTCCCAGTGAGGGTCGGGTTGAACTGACTTCAGGTTGTCCTGGGCTCTGGGTGGCCCCCACCGCGAACACACCGGCCACCACCAGGCCAAGTGCGCCGGTGCCCAACAGGGCCGCGCCGAGTGGGTGTCTGACCGAGTCCGGAACAGGCCTGGACTCACTGCTCCCAGACACCGAGTACAAGGAGTGGACCAACTGTTCTGATGGGCGTGGTTCCAATACCGAGGGAGCCTGCGCCAAACTGTTGAGCCGACGCTTGACCCAGGCCTCGTACTCCACGACCTGACGGCAACCAGGACAGCCCAGCACGTGAGCCCACGCCTTCTCAGTTGCTTCAGGGTTCAATTGACCATCGACCAACGCAGCCGCGTTGTCGCCGATGTGTCCACTGAGCCGGGAAATCACCTCTGCGCGGGCTCCTGGGTCTGGTGCTTGTCACTGGCCAGGCCACGAACCCTGGTTCGTTCCCCAATCGGGGCCCGATGCGCCAGAGCAGCCCGCAACTGGGCGCGCCCACGATGGATCCGGGAGCGGACCGTACCGAGTTTCAGGCCCAGAGCAGCGGCGATCTCCTCATAGCTCAAGCCCTCGATGTCGCATAGCACCACCGCCACCCGAAACTCGGGACTCAAGCTACTGAGGGCAGCCTCGATATCGGCATCAAAGTGCTGGTCCAGGTGCGCCTGCCCCGGCCCGGGGCCAGGGCTGGCCAGCAGGCTGGCTGCCTCGTCACTGAGATTGTCAAAGCGGATCCGCTGGCGGCGGCGGGCCTGGTCAAGGAACAGGTTCGTGGTGATCCGATGCAGCCAACCCTCCATGGTTCCGGGGCGGTAGGTGTGGAGGCTGCGGAAGACCCGCACGAAGACCTCCTGGGTCAGGTCCTCGGCATCCACTCGATTGCCGGTCAGTCGGTAGGCCAGACGGAAGACCCGGGCTGAGTGATCGGTGACGATCTGATCCCAGGATGGAATCTGATCCGGTGTGGATCCAGACGTATCCACCGGGTCTGGTTCGTGGCTGGTTGGCAACATTTCTCCACGCTAGGGGCCGCACCTGAGAGTCTGCTGATCAAATCAACAGCATCTCTTGTGAGACCAAACGGTCGCTGCTGGTGCAAACGAACTAGCGTGTCGAATTGTTCCCGCCGATAGCAGGAGTAGGGTTTTTCTCGATCAGCAAGCAGATTCACCCTAGATTCAGGAGCAGGTCATCAGCAATCCCACCGCCCCCAAGGTTGCCACCTGGAATTTCAGCGAGGGCTACGTGCCTGAGGACGAGATCCTAAAGCGCGCCCGGTCCCGGGCTGAGGAGGTCGGGGTCACCCCGATTGGTTCTGGTTCCGGCGCCAGCCTGCGTTTCCTCGCCTCCGTGCTCGACGCCCGGGCCGTGGTCGAGGTCGGCACCGGCACCGGTGTCTCCGGCCTGTGGCTACTGCGGGGCATGCGCAGTGATGGCGTACTGACTTCGGTGGACACCGAGGCTGAACACCAACGTCGCGCCCGAGAGACCTTCAATGAGGCTGATATCCCAGCCCAACGCGCGCGGCTGATCGCTGGCGCGGCACTCGACGTACTGCCCCGGCTCACTGACGGTCACTACGACATCGTCTTCTGCGATGGCGACAAACACGAGTACGTCGCCTACCTGCGGGAGGCACAGCGGTTGTTGCGCCCCGGTGGTGTGGTGGCCTTTGACAACGCCCTATGGCATGACCAGGTGGCCGATCCGGGCCAGCGGGATCCGGAGACCCTGGCGATCCGGGATCTGCTCGAGCAGTTGCAACAGGATGACGCCTGGACCGCGGTCCTGCTGCCTGTGGGCGACGGCCTGGCCCTGGCCAAGAAGAACTGGCTTCCTGAAGAGGACTGAACTAGTTCATCTGGCGCTCACCCGAGGGCAGCGACTGTGCGCCCTCAGGCCCAATGGCCACGGCCACGATCTCAGACTCCTCGATCAGGATCGGGCCGGAGCCAATCAACTCTGATACTGGTGACCCAGCCGCCTTTGGCACAAAGTCAGCGGCGAAGTTCTGTCGAGCGGCATCATCCACGAACACATACTTGCCCTCGAACCATTCACCCTCACGCATCCGCCAGGTCTTGAACCGCAAGCCAGCCAGTTGCTCAAAGCGGGCGTGCGATGACTCCGTCACGTAGCTTCGCAACTGCTGGGCCACCTCAACCGGCGCCTGGGCCAACGACCAGCGCACGGTCAGTCCTGCACTCATTCGGTTCTCCTTTACGAGGGTTGGGTGGAAACGGTCTCCAGTTGGCTGAGCCAACGCAACAGGGTTCGGGTGCCGAATCCGGTCGGCCCCTTGGTCCACTCATGACGGTCATCCTCAGCATCACCCACACCGGCAATGTCCAGGTGGGCCCATTCAGTCCCAGCAACGAAATGCTTCAGGAACAGCGCTGCGGTGATCGCAGGCGGCCCCCCGGATGAGTTGACCGCATCAGCAACAGGCGAGCTCAGTTTCGCGTCGTACTCCGCGGACAAGGGCAGCCGCCACAGGGGTTCTCCAGCGCTCTCCGCAGCCGCCAGCAGCTCAGTAGCCAGATCATCGGTGCTGGCGAACAGAGCACCAATCCGGGTCCCCAGAGCTACCTTTGCTCCCCCCGTGAGGGTCGCGATGTCGAGGATCCGACTTGGTCTGAGTTCCTTGATCGCATAGGCCAGGGCATCCGCCAGCACCAGGCGGCCCTCAGCATCGGTGTTGGTGATCTCAGTGGTCCGACCCCCGTAATGGGTGATCACATCACCCGGTCGGGCCGCCGAACCACTGACTGAGTTCTCTGCCATGGGCAGCACGGCAGTGACCCTGATCTGGCAACCCAATCCAGCCAGAGCGGTCATCACTGCGGCCACCACAGCTGCACCGGTCATGTCACGTTTCATATTGGCCATCGAGTCGGCTGGTTTGATCGACAACCCCCCGGTGTCGAAGGTGATTCCCTTGCCAACCAGAACCACGTGCTGATCGCGCAGCTGCTTGGGCGACTTTGGTTGATACTCCAATTGCAACAACCTGGGCGGGGTGGCAGAACCCTGCCCCACTGCAGTGATCCCACCAAAGCCATCGGCCTGCAACTTCTCGTAATCGAATTCGGTGACCCGGATCGGTTGGCCATCCAGTAACCGGCGTACTTCACCTGCCAACCACTTTGGGGACTTGATATTGGAAGGCATGGTGGCCAACCGCCTTGCCTGCCAGGCCGCAGTGGCACCGATCAGCGCCGCTGGAATCAGGTCGGGGTCCAGGGATTCGCCAGCACCCAACTCGATCCAGTACTTCAGCGGCAGGGCCGGACCGGATTCCTGGCGGCTGGAGAACTCAAAGCCACCCAACACCACCCCCTCAACCAGGGCGGTGACCTGATCGTCCAGCGCACCCTCAGCGAGAACCAGCACTCCGTGATGACCACGTACGACGCGCACCAGGCTGGCCATGGCGCTGCGCCATTGGGCTGGGGTACCCTCCTCCACGCCGAGCAGGGCGATGGTGCGCAAATCAGGCCATTGCGCCGGTGCTTCCAGGATCGGTACCAGATTGACCGATCCGAGCCGAGCAGCACTGCTGTATTCCTCCTGCTCCAGCACCCGGCGCAGGTCCACTCCCGTTGTTGCGATCACCCCTGCAGCGTTCTCCAGTCGGGGACCAGCCACATCCTCTACGACTGGCACCACGACCAGACTCACCGGATCAGCACTGGCCACGGGTTCAGTAGCAAACGAAAAGGGCGGGGGTTGGGTGGGAAATGCTGGTGTGGGCACGGGCAGACCCTATCGAATGGTGCTGGTCAGAACGGAGAACAAATGAGGGCTGCCACGCTCCTATCCTCGGATTGCAGCAGCCCTCATCGAGTTGATTGGAATCAGCCGACGACGCCTTCAAGTGCCGTCTTCAGGGCCGAGGCCTCATCGGGTTTGAGTTCGACAACTAGTCGCCCCCCACCCTCGAGCGGAACCCGCATGATGAGTCCTCGCCCCTCTTTGGTCACCTCGAGCGGACCGTCACCGGTACGCGGCTTCATGGCCGCCATTGCACACCTGCTTCCTTCATCGCCTGCAAGCCAAACAACCCTATTATCCCCTATGCCCATTCACTGCGCCATTCAGCGCCATCCACCGAGAGCCCTGAGGACTCCCCGGGGGCCAGTACGGTTCGCCTGGCGACGGCTCAACCGGTGGCCATATTCCACCGTGATCGCGGTCCCCTCATGAGTGGCGTTGAACCAGGTGGTCATGGTGCCGTGGCAGACCCCAGAGCAGTTGAATGAGCGCAGCCGGAGACGCAATCCGCGGGCCAGGGCGCGCTGGAACCCACGGGGCTTGCCATCAGCAACGCCGACCCCTCGAAGCGGCTGGTGAAAACTGATCAGGTACTGGGGATTGATCTCATCCAGGAATGCCATCAGGGCCTGGGTCTCCGGTTCAGACATGGGACCTGGCCCGGAATAGGTGAGTCCGGATGTGTGCCCCCAGTCCACTGGAAAATTGCGATTCAGGTCCACCCCACGCGCATTCTTCCTGGTGCCCCTGCTGAGTCCATCTGGATTCAGGGTGGGAATCACCCAGAGGTCGATCCCCTGGATCTGGGGCCCGGAGAGGAGATTGTTGATGATCCGGATGGGTCCGGGCTCATCCCCGTGGATAGCTGCCATCACCACTGCCCTGACCGGCGAGTTGGGGTCACCGACTCGATGGGCCAGGATCGGTTGGCCACGCACGGACGTACCGAACTGACGGGACTCACTCACCGAATCAGCATCCCCGGGTTGGGCCTGCGTGGGCACTGACACCAGGACCATGGCCGCCAACATGAGCACCGCCAGACTCCCGATCAGGGAAGTACGCCGGATGGTGCTGCCCATCTATTCAGCACTCCCCTGATTGCTTGGGGGTGGGGCTGGTGAGTCGGACATCTGATTGACCAACCTGGAAATGAGCTCATCGACCTCATCCATCCGATAACCGCGCACTGCCGCATTGAACCGGACTTCCCGCAGGTCGGCTGCAGTGATCCGTCCGGCGGGCAGTGCCGGGGATCGGCGATCTGACTCTGCTGGCTGCATCGAGGCTCCATACCCCACCGCCACCACCGCCACCCCGCCCAGCAGCAGAATGATCAACACCACGAGTACCCAGATCATCACACCATCCTGTTGTTTCGATGAGCATCGAGAATGAGTTCCACTGCAGTCCCGGGCGAGTCGGTCAGTTGGATCAGATCGAGATCGGCGCCGGAGATCATTCCCTCTGCCAGCACTCGGGACCGCAACCAGTCCAACATCCCCGACCAGTAATCCACCCCCAAAAGGATGATCGGGAAGCGGAGTACCTTTCCGGTTTGAACCAGGGTCAAGGCCTCGAAGATTTCATCGAGGGTACCCAGACCGCCGGGGAGCCCGACGAAGCCGTGGCTGTACTTCAAAAACATGGTCTTGCGGGCGAAGAAGTAGCGGAAGTTGACGCCCAGGTCCACATAGGCATTGAAACCCTGTTCAAATGGCAACTCAATGCCCAGGCCCACGCTGACTCCACCAGCCTGTTTGGCACCCTTGTTTGCCGCCTCCATGGTGCCCGGGCCGCCGCCGGTGATCACGGCGTAACCGGCCTTCACCAGCGCTGCACCAAGTTCCTCTCCCATGGTGTACGCCGGATCACCCGGTTGGCTGCGTGCCGATCCGAAGACACCAATGGCCTTGCCCAGTCCAGCAAGGCTGCCAAACCCCTCGACGAACTCAGCCTGGATCCGCAGGACCCGCCACGGGTCGGTGTGCAGCCAGTCATCGGCGCCGCGGTTGTCCAGTAGGCGTTGATCGGTGGTGCTCTCATCGACCTGGCTGCCCCGCAACATGGTCGGCCCGCGGAACCTACCGCCCGGTGGTGGACCTGTCATCTCTGACCTCCCAGCCAGTTCATCAGGACGCGCTCGCAGTGCTGCAGATCAGCGATCGGCACGAACTCATCTTGTTTGTGGGCGAAGTTGGGGTCACCCGGCCCGAAATTTACCGCTGGGACGCCCATGGCCGAGAATCGCGCCACATCGGTCCAGCCGTACTTTGGCTGGGGAACCGAACCAGTTGCATTGACAAAATCCCTGGCTGCAGGCAGTTCCAGGCCCGGAAGTGCGCCAGGTGCGGAGTCGGTCACCACGATCGGGAAGCCAGCAAAGAGGTCCTCCAGGAAGGCCACTGCCTCAGCCTCGCTGCGATCGGGAGCAAACCGATAATTGACCGTGACCACACAGGAATCCGGGATCACATTGGTGGCCACGCCTCCGCTGATCAACACCGCATTGAGCCCCTCGTGATACTCCAGTCCGGCGATGACCGGTCGACGCGGTTGATAGGCGTTGAGCCGCCTCAGGATCTCCTCGGCCTGGTGGATCGCATTGCTCCCCCGCCAGGATCGGGCCGAGTGGGCCCGCTCACCGGTGGTGCTCACCTCGATCCGGATGGTGCCCTGACAACCCGCCTCGATGCCGGCATTTGAGGGTTCCAACAGGATCGCGAAATCGGACTCAAGCAGATCGGGGCGCAATCTGGCCAACTTGCCCAACCCGTTGTACTCATCTGCCACTTCCTCAGCCTCATAGGCGATGAAGGTTAGATCCCGATTGGGTTCCACCAACACCTGGGCGACCCGTAACAGACAGGCCAGTCCGCCCTTCATGTCACAGGTGCCCAAGCCGTGCAGGTTGGTGCCATCGTTGCGAACCGGGAGGTTGTCGTTGAGTGGGACGGTGTCCAGGTGCCCAGCCAGTACGACGCGCTCTGGGCGCCCCAAATTCGTTCGGGCCACCAGGCTGTGGCCAATCCGGGTCACCTCCAGATGACTGAGGCGGCGTAGTTGCTCCTCGACCAGGTCACACAACTCGGCTTCCTGGTGGCTGATCGACTCGATATTGCACAACGCCTCGGTGAGTGACACCACGTCTGCAGCCAGGTCGATTTCCGCCATGGGGTCATCCTCTCAGGATTTCACCAATGAGTCCCCCAACCAGCCACCTTGGGCGGCGCCGGTAGCCTTCTGCCCATGTCGCAGAACTTTGCCTGGGGTCACGGACTTGCCACTGTCAGCACCGATCCTGACGGAGTCGAAACCGTGCTGGACACCTGGTTCCCCAACCCCCAGTTGGGTGCCCACGATGGCTCTACCGCACCCGAGGACCTGGCCGGGTTGGCTGGCGCCGACGCTGATCGGCGTACCCAGACCAGGGTGGTTCTGGTCGAGATTGACCTGGACCAGGCTCCCGCAGACGCCAGTGACGCCTACCTGCGCCTCCACCTGCTCTCCCACCGACTCGTGAAACCCCATGGACTCAACCTGGATGGGGTTTTTGGAAAGCTCACCAACGTGGTGTGGACCAACCACGGCCCCTGTGCCACCACCGACTTTGAGACGGTTCGCACCCGGCTGCGGGCTCGCGGTCCGGTACAGGTGTTCGGGGTGGACAAATTCCCCCGGATGACCGACTACGTGCTCCCCACCGGGGTTCGGATCGCCGACGCGGACCGGGTTCGCCTCGGTGCTCATCTGGCCGAGGGCACCACAGTGATGCATGAGGGGTTCTGCAATTTCAATGCGGGCACCCTGGGCACATCCATGGTCGAGGGGCGGATCAGCGCCGGCGTGGTGGTCGGGGATGGCTCCGATCTGGGTGGTGGCGCCTCGATCATGGGCACCCTCTCCGGGGGCGGTAAGGAAGTGATCAGCATTGGTGAGCGCTGCCTGGTCGGCGCCAACGCCGGAGTGGGCATCTCCCTGGGAAATGACTGCGTGGTGGAGGCTGGCCTCTACATCACTGCAGGCACCAAGGTGAGCCTCCTCAGCGAGGGCACCGTGGTGAAGGCAGCTCAACTCTCGGGGGTGGACAACCTGTTGTTCCGACGCAACTCCCAAACCGGCGTGGTTGAGGTGGTCACCACCGCTGCTCAGGGAATCGAACTCAATGCAGCCCTTCATGCCAACTAGGTAGCCGTGCGCGGTCGTTTCCTCCTTGCCCTGGCGATCCTGCTAATGGTCGTGGGGCTGGGCTGGGCACTGCTGCGCGGTAGTGGCCCCCTGCCTGACCCAGAGGGATGTACCGCCTCAGCAGCCGGGCGCAAGGTTTTCCTGAGTACCGAACAGGCCGAGAATGCCACCCTGATCAGCGCCATCGCGATCCAACGGGACCTACCTGCACGCGCGGCCTCCATCGCCCTGGCCACGGCGTACCAGGAGAGCAAGATCCGCAATCTGGGCCACGGGGACCGGGACTCATTGGGCATTTTCCAGCAACGTCCCTCCCAGGGGTGGGGAACCCAGGCGCAGATCCAGGACCCCGTCTATGCGATCAACAAGTTCTACGACGCCCTGGAGAAGGTCGATGACTACCAGTCCAAGCGGATCACCGTGGCTGCCCAGGAGGTGCAACGCTCAGGTTTCCCCGAGGCCTACGAACAGCACGCCCCTGATGCCCGCGCCCTGGCCAGCGTGCTCACGGGCTACTCAACTGGCGGTCGGTTCAATTGCGTCGTACAGGAAACCAGTGGCAACACCAGGATCAGCCGAACCATGGGCCTGCTGGATGACGCCTATGGAACCAGCATTCAGGTCACCCGTCTGTCCGAGCGCCGGGAACTGGTCATCCGTGCCTCGGGGGGCCACGACCCGGAACGGATGAGTTGGTCAGTCGCCCAATTCCTGATCGCTCATGGGAAAGCCCAGAACATCAGGACCGTCAGCATCGCCGGTCAGACGTGGGCCTCTGGCAGGAAATCAGAAGAAGGCTGGGTCGGGACTCCGGCACCCGACAACTCGGTGCGCGTCAGCTTCGGTTGACCCGATCAGAACCGATCAACTGCACACCTTCTGGGTGGCCTTGGTGAACTGCGCCAGGGCCAGGCCCCATCTGGTCACCTGCTCACCCGAGTCCTGGGTGGTGGATCCGGTGGTGACCTTCAATCCCAGGGTCACTACCTGCTGCATCAAATTTGAGGTCGCCAGACACTCGGGAGAGCCGACGCCGTAACTCTTCACATCCGGCAGGTCTGTTTCCTTGAAGGGATCCAGACCCGTTGGTCAGTGCGAACAGTGCGGTCAGGACAATCCCAATGATCCTTATGAGTTCATGCTTTCAGACCCAATGACTTGCATCCAGAGCAAACCCGGAAGCCCCAGATTCGGTGGGTATTACTGCCTGGCAACCAGTCGCTGGACTGCGGTTTCAATCCGCTCATCGGTGGCCGTGAATGCCACCCGGACGTGATTGGCTCCGGCCCGCCCGTAGAAGGTCCCCGGAGCCACCAGGATGCCCCGCTCGGCCAACCAGGCAACGGTGTCCAGGGCTGGCTCGCCACGAGTGGCCCAGAGATAGAGGGATGCCTCGGAGTGATCGATCCGGAATCCCGCGGACTCCAAAGCAGCCCGCAACGACGTACGCCGGGCGGCGTAGCGGGCATGCTGGGCAGAAACATGCTCGTCGTCATCCAGAGCCGCCACCATCGCATGCTGCATCGGAGTCGGCATCATCAACCCAAGGTTTTTGCGCACGGCGAGCAGCTCGCCCACCACTGCGGGGTCACCAGCCACAAAAGCGCAGCGATATCCAGCCAGGTTGGAGCGTTTGGACAGCGAATGCACCGAGAGGATGCCCTCAAGCGAGCCGCCATTGATCTGTGGGTGCAGCACCGAAACCGGTTCGGCCTCCCAGGCGCACTCCAGGTAGCACTCATCGGAGACCAACAAGGTGCCCCGATCACGGCACCAGTCGACCACCTTGGCCAGATGCTCTGGCGGCAACACCCGCCCACTGGGATTTGAGGGGCTGTTGAGCCAGAGGATCCGTGGTGTCCGTGGCCCGATCTCGGTGAGTGAATCCGCCGCCAACACCTCTGCCCCGGCAAGTTTCGCGCCCACCTCATAGGTCGGGTAGGCCAATGCCGGTTGCACGATCAGGTCACCGGGTCCAACGCCAAGGTGAGTGGGCAGACCAGCGATCAACTCCTTGGAGCCAATGGCCGGTAGTACTCCGCTCGGGTCCAGGTCGACGACTCCGAATTGCCGGTTCAACCAGTTCACGCACGCCTCACGCAGAGCCGGGATCCCAATGGTGGTGGGATATCCGGGCGCAGCGCTGGCAGCAGCAAGGGCGCGCTGGATCAACTCCGGGGTGGGGTCCACCGGGGTTCCGATGGAGAGGTCGACAATACCGTCAGGGTGGGATCTGGCCTGTTCCGCAAAGGGGGTCAGGGAGTCCCAGGGAAAATCAGGAAGCCGGGACGAAACCGGGGCCACTGGGTGAATCAGTGATCCTGGTTCTGGGGCGGAAGGGCTGCGACCATCGGGTGGTCCTTGTCGATCTCACCAAGCTTGGCGGCTCCGCCGGGGCTACCGAGTTCATCGAAGAAGTGCACGTTTGCGTCGTAGTACTCCTTCCATTCCTCGGGGGTGTCATCCTCGTAGTAGATGGCCTCGACCGGGCAAACCGGCTCGCAGGCGCCGCAGTCAACGCACTCGTCAGGATGGATGTAGAGCATCCGCTTGCCCTCATAGATGCAATCGACGGGGCACTCGTCGACGCAAGCACGATCCTTGACATCAACACATGGTTGGGCGATGACGTAGGTCACCTGGGCCTCCTGACAATAGGTCCATTGAAGGGAACACGCACACTCTAATACCCAACGTGCTCAGAATCACCACCCCTCCCCAACATCTGGATGCCAACCCCTGGATCTACCATGCCCACATGGAACCCAGACCGGGTCAACACCAGCTCGGACCGCATGTGGTGGACCAACGAGTGGTCATCCGTTACCTGCTGGAAGGGCGCATCGGACCCACCGGCGGACCGGCTATGTCCGACGTGCTTGGGGTGTGCGAGTCCTGGGTGGATGGAGTGGCCAGCGTACGCCGCGCAGACGGTGCCCTGATCCGGATCCCAACTGCCCTGATCGTTTCCGGGAAACCCGTGCCGCCGCGCCCGTCGGTACGAATGCGAACTGCCCCCGGTGTGGCCGAACGGTTGGCCATCGATGTCTTTGACCCGATCACCGAGCCACTTGGGGAATGGGTGCTACGTGCCCAGCGCAGTACCCGGCCCAGGTTGTTCCGGCGGGCCAACTCTGCTCTCGCCTTTGGCGATCCAGGGGTACCACTCGAAGCAGCCCTTGCCCGCTCGGTGGCCTTTGCGGAGGAGCATGACCGCACCCCGCTGGTCCAGGTTGAACGGGATGGCGACTGGGAGCGACCCATCCTGGACCTGGGGTGGGTGGACGACGGCGGCAACGAGATGTGGGTGGCCGGGATCAGCCAGGCGCTGCGCAATATCTCCTCGGGTCAGCGGGTGCAATTAACAGCGGACGGTGACGCCGCGGTCGCCTGGAAGCAGGACCAGGCCGAGGGACGGGCCCTGATCAGCGGGGACTGGTTGTGCATCCACGACGTCTTTGTGGACGCCGAGCACCGTGGTCGCTACCTGGGCACCGCCGTGGTTTCCGAACTCCTGGAGTGGGGCGCGGAGCGCGGCGCCCGCACCGCCTGGATGCATGTCGACAGCAACAATGTGGCCGGCATCCACCTCTATGACAGCCTGGGATTCATGCCGCATCACGCCAGCCGCTACCTGCGACCAGGCGGGTAATCAGATCCCCAAACCGGCAAAGAGGTCATCCTCGAGGCCTCCGGGCTCCACCGGACTGGGCCTGCCCTTGGCAATTCGGAAGAACTCCTCACCCCAGATCTCGTTCCCGAGGTTGTTGGAAAGCGCAAAGAAGGGCCCATCCACCGTGATCTGGGTGGCATGGGCCTTCATCGCCGCCATCTTCTGATCGGCGTACGCCCGACCGTCGACACAAGCGGCGATTGCGTCATCCTCCACCACGAAGGGGGGCAGGGAGTCCTCGTCAAAGCCCTCAAAGGCAGTTGCCTCACCAGCCTCGCGCAAGCGCTTGATGCCATCGCGCATCCGACTGGCTGACATCGCACCCCAGTAGATCTTGGCGATGTCATGGGCTGGGCCCAGTTGAGGTTTGTAACTGGGCACTGCCGCGAGTTGCGCGGCGTACATGGCGACGCGGTGCGCCTGGATGTGGTCGGGATGGCCATAACCGCCGAACTCGTCGTAGGTGATCAGCACCTGGGGTTGGGTCTCGCGAATCACTTCGACCAGCAGGTCAGCTGCCTCGGTGAGGTCCGCATGCCAGAAGGCGTTCTCGTGGACGTCGTCCGCGGCAATCGCATGGCCGTCCTCGTGCCACTTCATCCCCGAATCCCGGTAGCGCTGGAAGCCACCAAGGAACCGGTGATCGCTCACCCCGAGTTCTTGCATCGCATTGGCCAACTCGATCTGGCGCTGCAGGGCCAGGGTGTCATCCTGATCAGCGGCCATATGAGCGAGTTCGGGTACCAGGATCTCCCCCATCTCCCCGCCCGTGCAGGTGACCAGAGTGACTGCGGCCCCCTCCGCGACGTACTTCGCCATCGTGGCGCCCTGCCCGATGCTCTCGTCATCTGGGTGGGCATGAACCAACAACATCCTCCGGGCCGGGCGCGAGGAATCCTGCTGTACCTGGTTGTGCTGGGGTGCCGTCAGGTCCGCTGAAGTTTGGGGCGACATACCCCAAACCCTATGCGCCGAGGCGGCAGTAATTAACACGGGTTGGCAGGTACTTGCGTCATACGTTTCGTGCGAACCAGCCGGGACGTCGTACGAATTGATGCCTATGGGCCACTGTGAAGGCTTAGGAGTGTTAACTACTGCCGCCTCGGCGTGTTAACTACTGACGCCTCGGCGTGTTAACTACTGCCGCCTCGGCATGTTAACTACTGCCGCCTCGGCGAAGTCCTGGGCATGGGGTAGCGGGTGGGGTAGCGGGCGGAGCTGGAGGGTGGAACTGGAGGGCGGAGCTAGAGGGTGGTCGCCCCGGAAGCCCAACCAGCGGTACGCGGGGAGTGGTCGCTGATCTCCGGGCAGTAGGTGCCGGTGAAGTTGGTGGGCATGCACCGGTTGCAGTGGATGCACAGCGACTTGGTGCCCGGGTCTGCGGCGATCCGGTTGACCAGATCGGGTTCCCGCAACAACGCCCGGCCCATCGCCAGGAAATCGAATCCAGCAGCCAGGGCCCGATCCATTGAGGGTCGATCCACGATCCCACCCAGGGCGATCAGTGGCAGGTCAATCTCGGCCCGGAACTGCTCGGCCTTGTCCAGCAGATAGTTGTCCTCATAGGGATAGGACTTCAGGAAAGTTTTGCCAGCCACCTTCATCACGCTCTTCATCGGCTGCTCCATCGCGGCCACGAACTCGGTGACCGGGACGTCTCCCCGGAAGAGATACATCGGGTTCAGCAGCGAGCTTCCAGCCGTCATCTCCAGGGCATCGACCGACCCATCAGCGGCCAACCTTTTGGCAGTCTGGATGCTCTCCTCCATCGTGATCCCTCCGCGCACGCCATCGGTCATATTCAGTTTGGCGATGATGGCGATCCGGTCCCCCACCGCATCCCGTACGACGCGCCCGATCGCGCGGGCGACCCGGGCCCGGTTCGCCAGGGAACCGCCGTACTGATCCTTGCGTCGGTTGACCTTTGGGCTGAGGAAGGCGCTGGCGAAGTAACTGTGCCCCAGGTGCACCTCTACGGCGTCAAAACCGGCCTCGACCGCACGCCGGGCGGCATTGCCATGAGCAGCCACCACCCGATCGATGTCGGACTGCTTGGCCTTCCGGGTAACCCGGCCACCCAGGTTGGGGAAGGCTCGACTCGGCCCAACCGCCGGCATCCGATTGCCCCTGGGGTCAGCGACCGGCCCCCCGTGACCGATTTGAGCAGAGGCTGCGGCTCCCTCCGCGTGGATCGCCTCGGTAAAGGCCCGCAGTCCCGGCATTGCCTCGGTAGTCCACTGGATCTGATTGGGTTCGGTGCGTCCGTCCGGTGCGACCGCGCAATAGGCGACCGTGGTCATTCCCACTCCACCGGCGGCATAAGCGCGGTGGAAGTCGATGAGTTCCCGGGTCACCCGTGAATCATGAGCCAGGCCTTCATAGGTGGCGGCCTTGATCACCCGGTTGCGCAGCGTTACCGGCCCCAGCTTTGCCGGGGTGAAGGGATCGGTCACGACAGCCATTCCTTTCTCAGCACTGAATACATCACCAGATCATGAAACCTACCCGAGCGATACTGAGACCCACGATTCACACCCTCCCGGGTGAATCCCAGCCGCTCCAGCACCTTCTGCTCGGCGATATTGGTGACGTCAGTTGAGGCCTCGACCCGGTTGACCAGGGTGTAGCGGAAGAGCAGGTCGGTGACCAGCCGTTGCGCCTGTACGCCGTAACCCCTGCCACGATGCGCACCCGCAATGTAGATCCCGAGCATGGGACAGCGGGATGCCTCGTTGGGCCCGTAGGCGACCCAACGCCAGCCCACGGTGCCGACCAGTTCTCCCTCGACCTCGATCCCGAGGTGGCCGTCCTGATCCACCCGGGCCGGTGGCACCTCAGTGCGCGGTATGGCTGGCCCGAAGTCCTCATATTCGGTGTCATCGGACCAGAGCGGTAGATCCTCCGCAAGCAGCGGACGCAGTCGTACTCCCATGCACCCAGCCAATCACAGCAACGAGGACGACCAACCGCCTACTCGGTGGCGATCGCGTCGAGCACCTTCATCCGGGCCGCCCGAATGGCCGGAATGATGGCAGCCACCAGGCCGACCACCACTGCGATCACCAGGAAGACCACCAACTGGGAGATCGGCAACGCCATTGAGGACAACTGATCCCGCATCGAGTAGCGCAACAGGGAGCCGAAGACCAACCCCAGGCCCAGGCCCAGTACCGCACCGAGAAGTGAGATGGTCACTGACTCCAGAGCCACCATGATTCGGAGCCGGGATCTGCTCAACCCCACCGCTCTGAGCAATCCGATCTCACGGGTGCGCTCCAACACAGAGAGTCCCAGCGTGTTGATGATCCCGATCACTGCGATCAGGATGGCCAGGGCCAGCAACCCGTAGATGATGTAGAGCAGTTGGTCCACTTGGCCACGGATGCTCTTGGAGAACTCCGCGCGATCCTGCAGAGGCACAATCGGTACTGGTTCCAGCACCTTCTCAAGTTGTGCTCGCACATCAGCCGTATTCACCCCGGGAGCCAGCTTGATCCCCAAAGAGGTGTCCTGCCTGGAGATGCCAACGCTGGCAAAGACATCAAAAGGCACCGTGACGTCACTGGTTACCGCGGTTTGCTCATCAAAGATGCCCACGACCGGCACCTGGATCGGTGCCCGGGAGGCGAACTCCAGGGTGACCTCATCACCAACACCGATACCCAGCGCCTCGGCTCTTGACTTCCCAACCAGAACCTGTTGGCCGACCGGTTGGTCCGCGCCATCGACGATGTCCAGCTTGTTGATCTCATAGAAACCCGGGTCATTTGCGGTGGCGTAGGTGCGCTTGCCGTCGATCTTCACCGGCACCATCTGTTGCTGGGACAACACCGCCACACCCGGCTGTTTACGCATCTGATCAGCCAGCGCTGTCGGGAAGGACATGAACCCGGGGCTCTGCACCACGAAGTCAGCCTGGAAGGTCTTGTCGACCACATCCTCGATCGACTTGTTCATCGAGGCGGCCAGCACCCCGATCGTTGACACCAGCGCCAATCCGATCATCAGCGCAGAAGCTGTTGCGCCGGTACGACGTGGATCGCGCAGCGCGTTGTCACCGGCCAGCCTGCCCGGCATGCTGAAGAAGAACCCGAACAGCGAACGGCAGGCATAAAGCACTGGCTTGCCGATCACTGGGGAAATCACCGCAACGGTGATGATCCAGATGAAGGCGCCGACCCCGATCCAGGCAGCGTCGTTTCCTGGCGGATCCAGCACGCCGTACGCCGCGACCAGGGCACCCAGGATCAGAAAGACCACCCCGATCAGGGTCCGTCTGGTCAGTGACACCACCGCTCCCGATGCATCTGCCTGCATGGCGGCCACTGGTGGCACCCTGGAGGCTTTGCGCGCCGGGATGAACGCGGAGAACACGGTCACCACCACCCCGACGGACATCGCAATCGCCACATCAAGCGGCGTGATCGAGAGCGCCTCACCGGAGATGGCCAAGCCAAAAGAGGTGAAGACCCGGGCCAGTCCCACCGCCAGCAGCCAACCCAGCACCAGGCCCAGGGCAGAGGCAATCAGTGACATCACGAAGGCCTCGATCAGCACCATCCTGGTGACCTGGGTACGCCGGGCACCCAGCGCGCGCAACAGCGCCAGCTCACGTACCCGCTGGGCGACCAGGATCGAGAAGGTGTTGACGATGATGAAGCCACCCACCAGGACCGCAATTAGCGCAAACACCAACAAGAAGGTGGAGATGATCCCCAGGAATTGCCCCACCTGGGTCTTGGATTCCTTGACCACTTTGTCGCCGGTGACTGCGGTGAACCCAGCCGGCAGCAGCGGCTTGGCGGCCTCTGCCAACTGCTTCTGGGTCACTCCGGGCTTGCCGTTGAGGGCGATCGTGGTGAAGACATCCTTGCCGCCCAGGAAGATCTCCTGGGCCTGTTTGGTGTCGAAGAAGAGCAGGGTTGCTCCAGCGGTGCCACCGCCGGAAAAGACCGCGGTGCCGACGAGTTTCAGCTCCCGATGCATCTCCCCATAGGGGGAGACCAATGAGACGGTGTCCCCCACGCGATAGCCAGCCCGCTTCGCGCTGGGTGCATCAATCAGGATCTCGCCCATGTGTTTGGGATAACGGCCCGAAACGATGTCCAGGGTGTCAGTGCCCATCAGGTTGCGGGTGTTTGTGTAGTTGAAGGCCAGCGTGGGCGCACCCTGACCACCAACGATCTTGCCCTTCTTGGACAGCAGCGCCAGCCCCAACCCATCCACCACGCCGTGTGCCTGATCAACTTCGGGCAGGGCGGCCAGTTTGTCGACGTACTCACGTCCGATCGAGACATTCGAGACCGCAAAACCGTTGTCGGCACTGGCGCTGGCCGATCGCACCATCGCTTCCGGGGTTGACCCCTTGATGATGTTGTCGAAGGTGGACTGCATGCCATTGCTGAAGACCAGCACCCCGGAAAGGAAACCCACTCCGAGCACGATCGCCAGGGTGCTCATCAACAGGCGCACCTTATGCGCCATCAGATTGCGAAGAGTCAGTCGCAGCATCAGGCTTCGACCTGACGCCGCATCGCGATTTCCTGTAGATCCGACATGTGTTTGAGCACGCTGTCACGGGTCGGGTTGATCGACTCGTCAACCAACTTCCCATCAGCCATGAACACCACCCGATCGCAGTACGACGCCGCCACCGCATCGTGGGTGACCATGACCACGGTCTGCCCGAACTCCGAAACGCTACGCCGCAGGAAGCCCAGGACCTCAGCACCTGAGGTGCTGTCCAGGTTGCCAGTGGGTTCGTCTGCAAAGACGATCGCGGGTTTGCTGACCAGGGCCCGGGCACAGGCCACGCGTTGTTGCTGGCCACCGGAGAGTTGGCTGGGCCGATGCCGGAGCCGATCGCGCAGGCCCACTGACTCGATGACCTGGTCGAACCAGGCCGGGTCAGGCTTCTTCCCAGCCAGGGAGAGCGGCAGCAGAATGTTCTCCTCAGCATTGAGGCTGGGGATCAGGTTGAAGGACTGGAAGACGAAGCCGATCTGTTCGCGCCGCAACTGGGTCAGGGCGTTGTCCCGCAACTTGGCCAGGGGGGTCTGATTGATCAGCACCTCACCGCTGGTCGGTTTGTCCAGGGCAGCCATGCAGTGCATCAGGGTTGACTTGCCCGAACCAGAGGGCCCCATTACGGAGGTGAACTGTCCGGCATAAAGGTCGATGGTGACCCCATCGAGAGCGCGCACCTCGGATTCGCCAGAGCCATAGATCTTGGTCAGGTCCTGTGCCTGGGCGGCGATGGCGCGGGCCCGGGAGCCCGGAGAGTGCTCAGTCATGGCAATAGTGTGCCGGGTCGGGGATCATTCCTGCTCCATTGCCTTGTCCAGACGCGCCCTGGCGTCATCAAGTGCCGCCTGGCACAGGTTGGCCAGTTTCTCCCCGCGCTCCCACAGGCTCAACGACTCAGCCAGGCTGATCCCACCCTGTTCCAGGGTGCGCACCACCTCGATGAGCTGGTCGCGGGCTTCCTCATAACTCAACTGATCACTCATTGGTGGACTCCTCGTCCGGTTCGGAATGGGGGTCGGTCAGGGGCACCTGCTCAACCTGCTGGGTGATGGCGTTGATCCGGCCCTGGGCCATCCTGATGGTGAGTTCAGCACCCACCTCAAGATCATCCAGTTCGCTCAGCGCCTGCCCGTCGGGGCCGGATACCACGGCATACCCTCGGCGCAGGGTGGCCAGTGGGGACAATGACCGGACCCTGGCCAATTGGTGGGTCAGGTCGACCTGTCCCGCAGCCAGTGAGTGCCCGAGGGTACGCCGGGCCCGTTCCCGCAGGTCACCGATCTCCCGGTGTCGATCGGCCAGTCCATTTCGCGGATCAGCCAGGCTCGGGCGGCTGCGCAGGGAGGCCAACAACTGCTCCTCCCGAATTAGTACGCCGTGCAGCGCCACCCGGACGCGCTCGCGGGCCTGACGAACCCGCTCGGTCTCCTCGTTGATGTCAGGGACCACCCGCTTGGCGGCATCAGTCGGCGTGGATGCCCGCACATCCGCGACCAGATCGAGAATGGGGGTGTCAGGTTCGTGGCCAATGGCGCTGATCACCGGAGTCCGCATCGCGAACACCTGCCGCACCAGGGCCTCATCGGAGAAGGGCAACAGGTCCTCGGTGGAACCACCACCACGGGCCACGATGATCACATCCACCTCTGGGTCATCCTCCAGCACCTTCAGGGCGGCAATCACCTCGCGCACGGAATTGACGCCCTGCATTGCGGCGTACTGAATTTCGAAGCCAACCCCGGGCATCCGGCGTCGGGACACTTCAAGCACATCCCGCTCGGCTGCGGAGTTCTGGGCAGTGACCAGTCCGACCCGGTTGGGCAGGAAGGGCAACCGTCTCTTGAGTTCAGGAGCAAACAGGCCCTCTGCCGCCAGAAGTTGTCGCCTGGTTTCCAGCCGGGCCAGCAGTTCGCCCTCCCCAACCAGCCGGATCTCCCGGACCCGCAGGGACAGGGTGCCGCGGTTTGGGTAGAAGGAGGGTTTGGCGTGTACGACGATCTGGGCGCCCTCGATCAACGCAGTGGGCAGGGCGTCCACCACCAGACGCTCACAGGTCAACTGGATGGACATGTCAGCCAACTCATCGCGCATCGTCATGAACACCGTGTTCATCCCGGCCCGTCGACTGAGCTGGGTGATCTGCCCCTGGACCCAGACCGCACCGAGCCGATCGATCCAACCACCAATCGCCTGCACGATGGTGCGCACCGATGCCGGCTGCTCCGGCGAGCTCTGCAGAGCCATGGGATGACCCTATGCGAGAGCTCCGACTACTCCGGTCAGATCGCCACGACAACCAGCCTGGACATAACATGGCAACCATGACTGACCTGGGCACCCCAGAGGTGCTGTCACCCCAAGAAGCCGACCGTGTCGTCAACCTCGCCGCACCTCGCGGGTACTGCGCGGGGGTCGACCGCGCCGTGATCACGGTCGAGAAGGCCCTGGACCTGTACGGCGCTCCGGTCTATGTGCGCAAACAGATCGTGCACAACAAGCATGTGGTGGCCAACCTCGAATCACGTGGCGCCATCTTCGTTGAGGAGCTCGACGAGGTACCCGAGGGGTCCACCGTGGTTTTCTCCGCGCATGGGGTGAGCCCCGCCGTACACCACGAGGCAGAGCAGCGCGGCCTGAAAACCATCGATGCGACCTGCCCACTGGTGACCAAGGT
>CAZRKI010000007.1:0-17445 GCA_964600765.1 uncultured Marmoricola sp.
GCCCCGACGGGATTCGAACCCGCGCTACCGCCTTGAGAGGGCGGCGTGCTAGGCCACTACACAACGGGGGCGCGCTCATTCAGCATGTTGAACAAGCAACGGCACTCTAACCGGCCAGGTAGATGGCCGTCCAATCCGGGGTAGGTGATCCGGCTCTCACCCCTCCTCGGTGACCGCCACCGTGGTGTCGTCAACGGCCGCCTCTTCCAATTCCAGGGCCGCAAATTTCTCCGCCATGGTGGGGTTCTTCCGGGTCAGCTTCTTGATTGTCACGCCCTGGGCCTTGTCATTGGCCAGTCGCAGATTGCGCTCGGAGCCGAGCAGCGCTTCCTTGACCTTGGTGAGCCTGTCGATCGCCTTGTCAATCTCATCGATTGCGGTAGAGAACCGGCGCGAGGCCAGATCGTAGTTCTTGGCGAAGGCATCCTGAAAGTCCTTCAGATCGGATTCGAAATTTGTGACATCAATGTTCTGCGCCTTCACCTGCTCCAACTCCGCCTTGTACTTCACCGAGGCCAGGCCAGCATTTCGCAACAGGGTGATCATCGGAATGAAGAACTGGGGCCGGATTACATACATCTTGGGATAGCGGTGGGAGACGTCGACGATACCGCTGTTGTAGAGCTCACTGTCGGCCTCCAACAGCGACACCAGGACGGCGTATTCACAGCCCTTCTGGCTACGGTCTTTGTCGAGCTGCTTGAGGAAATCCTCATTCTTACGCTTGGTGGCGGTCTCATCACTCTCGTTCTTCATCTCGAACATGATCGAGACGACTTCGTTACCAGTGGAGTCCAGATCCCGAAAGATGTAGTCGCCCTTGGTGCCAGAGCTGGCGTCGTTGTCCTTCTCGAAGTAGGCGGCCGGAAAAGCAGTGGCCCGGATCCGATTGAACTCATCCTCACAGTGCTTCTCCAGGGTCTCCCCCACCATCTTTGTCGACAGCCTTGCCTTCAGGTCATGGAGTCTGGTGATGGTCTCGTCGCGGTCCTTGAGTTGCACTTCGTACTTCTCCCGAAGCGCCTTCTCCTCGAGTTGGCTCTCAAGCCGCACCCGTTCCAGATCGCTCTTCAAGGCGTCGCGTTGCTTCTCGACCGCAGCCACCGCCTCGTTGACCGCCAGCTTCTTGGTCATCTCACTGCCCTCGATCAGGGCTACCAGGCGCTGGATCTCGAGGTCCTTGGCAGCAGCGGCCGTCTGGAGTTCCTCAGCAGTCCTGGCCTTGGCCAATTCAATCTCTGCCTGCTTGGCCTTTTCCCAGTTCTGCTCATGGGTGTGCAGTTCACTCTCGAACTCACGATCCCGGACCTGTTTCAGGATCTCGGCATAACCTGCCTCATCGATCTTGAAGGCCTTCTGGCAGTGAGGGCAAATGATCTCGTTGACAGCCATTTGAGAAGTATGTGGGCTGGCACCGACAGAAATCTTGCTGGGGTACTAGGACTCGAACCTAGACTAACTGGACCAGAACCAGTCGGGCTGCCAATTACCCCATACCCCATGGGATCGGTTCGGAACTTCCGCACCTGAACCGAGGGTTGAGATTACACGACCAACGCGGGCTGATCCAATCGAGGTGGCGCACTCACAGTCTGTACCTTCATCACCCTGGCAATGATCAGCACCAACACCACGAAAACCACATCCTGAGTGCCGGTCAGGATGAGTTGTGACCAAGGAGCCTCGGTCACGGTGAGCGTTTGCGAGAGATCTCCGAAGGCCAGGGTCACCCCAAAAGCAAGAAGGTTGTTCATCACGTGCATGGCGATGCCAGCCTCCAGACCACCGACCAGCACCGTCAGCAGACCAGCAGCCAGCCCGAAGGCAAAGCGGTCAAAGAACAGCGGGAAGTTCTGCAGTCCGTGCGCCAGCCCGAACAACAGGGAGGGCACCAGTACGGCGACAATTCGCGACTTGGACAGCGCCCCAAAGGCCTGGCCCAGGTAACCCCGGAAGAGGTACTCCTCACCAATCGCCTGGAATGGCGTGGTCAGCAGGACCACGATGCCGATCGCAACCAGTTGCCCGGTCAGTTTGTTCGGATCCCCCTCAACCCCGTTGGGGTCACCCGGTACGAGCATCCCCACCAGCATCATTGCCCCCAGCGCCGGGATGGTCGCAGCGAAACAGGCGCCCAGGAAGCCCCAGCGGATCCCGGGTCCCACCGATGCCAACCAACGCGGGCGCATGCTGTGCAGCACCCGCACCAGCAACCACATCGCCGGGATCAGCGAGGCCAGAGTCAGGTTCAGGTAGAGCATCCCGGAAACCGTGACCGTCTTCATGGTCACGGCATCGTTGATGGTGGCCAGGAAGTCACCAGAGGTGCCCTTCTCGATCACCAGCCCAATGATCAGCACCGGCAGCAGTGCCATCGGCAACACGATCAGCATCAGGATCCCGGCCAGCATGATGCCAACCAGTGGCTTCCACGCCGAGTACGTCCAGTTGCGCAGGATCAGCGCATAGTTACGGGCTTCCGGATGCGGATGGGAGAGAGCACGTGGATCCACCATCTCCCCCGATGGTGTCCAGTTACTCACCGGCTCCTCCGGCAGTTGCCGCAGCAGCCAGCCGACGCAGGGACTCATCACGACCGAGCAACTCCAGTGACTCGAACAGTGGTGGAGAGACCTTCCTGCCGGTCAGGGCCACCCGCACCGGCCCAAAGGCATGGCGCGGTTTGAGCCCCATCTCCTCGATCAACTTCGCCCGTAGGGCTGCATCGATCGACTCGGTGGTCCACTCGGCAAGGTCGGTGAGCGCACTGGCTGCCGCTGCGACCACTGCCAAGCCCTCGGCATTCAGGTTGGCGCTTACCGCAGCAGGGTCGTACTCAATCTCAGGGGAGAACAGGAAGCCCAGCATGGAGCCGGCCTCGGTGAGCTTGTTCATCCGCTCATTGACCAGGGGCATCGCCCGGGTCAGCAACTCCTGTTGTTCAGGCGTAACCGGGTTGGCGAGGATCCCCTCACCCTGAAGGTACGGCGTGACCCGCCGCTGCAGCTCATCGATCGGGAGCAGCCGCATCTGGGAGGCATTGATCGCCTCTGCTTTCTTCAGGTCAAACCGGGCCGGGTTGGGATTGACATCGGCAATGTCGAAAGCCGCAACCATCTCCTCCATGGAGAAGATGTCCCGGTCAGCCGCGATCGCCCAGCCCAACAGGGCCAGGTAGTTGAGCAGACCCTCGGGCAGGAATCCATCGTCGCGATAGCCAAGCAGATTTGCCTCTGGGTCCCGCTTGGACAGTTTCTTGTTGCCCTGCCCCATCACATAGGGCAGATGCCCGAACTGAGGCGTCCACTTCGCGATGCCGATTTCCTTGAGTGCCTCATACAGGGCGATCTGACGTGGTGTCGAGGAGAGCAGGTCCTCGCCGCGGAGCACGTGGGTGATCTCCATCAGGGCGTCGTCAACTGGGTTGACCAACGTGTACAGCGGCGCCCCATTGGCCCGGCAGAGCGCGAAGTCAGGCACGAACTCAGTCTGGAAACTCACCTCGCCCCGGACCAGGTCGGTGAAGGTGATCTCCCCCTCCGGCATCCGGAAGCGCACGATCGGGTTGCGACCCTCATCCCGGAAGGCAGAAATCTGGTCGTCACTGAGTTCGCGACAGTGCCCGTCGTAGCCCATCACCTTGGAGCCACTGGCCTTGCGGCGCGCCTCGACCTCGTCGTTGGTGCAGTAGCAGTCATAGGTGTGCGAGTTATGCCGCAGCTGCTCCAGCACATCGGCGTAAATCGAGCTGCGCTCACTCTGTCGGTACGGCGCGTGCGGACCGCCAATCCCTGGCCCCTCGTCCCAGTCGAATCCCAGCCAGTTCATCACTTCCAGCAGCGTGTTGTAGGAGTCCTCGCTGTCGCGGGAGGCATCGGTGTCCTCGATCCGGAAGACGAAGTCGCCCTGGTGGTGGCGGGCAAAAGCCCAGTTGAACAGGGCTGTTCGGGCCAACCCCACATGGGGAGCGCCGGTTGGTGAGGGGCAGAACCGCACTCGTACCTTCGAGTCGGCAACTTCAGTCACGTTTGACCACCTTGTTCGTCAGATTTCCAATGCCTTGCACAAACACCTCGACCTCATCGCCAACCTCCATCGGCCCGACGCCCTCGGGAGTCCCGGTGAGGATCACATCCCCTGGCAACAGGGTCATCACCGAGCTGATCTGTTCGATCAGGGTTGGCACGTCGAAGACCATGTCGCTGGTTCGGCCATCCTGCTTGAGATCGCCGTTCAGATAGGTCTGCACCGCCAGGTCGCTCACGTCCAGTTCGGTCTCGATCCACGGTCCCAATGGACAGAAGGAGTCGAATCCCTTGGCGCGGGTGAACTGCACGTCCCTGCGTTGCAGATCCCGGGCGGTGACATCGTTGGCCACGGTGTAACCGAGGATCACGTCCTTTGCCTTCTCCCTGGGCACATCACGGCAGATCCGGCTGATCACCACTGCGAGCTCACCCTCGTAGTGCACTTCCTGGCTCTGTCGCGGGTAGAACACCGGATCGCCATTGCCCACCACAGAGGTATTCGGCTTGATGAACAACAACGGTTCGGTCGGCACCTCAGTGCCCATCTCGGCAGCATGGGCGGCGTAGTTGCGACCCACCGCAACCACCTTGCTGCGCGGGATCACCGGGGCCAGCAAGCGCACCTCGCTCAGCGGCAGGGTTTGCTGGGTCGGCTCAATCCCGACATGGAGCGGATCCCCGGCCAGGACGGTGATCAGGCAGTCCTCATCCGGGATCCCGAGGTCATCGACGTCTCCGGTGATCAGCCCGAACAGGGGGTCCTCACCATTGGTGAATCTGGCAATACGCACCGGGCCAGCCTATCGGCGCAGCCGAAAGTAGCCTTGGCTGGTGCAGATTCTGGAGTACGACGAGTGGGCACCGCGGGCCGCGGCTCATGCGGCCCGCGTGGACCAGTGGGTGCAACCACATCTGGAGCGTCGTCGTCGGGGCGAGAAGCACCCGGTCCTGGACTTCATCTTCAGCTACTACAACTACCGTCCGGCTGCCCTGCGCCGTTGGCATCCCGGGTATGGGTTCGCCCTGGCCAGTGCCGAGGAGTATGCCCAGCTCAAGGGGTACGAATCGGTGGGGCCCGCGGTCGGGGTCAGCACGTCGTACGTTGAGAGCCAGCGGCCGCTGATCAACAGCATTCATCGACTGTTGGTGGCCACCCGGGACCGACCGGCCACTTTCGGCTGTTTCGGCCTGCATGAATGGGCCATGGTCTATCGCCAGGATGAGACGCGGCATCAACTGCCGCTGCGCCTTGGGGGCCGGGGTACCGATGCAGTGGTGGAGTCCCATCGGATCGCCTGTTCACACTTCGACGCCTTCCGCTTCTTCACCGACGAAGCCCGACCGTTGAACACCCTGCAGCCGGGTCGCGATGATCGCCCCGATTTCGAGCAACCAGGTTGCCTGCACGCTTCCATGGACCTGTACAAGCACGCCTACCGGTTGAGCCCGATGATTGGCTCCGATCTGATCGCTGATTGCCTGGAGTTGGCGATCGCAGTTCGTGAGGTGGACATGCGGGCTTCTCCCTATGACCTCAGCGAACTGGACTACACCGCAATCCCGGTTGAGACATCAGCCGGCAAAACCGCATATGCCGCTCAACAGCGGGGTTTTGCCGAGCAAGCCGCGCCGTTACGGGAGCATTTGATCGCATTGTGTGAGCACTGGGTCGCGTGACGATCTTGGGGTCACCTCGTTTCGCAGGTACAGTCTTTTGACGAGTTACGCGCGCCTGCGCGGGCTATTTCCTGGGAGGGATATATGACTCAGCCTCGCAAGACCATTCGCATGTCCATCATGGGTGTGTGCATGGCATTGGCTGTGGTGCTGCTGGCACCGACCTCTGGCATCGCCGCCCCCGGACAGCCGGCCGCCAAGCAGCAGGTCACCAAGCACCTGCAGGCAAAGAAGAAAGCCCACAAGAAGAAGGGCAAGAAGAACAGGGCTCCAAAGGGCAAGCTGAGCAAGCAATCCCTTGACATCGCCTCAATCGCCCTGGCTGGCATCCCGCGCAAGATGCTGCGGGCCCAGATCCTGCAGGTGGCCAAGCTTTCCAGGCGCAACCCAAACGAGGTGGCTCGGACCACTGCACGGCAGGCACACAACCGTTCCCTGCAGATCATGCGCAACCCCACCATGGCGGTTCCCGGCTTGACACCAACCCTGCCCGCAACCAAGCCCGGCGAGATTCCCTACGTCTTCCTTCCGGCGGGTGAAAACGTGGGCGACATCTTCTACTCCCCCAGCCGTTGGTACTTCATCATGTTCGGGCACAACGGCATGTACACAACGCCCGACTCGATCATCCAGCACCCCGGCGGCCAGGAGGGCCAGGTGGTCCAGGAAATCGATCGTCGCGGGATGGTGGTCTTCCACGGCGCCCGGATCGGACGGGTACTGGACAACAACGGAAACCTGCTTCCACTGGCCAAGCGACAGGGCGCAGTCAACTGGGCCCGCTCCCGCATTGGGGACGTCTACAACAAGAACCCGTTGAACACCTATCACATCGCGGCTGGGCCGGTTGGCACCCAGGAGAATGCGCAGAACTGCAGCCAGTTGATCTGGGCGGCGTACATGACCCAGGGTGTGGACCTTGATGATGTGAACTGGAGAAAGAACGGCGCCCTGTACGGCTGGCTGGATCGGATGGCGATCTTCCCGTTGGAACTGATCCAGAGTTCGCACGTGCAGATCTACCAGTACCTCTGAGCCATCGCTGGTCTAGAGCGAAAGACACTGATCACCACTGGCCCATCCCCTATGGGACGGTAACCGGGTTAGTCTCTTGAGTCTGCGACATCACGAAGGGATCCAAATGACCCGCCTGCCCCGCCCCACCCGCGCATTTGTGGTTGCCCTGTGTCTGGCTCTGAGCATTGTCATAGTGGCTCCCAGCACCAGCATGGCGGCGAAAAAGAAGCGCAAGCCCAGGGTGGATCCGGGCATCGTTCAGGCGCTCGCCTTCCTGGCCCCAAATGTGCCCAGGGCTCAGCTACGCCAGACTGTGATCAAGCTTTCCCGCAAAGCGAAGGTGAAGCCCAACCGGGCCGGCAAGGCCCTGTTGAACAGCCTCACCGGTCGGGTCACCAAGCAGAAGCGCAACGCCCGGCTGGCCCTGAACCCGCGGGCTGCGGCCACCGCCCGAATGGCCGGACAGTGGGCCACCCTGCCGCCGGCAGAGAATATTGGCGACATCTTCTACTCCCCCAACAGCTTCTTGTTCGTGGTCTATGGCCACTCCGGCATCTACTCCTCGCCGAACTCAATCGTGGAATCCCCAGGCCCCCCGATGGTGGCCCGCGAGGTGGACCGAACGGTAGCCAATGTTTTCCCCGGCACCCAGATCGCCCGAGTAGTTGACGACGCCGGAGAGCTGCTGCCGTTGAGCCAGCGCCAGGGAGCGGTTGACTGGGCGAAGAGCCGTTTGGGTGATGTCTACAGCTGGAACTGGTTCGACACCCAGCACATCGCCAGTGGTCCGGTCGGAACCCCGGAGAACGCCCAGAACTGCAGCCAGTTGATCTGGGCGGCGTACAAGACCCAGGGCATCGACCTGGATGACATCGATTGGGGCCCACCGGGCACACTGATGGGATGGATCGACCGGATGTTCGTGCTTCCCTACGAGATGACCATCAGCAAGCACGCCAGGATTTACCAGACCATCTGAGCATGACCTGGTTGAGGTCCGGCTTCCTGCTGGCCCTGGGCTTGGCATGCGTCCTGGCACTCACCAGTTGTGGTGTCAACAACAAGCCGGGTGCCACTCATTCATCCGCGCCTGCGGGGGACCTGCCTCCTGGTTGGGCGCAACTGACCAAGCCCGGCTTCACAAAGGATTACACCGCAGTCGCCTACTTCTCCCGGGGTCGTGATGCAGCCCTGGCCAAGGACGACGCCTATTTGGCCTTCATGGATCCCAGGGGTGGAGTGCGGCTGGAACGGGTCGGCCCCATCGAGAACGGCATCGTTCGCAGCCACGGGCGGAGTTTCGCCTTTGACAGCGAGAAGGACACCTTCTTCGTCGACGGCGCCGCCAGCACGTCGTACCGGCGCCCCGGGAAGAACATCGGCAGCGGACACCGGGCGGCGTTCACCACAACCGGCTGGGATGTGAGCGTGATAAACATCGGTCGTCTGGAGGATGGCTACCTGACCGAGGTCAACTCCCAAAAGGGCGACCAGCAGATCCGCAACACGGTTCGTGATGTCCCGGGCGCGGTGGGGTTCTCGGGGAACACCGTGTACTTGATGAGTGCCGGCAGCAGCAACGCCGACGGGACCGTCTCGTTGCATCAGGTGGATGTCAGCAAGCCCAATAGCGCTCACAAACTGCTTGAGTTCCGCCCCTATGCCGATCCGGCCAAGGAGGTTTTCGACGCAGTCAGCGATCTGCATGTGAAGGACAACAAGATCTGGTTCACCTATTACCAGACCCCGATCAGCGCGACCGGTTCCTTCCTCAATGGGAAGCGAACGCTGAGACTCGGACAGATTGACCTCACCACAAAGGAGTTTTCCTCAACCACACTGAGCCAGAACCCATGGCTGCTCGGCGATGGACCAAAGGGAGTAGTGCCAGTTTCAGTCGCGGGTCTGGACGGATACCTCCACGATGGGTTGCTCTACACCATCAACACTGCCGGCGAGATCATGTCGATCAACCCGGAAGCCGCCACAATCCACAACATCGGTCGGGTTGGTGAGGTGGCCCGCAATAGCTTCCGGGTGCTCGCCGCCTGGCATGGCAGCGAGGTCACCCTGCTGTCCGTCGACGGTAAGGGAGGCGCCCAGCTCGCGACGTACTCCCTCAAGGACGCCCACCCCGCCTCGACGATCGACGTACCCGAGCTCGGCACCTGGTACGCCCAGAACCTCGAGATCATCCCCTGGTCGGTGGCTACTTTTGGTTAACAGACGCCTCAGGTTTCCCAAGTGCACTTGGGAAACTGGAGGTGCCAATGGTCTGCAGACCATTGGTTGTTAGGGATTCCCAAGTGCACTTGGGAAACCTGAGACCGTTACGAGTGGTGCCGACGCAGACCGAAAGTGAGGGCGTCGGTGAGTGCCATCCAGGAGGCCTCGATGACGTTGTGGCCGACTCCTACGGTTACCCAGGAACCGAGTCCGTCGGAGGTTTCGATCAGGACCCTGGTGATGGCGTCAGTGCCATGCTCGGTGTCCAGGATGCGCACCTTGTAGTCGATCAACTCGAATTTGACCAGTTCTGGGTAGAGCACCGAGATCGCCTCACGCAGGGCGTGGTCAAGGGCATTGACCGGGCCATTGCCCTCGCCGGTCGTTACCGTCCGGGCACCCCCGGCACGCAGTTTCACCGTCGCCTCGGAAATCGCCTCATCGCCAGGTCTGGTCTCGGTGATCACTCGCCAGGATTCCACCTCAAAGTACGACGGTCGCGCACCCTCGGTCTCTTCCAGCAGGAGTAGCTCGAAGGAGGCATCCGCTGCCTCGAAGGTATAGCCCCTGGCCTCAAGATGTTTTACCCGCTCAGTGATCCGCTTTACCTGATCGGGAGTGAGCTCAAAACCGAGTTCCCGACCCTTGAGCTCTATTGAGGCACGTCCGGCCATGTCGGAAACCAGCAAGCGCATGTCATTGCCGACCTCGATCGGATCCAGGTGCTGGTACAGGTTGGGATCCACCTTGATGGCACTGGCATGCAGACCAGCCTTGTGGGCAAAGGCGCTGGCCCCCACATAGGGCTGTCGCGACGAAGGCGGCACATTGGTCACCTCGGCCACGGCGTGAGCCACTCGGGTGGATTCCCGCAACAGCCCCTGCGGTAACACCCGATGGTCCAGTTTGAGTTCCAGATTGGCCACCACGGAGATCAGGTCGGCATTGCCGGTACGTTCGCCGTAACCATTGATGCACCCCTGCACGTGGCTGGCACCACCCTCGATGGCCGCCAGGCTGTTGGCGACCGCACATCCGGTGTCGTTGTGGGCATGGATGCCAACCCGTCCCCCAGTTGCGGTGGCAACATCCCCGACCACGTCGGTGACCCAGTTGGGCAGCATGCCCCCATTGGTGTCGCAGAGAGCCACCACGTCAGCGCCGGCCTCGTGGGCGACCCGGAGTACTTCGATGGCGTACTCCCGATCCAATCGGTAGCCGTCAAAGAAATGCTCAGCATCAAGGAAGACCCGCTGCCCATGTTCGCGCAGGTGGCTTACGGTGTCGCGGATCATCTCCAGGTTCTCGGCCAGGGTGGTGCGCAGCGCCTTCTCCACATGACCCACATGGGATTTGGCAACCAGGGTCACCACGCCAGCTCCGGACTCCCGCAATGCGGCCACCAATGGGTCATCGGCCGCCTTCATTCCAGCTCGGCGAGTAGCTCCGAAGGCAGCCAACTGGGCGTGCTGGAGATGCAACTCCTCGCGAGCCCTGCGGAAGAACTCGGTGTCCTTGGGATTGGCGCCGGGCCAGCCACCCTCAATGAACCCCACCCCCAGCCCGTCAATGTGCCGGGCGATCGCCAACTTGTCAGCCACCGACAGGTTCAGGCCCTCTTGTTGGGCGCCATCGCGCAGGGTGGTGTCGTAGACATGAAAGAGATCTGACATGGCTGCAGGTGGCGCCTGGGGTTCTGGCATCAGCAGACCTTCCGGGTCCAGCCGAAGTTGTCGTTGCTCCGCCCGTACTGGATGTCCACGAGATCCTTGCGCAGTTGCATGGTGAGCTGGCCGGGTTCAGACCCCATGCTCACCTGACCATCAGCCCACTTCAAGGTGCCTACTGGTGTGATCACAGCGGCAGTACCGCAGGCGAATACCTCAACCAATCGGCCACTGGCTGCATCCTGTTTCCACTCTGCAATGTCATAGTGGCGTTCCTCGACCTGGTACCCATGTGTCTGGGCCAACTGGATCACCGCTGACCTGGTGACTCCCTCCAGGATCGTGCCCAACGCGGGTGTGACGATCCGGTTGTCGTCGTAGACGAAGAACATGTTCATCCCACCCAGTTCCTCGACGTAACGCCCCTCCGCACAGTCCAGGAAGACCACTTGGTCGCAGCCCTGATCCATGCCAGCTTTCTGGGCCACCAGCGAACTGGCGTAGTTGCCACCGGTCTTGGCTGCACCCATGCCACCGCGACCGGCCCTGGTGTAGTCATCAGACAGCCACAGGGTCAGCGGTTTGATCCCCCCAGCAAAATAGGGTCCCGCTGGGGAGAGGATCACACTGAAGGTGACGTGATGCGCTGGACGCACCCCGAGGAAAGCCTCGCTGGCGAACATGAATGGGCGGATATAGAGGCTCTCCTCGGAGACCCCATCCGGCACCCAGCGCTGGTCGATCCGGACGAGCGCGTCCACCGCCTGGCTGAAGTCAGCCGGATCCAGAGTGGGCAGGGCAAGTCGATCCGCCGAACGCACCATCCGTTCGGCATTTGCCTGATCCCGGAAGGTCCAGATGGACCCATCGCCGTGTCGAAATGCCTTCAGGCCCTCAAACACTTCCTGGGCATAGTGCAACACCGCTGCTGCCGGATCCAGGGTGAAGGGACCATAGGGCTGGATCCGGGCCTGATGCCAGCCAGCCTCGGGGGTCCACTCAGCCACGAACATGTGATCGGTGAAGTGTTTCCCGAATCCGGGGTTGGCCAGGATCTCCGCTACCTCCTGATCACTTCGCGGAGATGGGTGCGGATTGACCTGGATGTCAAATGTCATGCGCTCACGCTATCCAATGTTTGTGGTTTTCAGTCGGCCACCCGAGCCGCAATCGCATCGCCAACCTCCGCGGTGGAACGCTTCTGGCCGGGCTGGCGGGCAGCCAGATCAGCGATCACGCAATCCTCCACCCTGCGGGCGGCCTCCTCCATGCCGAGATGATCAAGCATCAGGGCGGTCGAAAGGATGGCCGCGGTGGGATCTGCGATCCCCTGACCAGCGATGTCGGGAGCTGACCCATGGACCGGCTCAAACATCGAGGGTGCAGTGCGATCGGGGTTGATATTTCCGCTGGCCGCCAGACCAATTCCTCCGGTGATGGCAGCAGCAAGGTCGGTGATGATGTCTCCGAAGAGGTTGTCGGTGACGATCACATCAAATCGAGCCGGATCAGTGACCATGAAGATGGTGGCGGCATCGATGTGCATGTAATCGACGGATACCTCAGGATGTTCCTTCGCGATTTCCTGCACCAGACGCCACCAGACCGCACCGGCGTTGACCAACACATTGGTCTTGTGGACCAGGGTCAACTTCTTGCGCCTCTTCTCAGCGCGCTTGAAGGCATCGCGTACGACGCGCTCCACACCGAAGGCGGTGTTCACCGACACCTCGGTGGCGATCTCCTGCGGCGTACCGACGCGCAGGGCACCACCATTGCCGGTGTAGGGACCCTCAGTGCCCTCCCGTACGACGACGAACTCCACCTCGCCGGGGCTGGCCAGCGGTGAGGCAGCGCCTGGGAAAATGCGGCTGGGGCGCAGGTTCACGTAATGGTCGAGTTCAAAACGCAAGCGCAACAGCAGCCCACGCTCGAGGATTCCGGGAGGCAGGTTGGGGTCATTTGGCTTGCCCCCAACCGCGCCCAGCATGATCGCATCCTGGGTGCGGATCTCGGCCAGGACGGACTCAGGAAGCACGTCCTTGGTGCGCAGGTAGTTCTCAGCACCCAGGTCATAGTGGGTCTGTTCGAACTTCACGCCGGCTGGGGTGGCCACGTCCAGGACTTTGAGGGCTTGCGCAGTCACCTCGGTGCCGATGCCATCGCCTGGGATGACGGCGAGGTTGATCGATCCAGAAGCTGCAGCATTAACGGTGGTTTCAGGCATGGATGCAGGCTAGTTGTCCTCTGGGCAGTCCACGCGCCCGTCTCGCAGGGCAAGCGCGGCGACCAGCGCCTTGGAGGTTGGGCTCTCGGGATCGTGTTTTGCCGGCCCCCATTCGGCCGGATAGAAGTCATACATTTTGGGTTCTCCTGTGCTGGGTTGGATTGGTACCAACTCCGCGAAGGAGGACTCATCGGTCAGAGCTGAGGATCACCCAGTTGGGAAAGAAGTCTGGAGGTTCTGGGGGTGGGAACTTCGCTGCTCGCCTCGCGGAGTGATGGGCCAATGGCGGGAACGCCGAAACTCCGCGGCGAGGTGGCCTATCTGGTTGAGGCCCCGCCACGGCGGCAAATGAGTACGAAGTTCCTCCGCATAGCCCCTTCAGAATACGCCACCACCTCAAGGGATCAACCCGAAACCCCAAACATGTCCCACGATCTGAGATCGATCGCTGCGCTCAACCAGAGCGGTTGAGATTTGCCACACTTACGCCCATGTCAGCCCCACCCGAACTGCCTGAGGTTGTCAGGCGCGCCTTTGAAGTCTCCCGGCGCGCCGGCTATGTGTCCTTCTGTCGCAACGAGACCGGTCGCCTGCTGGCCACTCTGGCTGCGACCCGAAAGGGCATCATGGCTGAGTTCGGGACTGGTTGCGGCGTGGGCACGGCCTGGTTGCGATCAGGAGCACCAAGTGGCACCAAGATCCTGACTGCCGAGCGCGATGAGCAATTGGCAGAAGCAGCAGCGGAGATCTTTACCGACGATCCCCAGGTTGAGGTGCTGGCTGCGGACTGGTCAACCCTTGGCAACAAGGGCCCCTATTCCCTGCTCTTCCTGGATCCATCAGCCACCGAAACCGCCCAGGTGGATGCGGTTGCTGACCTTGTCGAGCCCGGCGGGATCGTCGTACTCGATGACTTTGAACCCTGCCAGATGTGGCCTCCGATCACGATGGGTCGGGTGGACACACTTCGGGAGGCCTGGCTGACCGACGAGCGCTTCGTGGCCGTTGAGGTGATGGTGGCCCCGGATGCGACCGCGATGATCGCCACCCGGGTCTGAACCCGATTAGGACTTAATCCCGATCCGGGGTCGGCAAAGACACGATGCAGATCGGCAGGAACAGCTGCACCAGTGGGCCAATAGCCAGAGCGAACACGATGGTGCCGATCCCGATGGTGCCACCCAACCACCACCCAGCCAGTACGACGGAAACCTCCAGCACGGTGCGGACCAGCCCGATCGGGATGCCAGTACGCCGATGCAATCCAGTCATCAATCCATCACGGGGACCCGGCCCGAACTGAGAGCCGATATACAGACCCGTGGCCAGCCCATTGAGGACCACTCCCCCGACAAACAACAACCCCCGGGCCCACAAATGGCTGGGTTCATCAAGAAGTACCAGCGTGGCATCTGCCACCAGACCCACCACCACGGTGTTGAGCACAGTGCCCAGTCCCGGCAGTTCCCGGATCGGTATCCAGAACAGCAAAACCACGATGCTGACCAGGATTACTGCCTGACCAATGGTGATCGGCAAATGCTCAGCCAGACCCTGGTGGAAGACATCCCAGGGCGCATTTCCCACCGCGGCCCGGATCATCATGCCGATGGTGATCCCGAAGAGCACCAACCCAAGGAGCAATTGGGTCAGCCGACGCGGCATTCTTCCGGCCTGCAGTTGGGCAACTGGACCCAGCCGGGCGAGTTCACCGCTGGGCTGGGTCATTTCCAGACCCGCACATAGTCCACATCCAGGTGCACGGGCATCGGCGTCTGATCAGTCACCGAGTTGTCATACTTCCCGGTGCCAAAGCCAATCGCCAGCATGAAGGGCTGGTCAAACGGGGCCCGGCCACCCTGCTTGGCCAACCATGGGGTCTTCAGGCAGGTGGCGCCGTCGTACTTGATGTGCATCTGAGATTTGCTCCAGACCAGGGTGTAGGTGTGGAAGTCACCATCTGGCGCAGCGAATCGACACTCGTTGTTGGTCTCCATGGGGGTTGTGGTCAGACCGGCCAACCTGGCGGCGTCGGTTTCCATGTCGTAATGGAGGAAGGGGATCACTCGATCCGGGAAGGCCGAGTAGAACTCAGCAATGTCGATCTCACCAGAGGAGGGCCAGGGGCCATAACGATCGTCATCGATCGGCCACATCCACAAGGATCCCTGGACGCCTGGTCTCGGCTCCCCCGCCACTGTGGTGACCGGGAACCTGGCCCGGAACTCAAACCGGCCTCGTTCCTGGGAGAAGCGATGGATGGTGTTGATCATCGCTCCGCTGTACGACGCCCGCCCACCGACCGCCTGGGCGCAGGGACGTGGTTTGGACAACCGTCGGGTGGTCAACCGCAGTTGCCCATTGGCCACTGAGATGTTGTGGTCGTCGTTGAAGTAGCAATCGTCAGGTCCACCCAGACCGGTCCAGGCGCTGGCCAGGACCAACCAGTTTTCATCATCCAATCCATCGCCATCGAAGTTGTCAGCAAAGGTGCACCGCCACGACTTACCGTTTGGACGGAACAACTCTGGTCCACAGGGTCTGTCAGGAGTCACCTGCTCAGGGTCCGGGTTGGTGCTGATGGTCGGGGTTGGCATTTGGCTCGGTGCCGCAGCCCTGACCGTCGTACGACGTTCGGGTCCGCAAGCAGCAGCCAGCACCAGCGACCCGACCAGTACGGCAAGAAGTACCGGTCTCAAACCAGGTCCACGCCTCGAACCACCTGCGCGGAAATGGCGGTGGCGATCTGGTCAAGCACCTGGGCCGGCAATCGTCGGTCGACCGACATCGCCATCAGGGCCACTCCCCGTTGCGGGTCCCTGGCCACCTGCATGCTCTCGATGTTGACCTCGCCATCACCCAGGATCTGGCCCACTGCCCCAACGATGCCCGGGCGATCCTGGTAGATGAAAAAGGCCATGTGATCGGAGATCTCGACCTCCACATCAAAGCCGTTTACCTCAACGATCCGCTGCTGTTGGGTGATGCCAACCAGGGTGCCGGAAACCGACACCGACTCCCCGTCAGCCAGGGAACCCCGAAGCGTGACCAGGTTGCGGTGGTCCAGGGAAATCGGGTCCAGCACCAACCGCACCTCGGTGCCCCGCTCCTGGGCGAGCAGTGGGGCATTGACATAGGTCACCGGAGTCTCAGTCAGACCCTCGAAAACACCCTTTTGTGCAGCCAATTCAAGGACCTTTACGTCGTGCTCAACGATCTCTCCACGGATCTCCACATCGATCTGAGTGGCCACCCCCTGGGCCAGTTGGGTGAAGACATTGCCCAGGTTCTCGGTGAGCGCAATACCGGGGCGCACGTCCTCTGCAATCACGCCTCCCTCAACATTTACCGCGTCCGGAACCAGTTCTCCGGCCATGGCCAATCGCACCGAGTGCGCCACGGCAACTCCGGCCTTCTCCTGTGCCTCATCGGTGGAGGCGCCCAGGTGTGGGGTGGCCACCACGTTCTCGAGGCCGAACAGCGGTGAGTCAGTGCAGGGTTCGGTGTCATAGACGTCCAGTCCGGCGGCCCCGATCCTGCCTTTCACCAGCGCGTCGTACAGGGCCTTCTCGTCGACGATGCCTCCGCGAGCGGCATTGACCAGGACCAGTTGGGGCTTGGCCAGGGCCAACTCCCTCTCCCCGATCAGGCCAACGGTCTCCGGGGTACGTGGCAGGTGCACGCTGATGAAATCAGCCTGGGCCATCAGCTCCTCCAGGCTCACCATCCTAACCCCGAGTTGAGCGGCCCGCGCTGGTTGCACATAGGGGTCGTAGGCGATCAGATTGACCCCGAAAGCTGCCATTCGTTGGGCAACCAGCACCCCGATCCGACCCAGCCCAACAATGCCAACGGTCTTGTCGACCACCTCAACCCCGGTGAATTTCGAGCGCTTCCACTCGCCCTGACGAAGTGCATCATGCGCTGGTGAGATATGCCGGGCAGCAGCCAATAGCAGGGCGATGGCCAACTCAGCCGCACTGGTGATATTCGAGGTGGGTGCGTTGACCACCATCACGCCGTACTGGGTGGCTGTGGGTACGTCGACATTGTCCAGGCCCACACCGGCCCTGGCGATCACCCGGAGTCGGCTGGCCACCGAAATGGCCTCCTCATCCATCCTGGTCGCGGATCGGATCAGGATCGCCTCCGCCTCGGGCAGGGCTGCCAGCAGTTCGGCTCGGTCAGCGCCATCACAGTGCCGAATCTCAAAACCGTCCCCGAGTGCGGCCATGGTGGCCGGGCTCAACTCCTCAGCAATGAGTACGACGGGACGCTGCGCGGTAGGGGGTTCAAGGTGGGCCACTCACCTAAAATAGCCCCTGCTGCAGCAGACCCAGCGCTCACCCGCCCACCTGGGCAGCAGTAGCCAACCCGCCGAGGCGGCAATAGTTAACAGGCCGAGGCGGCAGTAGTTAACACGACTGCCCTTCCAGTTTCCAGCGAAGCTGCTGCACTTCACACCCGGTTACTCCGTACACATCAGGTGAGCTCCGTACGACGTCGTACCAAGGGCAGCCAAATTGCCGCATTCCACATGGAGATGTCGCCGGGTTTCAGTTTGGTTTCACTCAGACAGCCGCGCAGCCAAGTGATTTACTGC
>CAZRKI010000007.1:17545-54983 GCA_964600765.1 uncultured Marmoricola sp.
CGCCTCGGCCTGTTAATTACTGCCGCCTCGGCCTGTTAATTACTGCCGCCTCGGCCTGTTAATTACTGCCGCCTCGGCGTTGGCGGGTGCGGGAGGGTCAGCGGATATTCTCCGCTTCACCGGCGATCTTCTGGGCAATCCAGATCGGGATGATCGACACCAGGATCAGGACCACTGCAACTACTGCAACCACTGGGGCCTGGTTGGGTCTGAACAGGTTGTTGAGGATCCAGATTGGAAGGGTGGTGACACCCGAGCCAGCGGTGAAGGTGGTCACGATGATCTCATCGAAACTCAATGCGAAGGCCAGCAGGCCACCAGCCAACAGCGCCGACCGCAGTTGCGGGAAGGTGACCAACCTGAACGTGGTCCACAATCCAGCGCCCAGATCAGCAGAGGCCTCCTCAAAGTTTCCGCCCATGCGCCTCAGCCTGGCGATCACATTGTTGAAGACGGTGACGATGCAGAAGGTGGCATGAGCGACGATCACCGTCATCATTGACAGATTAATCCCCATGATTCCGCGAAAGGCGTTGTTGAGGGCAATACCGGTGACGATGCCGGGCAACGCGATCGGCAGGATCACCAGCAGGTTCACCGAATGCTTGCCGAAGAAATCAAACCGGGCCAGTGCAAAGGCCATCAGGGTGCCCAGTACCAGCGATACCAGGGTGGAGGCGATCGCCACCTGAACGCTGGTCAGCACTGCATCCCTTGCCCCGGCACTGTGCAGGGCACGTGACCACCACTGTGTGGTGAATCCTTCCGGCGGCCAGGTCATCGACGGGTCCGGGTTGAAGGAGTTGACCACCACCACCAGCAGCGGGGCATACATCAACAGCAACACCAGTCCGGTGAAGGCGAACAGGATCCGTTTGGTCAATGGACTCAGATTCACAGTCGCCTCCTACAGGTTGTCCAGGGCGCCCGTACGTCGCACCAGAGCCAGGTAACCAAGCATGATCAGGATCGGGATAAGCGCGATCGCAGCCGCCAGTGGGAGGTTGTTGGCCGCACCCACGTTTGTGTAGACGAGGTTGCCGAGCATTTGATTGGCACCTCCGACGATATTGACGCTGATGTAATCGCCCATGGTCAGGGAGAAACTGAAGATTGTGCCGGCGATCACTGCCGGTAGGGCCAACGGAACAACCACCGTGCGGATCGTCCGCTGCGAGGACGCACCCAGATCACCGGCGGCCTCCAGCAACGAATTGGGCACCCGCTCCATGCCTGCATAGATGGGCAGGATCACATATGGCAGCCAGATATACGCCTGGGTCATGATCACCCCGGCCAGGCTGTATCCGGGGCTTTCCAGCCCAAAGGGGCCGAGCACCCAATCAATCAGACCACCCTGACTAAGCAACGAACGCCAGGCAAAGGCCTTGACCAGGTAGCTGGCCCAAAGTGGTGTCAGTACGGCGACGACCAGCATCCGGCGCATGCCCGGCGAGGCCACCTTGGCCATGAAAAATGCGATCGGCAGCGCAAGAAGCACGTCGATGAACGTCACCAGAGCTGCCACTGAGACCGTCCTGATCGTCACCGTGCGATAGAGCGCGTCGGTGACGATCTCCTTGAGATTGTCCAGGGTCAGCGCCCGGTTGATCTCTCCGGTGAAACTGTCCACCGACCACAGCGCAGTCACCAGCAGAGCAGCCAACGCCACGATGTAGACCGCGACCAACCAGGTCAGTGGAGCACTCAGAAACAAAGCCAGGCGGAGTCTGGGCCTGGTGGCCAGAAATGAGGAGAGCTTCCGGGTGGCCGCCCCCGAAGGGGCGGCCACCGTCGAGCCAACTGAACTACTCAACTCAGCCCTTGATCTCAGTCCAGGCCTTGGTCCATTCCGAGTAGTCCGTGCACTTGACGTCAGTACGACCGTCCAGGCACTTCGCGATCGGGGTACGCCAGTACCAGATCTTGTCGGAGTAGGACTTGTCGCCAGCGTGGTAGGTCTCGCAGAACCCCTCACTCGCAAACTGGCAGGCTTCCTGGCTATTGGGTGACTCACCGAAGTACTCCGTGGCGGCAGCATTGGTCTTCGGATCCTCGATGTGGTTCAACCAGGCATAGGCACAGTTGGGGTTCTTGGCCTTGGAAGAAATCATCCAGGTGTCGTTCCACCCGGTGACACCCTCGCTGGGCACAGTGACCTTGACATTTGGCTTCTCAATGGTGTTGTTGATGACCTGCCAGGTCGTGCCAACCACGGTGTTGCCGGTCTTGAAGGCCTGTGCCGTCTTCAGGTAGTCAGACCAGTACTCCCCAATGTTGGCGCGCTGTTCCTTGAGTAGCTTCACCGCCGCAGCCAGCTGCGCCTCATCCAGGGCGTAGGGGTTGGTGATCTTCAGGTCAGGCTGGTGAGCCATCAGGTACATGGCCGCATCCGCGATGTAGATCGGAGAGTCATAGGCAGTGACCTTGCCCTTGTACGCCGAGCCCTTGTCGAAGACCACGTTCCAGGAGGTTGGGGCGGGCTTGACCACGTCGCTGTTGTACTGCAGCAGATTGGCGCCATATCCGTGTGGAACTCCATAGTTCTTGCCATCCACGGTATTCCAGGGCTGATTCTTGAGGAAATCAAAAACCTTGGCGTAGTTGGGCACCAGATCGGTGTTGACCTCAGCGGCCTGCTTGGCCGCGATCATCCGCAGGGTGAGGTCGCCCGAAGCCGCGATCACGTCGTAGTCACCGGACTTGGCCAGGTTGAAGGCCTCATCGGAGGTGCCGTACACCTTGCTGGTGACCTTGCAGCCGGTTTCCTTCTCGAAATCACTCACCCAGTCGGCGTTCGGATCGTTGCTACCGTCCTCGACGTAACCGGGCCAGGCCAGGATCGATACCTGACCCTCCTTCTTGCCCAGCTTCGTGGGCGCGGAGGAGTTGTTCCCCTCATCTGACCCACCGCCACAGGCAGCCAGCACGAAACTACAGGTGACAGCGATGGCCAACAGGCCGAGTCGCCGTCCCTGAGGGATCACTTTGTTCATCGGGTGTGCCCTTCTCTCATTGTTGGTTTACTGAAAATGGTCCTGGTCAAAACAGTCCTGGTTGAGGGTGACCAGGTCTGAGGCCTGCCATGAGGCCACGACTTCATCACCGCGTTCCACCGCGGCGCTGGCGGTGCTGGGCTCCAGGACAACCAGTCTTGGGCCAGCCGCCAGGTCCACCACGATGCGCCGTCCCACGCCCAGGTAGATGGTCTCAACCACTACTCCCCTTGCCGATGGGGTCGCAGCTGGTTGCGAGGCAGGAGCGAGGTGGATCTTCTCCGGACGCAAGGCGAACCGACCGCTCAACCCGAGGACGGCCTGGGCAGCCTCTGCCTCAAACAGGTTGGAGGTGCCCACGAATGAGGCCACGTACTCGTTGATCGGATGTTCATAGACCTCACTGGGGGTACCCAGCTGCACGATCCGACCTTCACTGAAGACAGCGATCCGATCACTGAGCGTGAGCGCCTCCTCCTGGTCATGGGTGACAAAGATGAAGGTGATCCCGAGGTCGCGTTGCAACTGTTTGAGCTCGACCTGCATTTGCTCACGCAACTTCAGGTCGAGTGCTCCAAGCGGTTCATCAAGCAGTAGCACCCTGGGATGGACAACGATGGCCCGGGCCAGGGCCACGCGCTGACGTTGACCTCCGGAGAGTTGGGCGGGCTTGCGTTCGGCGAGGTGCTCCAGACGCACCTTCGCCAATGCTTCCAGTGCCTGAGCCCGTCGAGGACCACGCTTGACCCCGCGAACCCGAAGGCCATAAGCAACATTGTCCAGCACAGTCATGTGCGGGAAGAGCGCGTAATCCTGGAAGACGGTGTTGACATCGCGTTCAAATGGCGCTGTACCGGTGACGTCCTTGCCGGCCAGTTCAATAGTTCCGCTGGTCGGCTGCTCAAAACCAGCGATCAGTCGCAGCACTGTGGTCTTGCCAGAACCGGAAGGGCCCAGCATCGAGAAGAACTCCCCATCACTGATTTCCAGATCAACACCATCTACAGCGCGTACGTCGCCAAAGTGGCGGTGCACATCCTGCAGGCGGATCGCGGCCGGTGCTGTGGTCATACCTGGTGACTCCTGAAGTGGCGTGGATCACTTTTCACTGCTAAAACATATGGACTCAGATGTTAAATGTCCATACCCTCTACAAAAGCAAGTTGTTTTTTCGCAGAACACCAGGAGGTGGAGCATGGCGGTGGTTCGAACCCGCTCCACCCGGGCTCGCTCTGCGGTGTTTGCCCCGATCAGCAACCAGGGTCGCGCCGTACGCGTTGAGCAGCGACTGGCTCAGGCCATCTGGTCCGGACTGCTCAGTGATGGAGAGAAGCTACCCAGCGAATCGGAGTTGGCCGCGATGCTTGGCGTGGCCACAGTCACAGCTCGCGAAGCCCTGATCTCACTTCGTGCCCAGGGCCTGGTCACCACGATTCGGGGACGCGGCGGTGGCTCCTTTGTCACCAGACCTTCCCGCGCCGTGGATGAGAACCTGCGTAAACGGATTGGCTCCATGACCCGGGTTGAGCTTGCAGATCGTGGAGTTCATTACGCAACGGTGCTCAGCGGTTGCGCCGAGTTGGCTGCCGAGCGGGCAAATGACGATGAACTCGACGAACTCCACAGCATCATCCCCGACGTTGATGCTGTTGGCGTGGACTACTGGCGCCATGCTGACACCGAACTGAACCTGGCCATAGCCGCCCTCTCCCATTCCGCTCACCTGACCAGAAACGTGATCAACCTGGAGATGGAGTTCGGTGCCCTGCTGCGCATCCCCTTTTCCAGTAGCGACACCTGGCCACAGATTCGTGGCCAGCAGGTTGGGCTGGTGGCCGCCATTGCGGCCCACGATCCAGCCACCGCCCGTTCCTCGATGCGCACCCGGGTACGCGACAGTCTTCGCCAGTTGGCGGTCCTGCACGCCCAACTACGGAGTCAGAAATGAAGACCACGACCAAACAAGTCACCAAATGTGCTCAAGCCGTGGAGGAGTTGTTCCACCCGCTGATCCAGACCCTCTGGGAGAGCGGCGCCGAGATCGCCCCCCTGTTCGACCAGCCATCCTCTTCAGCGGACCTACTGGCGATTTCGCGTCCCTTTGCCCTTGAGATCCTCTCCTCACCACACACAGTTGGGGCTGGCTTTGTGGCCACGCCGGGTTTGCTTACCGATGAGACCTTCCTTTTGGCCTGGTGGCAGGGGGATGACAAGGAGCGCATCCCTGAGTCCATCGCCCTGGTGCAGTCAACCGACTACTCCCGCCAGGAATGGTTCCGGACCCCTCAACGCACCCACGCCTCGCACGTCACCGGCCCATATATCGACTATGTCTGCACCGATGAATTCATGCTGACCGTAACTGTTCCAGTCGAGCGCAATGACCAGATGCTGGGAGTCATGGGAGCCGACATCCTGGCCGAAACAGTCGAACGGATCCTGCTGGATCAGTTTCAACAGTCAGGAGCGACCCTGGCCAATCACCACGGTCGCGTTGTGCTCTCGGCAGACCCCCGGGTATTTGCTGGCGAACCCATCTCCCCTGACCAGTACGACGTGCAGATCCCGTGCGCCGACCTTCCACTCACCGTGCTGGCCACCACGCAGGAACCAAAGTAGCGCGGGGCGCGAGCATCTGAGGCCGATGACATAACACAGGTCCGGTGCTCACACGCCGTTCTGGGGAAAAATTCCTCCGGGCGTCCCCGGTTTTCCCGGACACCACAGCCGATCCACAGGTGCCAGAAGTGGATCCACAGGCCGGAACCGGGTATCCACTGGCTCAACCCACAACTGGGGATAAACCTGTGGACAAGTGGGCCAAGGTGGGCCAGATGGCTACTTCCAAACCTTTACGTAGTCGACCTGCATGGTCGCTGGGAGTTGGGTGTTGGCATTGACACTGTTGGCATACCAGCCCAGTCCCTGGGTCAACGACATGAAGAAAGGCTGATCAAATGGCGCCGTTCCACCCAGGGTGGATTTCCAGGCCGTATCCATGCAGGTAACCCCGTCGTAGGTGATCTTGAGCCGATCGGCAGTCCATTCCAGGGTGTAGTTGTGGAACTGGGTATCGGCATTGGCCACGAAGCAGTAGTTGTTCGTCTCCTGATAGCTGTTATCCACCGGGGTGTAGTGCAGATAGGGGATGGCTCGATCCGGGAATGGTGAGTAGTACTCAGCCACGTCAATCTCACCCGAGCCCGGCCAGGTGCCATACAAGGACTGATTAGCCGGCCACAGCCACAGGGCTGATTGCAGTCCAGCCGTTGGCTGCCCATTGAGGTATGACGATGGGAACTTGGCCCGGAACTCAAACCGGCCATACTTCTGGGCGAACTTGCCAGCAGAGGTGATCATTCCGCCGCTGTAGTGCGTGTCCCCAATGGTGATGCAGGGTTGGGTCTGGGCGTCATACCTGACCGTCAGATTCAGCGTACCGCCCGCCACATTGACATTGCGGGCGTCGTCATAGAAGCACTCGTTCTGGTTGCTGAACCCGGTCCAGTCAGTGCGCATCACCGACCACTTGGAGAGATTCAGGGAAGTGCCGTCGAACTCATCCACGAAGGTGCACTCCCAATGGCTCCCATCAGCCTTGGTTGGTCGTGGGCCACAAAGGTCCGAAGGGGCTGGAGTGGGGGTCGCGGTCGGAGTAGGCGTGGGTGTCGGAGTAGGTGTGGGTGTGGGTGTCGGAGTAGGTGTGGGTGTAGCTGTCGGTGTGGGTGTTGGAGTAGGAGTCGGCGTGGGCGTCGGCGTCGGAGTAACTGGTGCTCGGGGAATGGTCGGCACCACTACTGGCACCCTGGGCTTTTCTACCTTTACCGGCCTGCGGGCCAGGTGACGTCTGGCCGCTGCCTTGCGGGCCTTCTTGGACTTCTTCGCTCTGGCAGCCTTCTTGTCCCGGGCAGTCTTCTTGTCCCGGGCAGTCTTCTTGTCCCGGGCAACCTGCTTCACCGCAATAGCTGCTCCGGTCCTGGCCGCGGTACTGCCGACCCCGGCTTGGCGCTGGATTCGGGCGGAAGCAGGTTCAGTGATGGCAATGCTGCCGGCAACCACAAGGGCGCAGGAGATCAGCAGCAGGACCGCTCGGAAAGTGCCCAACTCCCGCAGTTGCCTGGGGGTTGGAAAATCAGAAACCTGCGCCATGGTTGACCCTGTCCATCAGATTGCACGAATAGTAACAATCTATCTTTTTCGGACATATCGCGCTAGGTATTTACCAATATTTGCCACAAATAGGTAACAATGCACCCAGAAATACCTCGGCCGACCCCAGTGGACAACTCCCTGGGATCGGCCGAGGCTGATTCGATTAGTGCTGGATCAGCGGGTTGCCGTGCCCTCCACATAATCAGCATCGTGGCTCTTGACCCAGGCCATCAGCTTGCGCAACTCCCGACCGGTCTTCTCGATCGGATGCTGCTCTCCCCTGGCCCGCAGTTCCTTGAACTCCGGGGCGCCAGCGTCCTGGTCGTCGATGAAGCGCTTGGCGAAGTTGCCATTGGTGATGTCAGCCAACACCTGCTTCATGTTCTCCTTGACCTCCGGGGTGATCACCCGGGGACCGGACACGTAGTCGCCGTACTCTGCGGTGTCAGAAACACTCCACCGCTGCTTGGCGATGCCGCCCTCATACATGAGGTCCACGATCAACTTGAGCTCATGCAGGCACTCAAAGTAGGCCACCTCTGGCTGATAGCCAGCCTCGGTCAGCACCTCAAAGCCATACATAACCAATTGGGAAGCGCCACCGCACAGAACTGCCTGCTCGCCAAAAAGGTCGGTCTCGGTCTCCTCAGCGAAGGTGGTCTTGATCCCACCGGCGCGGAGCCCGCCAATACCCTTGGCGTAGGAGAGGGCCAGGTCCCAGGTCTTGCCGGACTCATCCTTCTCCACGGCCACCAGTACCGGCACGCCACGGCCATCGACGAACTCACGCCGAACCAGGTGACCCGGACCCTTGGGTGCAACCATGAAGACATCGACACCTGCCGGGGGCTTGATATATCCGAAGCGGATATTGAACCCATGTCCGAAGACCAGGGTGTCCCCCGGAGCCAGGTGGGGCTCAATGTCCTGGGCATAGAGGGTGCGCTGAACCTGGTCTGGAGCCAGGATCACGATGACATCGGCTTCCTCAACTGCCGCAGCGGGTGTCAGCACCCGCAAGCCCTCTGCCTCGGCCTTGGCCCGGCTCCTGGAGCCCTCCTGCAGGCCGATCCTGACGTCCACGCCGGAGTCACGCAGGGACAGCGCATGTGCGTGCCCCTGGCTGCCATATCCGATCACGGCAACATGCTTGCCCTGGATCAACGACAGATCAGCATCGTCGTCGTAGAACATTTCCGCCACTTTGGGCTCTCCTTATCTTGCGGCCAGTGCATTCTGGCCAATGTGTTGGTTTGGTTGGTTTGGTTGCTTGGTTCAGGCAGGTTGCTCAACAGGTACGGCGATTGGCTTGGCCCGCTCGGAGATCGAGCGACCACCTCGGCCAATGGCCACCATTCCGGACTGCACGAGTTCCCGGATCCCGAATGGTTCCATGACTGAGACGAAGTCACGCAGCTTGCCAGCATTTCCGGTCACCTGAACTGTAATGGAATCAGTCGAGACATCCACCACCTTGCCCCGGAACAGCTGGATCGCATCGACCACCTGCCCGCGGTTGTTCACGTCCGCCTTGACCTTGACCATCATCAGTTCACTCTCGATGGCGTCGCGATCATCGAGTTCGACGATCTTGATCACCTCAACGAGCTTGTTGAGTTGCTTGGTCACCTGCTCCAGTGGGGTCTCCTCCACATTGACCACGATGGTCATCCGGGAAACCGTGGCGTCCTCAGTGGGCCCCACAGCCAGCGAATCGATATTGAAACCACGACGGCTGAACAGACCGGCGATCCGGGCGAGCACTCCAGGCCGGTTCTCCACCAGAACTGAAAGGGTGTGCACAGTCATCACAGATCATCCTCCTCGAACTCGGGTGCCAGACCCCGGGCGTAGTTGATGTCATCGTTGGAGGTGCCGGCCGGGACCATCGGCCACACCATCGCATCACGGTGCACCCGGAAGTCCACCACGACTGGCGCATCATTGATCTCCATGGCCTTGTTGATCGTGGCATCGACATCATCAGCGGAGTCGCAGCACAATCCCACAGCTCCATAGGCATCGGCCAACTTCACGAAATCAGGAATCCGCTTGGACTGTAGATCCGTGTTCGAGTAGCGCCCGTCGTAGAACAGGGTCTGCCACTGGCGCACCATCCCGAGCGACTCATTGTTGATCACCGCGACCTTGATCGGGATGCCCTCAATCGAGCATGTGGCCAATTCCTGGTTGGTCATCTGGAAACAGCCATCTCCATCAACCGCCCAGACTGTCGCATCGGGACGACCGACCTTGGCGCCCATCGCGGCTGGGACTGCAAAGCCCATTGTGCCCAGTCCACCGGAGTTGAGCCAGGTATTGGGGTGTTCGTACTGGATGAAGTGGGTCGCCCACATTTGGTGTTGTCCCACCCCAGCCACATAGATGGACTCTGGGCCGGAGATCTGGCTCAACCGCTCCAGGACGTACTGCGGGGCCAACAGACCATCGGGCGGAGTGTCATAGCCGAGCGGGTATTTCATCTTCACCCCGGCCACGAACTTGACCCAACCCTCGTAGTCACCAGTGTTCCCGGCAGTCTGCTCGGCGGTAAGAGCAGCCACCAGGTCAGCAATGACCTCACGGCAATCGCCCACAATCGGAACGTCGACTGCTCGGTTCTTGCCGATTTCAGCGGGATCAATGTCGGCATGGATCACCCTGGCACCGGGCGCAAAGGAATCCAGCGCACCGGTCACCCGATCATCGAAACGGGCACCCAGGCTGATGATCAGGTCACTCTTCTGCAAACCGGCAACCGCAGCCACGGTGCCGTGCATGCCGGGCATACCCAGGTGCTGCGGATGGCTGTCCGGAAACGCGCCACGGGCCATCAGAGTGGTAACCACGGGAATGCCGGTCAACTCGGCCAGCGCACGCAGTTCCTTGTGGGCACCGGCCCGGATGGTGCCGCCACCGACGTAGAGCACCGGGCGACGGGCTTCCAGGATCAACCGGGTGGCCTCGCGGATCTGTTTGCTGTGTGGGCGGGTCACCGGCCGGTATCCAGCCAAACTGATTTCAGTGGGCCAGGCGAAGTTCGTCTGGGCCTGAAGTGCTGACTTGGCCACATCGACCAGGACCGGGCCCGGCCGCCCACTCCGCGCGAGATAGAAGGCTTCGGCAACCACTCGTGGGATGTCATCGGGATTGGTGACCAGGAAGTTGTGCTTGGTGATCGGCATCGTGATGCCGCGGATGTCAGCCTCCTGGAAGGCGTCGGTTCCGATGGAGGCAGCCCCGACCTGCCCGGTAATGGCCACGATGGGCACCGAGTCCATATGCGCATCAGCGAGCGGAGTAACCAGGTTGGTGGCACCCGGGCCACTGGTGGCCATGCACACACCCACACCACCGGTGGCTACGGCATAGCCCTGGGCAGCATGGCCAGCACCCTGTTCATGGCGAACCAGGATGTGCCGGATCCGGGAATCATAAAGCGGGTCATAGGCCGGGAGGATGGCCCCTCCCGGGATGCCAAAGATGTCTTTGACGCCCGCATGCTCCAAGGACTTGATCAGGCTCTGGGCACCGGTCACAGTCTCACCAGTGCTCGAACCTGTCGCCGACTGATCAGTCATCGCTCCAACTTTCGAATCACTACATCTGGCCAACAAAAAACCCCTCGAGCCTGTGGCTGACGAGGGGTGACGCGCGTGCGGCAGGACTGATTGCCCGTTAGCTCACGCGTCGCGTGCGTACGAGTACCTCTAAACGCATAGGCCTAGCATGCACGCTGACACCGGTCAGACTCAACCAAGTGTGCCACTCGTCTCATGCATTGGACGAACCGTCCCGGATCCCGGCCCCTGGCTGACCACTTGACTCATGTGTTTGGCTTGACCCATGCCAACCACCAAAGCCCTGATCGCTGACGCAGCCGGTAGCCCCTTCCGCCAGGGAAGCATAGATCGCCGGGAACCGCGACCAAATGACGTGGAGATTGCGATCAAGTACTCCGGGATCTGCCACTCAGACATCCATCAGGCCCGTCAGGAATGGGGCCGCGCAATTTTCCCGATGGTGCCCGGACATGAGATCGCCGGAGTGGTTACTTCAGTTGGGTCAGAGGTCACCAAATACCAACCCGGAGACCGGGTGGGGGTTGGCTGCATGGTGGATTCCTGCCGGGAGTGCGAGAACTGCCAACAGGGCTTCGAGCAATACTGTTTGGGCGGCAATGTGATGACCTACAACGGCATCGGCAAGGACGGTGAACCCACCCTGGGTGGCTACAGCCAATCAATCGTGGTTGATGAACGATTCGTCTGTGCCATCCCCGATGGCCTGGAACTGGACGTGGCAGCCCCTCTTCTCTGCGCCGGGATCACCCTGTACTCCCCGCTGAAGCACTGGCAGGCTGGCCCGGGGAAGAAGGTGGCCATCGTGGGACTGGGTGGGCTCGGGCATATGGGTGTGCAGATTGCCAGTGCCATGGGTGCAGAGGTCACGGTCCTGAGTCAGACCCTGGCCAAGCAGGCAGATGGTCTGAAGTTGGGCGCTTCGGATTATTTCGCCACCAGTGACCCGGAGACCTTCAAGCAGCTTCGAGGACGCTTTGACCTCATCATCAATACCGTGGCCGCCAACCTGCCCGTGGACAAGTATCTGTCCCTGTTGCGTCTGGATGGCGCCATGGTGAATGTCGGCATTCCCACTGAGCCGGACAGTGTTCGGGTGTTCTCGTTGTCGATGATGCGACGTACTCTGTCGGGCTCCACTATCGGTGGCATGGCCGAAACCCAGGAGATGTTGAACTTCTGTGCCGAGCACGGCATCGGCGCGGTGATCGAGCGGATTGGTGTTGGTGACGTGGACTCCGCATATGAACGGGTGATCAACTCTGATGTGCACTATCGCTTCGTGATTGACACCGCCACCTTCGGCTGAGCCAAACCCAGGGGTGGCCAGGAAACTCCGGCGCGCTATTTGGGCTGCCGGTCAGGGATGGTGAACCAGAACTCCGCCCCCACCCCCATTGGGGAATCGCGCACCCCAACCTCACCACCATGTGCTTTCACCATCTGGGCCACAACCGGCAGCCCGATGCCATTGCCGGGCCTGTCCGGATGCAACCTGGCGAAGGTCTCGAACACAGCGGTGCGCTGATCCACGGGGATGCCAAGTCCATTGTCCGTGACAGTGATCTCCCAGGCCTGGCGTCGATGTTGGGCTCCAATCTCAATTTGCGGCGGACTCTCCTCCCTGGCGAACTTGATCGAGTTTGAGAGCAGATTCAAGAGGATTCGGTAGAGCAGGTTCTCATCGCCATAAACAGTGGGGAGAGACTGGATTTTCATCGATGCTCGTGCTGATTGCAGCAACTGCCCCAGCTCGGTGATCACCTCTCGAGAGAGGGCATGAAGATCCACCGGTTCGAGACTTACTTCCTCACCTACCTGGTGGATTTCCAGGATTCCCTCAACCATATTGCTCAATCGCCGGGTGGAACGCAGTGCTGATGAAACCAACTGATGTTCTGCAGAAAGGTGCTCAGCTGTCAGGAGATCGTCCAGCATTTCCAGGGTCATGCTGATGGAGGCAAGTGGCAGTCTCATGTCGTGGCTGATCTGGGCCGCCACCTCGAGTACTTCTCCGGACAACTGCAGGGGCCCGTCCAACCCGGCCCCCTGGTGCTGACGCTGATGCATGGCCACGATCCCGGAAATATTCCTGGCCAGGGTGCCCAGTGCTCGCAACTGGGATTCTGACAACGCGGCTGGCTCTGGGTGGAAGACGCACAGGCGGCCCACCATTTCGTTTTCCAGGTCATAGATTGGGGCGGTGGCGAATCCACCCAGCCTCATCGTCTCCCCGGTCACCCAGGGGCTTGATTTGAAGCGTTCGTCCTGGCTGGCATCCTCGATGGCGAAGATGAAATGGGCATCTTTCACGAAGTGGCACATGTCCTCGCCAACCCGGGCCCGGAATGGTGCCAATCCGGAAGTAACCGCTTGATGGCAGCTATCGGTTTCGATAACGGTGATCGCAGCCCAGTCCATTTGGCACACGGATCGGATGATCTCCACGATCTCCTGGAGATCGTCGTTGCCTGAGGTGATCAGCCTGGCCAGTGCATTGGGGTCGGGTAGCGCCACGTTGGGGTCCGACACTATTCGAAACCGGTTGGACCCTGCACTCATGATCCCAATCCTGCCGCCTGAGTGAGTTACCTGCCTATAGTCAATTGGCGCTAATCAACAAAACAGAAACATGCATTAACTGCCCAACATTGAAGAATAACGACACTCAGTTGCTCATTCAGTATCGAAACAGTTACCCAAATGAGTTCTTTACCGGTTAGCCACACACCGCACCATGGGCTGCGGATTGCACCACCTTGGCGTACTTGCCGAGCACACCGCGGGTGTACTTGGGCGGATTGGGGGTCCACTTCTCCTGGCGCTGTGCCAGGTTGTCCATCACGACATCCAGGGTCTTGTTGGCCACGTCCAGGGTGATCTGGTCCCCATCGCGGACGAAAGCGATCGGCCCACCATCCACCGCTTCTGGCGCAATGTGCCCAACACACAGCCCAGTGGTACCTCCAGAGAACCGGCCATCGGTGATCAACAGCACGTCCTTGCCGAGCCCGGCACCCTTGATCGCACCAGTGATCGCCAGCATCTCCCGCATACCCGGCCCGCCCTTGGGACCCTCGTAGCGGATCACCACCACATCACCGTGCTGAATACCACCTGCTTCCAGGGCATCCATGGCGGCCCGTTCCCCATCGAAGACCCGGGCCGTGCCAGTGAAGGTGGTGTCATCAAAACCGGCCGACTTCACCACTGCACCCTCAGGAGCCAGTGATCCCTTCAGGATGGTCAGCCCACCGGTCTTGTGGATGGGCTTGTCCAGGTCACGGAGTACATCCCCATCCAGGCCCTTGGGATTTAGTGCTTCGAGGTTCTCCCGCATGGTCTTTCCGGTGACCGTGAGGCAGTCGCCATTCATCAGGCCAGCATCAAGCAACGCCTTCATCACCACTGGAATGCCGCCGATCTTGTCCACGTCATTCATCACATAGCGGCCAAAAGGCTTCAGGTCCCCAAGGTGGGGGACCCTGTCGCCGATTCGGTTGAAGTCATCCAGAGTCAGGTCAACCTCAGCCTCACGAGCGATCGCCAGCAGGTGCAGCACGGCATTGGTGGACCCGCCCAGGGCCATTACCACCGCGATTGCGTTCTCGAAGGCTGGCTTGGTCAGGATCTGACGCGCGGTAATGCCCTGACGCAACATCTCCACCACGGCAGCTCCACTGCGGTGTGCGAAACCGTCCCGGCGGCGGTCAACGGCTGGCGGCGCAGCGCTTCCGGGCAGGCTCATCCCCAACGCTTCCGCCACCGAGGCCATCGTGTTCGCGGTGTACATGCCACCGCAGGCGCCTTCTCCGGGGCAGATCGCCTTCTCGATCCGGGTGACCTCATCCTCGGTGATCTTCCCTGCCACACAGGCACCAACGGCTTCGAAGGCATCGATGATGGTTACGTCCTGACCATCCACTTGTCCGGGCATGGTGGATCCCGCGTAGAGGAAGACACTGGCCAGGTCCAGGCGGGCAGCGGCCATCAACATGCCCGGGAGCGACTTGTCACAACCGGCCAGGAGTACCGAACCGTCCAACCGCTCGGCCATCATCACCGTCTCAACCGAGTCCGCAATGACCTCGCGGGAAACCAGCGAGAAGTGCATCCCCTCGTGCCCCATCGAGATCCCGTCAGAGACAGAGATGGTGCCGAATTCCAATGGATAGCCACCTGCCGCGTGAACCCCGTTCTTGACCGCTTTGGCCAGGCGATCCAGGGAGAGATTGCAGGGAGTGATCTCATTCCAACTCGAGGCCACGCCGATCTGTGGTTTGGCGAAGTCCTCATCCCCCATCCCCACTGCACGCAACATGCCCCGCGCAGCGGCCCGCTCGAGTCCGTCGGTGACGTCACGACTGCGGGGTTTGATGTCTGGAGTCCGGGAGGTAGGCGTTTCGGTCATGGCGTCGAGACTACCTGCGGTCTGACGCAGGCACTCAAAGTGCCCTCGCCCCTGGCTCCGGTACGACGCTTGCCCGCCGTACCGCCCGGCGCAAAGTGGTCAGGATTGCTGGCCCCAGGACCAGCAGGGCCAGGGTATTGGTGATCGCTCTCCCGGTGTCCCAACTTGAGGTAGAGGTGAGCAGGGTGAAGATGCCAAAACGCTTTAGGTTTTCCAGAATTGGATCACCTGGCACAAAGGCAAGTGATGCCTCCTGACCGGGAACACTGGCACCCAGCAGGTAGGGCCACCCGGACATGTTCATGATCAAGCCATAGGCATAAGAGGCGAGGATGCCGTAGCCAATCAACATGGCCAGTTCACCCCGACCCCGAAGGCGACGTGGCAACAAGCCAGCACCCATCCCAATCCAGGCCGAAACCATCATTTGATAGGGCAACCAGGTGCCGACTCCGGCGGTGATGATCGCAGAGGCGAAGATCGACGTGCAGCCAAGCGCAAAGCCAAAACCCGGCCCAAACACCCGGCCGGAGAGAATCATCAGGAAGAAGACCAACTCCACACCGGCAGTGCCAGCACCAAGTCCACGCATGACGCCGTTGATCGCGGTAAGGACTCCCAGCATCGCCAGCACCTTGGCATCCATCCCACCTTCGGTGAACTCGGCCAGACAAACCAGGACCACCACTGGCAACAGGAGTAGGAAGAAGAAGGGCGGCATGAAATCTGGTTGTTCTGGATCCACCCGCACCAGGAGCGGCCAGAGAAACATGATCAAACCAGCCACCGAGGCCAGCGCCAGGATCAACGCGGACCGGGGGCGCAGCGGGATGGCCACCGGGTCCGGCCGGCTCATTTGGACACCAACTGATCAGCAACCTGGGCCACTGTGAGCCAGCCAGAACCAAAGATCTTGGTGGTCTGGGGCGCAAACGCTGGCGATTCAGCAACCACCTGGGCGGTAGGCCCACAGGAGACCAGTTCACCCTCGGCCAGCACTGCCACCCGGTCAGCGACCTGAGCCACGAATTCCACGTCATGGGTGGCGACCAAAATGCTTCGTCCCTGGTCAGCCAGATCCCTGAGGATGCCAACCAAGGCGGCCTTGCCCGGATAGTCCAGACCACGAGTGGGTTCATCCAGAGCTATGACTGCCGGCTCGGCGCAGAGCACGATCGCCAGGACCAGCGCCAGTCGCTGGCCTTCTGACAGATCCCGGGGATGCGCCTCGCGGTCAACCCCCGGCGCCAACCGATCCAGATATCCAGCCGCAGTGCCAGGAGCGCGGGATGACTCGGAGTCGGATTGGTCAAGCTCCGCGGAAACCGTTTCCAGGTAGAGCAGGTCAGCAGCTGTCTGCGGTACCAATCCAAACAACCTGCGCCGCTGCATTGAAGACAGCGTCGCGGGGTCAGAACCGGAGATCCGAAGGGAACCTCCAGATCGTTTCCGGGCTCCCTGCAGGGCCCACAGCAGGGTGGATTTTCCAGAGCCATTTCGCCCCATCAGGGCAACTATCTCCCCCTGATCGATCCGCAATGACACCTCACGGACCGCGACCCGGCGTCCATACGCCACACTGATCCGCTCTGCTTTCAGTATTGGTTCAGCACTCGCGACCGGGAGGGCGTCCCCTCGTTCTGGGGTGCCGGCGACCAGGTCCGTACGACGTGCCTGGCGTCTGGCTTCTCGAACGGTTAGTGGTAGCGGTTGCCAATCAAACAACCGCCCCAACTCCACGATCGGAGGGGCCACCGGGAGTTGAGCCAACAACTCACGTGGTTCACCCTGGGCAATGCTTCCATCACCGACGACGTGAATCACCCGATCGGCAAATGGGATCACCCGCTCCAGGCGGTGCTCAGCGATCACCACCGTGATCCCGAGGTCATCCACCAAGCGGGCCAGAGTGGCCAGTACCTCCTCAGCAGCGGTTGGATCCAGCGCGCTGGTGGGCTCATCAAGCACCAGCAACCGCGGGTGCATCGTGAGTACGGCGCCAATCGCCACCCGTTGCTGCTGACCTCCGGAGAGGGTGCGCAGGTCCCGGCTGCGCAGGTCAGCAATCCCGAGCAGGTCAAGGGTCTCCTCGACCCGGCGGCGCATGGTTTGCCCAGGCAGACCGAGTTGCTCCATGCCATAGGCAAGCTCTTCCTCAACCGTGTCGGTCACAAAACTTGCTGAGGGGTCCTGGCCGACGTATCCGATCAGATGGGCAAGTTCCCTGGGCGGAAGCCCAAGAATGCTGCTGCCCTCCCAGAGAACTTCGCCGCTGAGCCGACCGCCGGTGAAACTGGGCACCAATCCGTTGAGGACCCCAAGCAGGGTGGACTTGCCCACTCCAGTGCGTCCAGCAACCACCACGAACTCACCGTCAAGCAATTCCAGGTCAACCTGAGTGAGGATCTGGGCATCCTGGTAGGCAAATGAGATCCCGCGAAGCTCAAGCATTGACCACCTCCTGGTCAATGGCGGACTCCTCCGTTGCTGAAATCTGGTCCAGGGAGAGCACCGGAGGTGGCGAAACCACTGCCGGCAGGGCTGCGACCAGGAGGATCACCAATACCTGCCAGGACAGGGTCAGGGGTTGCATCGGGGCTGGGAACAATACCTGGGTTTGGTCATTGACCCAGCCGATGAACCCAGCAGCCACCAACAGGCCACAACCGGCCACCAGGACTTCCTCCCGGCGCCAGGAATCCGGGCGATAGCGAGTGCGCTGTACCCGGCGTCCAGCACTCCAAAAGCTCAGCACGGTCACCCCCAGACCGAGCAGAACCAGTACTGCGGCCAGCCACGGCGGTCGCGATCCACTCTGGTCCAGCGCCACATAGGCGCCCATGCTGATCCCGATCAGGGCCAGCACCATCAGGCTTCCGGTGATCCAGCGCTGCCTACGACTGGCGCCGCCAGACCGGCCATACCCCCGGACGTCCATCCCCGCGGCAAGGCTCATTGAGCGTTCCAGGGCATCCTCCATGACCGGCACCACGATGCCACGCAACCTTCCGATTCGCCCACCAGGTACGCCGCGCAACTGTCGGGCAGCGCGCACCCGACGCAGGCTGTCTGCCAGTTGGGGAAGCACCGCTATGGCCACCACCAATGCAGTGGCGATCTCATAGAGCGCTGGCGGCATGGACTTCAGCAGCCGTTTGGGGTTGGCAAGAGAGTTTGCGGCGCCCACGCAGATGATCAGCGCAGCCAACCGCAACCCGTCGGACAACCCGAACAGGACCGACTCTGCAGTGACCTGGCCCAGCAACCTGATCCCAAGAACCCAACTCGGCAGTGGAATCTCAGGCAGATTCAGGATCACGGTGCCACCGTCTCCGCCCCCCAGCAGGATCCGGAAGCCGACCCGGATCAGCACCACCACTGCGCCGAAGATCAGGTACAACTCAAATGAGGATGACCACGCGTGGTCAGACCTGCGCATGACCACGGTCAAGCAGGCCACCCCGATCAGGGCCAGTGAGATCAGGGGGTTGGTATTCAAGGTGGCGGCCGTGGCCAGTCCGATCGCCCACAACCACCAGGCTCCCGGGTGCAGGTCACGTGCCGACCGACTCACCCGCGTCGCCGCCGTACTGCGATGGCCACACCAATCGCCAGGCTCAGGGCCACCAACAGGGTGACCGGGATCCACGTGGGTAGTCCCGACCCCTCGGATTTGGGTCCAGCCAGATCGTCCTTGACCGCAGGTGCTGCATCAGCCTCTGCGGTTGGAGTGCTGGACGCCAGTTGGGTGGCCACCTGTTCGGGTTCAGCAGTTCTGGTCACCGGAGGTGTTGACTGGCTTGGTGAGGGTGAGGCTGATCCGCTTGGCGCGGGGGTGCCTGTCGGCCCAGTGCTGGCTGATTTCCGGTGTGGCCTGACCTGTTTGGTGGCTCCCGCTTGCTTGGCGACAGCCGGAGCAGATTGGCCAGCCCCCGGTTGGCTGGCATCGGCGGAACCATTGATCGGTGGTTTGACCCGTGGGTTCACCCGGTTGCCACCCTGCCAGACCCAGGCCACGCTGCCACCGTTGGGAACGCGCAGGCCGTCCACACCGATGCTGGAGAAGATCCAATTGCCATCACGACCGTTTGACCAGTACAGCCCCCAGAAGGCGTCTGCAGGGGGTGCCATCACACAGCCTGGGTTGGGGGCAGGTAGGGAGTTGACCAAGCAGACCAATCCCGGAAATCTACTGGTGTCCACCATCGACACACCAGCTGACCGGAACAGTGACCTTGCCGGGATGGAGCCATTGCTCGAAACACAGTCGGTATCGATTCCGCGGCCACTTCCTCCGGGCACACCGGTGTGATCCACCACCACTGTGACGCCATTGCTGCCCTGGCAGACAGCCGCCTGGGCGGGAGCCGACCAGAGGCCGACTCCCGCCACCATGAGCACTGCCAGGGGCAGGCTCATGAACAGACGCTTGGTCCAGAGCTCAACCATCAGGTCAGCGCTTGACCTGAACGGTGAAGGTAGTGGCTCCGGTTCGCTTGCCGATCACGGCAACGCGGAAGGTTCCTACCCGCTTGCCGGAGCGGAACCGGGCCTTGAACACACCAGCCCGATTGGCCTTGCCCCGCTTGACCACCTTGCCCTTGTAACGCACCACAACCTTCTCGCGGGCCACAAAGCCAGTACTCCGCACCACGATGCGCTTCCTGGGCTTGACTACCGCGGACCGGACCGTGACATTGGGTGGAGTGTTGGCGATCAGGCCAAGGGCGGCCTGAGCCGTGGCCCGGCGCCACTGATCGCGGGCAGTGTCATCAGCGATGCCGCTGGTCCGGCCGAGGGCCAGGGCAGCATCATCGTAGGCCACGGCGCCAGCCTCGCTGGCGAGGGAACCATCAGTGCTCTTCGCCTGCCGAGCTGTCAGCCAGGCGATGCCACGCTTGGCGTTATTGGTGCCAGCAAGGGCACGAGTAGCCAGGCCGGTGCTGTTGCTGTTGGCAGTGGAGGTGCCGCTCCCGCCACCCCAGGAACCATCGGCAGCCTGATTGGCGGCCAGCCAGGCCTTCGCCCGGGCCAATGCTGAGGTGACTGCGGGGGTTTGGGAGTGCTCAGAGAGGGTGATCACCGCCAGCGCAGTGGTGTCCACGCTGGGATTGCTGGAACTGGTGGCCTTGCCGCCGTCACAAGTCTGATCGGTCGCTGCCTTGTCGGCGGCGAAGTTCTGCCGGAAGTAGCCCTCGCTGCACTGCTGCAACAACAAGAAGTTGGTAGCGGCAGCTGCCTTCGAACTTCCAGCGCGATCCAGGGCCAGAACTGCCCAGGACTGTCCGAGCCCGTTGGCGTAGTCTCCGTACCCACCGACGTCCACGGTGCGGCCGGCGATTGGAGCGGCACTGGCAACAGTCCCCTCCAGTTGGCTGATCAGATTGCGTCCGCCAAAGGAGGCGGGATTGGCTCCTACCTTCTGGGCGAGCACAGCTGCCTTGCCAGTTGCGCCGGAGTACACATCAGTAGTGCCATTTCCGGTGTAGTCACCGATATGCGTGGCGATGGCATTGGTGATGGCAGCGAGGCTGGCTGGTTGGGTGCCAATCGCCTGGAGCGCCAGACCGGTGTCGATGGTGAGGCCATAGTCATCGAAGCCGCCGTAGCCATTGTTGTGGATCAGACCATTGGTCAACTGGCCACTCAGCCACTGAGCAGCAGCCTGCGCTGCTGGGCTCGGGATTGGGGTGACCGGGGCCGAGTGGGCAGTTGGTGTGGCCAGCGACAGGAATCCTGCCGTCAGTGCCGGGACCAGCGCTGCGGCCGTCCTACGAAGTGGTCGTTTCATCGGTTTCCTTCCCGCTGCTGGAGCGGGGACCGGATCAACCCAGCCTCCGCTGCTTTCCACGACAGCGATAGTGAGGACGTCTGGGGCGGGTGGTCCGGCTCACGAAGGGTGACTTCGTCCACGGTTGCGGGTCAGCGCCGGATTTTGACCGGCTTCCCCCACACAAAGACGTGATCTTGTGTAAGTGCTCTCGGATGAGTGCACCAACAACTTAGCACCAGTGGTTCAGCTGAGTTTCTCCAGGATCAGCTCGCGGACCCGACCGGCATCAGCCTGTCCCCGCATCTCCTTCATCACAGCACCGATCAGGGCGCCAGCGGCGGCCTGCTTGCCATCGCGGATCTTGGCCACCACATCGGGGTTCGCCTCAATCGCCCGGTCCACAGCCGCACCCAGGGCACCATCATCGGAAACGATCGCCAGTCCCCTGGCTGACACCACCTCAGCGGGTTCACCCTCACCGGCAAGTACTCCGTCAAAAACCTGACGGGCCAACTTGTCATTCAGGGTGCCAGCATCCACCAGCGCCTGAATAGCGGCCACCTGAGTCGGCGTGATCGGCAACGAGGCGATCTCCACATCCGCCTCATTTGCCCGACGGGCCAGTTCGGAGAGCCACCACTTGCGGGCAGCTTGTGGGGCTGCACCTGCGGCAATGGTGTCTGCCACCAGATCCAGGGCGCCAGCGCCCACGGTGTCGCGCATCTCCAGATCGGAGAATCCCCACTCCAGTTGCAATCTGGCTCGACGCTCCTTGGGTGGTTCCGGCAGATCAGCCTTCAGTTGGGCCACCCACTCCCGACTCGGCGCAACCGGAACCAGATCTGGCTCCGGGAAGTAGCGGTAGTCCTCAGCATCGGACTTCTCCCGCCCACTTGTGGTGATCCCGGTGTCCTCGTGCCAGTGCCTGGTCTCCTGCACCACCCTGCCCCCATCGGCGAGGATCGCTGCCTGGCGACTCACCTCATAGCGGGCGGCTCGCTCCACTGAGCGCAACGAGTTGACATTCTTGGTCTCGGTGCGGGTGCCAAGCTGACCAGAGTCCTTGGGCGCGAGGGACAGGTTCACATCGCAGCGCAGCGAACCCTGTTCCATACGCACATCACTGACCCCCAGACCAAGCAGCAGTTCCCGAAGATGGGCCACATAGGCCCGAGCCACTGCCGGGGCCTTGTCCCCAGCTCCCACGATCGGTCGGGTGACGATCTCGATCAGCGGAATGCCGGCCCGGTTGTAGTCCACCAGTGAATAGTCCGCCCCGTGGATCCGACCGGTAGTACCCACGTGAGTGGACTTACCGGTGTCCTCCTCCATGTGGGCCCGTTCAATGTCGATCCGATAGATCTCCCCATCGACCTCCACCTCGGTCCAGCCATCGAAGGCGATCGGCTCGTCGTACTGCGAGGTCTGGAAGTTCTTGGGCATGTCCGGGTAGAAGTAGTTCTTCCGAGCGAAGCGACACCACTCGGCAATCTCGCAATTCAGCGCGAGTCCGATCCGGATCGCCGACTCAACCGCCTTGCCGTTGACCACCGGCATCGAGCCGGGCAGCCCCAGGCACGTGGGGCAGACATGGGTATTGGGTTCGCCGCCAAAATGCGCGGGACAGGAGCAGAACATCTTGGTGTTGGTGTTCAACTCCACGTGCACCTCCAACCCCATGGCGGGATCGAAAGCGCCGATCGCTTCGTCGAAATCCATCAGGTCTGCACTCATGCCACGCCTCCCCTCGCGGTGGGAACGCTCGGGGCCTGGGCCAACAGCGAACCACCCCATTTCTGCTCCAGCATCGCCTCAACCGCCGCTCCGACCAGATAGAGCCGGTCATCGGCCATGGCCGGCGCCAGGATCTGCAGACCCACTGGCAATCCGTCCTCAGCGGCCACTCCGGAGGGAACGCTCATCCCCGGGATTCCAGCCAGGTTGGCTGGAATAGTGGCCACATCCTGGAGGTACATGGACAGCGGGTCGTCCAACTTCTCGCCAATCCGGAAGGCCGTCGTGGGCGAGGTTGGGCTGAGCAGGACATCTGCCTGGGTGAATGCTGCCTGGAAGTCCCGGGTGATCAGGGTGCGGATCTTCTGGGCCTGCCCGTAGTAGGCGTCATAGTAGCCGCTGGACAGAGCGTAGGTACCCAGGATGATGCGGCGCTTGACCTCATCCCCAAAACCAGCGTCACGGGTGGCTCGCATCACCTGCTCAGCACTGGGCGCTTCCACTCCCTGTGGCAGCTCGCGCAACCCATAGCGCATGGCATCAAAACGGGCCAGGTTCGAGGACGCCTCACTGGGCATGATCAGGTAGTACGCCGCCAGGGCATGCCTGAAGCTGGGACAGGAAACCTCGACTCGCTGGGCTCCAGCAGAAATCAGTAGCCCAACGGCCTCATTGAACCGATCCAGCACACCCTGTTGATATCCAGCTCCGGAGAGCTCCTCGATCACGCCGACCCGCAGACCGGAGAGGTCCCCAAGGGCTCCCTGTCTGGCGGCTGCGACCAGTCCTGGCACCGGAGCATTGATGCTGGTTGAGTCCCTGGGATCATGCCCACCGATCAACTCATGCAGGAGTGCCGCATCAAGCACGCTGCGGGTCACCGGGCCAACCTGGTCCAGGCTGTTGGCCATGGCCACCAGGCCATATCGGGAGACGCCGCCATAGGTGGGTTTCACCCCCACGGTGCCAGTCACCGCTCCGGGTTGCCTGATGGATCCGCCGGTATCGGTGCCCAGGGCAAGTGGTGCCTCAAAAGCAGCCACCGCCGCGGCAGAACCTCCTCCTGACCCACCCGGAATCCGGTCCAGATCCCAGGGGTTGCGGGTTGGCCCATAGGCCGAGTGCTCAGTTGAGGAGCCCATCGCGAACTCATCCATGTTGGTCTTGCCAAGAATTGGCAGGCCGGCCTGCTTGAGCCGGGACACCACCGTCGCGTCGTACGGGGGCACCCAGCCCTCAAGGATCCGCGAGCCACAAGTGGTGGGAAGTCCCTGCGTGGCCAGGACATCCTTGACCGCGATCGGCACTCCATCCAGGTCAGAGGCAGGGGAACCAGTACGACGTCGCTCGTCGCTGGCGGCTGCCGCTTCCAGAGCAGCTTCGCCAGACACGTGCAGGAAAGCGAAGACGTTGTCATCAACCGAAGCAATCCGGTCCAGGTGCGCCTGGGTCAACTCCACACTCGTGGTCTCCCCGGCAGCCAGCGCCCGGGACATTTCTGCGGCACTCATGCCGATCCGGGCCGTCACTGTTCATCCCCCAGGATCCGCGGTACCGCAAAGCGTTGGTCCTCAGCATCGGGGGCTCCGGAGAGCGCCTGTTGCGCCGTCAGCCCGGGAAGGACCACATCTTCGCGGAAGACATTGGTCATCTCGATGGGATGGGAGGTCGGCGGGATGTCATCTGCGGCGATTTCGCTGATCGAGGCCACCGATTCAAGGATCACGCTCAACTGCGGAGCCAGGTGATCGAGCTCGGCCTCACTCAGGTCAATCCGGGCGAGGTCGGCCAGGTGGGCGACCTCTTCTCGGGTGATCTCGGGCATGCGGGCAATCCTAGGACCTGTTCGTAGGCGCTTGGTCGGCCGTCCTAACCTTGCAGGCAATGAGCACCAATAGATCACCACTCCTCATCGCCCTGCTGATCGCCAGCCTGGCTGCCACCCTGGTCGCCTGTGGCCCACCAGCGGAGAAGAAGTCGGTGACTGCCAATCCCCCCAAGCACAACGGCAAGCCGCTGCAGATGAAAAACATCCACTATGTGGCCCTGGGTGACTCGTTCACTGCAGCTCCGCTGGTCTCAGCAGCCCAGAAATACGACCAGTGCATGCGCTCACAGAAGAACTACCCGAGCCAACTGGCGGCGGCACTCAGGGTGAAATCATTCACCGACATGAGTTGTGCTGGGGCCCAGACAAAGCACTTCCGGGAGCGCCAGTACCCCACCATTGCGGCCCAGTTTGACGGATTGACCAAGCAAACCAACCTGGTCACCCTGAGCATGGGTGGCAATGACTTCGGGATGTACGGCACTCTCGTTGGGCAGTGTTCCCTGATGAAGGGGCTCTCCCCCCAAGGTGCTCCCTGCAAAACTGCTCTGGAGTGGGGATCCTCGGCCACTACTGGTTTCAGGGGCCATATCCGAACCATCGAGGAAAGACTGATCCGTTCCATAGCCCAGATTCGCCGGAAGTCACCCAGGGCGAAGATCGTGGTGGTTGGTTACCCACAAATGGTGCCGGCCTCGGGCACCTGCCCCACCCTGCCCCTCGCCACTGGCGATTATGAGTATGTGCGCTGGATGAACCAACTCCTTGACGGGGCCCTGCGCTCGGCTGCGAAGAAGTCCAATGCCTTGTTCGTGGATGTCTACACACCCAGTCTCAAACACACCATCTGCAGCAGGAATCCATGGATCAACGGAAACCAGGGCAAGCCAGACGCGCCGATCTTTCACCCATTCCTCAATGAACAAACCGCCATTGCCCGGATGATCAAGGCCCGACTACAGGCGACCAACTAGTCCTTCCGGCCCGTGCTCCAGCAACCTCTCAAAGGCAGCTTCATCGAGGATGGGTACGCCCAGTTGTTCGGCTTTGTCGGCCTTGGAGCCTGGACTATCCCCAACAACCACATAGTCGGTCTTCCCGGAAACAGAAGCGGCTGCCCTGCCACCATGGCTGATGATTACTTCCCTGACCGAGTCCCGGGTGAAGTTCTCCAGCGAACCGGTCACCACCAGGGTCAGCCCGGAAAGGGTTTGCGGGGCACTGACCTGGTTGGACTCTGCCAACCTGACTCCAGCGGTTGACCATTTCTCGATGATCTCGTTGTGCCAGTCCGCCTCAGGTCCGGTGAACCACTCCACCACCGATTCAGCAATCGTGCCGCCAACCCCCTCAACAGTGGCAAGTTGGTCCAACGAGGCATCCCGGATCGCCGCCACGGAACCGAATTCGGCCGCCAACGCCCTGGCTGCGGTTGGGCCCACATGGCGGATGGAGAGCGCCACCAGGACCCGCCAAAGTGGTTGTTCGCGGGCCCGGTGCAGATTGGCCAGCAACTTCGCCCCATTTGCCGATAACTGGGGGCCATCCTCACCGGCTTTTGGTGCCCGCGTGAACAGGTTCGTACGACGCAACTGGTCCTCGCTCAGCGCGAAGACGTCACCCTCGTTCTCGATCACCCCTGCTTCCAGCAGGGCTACTGCAGCCTCCATGCCAAGGCCCTCGATATCGAATGCACCCCGCCCGCTGACATGGAATACCCGTTCCCGGACCTGCGCCGGACAACCGCGATGGTTTGGGCAGCGCAGGTCCTTGTCACCCTCCTTCTGCTCCACCAGTTCGGTGCTGCATTCGGGACAGTGGGTCGGCATCACCCATTCGGGCAGTCCCTCCGGCCGCAGCCCCAGCACCGGCCCCAGGATTTCGGGAATCACATCACCGGCCTTGCGCAGGATCACAGTGTCCCCGGGGCGCACGTCCTTGCGCTTCACCTCGTGCGCGTTGTGCAGGGTGGCATGCTCAACCGTCGATCCGGCTACTCTGACCGGTTCCATCACACCGTACGGCGTCACTCGCCCGGTACGACCGGTGTTGACCCGGATCTCCAACAATCTCGCATGCACCTCCTCGGGTGGGTACTTGTAGGCAATCGCCCAACGTGGCGCCCGTGAAGTGGATCCCAGCCGACGTTGCAGGGAGATGTCATCGACCTTGACCACGACCCCATCGATCTCATGCGGGACGTCATAACGGTTCTCGGCGTAGTAGGAGATGTACTCAGAGACCTCAGTCACTGAACCCACCACCCGGACCCGATCGCTGGTTGGCAGTCCCCAGGCCCGCAACGCCGCATAGGCATGGGACTGAGTCTGCGGCTCGAAGCCATCCCGGGCACCAACCCCGTGACAGACCATGTCCAGATCCCGACCTGCCGTCACCTGCGCATCTTTCTGACGCAGGGATCCAGCAGCTGCATTTCGGGGGTTGGCGAAGATCCGGCGACCGGCATCCAGCATGGATTCATTCAATTTCTCGAATGCGACGATGGGCAGGAAAACCTCTCCCCTTACCTCGATCAGTGCCGGGATTGGGTACTCCGCGGTGTCTCGTAGTTGGTGTGGGATCGACTTGATGGTCCGGACATTCGCGGTGACGTCCTCACCAGTGCGACCATCACCCCTGGTCAGGGCCCGAACCAATTTGCCATTGCGATAAAGAATGTTGATCGCCAACCCATCCACCTTGAGCTCACACAGGTAGGCCGGGTCCTGGACTCCCTCACGGCGCAACCGAGCCACCCAGGCATTCAATTCCTCGGCAGAAAAGGCATTGTCCAGACTTTCCATCCGCTCCAGGTGATCAACGGCCGTGAAGGTCCTGCTGACTCCACCGCCGACCTGCTGGGTTGGGGAATCAGGGGTACCCAGTTCTGGGTATTGGGCTTCAAGTTCCTGCAGTTCCCGCATCAGGTCATCGAACTCAGCATCGGAGAGAGTTGGATCATCCTCCTCGTAGTAGCGACGGCTGGCCTCCTGCACCTGGGCGCTCAGTTGTTGGTGTCTGGCCCGGGCCACTTCAATCTCGCTCACAGGTCAATCTTGCCCTCTACCCCGCCCAGAGGGTTTGATGCCACCATGACTGCACCCGGTCAACCCTCGCTTCGTCGTCTTGATCCCCAGCTCCCGATCCGAGGGGTCGTCCTCATGCTCCACGGTGGTGCGGTCAGTGGTTCCGAGCCCGTTGATCGACGCTCAGGCCCCTATCAACGATCCGGCAACATGCGCCGGTCCATCGCCGGGGATCTCCTGGACAGGGGTTGGGCAGTTCACCTGCTCCGGTTCGGGGTGAAGGGGTGGAATCACCGCGATGGTGAGATCCCGGCACCAGTCAGGGACGCCCGTTGGGCCCTGGAACAGATCCGGGAGTGTTATGACGCGCCTCCGGTGATCCTGGTTGGGCACTCCATGGGCGCCCGGACGGCATTTCATGTTGCCGACGATCCCCAGGTGTGTGGCGTGGTCGCGTTGGCTCCCTGGTGTGAACGCGAGGATCCGGTCAGCGGCCTCCGGGACAAGCATCTGATCGCCCTGCATGGACAGCGGGACCGGGTGACCAACCCGTCGTACACCCAGAAATATCTGGCCCGAGCCGCCGCAGCCGGTGCCAGGACTCAGTATCTGGACATGGGCCCGGTTGGCCATTACATGATCCGTCGGATCCGGCAGTGGAATCAACGCACCAGTCAGGCGATCGTCGAGATCGCCAGCACAGTGTCTGGCTGACCTGCATCATTGTCCGGTAGCGGTACTCAGTCCCGCCGTAACCGGTCACTGAGCACCCTGAGTTCCTTCTTCTCCTTCTCGGTCAGGGAATCCATCCCGGCTGCGGAGATCTTGTCCAGCAACTCATCCAGCCGAATCCGATCAGCCTGGTGCTGCTTGATCTCCTGTTCCCAGGGGCCGGAGAGCACTTTCGCGGATTGCTTGCGCTGCCGCCGGGACTGCTTGGAAGCCCTTGGTGGCCGCGCCGGCCTGGGCCGACGTTGTCCGGCCAGGTTGGGGATCCAGGTGACCTCCGCCCCCAGCCCCATCGCCCTGGCCACCAGAGCCATGACTGCCCAACTGGCCGCCATGAACACGATTGTCATCAGGGCCCGGGCTGCAATCAACTGAAGCGTGCTGATCGCAATCACCACCACAACAGCAGCCCACGCCGGGAAGGAGATCTCAGTGAAGGGAATGCCGAACCTGAGCGAGGGGCGATCGAGTACGAAGGCCAGGATCACGATGTAGTAGAGGATGCTGATCCCGGCCAGCACCGGTTCGCCAGTGCCCACGAGTCCAACCAGGACCGCGATCACGGTGTGCACCAGCCAGCCATAGATGAGGAACCGCAGCATTCGGCTCCGGCCCAGGGTCAACTCCAGTTGGCTGCCGAAATACCAGAAGAAGAACAACCCCAGTACCGGCCAGAAGCCAATTGGGTTGGCCAACGGCCAGGTGAACATCCGGATGGGCAGGGCGCTGGCACCGGGCGCAAACAACAATTGCAACAGTAACGACGGCACCAGGGCGTTGACGACCATGGAGAGGGCCGCCAACCCGGTAACCAGTACAGTTGTGGTTACGTCTACTTGACCGACCCGAAACCAGGCAGTCGAGTGTCGGAAATCTCTGGGTCCAGGCACTGTTGCAGGGTAGCCAATCGGCCCAACGGTGGACGTGCCCGGGTTGGCCAGTCGCGAGTCTCCTTGATTGCACCCGCTCGGACCCTGCCCAGGATTATTGACCAAGGACCCCGATGACAAACGAACCCGAGAACCACCCTTCATTGGGCTGGGCCCTGGCCCTGATCAGCGTGGCCCAGTTGATGGTGGTGCTGGACGGCACCATCACCAACATCGCCCTCCCCTTCATTGGCAATGACCTGGGGATCGATCCGGGCAACCTGCAATGGATCGTGACCGGGTATGCGCTGGCCTTTGGCGGATTTCTACTGCTGGGTGGTCGTCTGGGTGACCTCTACGGACGGCGACTCATCTTCATGGTCGGGGTCACTGTCTTTGCCCTGGCCTCCGGTCTTGGTGGTTTCGCCCAGAACGAATCCATGCTCCTGGCCTCCCGCGCCCTGCAAGGGCTGGGTGCAGCCATGGCATCCCCAACTGCGCTGGCCCTGATCACCACTACTTTCCCGGCCGGACCGCCACGAAACCGAGCGATGTCCGTGTACGCGATGATGTCCGGGGTTCTCGGTGCAATCGGGCTCCTTCTGGGCGGATATCTGACCGGGATCACCCCCAACCTGTTCGGCATGGAGGTTGATGGCTGGCGACTGACCTTCCTGATCAACGTACCGATCGGTTTGCTGGCAGCCTGGTTCGCCCCCAAGGTGCTGGTTGAATCCGAAACCCACCCCGGCGAACTGGATCTGCCCGGAGCCGTGGCGGGTACCTCAGGACTGATCGCGCTGGTCTACGGCATCACCCGGGCCGGGGACCAGCGCTACGGGTGGGGGGATGTCTGGACTCTCGCGTTCATGCTGGGCGGACTGGCACTACTGGGCCTGTTCATCATGATCGAACGGCGCGTGGACCACCCCCTGATGCCATTCCGGATCCTCGCGGACCGGACCAGGGGCACCGCGTTCGTGGCCATGATGATGGTTCCGGCTGCGATGTTCGCGATGTTCTTCTTCCTGTCCCTGTTGATCCAGGACGTAATGGGGTATTCACCACTACATGCTGGCGTGGCCTTCCTGCCATTCACATTCGGCATGATTGCGGGCGCCCTGACCTCCTCCCGGCTGGTGGCCAGATTTGACCCACGGGTGATTGCCGGCACTGGAACCCTTCTTGCCGGGCTGGCCCTGTTCTTCTATTCCACGATCAGTGTCGATGATTCTCCCGCCAACCTGCTGGCGGTTGCCCAGAACCCAAATGCCTTCGTTGGTGACTCGATCAACTACTGGGTGCACCTGTTCGGGGTGATCATCCTGATGGCATTTGGCATGGGACTCACCTTCGTCCCGATGACACTGGCCGCGGTCCATGGGATCAGCGAGCGCGATTCGGGGATCGGCTCAGGTGTGCTCAACACCATGCAACAGATCGGTGGTGCCCTTGGTCTGGCCACCCTGTCCACTGTGGCTGTGCACTACACCCAGGAGAAGGCAGCCACACTGGTTGCCGCAGTGACCAGCCTGGCTCCGCCGGGCGCCCCTGAACCGAATGCCGATCAGGCCTCCCGGATCCAGGATGTCGTCTCCCAGGCTGCGTTCACCCATGGAGCCACCAATGCCTTCTTCGTTGGCGCCTTCATGGTGTGGGCGGCTTCCGCGGTGATCTGGATCTTCCTGAACGTCAGATATCAGGAACTCGCCCAGGACGGTCCAACCGAGGGCGTTCACCTGGCCTAGCGACCAGCACCCATAACCAGCCCGTAGCCCGATCGTTGGGGTTCTTGGTTGGGCAGGGTTGGGTGCTGCCCGTTATCGTTTAGCGGCAGTACCCGTGCACCAACAAAGGAGGACGGTTGCACGACGACAACCGGGTAGCAAGTTTTCTAGGCGGGGTCACCCGCCTAGTGGTCAGGGCACCCGCTTTGGTGGTGGTTGGTTGGATCGTGGCCGCAGTTGCTCTGACCCTGTTTCCACCCAGCCTGGACAAGGTGGTCCTGAAAACCTCTACCCCCCTCCTCCCTGCGACCGCACCCAGCAGCCAGGCCTTCCAGGTGATGGACCGCGAGTTCGGTAGTGGTCGGGCAAAATCCTTCACCTTCGTGGTGCTGATCAACAATGGTGGCCTCACTGAGGTCGATGAGCAGACCTACAAGGATCTGGTGACCACGCTCAAGGCCCACCCCGAGCATGTGGCAGCAGTCCAGGACTTCCTGGAAAGTGATCAACTCCGAGCCGTCTTCACCAGCAAGGACGGTGAAGCGATCTATCTACCGGTCGGAATCACCGCCGAGTCCGGCACCCCCAAGGCGAATGCACAGGTTTACTGGCTTCAGGAACAACTGAAGAAGACACCGCATTCGAGCCAGACCGAACTCGGCGTAACCGGAGCCCCGGTCATCCTTGCTGATCTGACCAACACTCTCAACAAGGCCGCCCACACCACCACGGTGGTGACCCTGGTGTTGCTGTTGATCGTGCTGTTCGTGATCTATCGCAGACCACTGACCATGATCCTGCCAATCATCGTGATCGGTGTGTCACTACAGGTAACCAGGGGCGCCCTGTCCCTGCTGGGCCTGTCCGGGTTTCCGGTCTCCTCCTACACCAACAACTTCGTGGTGGCCATCTGTCTGGGCGCCGGCACTGACTACTGCCTGTTCCTGATCAGCAGGTTCCGGGAGAACTACCGGGACGCTGGCGGTCAGCCCTCAGCTGTTGCGGACTCAGTGGTCAACGCCACCAGGCGGGTGGGGCCTGCACTGATGGCCTCTGCCATGACCGTCATCCTGGCCTCGGTCTGCATGTCGCTGACCCAACTCTCCCTCTTCTCCACTACCGGCCCCGGCATGGCCATCTGTGTGCTGATCACCGTCACCGTGGCACTCACCATGGGTCCGGCGCTGCTCAAACTCTCAGGCTCCAGGATCGGTACAGCCAAGCCGGTGAACAGTGATTCCGCTTGGTACCGAACCGGTCGGATGGTGGCCAACAACCCTCGCCGGGCCATGGTTCTGGGGCTGACCCCGATCCTACTGCTCGTGGTTTTGGTGCCGACCATGTCAATCACCTTCCACGGCAAGGGCGCCGATGCCAGTGGCATCCAGGAAAGTCCCCTGTTGAAGAGAATGGTCAAGCATTTTCCACAGGCTGCCGCCAGCCCGGATTATGTGATCATCAAGACCAAGAAGGACCTGGGCGCCACCAGCAATCTGAACGCCATCCACAGCATTAGCCAGCACCTGGAGAAGACCCCGGGCGTGGAAAAGGTCTACAGCATCACCCAACCTACTGGCGAGCCCATTGAGGCGGCCAAGATCTCCAACCAACTCCAAACCCTCAACGACCAATTCGGTGATGCCAGCGAGGGCATCAAGTTGGCCGGCCCGCAGTTGGAATTGGTGCAGAAGGCCGCCAAGGAATTGGGTCCAGGTTTCGACCAACTGGCCTCCTCAGCAGCCCAGGGGGCCGCTTCCATCGGTGAGATCAATGCCGGGCTGGGCCAGCTCAAGGACGGCCTGGATGGCTCCTCCACCCGGGTGGGTTCCACTGCTGACAGCGTCCGCAGTCTGTCCACCCTGATGGCAACCACTGCGATCATCCTCCAGAACGCCCACGACAACGTGAAGGAAACGGTGCAGGGCCTGGAGGTCATCGTGCAGAACCTCGATGACAGTTGGGGTTGTTCCCAGGACCAGACCTGTACTGATGCCCGCGATGCCCTCCGGCAATTGCAGAAGACCCAGAGCGGAGCCCTGGAGCCCGGGCTGCGTAATGGCGCCCGCGCCGCCCGCAATATCGCCGAGAACACCGATGACCTGTCCGGACAACTCGATGATCTGAAGAAGAGCCTGGACCAGGCCCGGGATGGACTCACCAAGTTGTCCAACGGCACGGCTGGCCTGGAGGGCAACCTCAGCGATGCAGCAAGTGCCAGCGGAAAGATCGCTGATGGCGCCCACAAGGCAGGCGACCTGGGTAACTTCCTGGACAAGTTGCATGAGTTGCTCTCCGGGATCGGGAAGGCACGGAGCTTCATTTCCGCAGCCGGAGGTGAGGGCGGGCCGATCTCGTCTGGCTTCTACCTGCCCAGTACTGCGCTGAATGACCCACGCCTGGAAGTGGCTCGCGTCAATTTCTTGAACCCAGACCTGGATGCAGCCCGGATCCAACTGGTGCCCAGCCAGGATGAGGGCAACTCACCCAGCAAGCGCTACGAGGCAATCCGCAAGTACGCCGAAGCAGCCGTGAAGAACTCCGGACTCAAGGGCGCCGACATCTACATCGCCGGTCCCGCAGCCATGGAACATGATCTGGGCACCTATTCCCGCAATGACGGCATCGTCGTGGTGCTCGCGGCGATCCTGGTGATCCTGCTGGTACTGGTCCTCACCCTGCGAGCCCTGGCAGCCCCGCTGTACCTGCTCGCAGCGGTCGTACTCTCCTCTATGGCCGCGATGGGTATCACCGTGCTCACCTGGCAGTACCTGGTTGGTACCCCGATCCACTTCACAGTTCCAGCAATGGTCTTCGTGGTGTTGGTAGCGGTTGGCGCGGATTACAACATCATCCTGATGTCCCGTCTGCGCGAGGATGGCATCCACGTGGACAAGCACTCGGTGGCCGAGGCAGTTGGCGTGACCGGCCCGGTGATCTCGTCTGCTGGCGTGATCTTTGCTGCCACCTTCCTGGCTCTGCTCAGCTCCCCAGTGCTCGCGGTGCAACAGATCGGCTTTGGCATCGCCGCCGGACTGATCCTGGACACCTTCCTGGTCCGGGGCATCATCGTGCCCGCGGCAGCGGCAATGCTCGGCCCCAACAACTGGTGGCCATTCAAGAGTGCTGCAGCCAAGGTCACCGCGGCTCCAAAACGCGCCCAACGTCGGCGTCCTACCGCAATGAAGCCCGGTTACGCCCCAACGTCCTGGGCTGCCGAGTGGATGGCACCCAATGACGCCGAGACCAGTGCCGCTGTGGACCGACCAGACGATGGTGATGATCCCGATCCCGACAGACCGCATGCTGGAGTCAGCACCAAGTAGTCCCTGACCCCGGCTGGGTCAAAGCCCAGCATCTCCAACAACCGATGGGTGCTGACCAGTAGGTCACCTGGCTGCCAGGGCTGTTGATTGGGGGTTGGGGCCACGCCCAGGAACAACCGCATGCCACTGTCCAGGTACTGCGCCAACTCCTCATAGCGCCCAGCAGCCAGGACTGTTGGATCGACACTTACCTGGGAGCCGGCATCGCGTAGCAACTGAATCGGAACATCATCAGCACAACAGTGCGTCAACGGTTGGGCTCCACTGTCAGCAATCGCCGAATACACCCAGGACAGGGCCTGACTCGCAGCTGCTGCTGAAACCGAGCGATGTCGATGGAACCCAGAGGCAGTGGGCACTCCGCCCGCAAGTACTGCAGGAAGCAGCGGTTCATCCACCTGTACGGTTAGCTGGGCTCCCGACATCCTGCGCCCCAGGTCCCCAATGTGGATGGTGACCGCCTCGGCCAGCGCCTGGGCCAGCTCCCGTCTCGCGCCATGATCGGCCAACAATTTGTCGCCTCGTGGCCGCTCCACGATGGCAGCCAGGGTCCACGGACCAGCGACCTGCACCTTGAACTCCCCGGTATAACCCTGGGTCATTTCCTCAAGTAGGTCCAGGTCCTGATCCAACAGGGACCGGGCTCGGCGCTGATCCCGACCGGGCGCATCGGTCAACCGCCAGCCTGCCGGTTGCAGGTCGAAGCCAAGGTGAGTGATCAGCCCCAGGGTCCGACCAATCATCGCCGCGGACACTCCGCGCGCGGGCAACTCAGGAAGGTGCGGCAACTCCGACAACTGATCCAGGACGATCCCCAGGGATTCACCGAAATCAGAGCCCGGCATTGAGCCCACACCGGAAGCCAGTGCCATGTCTGGTGCTCCCTGTTCAGTGACTCGCTGGAGTGTCTGTCGTGACCCGATGGGTGGCCGCGATAGTTGCGGAACCCACGACCCTACTACCGTCGTAGAAGACGGCTGCCTGGCCCGGAGCGATCCCGCTGGCCGGATCAATGAGTTCGATACTCACTCCTGTTTCAGTGGTCCGGATGACTGCTCGATGCTCCTCACCATGAGCCCGTAACTGCACAGTGCCGGTGAGTTCCTCGGGAATCGACCCACACCAGCGCGGCTTGATGCAGTCCAATCGGTCGACTGCCAAGGCGGCTCGGGGGCCAACCGTAACAGTGCCGGAAACCGGCTCGATGTCCAGGACATAGCGCGGCTTGCCGTCCGCAGCGGGCGTGCCGATCCGCAGGCCCTTGCGTTGTCCGATGGTGAACCGCCAGGAGCCCTCATGGGTGCCCAGGACCTCACCGGATTCAGTGACGATCTCGCCACTGCGGTTTACTTCCCCCAACTTCTCATCCAACCAGCCACCGGTGTCACCATCACTGATGAAACAGATGTCATGGCTGTCCGGCTTGGCGGCCACGGCCAGGCCACGGCGTTCTGCTTCCTCACGAATCTCCACCTTGGGGGTGTCCCCCAACGGGAAGATCGAGTGGGCAAGTTGCTCCTGGGTCAGGACGCCGAGCACATAGGACTGGTCCTTGCTGTGGTCGATGGCCCGATGCATCTGAATCAATCCGTCCGGACCAGTACGCAACTGGGCATAGTGTCCAGTGACCACCGCATCAAAACCGAGGGCCAGGGCCCGATCGAGAACTGCTGCAAACTTGATCTTTTCGTTGCAGCGCAGGCAGGGATTAGGGGTGCGTCCTGCGGCGTACTCATCGATGAAATCCGCCACCACGTCCTCAGCGAATCGATCGCTCATGTCCCAGACGTAGAAGGGAATCCCGATCACATCCGCGGCTCGTCGGGCATCGTTTGAGTCCTCGATGGTGCAACACCCACGCGCACCGGTCCGGTATGACTGAGGATTGCGGGACAGGGCCAGATGGATCCCGGTGACCTCATGACCGGCAGCAACGGCCCTGGCTGCCGCCACCGCCGAATCAACTCCACCGGACATCGCTGCGATTACCCGCATCATCGCCCCCGCATCACTCGAACAGCAGCCCGGGCACGTTCCACAGCAGGACCAATCTCGCTGACCAATGCTTCGATGTCCGCGGAGGTGGTGGTGTGCCCCATGGAGAAACGCAATGAGGTACGAGCCTCCTCATCCGAACAACCCATCGCCAGCAAGACGTGCGAGGCCTGGGCAACACCAGCGTCACATGCTGATCCCGTGGAGCACTCAATGCCCTTGGCATCCAGCAGCATCAGCAGGGAATCCCCCTCACAATCTGGGAAACGCAAGTGCGCATTGCCGGGTAGTCTCCGCTTCGGATCCGCGCCGATCGCCCCTGTGCAGATGGCATCGGGAACCACCCCGAGCACACCCTCCACCAACTGACGACGCAACTCGACCAGCCTCTGGCTGAGCTCTGGTTGCCGGTCAACAGCCAACTCAACGGCGGCTGCAAACCCAGCGATGGCCGGCGCGTCGATGGTGCCGGAACGGATCTCCCGCTCCTGACCACCGCCATGGATCAGCGGGGTGAGGGCCAACTCACGTCGTACGATCAGGGCACCCACACCGAAGGGTCCACCCACCTTGTGACCGGTCAACGTGAGTGCGTCTGCACCGGAATCCGCGAAATTTACCGGCAGTTGTCCAACGGCCTGTACCGCATCGGTGTGGAAGGGGATCTGGTATTGCCTGGCGAGTGCGGCTGCTTCCTGAACCGGCTGAATGGTGCCTACCTCATTGTTGGCCCACATAACACTGACCAGAGCCACGGCTTCAGGGTCACGCTCGATCTCAACGGCGAGCGCTTCCAATTCCACTCTGCCCTCAGCGTCGACAGGGAGCAACACCACATCGGCTCCCTGATCAGTGGCCAACCAGTGCAACTGATCCAGGACAGCGTGATGCTCAATGGCAGTGGAGATGATCCGATTTCGGCGGGGATTCTGGCGCCGGCGATTCCAGTAACAGCCCTTGATGGCCAGGTTGTTGGCCTCGGTGCCACCTGAGGTGAACACCACCTCACCGGGTCGCGCGCCCAAGGCCTGGGCAATCGCTTCACGGGACTCCTCAACCACTCGTCTGGCTGCCCGACCGGAAGCATGCAGGGACGAGGGGTTGCCAACGTGACTGAAAGCGGCAGTCATTGCCCTGGCAGCCTGGGGGTACATCGGCGTGGTGGCCGCATGATCGAGGTAAACACTCATTTCTGGTCCAGCCTACGCGGGCATCCGAAGATCAGCGACCAGAGCCAAGTGGTCACTGCCCGGGACTGCTCTGGTCGTGGTGTCCACCGCAGTGAACTGCGGAC
>CAZRKI010000008.1:0-3901 GCA_964600765.1 uncultured Marmoricola sp.
GCGCCGGGCCGTTGATGGTCATTGAGACGCTGGTGGTGGGGGCGACCAGGTCGAAGCCGTCGAAGAGAACCCTCATGTCGTCGAGGGTGGCGATCGAGACCCCTGACGTGCCGACCTTTCCGTAGATGTCGGGGCGCAGGTCGGGGTCACGTCCATAGAGGGTGACCGAGTCGAAGGCAGTCGACAGACGAGTGGCCGGGTTGCCCTCCGACAGCATCTTGAAACGGCGGTTGGTGCGGAAGGCATCACCCTCCCCAGCGAACATCCGGGCCGGGTCCTCGTTGTCGCGTTTGAACGCGAAAACCCCGGCAGTAAAGGGGAATCGGCCCGGGAGGTGCTCTCGTCGCCAGAAGCGCACCAGCTCGCCGTGGTCGTCGTACCGGGGCAGCGCGACCCGTGGGATCCGATTGCCGGACAGGCTCTCCCGGGTCAGTTGGGTGCGGATCTCCCGGTCGCGGACCCGCACCACCTGCTCATCCCCGGAGTACGCCGCCACCACCTGCGGCCAGTCCGCGATCTCCTGGGCCAGATCCTCGGGAAGGGCGGCCCGGGCCTTGGTCAACAGGTCCGGCACGGCACCGGGGTCGCGTCCCTCAAGTTCGGCAACGATCGCGGTTAGTCGTTGCACCCTGCGGGCCTGCGCCACGAGGGTTTCGGTCTCGGCGTGATAGTCCCGGACGGTCGCTGCGATCTCGGCCAGGTAGCGCTCCCGCTGCGGGGGTACGACGTGGCGCAGCGCCGTGGACGACCGGCCCGTGACCTGGGGCAGGACACCCTCAACCACGGGCATTCCGAGCTGCGCCAGCTCATCGCGCAGGTGCTGGTAGAGAGCGGTCACCCCGTCGTCGTTGAAGCGCGCGGCGCTGGTGCCGAAGACCGGCATGTCCTCAGGGCGGGAACCAAAGGCCTCGCGATTGCGCACGAGCTGGCGGCTCACATCGCGCAGGGCATCGACAGCACCCCGACGCTCGAACTTGTTGATCGCCACCGTGTCGGCGAAGTCGAGCATGTCGATCTTCTCCAGCTGGGAGGCGGCACCGAACTCCGGCGTCATCACATAAAGCGAATGGTCGACGAAGGGCAGGATCCCGGAGTCGCCCTGGCCGATCCCCGGGGTCTCCACGATCACCAGATCCGCCCCGGATGCCTTCAGCACTGAGATCACCTCGCCCAGACACTCAGGCACCTCATGGGCCCCGCGCGTGGCCAGACTGCGGAAGAAGATCCGATCACCATCCAGGGAGTTGGCCCGGATCCGATCCCCCAGCAGCGCCCCACCGCCCTTGCGGCGGGTCGGATCCACCGCAACCACTGCGATCCGCAACTTGTCCTGCTGGTCGGTGCGCAGGCGGCGTACCAGCTCATCGGTGAGCGAGGACTTGCCGGATCCGCCGGTGCCGGTGACGCCGAGCACGGGCGTCGTACGGCTGGAAGCGGCGGCGGTGATGCCGGTGCGGAAGGACTGGCTCCAGGCACCCTGCTCAGCGCCGGTGATCGCGCGGGCAATGGCAACCCGGTCACCGGCCAGGATCTGCTCCACCTCGGGGTGGGTCTCCCAGAGGTCGAAGTCGATCTCCCGGACCACCGAATTGATCATGGCGACCAGGCCCATCCGCTGGCCGTCCTCGGGCGAGAAGATCCGGACCCCGGATTGGGCCAGCCGCTCGATCTCGCTGGGCACGATCACCCCACCGCCGCCACCGAAAACCCTGACCCGGTTGGCTCCTGACTCCCGTAGCCGCTGCACGAGGTACTCGAAATACTCAACATGCCCGCCCTGATAGGAGGAGACGCAAACTCCCTGCACGTCCTCCTCGATCGCGGCGTCGATCACCTCCTGGACGCTGCGGTTGTGCCCGAGGTGGATCACCTCACAGCCCTGGCTCTGCAGGATGCGCCGCATGATGTTGATCGAGGCATCGTGACCGTCGAAGAGGCTCGCGGCAGTGACCACTCTGATGTGGTTGCGGGGCTGGTGGAGGTCGGTCATGTCGCTTCCCAGGAATTACTTGGATGTCCTACTAACAATAAAACTAGGACATCCAAGTAATCAACGCAAGGGGTGGACCGCATCCCCCTGGGCCGCCCGGATCCGCCCGAGCAATCGATTCATCGTCTTCAGGTCCCGAGGCGTTAGGCCGGGCTCGGTGAACACCTCAGCATTGAGTCCCTCGGTTGCCCGCTCCACGACCTCACGGCCCTTGTCGGTAATGGACGCAAGCACCACCCGCCGGTCCTGTTCGCGGCGTAATCGCTCCACGAAACCCTGAGCAACCAGGCGATCAACCGCACTGGTCACGCTGGTGGGATGCACCTGCAGCAAGGAACCCAGCCTGGTCATCGGCAGGGCGCCAGTCCTGGTGAAGGCGAGCAGGCGGAGTACCTCGAAGCGGGCAAAGGTCAGGTCCATGGGTTTGAGCACCTCATCGACCTGCTCCTGAAGCAGTTGGTGCGCCCGCACGAGCGAGGTGACCATGGCCATCGCATCGGCGACGTCGCCCCAACCGTGCAATTGCCATTGCCGGTAGGCCTCGGCGATCGGATCAACCTCGCGTGTCTCCACGGGATTGGATATTACTAGGATATCCAGCTATTTGGGAGTCAGACGATCACGACTGATTTGCCGAGAGTACGACGCTCGTCCATGTCCACCAGCGCTTGGCCGAACTCCTCGAAGGGATAGGTCCGCCCGATGGGTGGATCGATGACGCCGGATTCCATAAGGGGGAGCAGGGTTTGCCACTGCTGCTGCATATATCCGGGAGTGGTCATGGCGTACTCACCCCAGGCCGCGCCGCGCACGTCGATGTTGTTCAGCAACAACCGGTTGACCTTGACCTCCGGGATACCACCGGCTGCGAAGCCGACGACCAGGAGTCTGCCGAAGCGGTCCAGCACCCGCAGCGAGTCGAGGAAGGCGTCGCCGCCGACGACGTCCATCACCACGTTGACCCTGCCGATCTTCTCGACCTCGGCCCGGAAGTTGTCCAGGGGCACGACGTGGTCGGCGCCCACGCGTCGTACAAAATCAGCCTTGGTGTCAGTTGAAACCACGGCAATGGTATTCGCGCCCATGCCCTTGGCGATCTGAATCGTCGCGGTACCGACGCCACCTGCCGCGCCGTGCACGAGCACGGTCTCGCCGGGTTGGAGTTGGGCACGCAGGCCGAGTGCGAACTCGGCGGTCATATAGTTCATCGGAATCGCGGCGGCCTGCTCGAAGGAAATGTTGTCGGGCAAGGGGAACACCGAGTCGACGCCAGCGGCCATCACTTCAGCAGCCGCTCCATAACCAGCACAGGTGGCCACTCGATCGCCGGGCTGGATACCGCTGCCCTCGGGCGCACTGATCACCACGCCAGCCGCATCCACCCCAAGGGTGAAGGGCGGCTCCGGCTTGAGTTGGTACATCCCCTTGCTGAGCAGCAGATCCGGGAAGGAAATCCCAATGGCCTTCACCTCGATCAGGACCACCGGCCCGAACGGCCCCACGGCCTCGGGTTCAGGAATCTCACGAATCTCAACTGCCCCGGGCCCATCCAGCCTGGTTACCTGTACCGCTCGCACCCGCCCAACCCTACGCCGAGGCGGCAGTACTTAACACGCCGAGGCGGCAGTAGTTCACGTGCCGAGGCGGCAGTAATTAACACAAAGGTGGCATCAATGCTCCCGCCAAGGCGGCATTAATTAACACGCCCAGGTGGCAGTAATTAACATCTACCCGTTGCTGAATGCGAGTTACCCAACGCGTGACAATCAGCCATCATCGAGTGATTAATGTGGTTCAAGGGCACAAAACGAGCTCCCATTCAGGGGCTCACGACCCATCCGTAGCAGCCATTTGGTGTGAACTACTGCCGCCTCGGCACGTGAACTACTGCCGCCTGGGCGTGTTAATTAC
>CAZRKI010000008.1:4001-13629 GCA_964600765.1 uncultured Marmoricola sp.
GTGAACTACTGCCGCCTCGGCACGTGAACTACTGCCGCCTGGGCGTGTTAATTACTGCCGCCTCGGCAAGGGGTACGACGTACACCAACGCCCTGATCCATGCGTTCATCTGCCACCCTCCTTGTTAGTTTCTGCCGCCTCGGCGTGTTAAGTAGTGCCGCCTCGGCGTGTTAACTAATGCCGCCTCGGCGGGGAATGGGGGGTGGGTCAGGAGGTGACCCGCTCGGCAAACCAGGCGATCTGCTCGGCCATCTCTGCTGGGGTGCCGTCCGGGGACTGGATCATGCTCAGGGTCAACCGCACTGCCATGTCGCACAGGGTGTGCAGGTGCTCCTCGGTCATTCCCAGGTCATAGGAGGAAGCGTGGGCAAAAAGCCTCTCAGCGGCAGTACGCCGGATCAGGCTCGAGTCAGTGGTGATCAGCGCGAGCAACTCGCTCTCCAGGCCGGGCGCGCCACCAACGATCTCGCGCACCAGTGGGCTCTGTTCGGCAAACTCCAGACAACCCCGACCGGCCACCAGCACCCCCTCATGGAGCTTTTCCGGTAGCGGCTGGAAAGCGTCGTCGACGATCTCAAGGAAGCTCATCAGTTCACTCATCACCAGCGCTTCGGCGAGTTGTTTCTTGTCACCAAACAGGTTGTAGACGGTCTGTCGGCTCACCCCCGCCAGATTGCCCACTTTGGCCATGGTCACCGAGGCCCAGCCCGCTTTCGTGGTCACCTCCCGAGCCGTGGCGATCAGTCGATCGCGAAGCTTGAGGCTCGATGCAGTGGGCGGCATGTGGGGAGTGTATGTGCAATCTCCCCCAAAACCGCTACAACCAGGTCAACACCAGGGACAGGGCACTGCGCATCTCGTTGGTCAGCCAACCACCTTCTGCCAGCAAAGACTGCAACTCGCCCAGCGTTAATCGACAGTGGCCCGGACGCGGTTCGTCCGGCAACACCTGAATCAGCCGATAGTGAGCCACATCCTGATAGAACCGACCACCCTCATCAGACTGACGCACTTCGACCAGCAAACGCGCACCATCAGGCAGCGCCATCCCAGCACCTGTAATCGGGCCTATACGGGTGGGTCCCCACTCGGCGCGATGCACCAAACCAGCCTCGATCGTGGCGGCCAGATCAACCTCAACAACACCGTCAACCACGCAAACCTCGAGGTCCACCAGAGTTGGCTCACTGGTGTCGATGATCGGTTGGTCCCAATGGGCCACCTCACGTGCGTTGGTTTCCACTTCGATCTGGCGTACGACGTACTCCCGGCCCTTGACCGTGACCTGCCCATCGAGGTCGAGGCTCCAGTCATCCAGCTCCTCCAGCCGTACGACGGGCACCTCACCGTCCGCGCGGAGCGCGCAGATCTGCGCTTTCGCTGCCGCCCGCGCATCCTCACGTACGACGCCAACCGACGCCGCGAGCGCCTGCCGCCACGGGTCCTCACCGTTGCCAAAGGGCGGTCCGGGCACCAGCAGATCCCAGGGCGAGGAGACCAATACCGAACGCGCATCGGTGTTGACGGCATGGTCGATGTGCAGGGCACCGAGCAGTTCCCGGGCGGGGGTCCAGATCAGGTTCGCAGGCAGTTCGTGGGCCGGGATGTCGGCTGTGACCAGGACATTGCGGTTCAGTTTGCCCAGAAACCTGGTGCCCTGCTCGCTCTGCCTGGAGTCCAGGTGGCTCGGGCTGTTCGGGGTGACAAATTCCGCAAATGGTTGGGCCGCGCCACCATGGACTCGGGCCAGGTTGCTGGCAGTGGCCTGGACCGAGGGCGCCAACTGTGACCAGCCCAGGTCCCCTGGTTCCAATTTCGCCTGCACCAGGAGTTCCACGCCAGCGTTTCGCTCTCGACGGATGAAGGCCAGGGTGCCGATCTCACGCTGCTCCAACAGCGGCACCCTCAGCCCAGTGAGTGGATTCTCGATCCCGACGACGGAGAAATACCGACCAGTCCGGTGCCTGATGGCGCCAGCAATCCAACTCCATTCGCGGGATTGGTTCAGCGAGATCGGGCGCACCGTGCACTTCTGGATTTCTCGTTGCTCGTGCAGCCAGGTGAGCAGAGCCGAGGATTGGTTCAACTTGTCACCACCAACCGGCCGCGCCGCTCGTGGTATTCACTGATGATCTCGCTGCCCATCACAGCCACTATCCGGTCATAGCCTCCGGGCTTGGCCAGCACTCGCTCAAACAGGCGCAACCCGAAGAGTTGCTGGGCCACACCGGAGTGCCTGAACCCGTAGCGAGCCAGTTGCGCCAACAGCACTGGGCCGGGTCCGGACTGGCCGGCGAATTCAGGGAAGATCTGCGTGAGCAACTGGCGTACCGGCGCTGCGCTGAACCGCTCCAACACCGAGGCATGCTCCTGGATCCCACGATTGGCCACCGCTGTCGAGGGTGCGCTCAGATTGCGCCCCTCAACCACCCGCATCGAGGTCAGTTCCTCTTCCAGGATCCGTAACTGCCCAAGGGCAGCCAGTCTGACCCACAGGTCCAGGTCGGATAGTTGGATCAACGCCGGGTTGAACCCACCGACCCGCTCCAGATCAGTACGCCGGCACAGGGCGGACGAGATGCACAAGTCGTTGCCGATGTCGAAGAAGAAGCGCAGCCAGGCAGCGGAGCTCGAGTGACCACTGCGGAACGAACCCGCCGCCCAGGTGTCCGGAGCGGGTTGGGAGTCGGCCCCGATTATTTGCACTCTGGTGAACACCGCCGCCACTCCGGGTTGCTCCTGAATCTGACCAATCTGTTGGGCCAACTTGGTCCGAGCCCAGACATCATCTGAGTTCTGAAAGGCGATCAGGTCACCAGTGGCCAGCCCCAATCCCAGAGCCCGGGCCGGCGCCTGCCGATTCTGTTCCAGGCGCACCAACCTCAACCTGGGATCCTGGATGGCGGCGACCACATCTGCAGTGCGGTCACTTGAGGCGTCATCAACCACGATCAACTCAAGGTTGTCGTGGGTTTGCTCCAGCACCGAGTTGACCGCCTCGGCGACGTACTCCTCATGCTGAAATGAGGGCAGCACCACCGACACCTTCACCGGGCCCTGCTCTGCAGGCTCGCCCTGATCCCGGCGTCTAAGCATCCGCACCGTTCTGAGGGTATTCAACTCCGTTCAGAAGGCAACCAACCCGCCACTTCGTGAACCCGGCATGGCGGGTTGGTTGCTCCGGGAAACCGGGCTCAGGCAGTGCGACTGGGTTCAACCGGGATGAAGTCGACCTTCTCCCGCACTCCGCAATCCGGGCAGCACCAGTCATCGGGGATCTCCGTCCAGGCAGTGCCGACGGCAAAGCCCTCACGCTCGCATCCCTCCACGACCTCATAGACAAAGCCACATCCGGGACACTTGGCCGCCAGTACCTCGTCCTTGATCTCCACCCGGGTCCCGTCAGCCAGCGTCACCTCGGAAGTCGCCGGTGGCGGATACTTGGCCAGCACCCTGGCCCGCTTACGCGGGCTGATATTCGCCAGGGACATGTCCCCTCCGTAGTGAGCCAACACGCGTGGGTCCATCACCCGGCGCCAGACAGCCGGCACAATCGCCAGCACGATCATCCCCGCGTAGCCGGTGGGCAACACTGGTGATTCCTCATAGTCCCTCAGCGTCTGATAGCGCCGGGTGGGATTGGCGTGGTGATCACTGTGGCGTTGCAGGTGGTAGAGGAGCACATTCGTGGCGATGTTGTTTGAGTTCCAACTGTGGCTTGGGTCCACTCGCTCATAACGCTGGCGCTCGCCGATACCCACCTTCTGGCGCAGCATCCCGTAGTGCTCCATGTAGTTGACCACTTCCAGCAGGGAGAACCCAACGATCGCCTGCAACACCAGGAACGGGGTGACCTGCCAACCGAGAACGGCGATCAGCACTGCCCAGAGTACGACGCTCATCAGCCAGGCATTCAGCACGTCATTGCTGAGCCGGAAGGGGTGCTTGCCCTTGCGCGCAAAGCGACGCTTCTCCAGGTTCCAGGCACTCTTCAGGCTGCCCCAGACGGTGCGGGGCCAGAACTGGTAGAAGTTCTCCCCTACCCGGGAACTGGCCGGATCCTCCGGTGTGGCCACCCGCACGTGATGACCCCGGTTGTGCTCAATATAGAAGTGTCCGTAGAAACTCTGCGCCAGGGCGATCTTTGACAACCAGCGTTCGACCTCTTCACGCTTGTGGCCGAGTTCATGGGCGGTGTTGATCCCGATGCCGCCGATGCACCCAATGGAGATGGCCAGGCCGATCTTGTCCAACAGGCTCATGTCCAGGTTGTACAAACGGTCAGCGAAGAAGACCGACTGGCCCCACTCATGCAGACCCAGGGTGTCCACCAACCAGGCTGCAGGGTTGCCCCCCGAAACCGCCCACATCGCACCGATCAGACCCAGGTACTGGATCGGCAGGTAGATGAAGGTGATCCAGCGGTAGTACTTGTCATTCTCCAGCGCTTCGATCATGTCATCGGGCGGATTGGAGCGATCCAGACCCAGGGACAGGTCGATCGAGGGGACCACGATCAGAATGATGATTGGCCCCAGCCACAACCAGGCGCCCCAGCCGGTCACGACGTACATGCCAAATCCCAGGAAGGCCAGGCTGGGCACGACCAGCCCGAAGAGCCACAAGTAGCGCTTCTTGTCCTTCCACTTCTCAGTGGACCCGCCTGGCACGGTTTCCTTGATACCACCTGTGGGTGTCGACATCCGAAACTCCTCTTTACACTCAGGGTAGTTGTGTAAAGTTACCACGAGTAACAGGTATTTGTCACCAACCAAATTTCCCAACCTGACCCATGGGACACGGGTTATCCTCTGTTGTCTCTTGTTACAAATGAGGAGTTTCTGGATGGGTCTGCGAATCCTGGTTCGCGCGCTGGTTGGTTTCCTGGTACTGACCCTGGCGATCACCCTGCAAACCGGTGGCGCAATCGCTCAGGCAGCAATGAACCCCGACTCCAGCACCTCGGTCACCATCAAGAAGGCCAAGAAAAAGAAGAAGAAAGCCGCCCGGTCGGCTGGAAACAAGCAGCGCAAGAAGGGCAGGAAGGCCGGCTCCCGGATCCGGCTGGATGATGGCTCCCGTCCCAACATCGTCGTGGTGATGATGGACGACATGCGCGCTGATGAACTCCAGTACGCCCCAAATGTTGGCTCCCTGCTGGCCGCCCGCGGGATGACATTTGCCAACTCGTTCTCGCCCTACCCACTTTGCTGCCCAGCCCGGGCCTCATTCCTGACCGGCGAGTACACCCACAACCACGGGGTCCTCTCCACGGAGGCACCCTGGGGTTTTGGCGCCTTCAACGACAGTTCCACCATCGCTGGGGACCTACAGCGATCTGGGTACAACACCGCAATGGTCGGCAAGTATCTAAACGGCTATGGCTGGATGTCCTCTCGGGTCACGGGGCGACCATCTGGCCGGTACAAACCGGCGGGTTGGACGGACTGGATGGCCAGCCTGGACACAAATGCCCTCGAACTGCCGACCCTGGGCAGGGGCGGCACTTACAACTACCTGCGCTTCCGCCAGAACATCAACGGTCGGATCAAGATGTCCCGCCGTCCCAAGTACTCCGCGGATGTGATCGCGGGTCAGACCGTGGGCTTGGTCAAGAAGTACCATGCCCAGCCCAAACCCTTCTTCCTCTGGCTCACCCCGGTTAATCCACACGTGGGGGCGCCCACGGATCCAGGCGATCCCGGCCCCTACACCAAGAGCAACGGGATCGTGCAGCAGTTCCGGACTCCCTATGTGCCGCCGCGCTACCGGGGCAGGTTCAACGCCCTGATCTCCCACTCACCCGGGATCCCACTCACCGGAGTGGCAGAGGAGGACATCAGCGACAAGCCGAACTGGATGCAGGTCTGGCTTCCCAACACTCCGCTTGAGAACGCCAACATGATCGAGGTGGAGCGCCAACGGGCAGCCTCCATCTACGCCTGGGATGTGCAGTTCGGGCGGATCGTCGGACAACTGCGCAAATCCGCGGAGTACGACAACACCATCTTCATCTTCACCTCTGACAATGGCTATTACCTCGGCGAGCACCGACAGCCGCAGGGGAAGATCAACGGTCACGAACCATCCCTACGAGTCCCACTGGTGATCGCCGGTCCCGGAGTGGCCCATGGGGTTTCCTATGCACCGGCCACCACCGTCGACCTGACCACCACCATCCTGGCCCTGGCTCATTTGGGTCCGCGCCCGGGAAGTGACGGGATCAGCCTGGTCCCGGACCTTCTGGGCGGAAACCGGGGTTGGGACCGGCCAGTTCTGATCGAGGGCAAGATGGTAGGGATGCCCGAGGACGTTCAAGTGCCGCGGGGACTGTCCAGTTCTGGGATCCGCACTGGTCGCTACAAATACATTCGCTACTCCACTGGCGAGGAGGAGTTGTATGACGAACTCACCGACCCCAACGAGTTGGAGAGCCGCCACCTGGATCCGGCCTACGCGGAGATCAAGGATCAGTTGATTGCCCTGTGGCAGCAGTACAAGGCCTGCAGCGGCGCTGCCTGCTGGGCTCCACTACCAACGGAGTGGCAACTCACGCCTGCAGAATTGCAGGACATCGATCTTTCCGCCAAGGCACAATACGATCTCTACTACAACCACTGACCCGAGCCACCGCTCACCAAACCAGGAGGTGGCATCCACAGATGCCCAGGCCAGACATCCAGACCCTGCGCAAACAGGCGGGTAATGAACCCTGGCGCTCTGTCCGTGGGCGCACGGTCGTGGTCACCGGCGCCAACTCCGGGCTGGGCCTGTCCACCACCCGACGTCTGGTCGCTGATGGAGCCAGCGTGATCATGGCCTGCCGCCGGGTCGCACCCGCTCATGAGGTGGCCGCCTCGATGGCAGGTGCGGTCCGGGTGGAGGAACTGGACCTGGCCTCCCTGGATTCGATTCAGGCCTTTGCCGAACGGATCACTGAGCCAATCGACATCCTGATCAACAACGCCGGGGTGATGCAGCCACCGCACTATCGGGAAACCACCGACGGTTTTGAGTTGATGTTTGGCACCAACCACTTCGGGCACTTCGCCCTCACCGGTCGGTTGTTGCCAAATCTGTTGGCTACCGAGCATCCCCGAGTGGTTACGGTCTCCTCGATCGCCCATCAAAGTGCAGATGAGCAGGTTCTGGACGCCAATCCCTCCTGGACCTACACCCCCTATCAGGCCTATGCCCGCTCCAAGTTGGCCAACCTGCTCTTCGCCACCGAGTTGCACCGACATGCAGTAGCACACTCCAGTCCCCTGCTCTCCATGGCCGCCCACCCTGGTGTTGCAGCCACCGGGCTGGTGCGGGATCGCGAGGGAATGGGAGCACGGTGGCTGGCCCGCACCGTTGCCTCACCACTGTTGCCCCTGGTCTTCCACGGCCCGCGCGAAGGAGCCCAGCCCATCCTTTATGCACTGGCCTTTGGCGAGGGCGGCGGCTTCTACGGACCCAAACAACTCTTTGAGTCAACTGGACTAACCGGGGAATCCAGAAGGTCCCGGTATGCCCGCGACCCTGTCCTGGCGGCTAAGCTCTGGCGCCTGTCTGAGGAGAGGACCGGAGTCACCTTTTCCCTGTGATCTTTGATCTGGCGCTGATTCCCGGGCAGAGTAGGGATATGGGCACGCCTACTGAACTCACCTACGCTCAGTGCCGAGAGCTACTCGGTTCGAGTGTCCTGGGCCGGGTCGCCTTCCACGATCAGGACGGCATCGCCGTACTCCCGGTCAACTACAGCATCGTCGATGAAACGATTATCTTCCGCACTTCAGCGTATTCCTCATTGGCCAAGGCACCCATGGCCGATTCACGATCCGGAAGCAGTGGGCACCAGGTTTCCTTCTCAGTCGATCACATCGAGCATGAGGCCAGGCTGGGTTGGAGCGTGCTGGCCCGGGGCTTTGCCGAGTTGGTGCAGGACGACGACGAACTCGACCACATCAAACGCACCTGGGATCCAGAACCATGGGCTTCCGGCGCCCGACCGGTCTACATTCGGCTGCGCTTCAAGCAACTAACCGGTCGCCGCCTCCTGGACCACTGACACCCCCGTCGGGGAGCCCGTTGTTCGCAACGCACTGCTCGGTCTCTGCTGAGCTCTGGAATCCCTGAATCGCACTGAAACCCTGAAGCGCACTTTGGCGGGTTGGCTAGGTCACCCACCAAAGTGCGCCTCAATCAGGCTGCCTCCTCAGCTACGCTGCGTCATCCCGACGCCGCCGGCCGTAGAGCACCAGTCCCGCACCGGACAGGAGCAGCACTCCACCAAATGGCAGCCAAAGCGACTCCGGTCCACCGGTATGCGGCAGCGCCTTCGGCCGCCACTGCTTGGGCGGGGCAACCGGTGGGTTCACCACCGGGGGCTGGACCACGATGATGCCGTGGTTGGTGGCACAGCCATCCTCGGTCTTGCACTTGCCAGAACCATTGACCGGGCTGCCTCCTTCACCGGTGCTCGCTCCAGGTGCGGCCACATTGTCCAGTACTCCAATGGCATCCGGATTCACCTGGACGGTGTAACTGAAGGTCACCGGCGTGTGATCCCCAGCCGCGATCGTGGGCACCTGCCAGGTCAACATCTTGGTGACCGGGTCGAAGGTCGCCGCACCTCCCGCAGCCGGGAAGGCGGTGATCATGGTGGCCTTGGCCAACACCGCAGACAGGTTGTCCACCACGGTGGCCCCTTCTAGTGGTGCCGCCTCCGAATCGTTGGTCACCGAGAGCGTGTAGGTGATCTGCGATCCACCCAGCACCTGGCTGGTGGTGACCGGGTCAGAGTCCTTGGTCAGCAACCACTTGGTCACCGGATGCGAGGTGGAACAGAAGTCCTCCTCATCACCTTCACGCTTCAGGACTGGCAAATCGTCTTCTTCCATCGGCGGGCAGTTGCTTCCCGGCGAGGTCACCGTGTTGTCGATGACCTTGCCAGCTGCACTGTCACTGATCTTCACCTTGAAGCTGATCTGCAGCGAGTCCTGATCCTGCGCCATGGCTGGCACATTCCAGGTCAACAGATGCGATCCCTCGTCATAAGTGGTGTTTGCCGGCCAGCCACCCACCAGGGTTGCATTTGAGGTGAGCACATCGCTGAGGTCATCGGTTACCACCACATCATTTGGCTTGACCCCACCGGTGTGGGTGACCTTGAGGGTGTAGGTGATCTCCTGGCCTGGGGACACCGGGGTGCCACTGGCCGGATCTGCCAGTTTCTGCACGTCATATTCGGCTGGCATCGCCTTGTTGTACGCCGTGCAGGTCACGTCATCATTGGCCGCAAGCTCAACCGCATCCTCGGGAACGAACACCTCACCACGTTCATAGTTGGTGCACTTCCAACCCAGGAGCTCATAACCGACGTTCCCACCGGACTCGCTGAGTCCGTAAGTGCCGGGATCCAGGTTGATCGTGGTTCCCGACTTCACCGAGGGCTGTTCACCTGCCTTGAGATTCCAGTCCGCAGCCACTCCAGTGTCTCCGGTGTTGTTGTGATCCACGCTCTTGACCAACGTCAACTTCGGACGCTTCGGAGTCGGATTATCAGTAGAACAATCCGGCTCACAAGTACCACCAGGAGTCTTCGGCGTGATCGCATTGTGCAACGTCACATCCCAGGCATCAG